>CAYRYA010000027.1:0-1553 GCA_964428435.1 uncultured Candidatus Saccharibacteria bacterium | reverse complement strand
GAGCTGTACCACACAACTTCTACGCAACACTCACCGGATATTCAATCTACAAGGGCACGTATGCAGATCTTCCCACCAAAGTTTCAGAATTCTTTTCAACCAGGAACATCGACAAGGATACATTTTCATACCTATTTGCGAAACAAGACGCGGAGCACATCTTTGTGATTGAGGGACGTGCGTACGAAATAGACTTAAATCAGGAGCTTGTCCTCGACCATTGGGAGCGGTACCCCGACTGGTATCGAAAGCAGAACGTAAACATCCAGTCAAAAGACGATTCTATGCATGAAGCTTTTATCTATACTCTCGATATCGACGGGGAACGGCTTATTGAATATAAACGGGTGATGAACGACCCTGAGAAAGTGCTTGCGAACGCCAAGGTTACACGACAACGGGTGAAGGATAAGTTTCCCAAACTATTACTATGAAGACAATCTCGAGGACTATTGTTGCCGCTGTGCTTATGTCAAAAGATGGGAAAATATTAATCGGAAAAATACGTGACGGTGGAGTGTACCCAGATTGTTGGCATATCCCTGGAGGTGGCGTGGACGAGGGCGAAACTCATGCACAAGCACTCGTGAGAGAAATGAAGGAAGAAGTTGGAATTGACATTACTGACTTACCAACAAAACTTCTTTCAGACTCAGAAACTGATCAAACAGAAAAGACGGATAAAGTTACCGGTGAGCAAATGCTCGTTACTATGCAATTCAATACGTATCAAGTTGATCTTCCATTAGATGCTAGTCTGATACAGATTCATCCCAATGATGACTTGCACGAATGTCGATGGGTGTCTATTCAAGATTTAGATGATTACAAACTTACACCTCCCTCTATAAAAGTATTTTCTAAACTAGGATGGGTGTAAAATAGTAATCATGCACGGTAAACCACTTCAAAACCAGATAGATGAACTTATCAGAATTGTACTTCTGAACTCCTACAATGCACAAATTCTCGATAGTAAACCTTTTCGTAAAGGTGTTTCGTGGTATCTAGGTGCAGGTTGTATATGCCAGAGTGTTTGGAATTATCTTTCTGGAAAGAAACCAGAAGAAAGTATAAAAGATTACGACCTTGTATATTACGACAGAGACGACCTGACCAAAGAGACCGAGATTTTAGAAGAAAACCGCTTGAGAAAAAAGTATATGAACATACCAATAAGTCTTGATGTGAAAAATGAGGCTCGGGTTCATCTTTGGTATCACAATAAATTTGGAAAAAGGATAAATAAGCTTACTTCATGTGAAGATGCTATCAATTGTTGGCCAACAACCGCGAATTCGATAGGTGTGAACAAGATTGGAAACACATATAACGTGTATGCTCCCTATGGCCTCAATGACCTCTTTGGCATGGTGATACGACCAAACAAACCATCGTGTATCAAGGTTGTTTATGAAAAAAAGGTTGAGTGTTGGACAAAAAACTGGCCAAAGCTGAAAGTAGTCAAGTGGGAGCTCTAATCCTTCCCTATTCGCTTCTCTTCCGTTTATAATATCCTGTTCAAGCCTTCCTAGCTCAACGGCAGAGCAGCG
>CAYRYA010000026.1:0-1598 GCA_964428435.1 uncultured Candidatus Saccharibacteria bacterium | reverse complement strand
TGTCAATCTCCCAAACGAAGAAACCAAAAACCGAGAGCATGTAACATGCACCACGGAACCTGTCTGTATCAAATCACGAATTTTTTATCTTGTCTATACAACGTCACCCCTCGCCTCGAGTGTATTTCCTCGATTGACAGAAAGTAAGTAAGTAGTATTATAAGAAATATGAAAACTTCACCTGCACGACTGCAAAAGATTACTTCCAAGGGGCAAATTACACTTCCTGTAGCGTGGCGTACGCGTATGGGTACTAATGCGATTTTGGTTGCAGAAGAAGGCGACTCGCTCCGCATCTCCCCTGCTCGCTTTGAGCAGGATGAAAAAGAATACACGGTCTTTGATGCTATCCGTGACAACAATGGAAAGGGTGTGCCCGCAGACGACATTGTGCGCATACTCAAAAAACTCCGCACTTCATGAACAAAATAGAAAAACTTTTTAAAAAGTTATCCGCACATGACCGAGAAATACTCATCGCACTTATTGAGACGCTTCTCCGTGATGACGATATTTCTCACCTCAAACCAATCAAACTTGCAGGAATGGAACTCTACCGAATACGCAAGGGAGACTTCCGCATCATCTTCCACAAGGAAAAAGCAAAATACATCATCGACTCCATCCGCATTCGCAACGAAAAGACATACAAGCTTTGATAGTACCGAATGTTCAAAATACACGACTCCCCCGCGCCTTCAGCGCTAGGAAGTCGTGTGCATACACAATAGAGACCATAGTTGCGCTTCGGAATTCTACCTGAGCATCTGTGTTACAAGTGCGACCATCTGATCTTTTTTCATAGGATCACTTTCCACAGTGAGAACATTTTATTACTATCTCTGAAAGTGAAAGGATGCACTATTTCACAACTGCAGTATTATTATCAATAATGAACCAAACAATTCACACCATTTTCAAAATTGATCCCAAACTCGACCTTGCGGGATACGAGCAGATTAAATCTCATATTCAAGACATCGACTGGGAAGCATTCATACCTCCTAAAGATCCAGAAGAAGCAGCAGAAATACTAAAAAAATATCATACTGATAACGCAGCGCTTCTTCGTGATATAACAAACCGCACAGCATCGCTCTGGCACAAAAAGGAACAATCTTTCGTTGACCTTTCGAGTATATATTTTTCACCATCAGATTTTCCAAATGATACCTATACACTGTATCCGACCATTTGGCCTCTTGTTGCACGTAATCCGCAAGAACGCACCGTGGCATTCCCTATTCGTACAAATGAATCTGATGCATGCGCTGTCATCGCACACGAATTTCTCCACGAATTATTCTTTCATCACATCTATAATACTTTTGGGAATACCGTTGATTTAAATTCAGATACTCTCTACGATCTTTCAGAGGTTTTTAATGTACTTGTACTTGAAGATGATGAATGGCAAAAAGAATTCCCTTTTAATGTAAAGCCATACACTCGACATATTGCGCTGTATACAAAACTTCTTCCGGAATGGCTACAACATAAAAACATTGATGCTCTTATAAAAACAGCCCTCGCATAGTAGTAACCTACTCAATAAACTCAATCTGAAAGGGGTACATGCCCATGCCACAGTTTCCTGT
>CAYRYA010000025.1:0-1624 GCA_964428435.1 uncultured Candidatus Saccharibacteria bacterium | reverse complement strand
GCAGGATATTGGGGTCTTGATCGATATATGCTACCAAAACTTGGTGTGCCATGGATGCCAAGACAAATGAGGAAAGTGTAGTTATAATTTTTTACCGTATTTTTCCATTTCTTTAAGAAGGGTACTGAGTTGGTGCCCTTTTTTAGTGAGTGAGTATTCGACGCGTGGAGGACGTTCGTTAAATTCTGCTCGTTTAATAATACAATGCTCCTCTAGATACTTTAATTTTTTTGTAATAGTACGTGAGCTGATCCCAGAAAGAGATTCAATAAAATCACCAAAACGACGTGGTTCTTTGGTGAGTAGGTCTCGAATAATAAGGATGATGCAAGAATCTCCGACAAGATCTGCCACTTTTGCAATAGGGCAGGTGGTGCATAATGCAGTGCGTTGTGATTCTGTTTTAAGCATATATGTAGTATATAATACTTTACTTTGTAAAGTAAGTTGCTTACAATACACATATTAAACATAACAATAAAAATAGTATGAAAAAGATCTTAGCTATTTCTGGAAGTTTGCGAGCGCAATCATTTAACACATCACTCACTAATGCGCTCACATCACTTGTACCTGAAGGTGTTGAAGTTGAGCTTGGTGATATAAGCTCACTTCCGTTGTTCAATTCAGATCTCGAGTCGTCATTTCCTCAAGCTGCACATACATTAAAAAATCAAATTGAATCTGCTGATGCAATCATTTTTGCAACTCCAGAGTATAACCGTTCAATTCCTGGAGTCCTTAAAAATGCAGTAGACTGGGCTTCTCGACCGTGGGGTAAAAATTCTTTTGCAGGCAAACCTGTTCTTGTGATGGGTGCATCAATTGGACCAATAGCTACAGCGGTAGCTCAACAAGATCTAAAAAAAGTAATGTTATACCTTGATGCAAAGGTTGTTGGTCAACCAGAACTCTATATTGGTAATGCGCAGGAAAAGTTTAATGAAGTAAGTGAACTGATTGATGAGAACACAAAAGAGCATATTAAAAAAGCATTGAATGTTCTGGTGTCATGGATGTAACGTAAGGTGTATACTGATGGAGATTATCCATAATCCTTTACAACTATGAATATACACCCGTTATTTGTTCATTTTCCTATCGCACTTCTTACTGTATATGTATTGGCAGAATTCTTTTCAGTTAAGAAACTAAAAGATCAGATGTGGTGGTGGAATTTGAAAGCTGTGTTACTTGGTTTTGGTGTGTTAGGAAGTTTTTCAGCATTACAAACTGGTGAAATGGCTGAGGAATTAACAGGAAGAAGTCAGTTGATTGAGGTTCATTCTACATATGCAACAATCACCGTGTGGATATTTGGAGTGATTGCTCTTGTGTATGTCATTACGGGAATTAGAAAGTATTTAGGTTTATATGTGCAAGAGGGTTTTACCCGTCAGATATTTTTATTTTTGTTCAGTATTGAGCGTGTTGTGATATACGGTATTCCTGCACTTGCGTTTATAGGGTTTATAACATTAACTATTACAGGTGCACTCGGGGGAGCGTTGGTGTATGGACCCGATGTTGATCCTGTGGTAAGTTTCATTTATTCAGTAGTTATTGGTAATTAATTATTATATACATGTATACACGAGAACAATTTTTACAATCGCTTTCAAAT
>CAYRYA010000024.1:0-1642 GCA_964428435.1 uncultured Candidatus Saccharibacteria bacterium | reverse complement strand
TGAAGATTTATAGTAGATGTAAAATGAATAATACTATGACTCACAATATATAGACCTACTTTTTGAGGCGCGCAGTGTACGATTACATGTGTACCTCTTTGCATTTTAGTAAGCAGTGAACGAGCGATAGCTTGAGATTCTATTTCAAGAGAGTATGGAATAAAACCAGCTGCATTAAACACCTCAACATACACATCGATTACCTCTCGAGGAATTGCGGAAACCACTACAGTAAAATGATCCTTGTTTGGATCTTTTGGATCAACCACCGCAAAATCAAACGCAAGTGTTTCTGCAGGTAACGGCACATTTTCTTCCAATTTAAACTCTATATTTTCTCTAATTTCATGTGACTGAACGAGTGGAATATCAAGTTTAAATAAATAAGCTTTTTCTTCAGGGAGAGATGCTCGTACATATGGAGTTTTTATTTCTTTACGAATATCTTTGAGCACATCGATTACTGGCTCTGTATGTTGAATATATCCAGCAACAATCGCCCCCTCAGGTATAGTTCTTTCTACGTATTTTTTAATAACTAACTGAGATCCTTTTTCTTCAAACTGAAAAAATCTGATAGATGTATCTGATACGGAAACACCAGAAAAATCAGGGTTTAAAAACTTTGGTGTTGGGAAAAATTTTAAAAAACGACTCTTCATTACACATTATTATATAGTGTACTCGTCACTTTTAAAACCACGTTGTCCCCTCTTAGATTATTTCACAAGCGCACCAGGAGGCACATCATCTGAAAACTTCATCAGTGAGAAAAAATTATCTCCACTTGTTGCAAGTATCATCCCCTGACTTTCGAGCCCCATCATTGCTCGAGGCTCAAGGTTTGCCACAAACCCACATGTAATACCCACCAATCCTTCTCCTCCAGGAAAATACTTTGCGATACCAGAAAGAATTGTTCGTGGAGACTCTTCACCAAAATCAACCGCCAGTTTAAGTAGTTTATCCGATCCTTCGATAGCTTCTGCGGATAAAATTTTTCCCGCTCGTATTTCAACCTTTTTTACATCGTCGATTGTAATCATATTTTATACAAGTTCTCTTTCTTTATGTTTTTTTAATTCAAGATAGCTGCTCAGTATAAGCGCCGCTGCCGAAGCGTCGAGCATATCGTTTTTCCCCTGAAGGCGCTCTGCCTGAGTAGATGTGAGAAACTCTGGATGAAGTGCTACTGGTATATCAAGTACTTCTTTTAGTTTTTCTACAAACGGTGTGATCTGCTCCATGATCACATTATCCTCTCCCTTAAAATCCTTACTCTCACCCACTACCACCTCCCCTACATTATTGATCGTACACAACTCGCGAATTTCTCGTATTAAATGTTCATTGTTTTCAATCACTCCATACGGTAATGCAAATTCACCACTTTCATCCGAAAGAGCAATACCTACACGCTTTGATCCAAAATCTATTCCAAGTGTTCTCATGAGTATTATTGTATATGAAGAAAAATCATACGCAACCTCCACACCATCTTTCGAATTGCATTATTGTCTTTTTCTGGTAGTATAAACGCCATAACAATTTGTTATAGACCATTGGAGGAGTGGCAGAGTGGTCGAATGCACCTGTCTTGAAAACAGGAGTCTGGGCAACTGGACCGTGAGTTCGAATCTCA
>CAYRYA010000023.1:0-1817 GCA_964428435.1 uncultured Candidatus Saccharibacteria bacterium | reverse complement strand
CCATCCAGCACTCCCATTCCACGTAGAGAGCCTGTTTCGACTGCAACAACAAGTGCACCTGACCTTGCTAAAAGCACAAAGAAAACTCCAGAAGTGACCAGAACTCCCACTCCAGAAGCCATGACTGCCGAAGAAGCAATGGTAGAATTTGGAATGAAACTAGATTCAACATATGAGGGTACTGGGACATGGAATGATGCAGAAACCGCTGCAATATTTGTTTCTACTATAGTTAACGCAAATGGCAAACATGTATCACCAAAAGTTATTGTGGTAGCAAAAGGTCTTGAAGTAGGACTTAATCTTTCTAATTATGGAACACAAATGAGTACAGATGAAAAACCTCTAGACGTTCTGCGTCTTAGAGTTTCTGAAGTCGTAGGAAACGAAAACGGAACCACGAGAGTTGTGAATCCAGAAGCCACAGCAACACAAGATAAATACAAAAGATATATTCCTACCGATGAAGATGGAGTGGTAATTACTCGAAATTCTCAAACGGGTGAATTAGAAATTGAGGTAAAATATACCCAGGTAGCAAAAAAAGTACCTTCAGGTGCTTCAGGAAATCTACAAGCGTTCTTCGAAGAGAATACATTACGTTATGGTGGAAAAGGAATGTTGACACCTTCTCAAGGTGTTGGCACTCCTAGTTTACTTGCAGCTATAACAAGAGCTTTAAAAACATTTGGGTCTTCATTTTCACCGAGCGATGCTTTTAAGAGAGTCACAGGATTAAGCGTAACACCTCCATAATTTTTTGTTTCTTCTATCTGAAAACGGATAAATAATCAATTTGATATTTTTTCGCTACAATCTTGTGATTATTATATGTTTTGTGAAAAGTATCGAGAATATTTTCGAATATCATTGACAATCATTCACAAAAACTATAGACTGATCGTACTAATCTTTATCGATCAACTCTATGGATTTACAGGCAACATCACTCATTAAACAAAACAAATATTTTTACTTTGGGTATTTCACATTCTTCATGATTGTCGCCGTGGCTATAATGTTCGGTATAGTGGTAGGCATTGGGATTATGAGACAAATCGTCGAGAACAGCCTGAAAACCCCGACAACACAAGCTACAAATATAATCCTACCTGTATCTCAGAATCTTCTCACAAACAAAATGGTCACTCAATGGAGAGGAAGCTTCACTGGTACACTTGTTAGCAAAACTGATACTACTTATCAAATTCGAGATGATGCAGGAAATGTTCTCAATTTAACATCAATAACTCCAAGTGGAGATAAATGGAACGTAGTATTCGTATATGAATCTGACGAAGCGCATCGGATACTTAATCTGGATGAAGTACCAGTTAATGTGAAGGTTAGGGGCGAATTTTGGGTATTTCCGGAAGGTAGTGACAAACCTGTGGCAGGGATGTTTACGATACTAAAATAAAGATCATTGATTATAAGTATTGAATCATGAATACATATATACGCATATTTCTCGTTGTTACACTCCTTGCAACCTTCATTTTATTTGCGAATATCAACACTTCAGTATTCGCTGGAGAGGCGTGTACTTCTGATTTGCAATGTATTCTTTGTGGTGGAGCTCCATCACCATGTCAATCTGCAAATTCTTGTTGTCTCAGCAACACAGCTGTTTGTAACGTCCAAAAAACTGATGGTACCTGTGTTGGAAGTTATCCTAATGGACAATGTTCAGGGAATACCACAGTGACTCTAGCGCATATTGAACACTGCGCGTGCGGATGCGGTAACGGTATGTGTCTTTCCTGCGGTCCAACTGCTACGCCTCCACCAGGAAGTACTAACACACCCGTGCCTCC
>CAYRYA010000022.1:0-2115 GCA_964428435.1 uncultured Candidatus Saccharibacteria bacterium | reverse complement strand
TGAGAATTGCATATGACGAAGTTGCACTCGGGTTGGTAATCTGTTGATCACCTCCCGTTGCATTCGTACCAATCTTGATAATCATTGGTGTATCTGATGCTTGTCCTACGTTACTTGGTGACGTAAGCGTGAGCACCTGACCTCCAAAAACAGCGCCCCATTGACCACTTCCGTTCGTTGCAGCAACCGTTTGGTTGGTGCCCGACGCACTGATGTCAATATCCGTATCATCCATTAGACCAGGGATAGTGAATTGTGCTGGAAATGTAATTTCAATGGTTTCACCAGCTGCCATACCACTCTCTACCTGAAAGGCGATTGTGTGGTTTGACGGAAGACCTGGTGCTGAATTTGACAATGTATCACTTGCACTCGTAATTGATGCCGCTTCCGCAAAGTGGAAGAGTGTTGGGAGGCCTGTACTCCAGAGGAGTAGTGCCAATCCAACCGACATCGCAACAGCCTGAAGAGTTCGCACGGTATTTGCCGTGTGAATCATAAGCTTTTGTTGTATTAATCAGCATGTTGACTCTAATAATGAGTAGTGCTGTGCTGGTGCTCTTTCCAGCATAAAATTGCACTCCGCAAACACGAAAGTCTCCACCTCTCTTATGTTCACTTTCAACATACTACGCCTACCGGACCATGCTCGGCTGTAAGCATGTGCGCAAGGAAAAAATCCCTATATTGACGATATACACTCCTCACATGTATGGACTATATACCTCCAATAAGCGTATCTTCATTGTAGCGTATGTAAAAAAAATTATGGTGAGTTATGCACAAATTTGCAAGAAAGAATGTGTTACATGCCCAAAAACACATCTTCCTTTGAATATGAACAGTGACTTTTTGATTATTTGCAGTAAGTGATTACAATATAAATTTTTGCTATAGTTGTGTAATGGAATCGCTAGAATCACAAAACAAAAAAACAGTACTTAAATTAGAAAAAGTTGCACCCGAAATTTATCAGTCACTCGAAGATTTGAAGAGGACAGGCTGGGTAGATAGAGGGGTGGAAAATCCTGAGTCAGTAAAAGAGCATACCGAAGCACTGGTGACACTTGCGAATGAATTAACGCCACTCCTCTCGGAAGATGAGATTGATGGCCTTATTGATATGCTCGAAGTCCATGATTGGCCAGAAGCAATTCATGGGGATGAAGTTATTTTGGAACTTAATCCTGACAGTAGAAAAGCCTTGAAAGAAGTAAAGTTTGAAAATGAAAGAAAAGCCTTAGAGAAAATTTGCAAAGATATACCTGGAGGTGATGAAATAATGGCTTTGTGGTTACGATTTGAAAATTCAAATGACCCAGCGGCTGAATTTGGACGTCAACTGGATAAGTATCAGGCAGTCGAGAAGGCTTTGGAATACGAACAAACTCAAGGAATTACTTTGTTTGATGAATTTTTAAGATATTCAATACATTTTATCAATCACCCAGTTTTGCTTGCGAGAATTGAGCAATTGAAATTAAAGTGGAGCGGCAAATTTTAAACAAGTACCCATTCCGCACTATATCATCGGTACTGAAAATCTTTTCTCGTCACGAACTCTGCATATTGGAGACAGAACTCTTTCTCCGCACTCTGCCATCCGTGTTCAAAATCCTTTCTCGTCACGAACTTTTGCCTCGCACGCATAAGACACAAAACACTAAATGCTTTGCGTTTAGTGTTTTGTGTCTTTGCTCCGCTCCCTCCCCCTTGCAACTTACAGTCGCCGTTCACCTTGTGGGTACTTTTCTTCGCTATCGCTCGAAAAGATACCACGCAAGGTCTTGTAAAAGTCCCCCGGACTTTTTCACTTCCGCGAGGCGCTTCAAAAGTTGTAACTCACGAATTTTTCTCACTCCAACAAAGTTTAAATGTGCAGGATTATTTTAAAGTTTGTTGAGTCATTGCGTTTGACGCGCCTCGCGCAAAGCCACACAGGCTGAGCGGAGCAAAAACCTAAAACATACATTCGAAGAATGTATGTTTTAGGTTTTATGCGTGTGCGGAAAAGGCAGTGACGAATAAGGACTTTAAAATAATCCTAGCCGGTCCAATTGAACAAGAGAATCGAAAAGTCCTCCAAGCCCACCTTCGCGTTTAGATTGATATCAG
>CAYRYA010000021.1:0-2161 GCA_964428435.1 uncultured Candidatus Saccharibacteria bacterium | reverse complement strand
CTTTCGGGGTTGCTGGCGTACTCGCCAGTGCGTGGGGCTTTCTCCGAGCGTACGATTTAGTTTCGCTTCACCACGCGCTCCGCGCGTGCCACATCATTTGTTTTGGAAATAGGTGCGAGTTTGGTACAATAGAGACACCACATGAAAAGACTGGCAGAAAGCCAGTCTTTTCATGTGGTCCACGGAATCGATCTCATGAAATCTTGGTAACATGTAATTGCTACGCTAATGTAGCTAAACATGTATACACAAAAACCATACTATTTGGGTATAGATTTACATAAACGTACGAGTACCTGGGTATTAATTGATGATAAATTTAAAGTCATCGAATCAAAGCAACTTCCTGTCGAAAAGATGCTTTTTGAAGCATATTCAGATGATCTCAAGAATAGATACGGGGTGATTTCTTCTGCTCTTGAACCTGTATGTGGTTGGAGATGGTGTCGGCAAACTCTTTTAGAAAAAGGAATGAAAGTCACCATATCTCATCCATACAAAACAAAACTAATAACTAATAGTAAACAAAAAACTGACAAGAATGATGCCACAAAATTAGCGGAACTACTGAAAGTTGGATACTTACCATCTTCATATGTCCCCAATGAAGATATATATCTACTTCGTAGAATTGTTCGAGACCGATCATATTTAGTTCGTATGCGTACAGGTCTTAGTAATAGAATTCACAGTATTTTAACTCAAGAAGGCATCACATATGCAATGTCTGATCTTTTCGGGGTTAAGGGCCGGACGTTCATTGCCTCACTTAACAAAGATTATTTAAACAAGTTGTTAATTGTTCGTCAGGAATTGTCATCAGCAATTAGATCACTTGAATGCAAATTGGAGAAGTTTGCCAGAAACAATCCAATAGTATCCATATTAAGGACTATGCCAGCAATTGGTGTCATTACTGCTTCGACAATATATGCAGAGGTTGCAGATTTTTCTCGCTTCAAAACACCAAAACATCTTGTAAGCTTTGCAGGTCTTGCTCCAAGTGAGCGTTCGAGTGGTGATTCTGTTTGCCGTGGTCATATCACTAAACAAGGATCGAAATATCTCAGAGCTTCATTGGTTGAAGCTGCTTTTCGTATTAGATCAACAACTGATCATTATCTGTATTCCTTTTTCGAAAAATCATCAAACAATCTTTCTTTCAAGAGAAAAGGACGAGTAGCTCTTGCAAGGAAGATGCTTGTCATTATGTGGTATATGGTGAAGAACAAGACATCATACATTCCGTCTACTGAACGCAACACGACGTGCGGGTGAACTCGTCCAGGCTTTTTGGTGCTAAGACACCGTGGATTCGAATGAGACACCCCACTAGTATCGTTTGATATCGTGCTCAATATCTAATCGATATTAGAGCGGATAGCCGAATGGGTATACATCCTTCTGATCATGACCAGAAGATGACTTCGTGTTGCGTTCTGTAAACAGAAAAACACTCCAAACCAATTCTAACCTAGAGAAAGGCTTTATTTAACTTATCCACATGATTTCATAGCCGATTCCTCGCGGGGGCACCAAAAGAGCAAGATGTGATGATTCGAAGGTACCATTGCTTTTATAATTTAACAGTATATACTTTGTAATACAGATTATTACAGTAATTATATTTTAATTATGCGTTCAATTTTAAACATATCATTACCATCTTCACTTGCTCTGATTGTAAAAAAAGAGGTTAAAGATGGAAAGTTTGCTTCAACGAGTGAATTTTTTCGTCATTTAATAAGATTGTGGAATGATAAAAAGCTTGAACATGATATCAAACAATCGGAGCGCGATTTCTCTAGGGGTAGATTTAAGGTGTTGAAGTCTTTGAAGGATTTGAGATAATTGCTCGGTGCAAATAATTTATTCCTCAAAATTTGAAAAACAATATCGTAAGTTACCTTTATTGATTAAGGATATTGCAGAGGAGAAGGAAAGAGTATTTAGAGAAAACCCTTTTAATTTATCGTTGAAAACTCACAAGTTACACGGAACATTGAATAACTACTATGCTTTTTCTTTGAATAATAAGTATAGGATTATTTTTGATTTGGAGAACAATACTGCTAGATTTCACTCAATTGGTACTCATGACATTTACTAAAACCCCAACCTCTCCAAAACCCTATGTAGGAAATGTTCGTGATGTTCGGTC
>CAYRYA010000020.1:0-2395 GCA_964428435.1 uncultured Candidatus Saccharibacteria bacterium | reverse complement strand
CAGCATCTCCTGACGCCGGATTTGGATCGGCATCACAGTCTTCAGTATATGAACAGCCACAGAGATTTTGACAGTAAAAGCTATTGGATCCATATAAAACATCCGGATTATCGATGCATGCATGATTTGTCCCACACCATGCATGATCCGCGTAACATAAGCCATCATTTGCGCAATCACCACAGCTTCCACAGTAGTTATCGTTTGCATTCACACATGATCCACCCACACAACTATAACAACCAAAACAACCCGAATCATTCTCGCATTGTGGCGGAGGTGGTGGGGGAGGAGGTCCATCATCGTCTCCGCCTCCATCTCCTCCGCTAGAACCTTCACAAGTAACACTTCCTCCTGGAGACTCTCCAAAGTTGGATCCTGTACAGGTGCTTCCTGACCAAGTGCATCCGATTGTCGATTGATAGTCTTCTTGTTGTACACATCTACCACCTGATGCATAACATTGAGCAGTAATATCGCCTTCTCCGTATTCACATGAATCAATACCTACCTGATTTTCAACACAGCGATGAGTCCCTATTGTTACTGTTCCGGAAAGACCAGAACAAGATTGAGCAAAGGTGTCGTTGGTAAAAATGACAGAGAAAATATAAATGATAAAAATTCCTATGATGCAGTGTAATAGTTTCATTTTCCACGTTGTGTGATTCCGAGAACCACAGGCCCTTCACACTTTGATGAAAGCTTCTTGGTAAAAAGTGTAATTCGATTTCGCAATGTTGGAGACTGAATATAGGAAATATATGCATCATTGATTGTTGACATACAAGTGCTATATTGAGTGTCGGGAAATGTATCTTCTAGCTGTTTTTTTGCGGTTGAGTCTAAAGTAATTACATTGAGAATTACATCAGCATTTACTGGTAGTCGAGAAAATGCTTCTTCATGTGAATAGCGTTTTCGCTCCGTCTGTGGTGTCCCTTTTTTTCCTTTCAGTCCAAGATGAGTGCTAATAGCAAAAGGTATAGATTTATCTGGAAATGAAATTGTTGAGTTAAAAATATTTCCCGAAGAATCCATCGTTTGTATTGAAAATATGTATCCAATATCTGTTTGTTTTTTATTTATTATCTTACCAATGATTCTGTGAACAGTTGCTCCATCAGACAGTTGAGATGCGGAGATGTATCCACAGTCACTTTTCTCCCAAAGAAAATCATTGCACAAGGGAGATTTATTAGAGCGTGAAGAGATGTATAAAACTAAAGCGCCAATTATTACAAACACAATAACAACAGACACTATAAGAATCAGAGATTTGCGCATATACACACTTTTATTATGCGCAGAATTTATGAGAAATGCAATAAATTATTTGCCTTCAACGGGGTCGCTAATATTTGCTTCGGTAAGATAAACGTTATATCTATACGCACGAAGTGAAGAATATAGTTGATCGGTAGTTATAGGCTGATCACCAAGGAATGGGCTCACATCTGGAAGTTGAGAAAAAAGATCTTCTGTTGATTCACCAGTAAGGTACTCCTGTGGGATTGGAATACCTTCAGGATTATAAAAATCACGTGCAACATACCCATTTTCATTCGCTTTTTCGAGAACTACCTGTTTAATTATATTGTATGTATGTTCAGCAATCGTCTCGTGTTGTGCCATTTTCGCTGGATCAAAAAGCTCAGGTGGAAACCCAGCTCCACGTGCCTGAGACTGAAGAGTTGGATCAAGTAGGATTGGAAGATTGATCTGTAATGCTACTACAGCTTCACCTACATTTTCGTCCAATACATTAAGTACCTCAGGTAAAACCGCCTGTGGAGGTCTTCCCTGCGAATCCGAATATGTTGGATTTCCTTCCTCTGATGCATCTTGTACTTTTAATCGAACAGAAGTTGATGTCTCTGGAGTATCTCCAATCCAACCCATCCCTACAGGTATTACGTGTCTTTCCCCGTCTATCTCAATACCAAAAAATCCTACTACAGCTTCAACTTGTCCATCTCCTACTTCCGTTTGTATCGTATGCTCAGTTCTTCCTAGGTATACACCATTTAATTGATAAGAAAAACCCATCTCACCGTTTTCACCTATTTTCTTGGTTGGGACATCGAATATCGAGATATTAGGAATACTTTTTTCTGGATTATTTGGATCTACTATATAAAATTCTCCTCTGTCACCGGAGTGTTTAAAAAGAGGTGACATAACAAATTTTTCTTTGTTAAATTCTACAAGTGGCTGCGTGTGTTCTCCGAGCGCTTGAATGTTTTCGATCGGTGCATTCATAAATGCATCAATATTTTTTCTTACTTCCACCTTTTTTTCCTCTGGTGTTAATTCTCCGAAATTCACTTCAGGAGTGCTTGTTGGAGTAGGCTCTGGTATAGGTGTCTCGGTAGGGGATGGAGTTACTGTCGCG
>CAYRYA010000019.1:0-4449 GCA_964428435.1 uncultured Candidatus Saccharibacteria bacterium | reverse complement strand
GTTTGCTGTGTGTGGGTGGTGGAAGTCTGACCTTTTGGTTAATCATCACTGACCCGCTATGCAGTACAGATCAGAGGACCCTTCCAAATGAAGAGTGGAGGAATCTTCAGTGTAGTTACCCGAGACTTTTTCGCAGTCGGGGGTTTTGCACGAAGTCAGACTTCCAGATAGACACTGTACACTAATTGTTCTCTTTTGGGAAGCATAGACTTGTGTTTATAAAAAGGTGTGGTATCATATACATGTAGGATTGTTCATTGAAATCTCGCCAAAGGAACCTCATTTATTCTTTTTCGATCATGTCTGGTCGCAAGGGAAGAGAGGGGTAGCCTGGCAATTAGCCGGCGTACTATGCTTGTCCGCATAGTATACTGTCCTTCTCATAGAACACGAATATGAAAATATTCTCTGTTTTTGGATTAGGTTTGCTGATTGTCATGCTTCAGTTCCTAACTCCCGAGATTTTCTCTGGATTTGAGAACACGCTCCTCGTGTTCTTTCAGACTATCCAGACCGTATTGGCACAAAGTCAATCTGCGATGACTGCTGGGTTTATACCTCCGCAGATGCCGCAGTAATACACAGAAACCAGATTGGGATACTACATCCCTCTGGTTTTTTTGCTGTATACTATATGTATGATTCACGCACTTGATTTTCTTATTATTAGATTCTGTCGAAGTATGGCTGAGCCATTATCTCGATTCGGATTATTTGTTGTATTTTTTTGGTTCGGTGCACTCAAAGTTCTTGACCTTTCTCCTGCGAGTCCTCTCGTGCAAGCACTTTTTGAACATACGATACCAGTGATGCCTTTTTCATTATTTATTATTATTTTTGGTGTACTTGAAATGCTGATCGGGGTCATGTTTCTTCTTCGTGGTGCTGAACGTGCAGTGATACCACTTCTTTTTTTTCATATGGCAACAACTATCATGCCATTATTCCTCCTTCAGTCAGTCACATGGTCTGGATTTCTTGTTCCAACGCTCGAGGGTCAATATATTATTAAAAATATTCTGATTATTGCGGCGGCAATCGGTATTGCATCACATCTCCATCCACTAAAGAAAATTAGTTAAGTCTATAACGTACGAGTGTCCACACACCTCGCAATGCATCAATTGCTCTAATCTTTTTGCCTTGTGTATGGGTTCGCGGTTGATACGAGATTGGTATTTCGAGAATAGTCTTTTGTTGTAGAAGAATTTTTGCGGTAATTTCTGCTTCAATTTCAAAACCATTTGATACAAGATGTAGTTGTCGAGCGAGGTGAGACGGTATTATTTTATAACATGTGTAAATATCGTAGAGACTACTGCTATACAAAAGATTACATAAAGATGAAAGAAGATAATTGGCAATACGATTGAGTATGTAACCTTGGTTGCGTGAACGTTTGCCGTATATGACCATATCAGGATGAGTAATCGAAGACCATAGTGTAGAGAGTGTTTCAGGTTGGTATTCTAAATCTGCATCTTGGATTGCAATATAATCTCCGGAAACATGCAATAAGCCCTGACGTACGGCACTTCCTTTTCCTTCATTTTCTTTGCGGGTGTAAAAGATGTTTTCGGAAGTGAGTCGTGATGCGATGTCTGGTGTGGAGTCTGTCGATCCATCGTCTATTATAAGTATTTCATGGTCTGCATGTGAGAATGCGCTGTGCACGTGAAGTACAACATGCTCAAGAGTTTTTTCTTCATTGTAGACAGGGATAATAATGGAAAGTTTCATGACTAATGCTATTGTACACTAAACATGCTGCGAGGAAGTTCATACTGAGTGATTACTGTGTTGTTTTTCTCAGTACGTTTGAGAAAGATAATAGTAAAATCATCTACATATACCGGTGCCCAGAGAGGGTTGCCAACGAGTGATATAAGAAATTCTTGTGCCCAAGGAGTGCTATCAAGTCTATAAAACCATACTGCATTAAAATTATATTCTTTTGATTTTTCTTCCCATACAGAAGGATTTTCTTGCATCGGTTTGTATGTATCGAAGAAAAATGATTCAGGGTAAACTTCAGGACGATTGTCTACAAACACTCTTTCTTTTCGTTCTGGAGTAAACAGTGAGAAAATAAGCAGCCCCCCAATATCATAATTAGAAAAAAATGGTCCGCTAATATTATTTTTTTCTACAAAAAGAGCTGAGTCTGCATTGCGTGGGTAGAGTCCAAATCCCCATCGAGATGAACCAGGGAGGCGATCATTGAATCGAACGAAAATCACGAGTACTAAAAAAATAGAGATAATAATAGACCATGCCCATCGGGTATCTTTCTCTGTTTGTACATAAGAATCTTCGAGTAGTATATGAAAGAGTGAACCAAGGAAAGGGAGTAGAATGAGTCCAAATAGTGTCAGGTGTCTGATTCCAAAAAAACTCAATCCTCCAAATGCAACAGTCATTAATCCGAGTGCAATCGGAAATGATTTCTTTTGAGGA
Organism: uncultured Candidatus Saccharibacteria bacterium; assembly: GCA_964428435.1. GTDB lineage: Bacteria > Patescibacteriota > Minisyncoccia > Phycocordibacterales > DATDWN01 > UBA910. The sequence continues at coordinate 1,992 of CAYRYA010000019.1, read as the reverse complement.
TGCATGAGTACAAGTACACTACATACAGAAGCGATCACTGCAGATATTTTCCACCATAAGAAGTTTGGGTTAATAAAATTAAGTGTTTGAAGAAAAGAGATTGATTGGTTTTCTGCAACCATATATCCGTAATTTTCAAAAATTTTAAATGGATAAAGTGCGCCTGAAAGTCCGTATGGACTAAGGAGAAGTCCTAATGCGCAGAGTGTGGTGATGGAAGTGAATATTTTTACTTTCTCCCAGTCTTTTCGAATAAGACTTTCACAGAGAAATGTGCCGACGATCAGTGGAGCAAAAATTGCATAAATATGCATGTTGATCCAACATATACTGAGTATAGGTAAAATAAATAGGTAATTCTTTGTTATTTTGTTTTCTAAAAATCGTACAAGAATAAAAATAAACACTGCGATGAGTAGGTAACTTATTCCTTCGGGGCGTATTTCACTACGTTCTGCAATTAATGGAATGAGAAAGAGCGCAAGTGGGATGCTGGTATATAAAGGTATTTTTTTTGATATAAGTAAAAAAAGAAGACAAAAAGTAATAAGCATCATGCTTATGTAGAACAACGAGAGTCCTGTCCATCCAGACATACTATATATAAGGTATGCGATAATTCCATATCCCCAGTGATGGTTAATGAAAGGAAAATCAGGAAAGGTGAAAGAAAAAAAGTTGGTATGGAGAAGTGCTGATCTTGATACTGCATATTCTGCTGCATGGAGAAACACGTCACCGTTTTTAATATGTCTTCCAATATCTGCCGCGGGGAGATTGATTTTTTGGACTAAAAATAATCCGAGAAAACCTGAGAGAATACACATTGCGATAAGTACACTTTTTTTCATATATATAGTATACAAAAAATATTGCTCGAGCATAACTTTCCTGTGACAATTTATCTAGCCATAGACAAGATTTTAGGTATGTAAAAGGGCGCATTTCTGCGCCCTTTTTGGAACTATCACAAGAGATCGAGTTTGCGGAGAAGTCCACGAATGACTGGTTCGACAAGCCAACCTTTAACAGCCGGAAATTGCTCGAAAGTCTTTCCACCTTGGCACATAAAAATGTGCAAGTGGATTCCGTTGAATATAGTGTCATGATCATCTGCATGATCGTGCACCACAACACATACATCTTCATCACCCAGTATTTCTGTCTGAGGTGAGCCTGTGTGGGTAGGTTGTAGATCAAGTTCTCTACGGTGGGTATGGATATCCTCCCACGAAACATCTTTCCTATACTCACCATTTTTGTAAAGAATAATTTTTCCTGTTGAATTGTATCCATTTGCAGATGACACAAAAGGATAGTCAGGAAGTTCGTTTTGAGTCATCAGCTCAATTAAGCTGACTTCTCGTGTACCTACAATACCAACAATCCAGGGGTAGATTCTGTAGAGAGCTTCAAGTTCCCCAGGATTTCCTCCGTTAGAAACTGGTTTAAACACCATAATATCACCTTTACCTTTCTGGTACTTATTTAACTATCTTCTGTATAAAAAGCAAGTTGCAATAAATTTGCTATACTTACATGCATGTATATTCCTACGCAAATTATTATTTTCGGTATCACCGGGGATCTGTCTCAAAAGAAAATTATCCCATCTCTTTTTAGTTTGTATGTTGAAGGACTTCTTCCCAAAAAGCTCGTACTCACTGGCTTTTCTCGACGAGATTTTTCAAAGAATGATATTGAGGATTTTGTACGTGGTGTGTTGCCTGAGCATGACAAACGAGAAGACTTTGTAAAACTTTTTTCCTATGTGCAAGGTGATTTTTCTTCACTTGATTCATATATGAATCTTCTTGCTCAAGTAGATGCGCATGATATTGATTTTATGCAATGCTCAAACAAGCTCTACTATCTTTCTGTGTCACCTCAATACTACGAACATATTTTCCGACTGCTTAAACAGTCGGGTTTAAGTTTTCCATGTGGAGGGGATTTGGGATGGGCACGAATATTGGTAGAAAAACCATTTGG
>CAYRYA010000018.1:2721-4551 GCA_964428435.1 uncultured Candidatus Saccharibacteria bacterium | reverse complement strand
TGAAAAAAGTTACACCGGGAAATATCTCGCAAAGGTGTTGAAGGATTATAGAAATAGGAAGAAATAGCTCTCCTTACAGAAGCAGTACACCTTGTTAATCTTTTGATTACAAAAGCTCTAACAAGGTCTTACGAAGACGTAACACGTCTTCTCACCTCTTCGGTGAGTCTGCCGATGAGGCAGAAGCTAGAGATATGAAAAAGCGGGCACCATGTGGTGCCCGCATTTCGGGTTAGTGAGGAAGGCCACTGACGACCTCCTCCGGCGTTGAAGTTGATGTCGATGGTACGGCACCGGTAGGTTCGGTGAGGATTTCCAACAACAGGTCAAACTTCATGTGAAGGCTGCTCACACTTTTTTCCAGTTGTTGAAGGCTCCCATCTTGCGATCCATTGTTTCCGAGGACACAAGTCCTTGCATAGTCGGACATGCTCCGGGCGCCTGCCGCGGTTGTTGCGTCCATGAGTGCTTGGAATTCATCTTCACTTATGCGAAAATTCACGAGTCGATTGCGTGACTTACTGATTACCATAGGTTTGGTATCCTCCTATATACTTATTAACATTTACTGGACTTAAAGTCAAGTATGTTGTAAATAAGTGGTTTTTAGCCTATAATCCAGTATATGATTCGTCAATCCCTCATCGATTCAATCAAAAAATTTCCAGAGACACCAGGGGTGTACTTTTTTCGACGTACAAAAGGAACTTCGAGTGATATTTTGTACATTGGTAAAGCTACTTCTCTCCGTGATCGCGTGAGAAGCTACTTTTCAAATGATATCTCTGAGACTCGAGGTCCAAAAATCGTTGGCATGCTTGAAGAATGTACCGATATTACTTTCGAAAAAACAGATTCAGTGCTCGAAGCACTTCTCCTCGAAGCACACCTCATTAAAAAATACCAACCAGAATACAACACAAAAGAAAAAGATAATAAGAGTTTTTACTATGTTGTCATTACAAAAGAGGATTTTCCTCGAGTGTTTTTGGTGCGCGGGAGAGATATTCTTGTAGGGACTCTCGGAGGGAGAAAGAAAATCGACTATGTAATCGCACATTCCTTTGGACCATTTCCATCTGGACAGACTTTGCGTGATGCACTCGGTCTCATCCGCAAGATTTTCCCATTTCGAGATAAATGCATGCCATGTGTAGGTGAGAAATGCAAACCATGCTTCAACCGACAGATCGGGCTGTGCCCGGGCGTGTGTACAGGAGAAATTTCAGAGGAAGTATATAATACAACGATTAAACATATCGTACACTTTTTCAATGGTGAGAAAAAAACAATTCTCAAAGACTTGGAAAAACAAATGAAGGTGTATGCAAAAGAGCATAAGTTTGAAGAAGCAGGAGAATTAAAAAAACAAATATTTGCATTGACGCATATTCATGATGTGTCACTGATTAAAGAAGAAAATTTTGAGGCAAAGGCTCCAAGTGGTTTTCGTATTGAATCCTACGATATCGCTCACATGTCAGGGCAAAACATGGTAGGTGTCATGACTGTGCTTGAAGACGGGCAGATAGAAAAAGGGGAGTATCGAAAATTTAGAATACAACACAATACAGGTGCTGATGATACGAAAGCACTCAAAGAGGTGATTACCCGCCGTCTCGGGCACAATGAATGGCGTTTGCCAAATCTAATCGTCGTCGATGGAGGATTGGCTCAGAAAAAAGCAATCGAAAGTGTGCTCAAAGAAAATATGGTGGGGATCCCAGTAGTTTCGGTGGTGAAAGATGAACGACACAAACCAAAAGAAATACTTGGTGACAAAAAATATCTGACATATGAAAAAGAAATCTTGCTTGCCAATGCAGAGGC
>CAYRYA010000018.1:0-2621 GCA_964428435.1 uncultured Candidatus Saccharibacteria bacterium | reverse complement strand
AAAAACTTCGAAACAAAAAAATGAAAGGGTGAAGTGTACAGGGTGCTCGTGCTGCATGATATAATCTACGCATGAATACATCATCGCCAATCAGAGTTGCAGTCTTACGAGGAGGACCGTCTCATGAATACGACATGTCGTTGCACACTGGAAGTGAAGTGTTAAAGCATTTACCTCCTTCATACAAAGGAATTGATATTTTAATTGATAAAGATGGTGTGTGGCACATGAATGGTACGCCAAAATCTCCTGAGAAAATTTTCCCACATATCGATGTTGTATGGAATGCATTGCATGGACACTTTGGTGAAGATGGAAAAATCCAACATATACTCGAAATGCACGGTATTCCGCATACTGGCTCATCGGTATTACCGAGCGCTCTTGGGGTAAATAAAATATTATCTAAAAACATCTTTGCAAAATATGGTATTCGCACACCGCACTCTATTGCTGTACATAAAAATGAGATGTCGAATGCAAAAATTCACGAAATCTTTACAACACTCCCACATCCAGCAATTGTAAAACCTGCATCTGGTGGTTCATCTCTGGGTACAAAAGTGGTACACACTATTCCGGAGCTTGTAGATGCTCTCGAAGAAGCATTTATGTATGGAGAAAAAGTGGTTGTTGAAGAGTATATTACCGGACGGGAGGCTACATGCGGAATCATTAAAGATTTTAGAGATGAGACTTTGTATGCACTGCCTGTGCTTGAGGTAAAGAAACCAGAAGGACATACTCATCATACATTTGATCATAAGATGGAAGGGGGAGTAGAATTTGATCATATGAGTCTGACTGCGCTCGAAAAAGCAGAAGCTAAGCGTGTTGCAATGCTCGCACACCGTGCCCTCGGCCTCGCACATTATTCTCGATCAGATATGATTGTTCATCCAAAGCGTGGGGTATTCCTCCTTGAGGTCAATAGTCAGCCAAGTTTGAAGGCGGGGAGTGCATTTACACACGGGCTCGAACATATTGGGAGTTCACTTTCTCACTTCCTTGAACATATCCTAGAAAGAGCGAGAAAATCTATATAAAAAATCCCCGCATGCGGGGATTTTTTACTGTAGTTTGTTATCCGTTTAGTGTAAACAAATACATTCCGATAATAATCGCAATAACACCATATGTTACAAAAAATTGTTTTGATTTTCGAATCGCAACTTCACTCAAGAGTTTTGGTGCGAAGATATAGATGAGTCCTTTGAGCCCAACGAGCCATGCGAAGATAGTAACAAGAGTTCTCCATGAGCCATCCCAAATACTATATTGGATGAGGTACATTGAAGAAAGAAAGATAAGAATCACACCGGTTAAATATACAGTTGCTGGATGATCAAAAAAGTCCTTGAGAAGATGGGGAATACTTTTTCGTCTAAAAATAATAAAAAATCCACTGATAATTAAATACACAGAAAGAATTTTTAATGTAATCAATGTGGTGTCCATAATGTACGATTAGTTACTAATATAATAATTGTATACCTAATAGTAGGTAAAACAAAAGGCGCATTCATCAGTGATTGATTATGCGCCAGGTTTTTCTTTTCGATATACGAAGATAAGGTGACTTGCTGATGTAATACCAGCAGAAAAAAGAATAATAGTGATGAGAATATCTGGAATATCAAATCCGAGATATTTGAGTTGCTCAACAACAAAAGGTCTGTACCCTAAACCTTCCATATATCCAGGGTGTGCAAGTTCCCTAAGGTATCCAGAGATGAGGCTCAATGGACACTTGAGACCAAAACATAAATTTAAAAACACTGAATTGATAACGAAGATTCGATGAGTTAATACAAAGCGAGGACACTCTGTCTTAGATACAAAGAACCCGATAGTTTTGTATCCAACCACTACGAAGTGGATCACATCCACAAGGAAAGCGAGAATAGTGTATATCACAAGAACCTTTCTGGGAGAAGTTTAACATAAAGCTTGTTATAACAGAAAACCCGCACAAGATGCGAACGGGTATTTCCGTTCGTTGGTGCGGGTTAACCTCTTAACGAGGTGTTGTCACTTGGAATGCGCTGGAGTCAACCTCACCTGCGTCGAGTGAGGTTGATTCGCAGCTGTATCGATCTTCAATGTACACCGTCGAATCAGGCTCTGGATAATGGTTATTTGGGTCCTTCATTTGGTAATGACGGATACCACATCCTTTGAGATTCACAATAAGGTAGGGTGCCACTTTATCAAGCTCCCTTCCATCAGTGGGACCCCGATCAATGACAACACCAATTTGTCTGTGGATACCGTTGGGCTCTGTCCACCAGTTGTGGTTATAGAAGACTGAGTGGCCGGTTGTCACACCCAGAAAACCTCCTCCCACAACAAGACACATAAAAGCAAGTCCGGAAGGTATAACTACGGTCGCTTCAAGAGCTTCGAAGAATTCTTTGGCGAACTTCTCCGACAGGAAGACTAACCCGCAGAAAAGAAATAATCCTACGGTCAGTCCGTCGATCGCGGTGATTGTCTGAAAGATCCAGCTCCTGTCGAAGTACTGTGCTGTGTAGTAGAGCATTGTGTTCACAAGAGCAAAAATGAGCAGTGTAATGGCGGTATTTCTCACCACCTTCTGATTGATGTTTTTCATCTCAGGG
>CAYRYA010000017.1:0-5095 GCA_964428435.1 uncultured Candidatus Saccharibacteria bacterium | reverse complement strand
CTGTCCCGAATGTATTTCTGAAATTCCAAAAGACGCACGAAAATGTAAACATTGTACATCAGTAATGTAATATAGTGGTATAAATACACCCCCGACGGAAACCCGTCGGGGGTGTTTACTATGTTGGAATTGTAATTTGCAATCCAACAACATTACAGACGTCCAGCAGAATATCTTCAGGAGACTGACGAGCATCAATAGCATGGACAATCTTACCCTTCCCTTGAACAAAGCCGATGATAGAGGGAAGGTGCTCACGGTATCCACTTAGACGTTCTTCGACACTCTCGGCATTGAGATCATCTTGGCGTTTTTCCTCAGGGGTTGCGTTTTTATGCCGATGGACCATTCGCCCTCGACATTCGTCTTCTGGCAAATCCAGTCGAACAATGGTCACCGCATACCTCAACCTATCAAGATAATCGAGCAGAAGTTGCATCTGCCCCATCGTGCGAGCACAACCATCAAACGCAAGGTCTGTTCCGTCGGGATACACAAGCAGCTTCTGAAGAAGCGTATCCCAAACGAGTTTATCAGGAAGAAGTCTTCCCTTCTCCATGGTTAGCATATGATGGGCAACCTGCTGATTGAAATCAGGGTCGTTTTTCAAACGGTCCCTAAAAAGGTCGGATGAGCAAACATGCTCAAAACGATACATTTTATTCAGGTTTTTTGAAAGAGTCCCCTTACCTGAACCAGCAGAACCTAAGATAATAACTGCTCGATGCTGCACTTTGTGCCTCCCAATGAATTAAAAATGAACAACTACGTACCCGAAATATAATACAAGAAAACAAACTCATGTCAATGAGTTTGTTTAGTAATCTTAAAGTAGGCTTTTTCCTGTCATCGAATCCGGTACAGTCAGTCCAAGTACCGTGAGTACGGTCGGTGCGATATCTGCAAGAGTACCCTCATGTATCTTGAGCTCAGTATCTGTAAGTACTGCAGGTACAGGGTTGATAGTATGTGATGTATGTTTTTCTCCTGTAATAGGATCAATATTCACCTCTGCATTTCCATGATCTGCCGTGAAGAAGACAACTCCTCCTGCCGCATTCATAGCTTCCACCACTCGCCCAAGCTGTCGATCCACTTCTTCTACCGCTTCGATAATCGCAGGTACATTTGCAGTGTGCCCCACCATATCAGCATTCGCAAAGTTTACGAAAATAAAATTCGTACCTGCATTGATCTGCTCAATCGTCTTGTCAGCGATAGCCTCTGCGCGCATTTTTGGAGCCAGGTCATGTGTCTGCACATCTTTACGGCTATCAAGAAGAATATGTTTTTCTCCCGGATATTCGCCTTCGAAACCTCCATTCAAAAAGTACGTTGCATGTGGGAACTTTTCTGTCTCTGCAATATGAGCCTGAGTGAGTCCTGCATTTGATATCTCTTTGGCGAGCGTTGTATCAATCTTGATCGGTGGAAAGGCAACAAGACATTTGAACTCCGCACTGTACTCCGTAAGTGTAGCAAAACAAATATTATGAGTTGTTTCTTTTTCGATAAGTTTTTCTGAAAGCATACGTGCACGATCAGATCGGAAATTGAAGAAAAATACCGCATCATTATCTTTGATTGCACAGTTTTCACCATTGAGGTCGGTACATACTATCGGCTCGATGTGTTCATCAAGACTCTTGTTTCCGAGATTTTGTTTGTACAAATCTTCGAGATATGCCGATGGTTTGATCGTACATACATTCCCTTTACATTCAAACAGCGCTTCTTCTGTTTTCTTCAATCGATCCCAGTTGTTATCTCGATCCATCGCATAGAAACGTCCGGAAATAGATGCAACAAATGCATTCCCAACTTCATCGAGCACAGTCTCCAGCTTTTTCATAAACTCACCAGCACTTTGTGGTGCAGTATCTCGTCCGTCGGTAAAGACATGAATTGCAACTTTCTTAACACCTGCTTTATGTGCCGCACGCAAAAATGCAAAAAGGTGCTCCTGATGTGAGTGCACTCCACCATCTGATACAAGTCCAAGCGCATGAAGTACTGAATTATTATCTTTTACATGCTGAAAGAGTGCAGTGAATGCAGGATTCTGCTCATACTCTCCTGTATCGATCGCCTTCTGAATACGTACAAGATCTTGATCAAGCGCTTTTCCTGCACCGATAGTCATGTGTCCCACTTCACTGTTTCCCATCTGTCCTTCAGGGAGTCCTACTGCAAGACCGCTCGCCTGGAGGAGTGAGTGTGGGTACATATCCCAATATTTTTTAAAATGAGGTGTATGGGCCGCCGCTACTGCATTGTCTTTGCTGTCTTCCCGATATCCCCAACCATCGAGCACTATTAAAGCAACTTGTTTGTGAGTTTTCATATGCCCATACTATAACGCAAAAAATCAAAAAAACGTAATATTGACAGGCATGAAGTCATGCGGTAGTTTGAGTGAGAAATTTGTTCTTCAAGGAGAAATTGTGACGAAAGAGTTGCGTGCAAAAATTCGCAGAGGAAAAAACGAAGCCAAGATTGGTGCAATAAACCTAGCTTCTCAACATCTTGCAAAAGGTGACGGAATCAAGAAAGCCTGGGAAATTGCAAGGGGTGGCAAAAGGTTCATCATCGGCTGGTTTAGGACAGATCGACACTCCAATTGAAAAACAGCGGCGGCACCCAGGTGCCGCCGCTGTTATCTTTTTAACTTAAACTGTAAATGCTTTTTTTCCTGCAAACACTGCTTTCTTTCCATGAGATTCTTCGATTCGGAGAAGTTGGTTATATTTTGCTGTTCGCTCTGATCGACAGAGTGAACCTGTCTTGATCTGACCAGTACCGAGTCCCACCACAAAGTCTGCAATAGTTGTATCTTCTGTCTCTCCTGATCGATGTGACACGATAGATGTGTATCCCGCATTTCGAGCCATAGTGATCGCGTCGATTGTTTCTGATACTGTTCCAATCTGATTGAGTTTAATCAAGATTGAGTTTCCAGATTTCTCATCAATACCCTTTTTAAGTCGTGTGATGTTTGTCACGAAAAGGTCATCTCCCACAATCTGAGTTTTCTTTCCGAGAGTTTTTGTCATAAGCGCATATCCTGCCCAGTCGTCTTCTGAAAGCCCATCCTCGATTGAGACGATTGGATATTTCGCAACCCAGTTTGCATAGAAAGCCACCATTTCTTCTGTAGAAAGCACTTTACCTTCTGAAGCAAGGTGATACTTACCATCTTTATAGAATTCACTCGCAGCCGCATCGATAGCAATACCGATATCTTTTCCTGCAACGTAGCCTGCATTTTTGATCGCTTCGAGAATGATCTCAATCGCTGCTTCGTTGGTTGGGAGTGTTGGAGCGTATCCACCTTCATCTCCTACTGTTGTTGAAAGCTTCTTTGCTTTCAAGAGTTTCTTTAATTCATGAAATACTTCTGTACCCCACTGTAGCGCCTGAGCAAAAGACTTTGCACCCACTGGCATGATCATAAATTCCTGGAGGTCTGTAGAGTTTGCTGCATGAGCTCCACCGTTGAGGATGTTCATCATTGGAAGTGGAAGTCGCACTTCTTTTGTTTTTGAAATATCTTTAAAATATTTCCACAATGGCTTTCCGAGAGACTCTGCCTGTGCTTTTGCAAACGCAAGAGACACACCCAAGATTGCGTTTGCTCCAAGCTTTCCTTTATTTTCTGTACCATCAAGTACAATCATCGCCATGTCGAGTGTTTTCTGATTCCACTCTTTACCTTTGAGTGCTTTCAAGAGTGGTCCGTTTACGTTTGCCACCGCTTTGAGTACCCCCTTTCCACCGTATCGTTTTTTGTCACCATCTCGAAGCTCTACTGCTTCATGACTACCTGTCGACGCACCAGAAGGTACGGCAGCTCGGCCGAAAGAACCATCAGAAAGAGTGAGATCTACCTCTACTGTTGGGTTTCCTCGTGAATCAATAATTTCTCGTGCAACTATTTTTGAAATTTTAGCCATTGTGTTAGATATTAATTTTTAAACAACGGGAGTATTCTAACACTAGTTATGTAAAAAGAAAAACGCACTTACAACAGCAAATGGAGACTAAAGATTAGACTCACTTGCTAAACAAGTGAGGATCAAAGATTAACGAATAAGATGAAGTGTATTATTCTTTACTCTTTAATCCAGAATCATTATTTCTAGTATTATCCCCTACTTCATTATGCTGAGCAAAGATCACCCGTTTTACATTTTCCGGGCACGCCACGTAGGTCATATAAAAATCCTTACTATCTTCTGCTGCTGTCTGCACTCTGATATTTCCAAAATCAAGCCATGTAGCGAGAAAACCTTTCACTTCTACAGTCACATCTTGAATTTTATCAAACCGAAGATTTGAAACCTCACGATGAAAGATTCTTTGCTGATCAATATCAATGATACGTTTTTCGGTCACATACCACACATCGAGGTAGTACTTGGTCCACGTAATCACAAATGAAAGCCAGAAAGATAACAGCCACACAAGATAAAACAGTGCAATTATTCTTATGATCGGACCTGAAGATATAAGCTCAATAAATGGAAAGGAAAACATGTGTGCAAGAGAATACAATACGAGAGGTAATACCGAGAAAAACATAAACGAAATCACATGTCCAATAAACACAATCCAATGTCGACGGACTTCGAGAAGTATATGTTCATCTGTATCGAGATGTAATGTCGCGTAATTTGCCATATGTATTTATAACGAAAGTGTTAATGCAAAAAGTAATCCAAAGAAAAACAAGGATACAACAGTAAAGAGAAGTTTGGCGAGCAGTATCGTATGTGTTTTCATCCCGTAGGTATTCCAATGATAAAACACAATACCCGAGATAATACTGTATCCAATAAAGTAAAGTAGAGATAATATAAGCAATAAAAGCTTCGCATAATCACCGTTGAATCCAAAAGAGAGTTGAGGGATTGTCCCATTCAAAAATGGAATTGGATCAGAGAGATGAAAAAATGGAACATCTTTAATATTAAATTCCAACATATATACTAAGTGTACCACAAGGGCACTAATTAATCTCAACAGTAGTTGATACCCGAGAGCGGTACTAAAACTGGGTACAGTTAAGAGCTTAATGTCGTACCACAAGGGCACT
>CAYRYA010000016.1:0-5634 GCA_964428435.1 uncultured Candidatus Saccharibacteria bacterium | reverse complement strand
GTCTATATATTGTGAGTCATAGTATTATTCATTTTACATCTACTATAAATCTTCAGCCCCAAGAAGGGTTTAATCCTGTTTCGATTTCTACAGAGGTGAAAAAAGTGATTACGTTTTGGAAAAATTCACACGTTTCTGACGACACACTCTCTAAGGATATTGAAAAAGTATTTGTGACAGGGGAAGGTTTTACGGAAGATTTTGTGGTTGCACTTGGTTCAAATATCAAAACTGAAGTAGTGATCGGTAATGTGTGGATCAACGCTTTTGATGTTCATAAGACCGTTCCAGAAATACCTTTTTTGGATTCAGTAAAATATGCACCAGCTATTGGTTTGGCATTGCCGACCCATATTTTGATTTAATATATGTTTAACCTTATTCCACAATCTCTCAAAGGATACATTCTTGCAGACTATAAAGAGCGTCGGATTGTTGTTATTTTGGTTGGTGTTGTATTTTTGATACTCATCGCTTTTGTATTTCTTGCTCCATCTCTTGGATATTTATTTTTTGAAGAGAAGAACATTCTTGCAGAAGTTGAGGCGATGAAAAGTCTCGATCAATTTAAAAAAGTTGATCAAGTTGAAACCTCAATCAAAGATGCAAACGAGCAGTTACGTGCATTGCTAACTGAAGTGAGTCCTGTTGACCCAATACGGGCAATTGAGCGAGTTATAGCGGTAAAGAACTCTGGCGTACATATTACAGATATGCAGTATCAGGAAATTACAGCAACATCTTCATCGTTGGTGATGAGGGGGAGTGCAGATAAAAGAGATGCGTTGAAACAGTTTGTTACAAATGTACAAGCACTTCCTGGGTTTGCTGATGTGGTGTTGCCGGTTTCCAATTTTGCAAAAGATAAAGATATTGATTTTAGTATAAGCGTCACTATTTATGAAGAGTAACCACCGATATTATGCAATAGGTGCACTATGCCTCACGATCATACTTGTATGTGGGGGGTATTATGCAGCACTCACTATGTTATGGAAAAAAGGTTCTTCTGTTGCATCGTATAAACAAGAATTACTTTCTGGTGAACAAAGGAAAAAGGTTTCTGAAACAATGATTGCATCATTTGAGAAATCAAAAAATGATATTTCTTTGGTGCAAAGTTTTTTTGTAAACAAACAGGGAGAAGTTGATTTCATTGAATTTATTGAGAAGGTTGCTCAAGAAGAAGATCTTGAAATAAAAATGGATGTTTCAATAGATAGTCCAACGGATCTTGCCGCGTATAATATGGAGTACTTGGTACTCAAGGTGCAGGTAAGGGGTGCATGGTCTCGGGTATGGAATTTTTCACGAATGCTTGAAGTATTACCATATTCTGTGAATGTAAAATCTTTTGCATTGGTAGGTGAGAAGAAAACAGAGGTTGGATCTGGTGCCCGAGGTTTGTGGACAGGAGTGTACACACTTAATGTGTTAAAACATAAATAGTATGGAACATTTATTTTCTCAATGTAAGATATTGTATCGAAAGTATACTCACTCAGTGAAGGGTATTTATCGTAAAAAAGGGATACGTCCTGGTACCGATTGGAAAGTGATAGTAGTTACATTTTTTGTCGGTGTTGTTTTGGTTGCCATAATAAATCTTTTTATCTATATGCAAGTGAAGAATAATGTATGGTGGGCTATAGATGATGTATATACCGGAGGACAGGTAAAGATAGATCAAAAGATTTTAACTGATGTATTGTATCGTTTTGAACAACAAGAGAAAAAACTTAAAGAATTTAAATTAAGAACCACAGTGGCAAATGACCCTTCATTGTAATCGTATTTTATGGTAGGGTAGTATATCGCCCTTGTAGTTAAATGGATATAACTACGGACTTCTAAGCCGTTATTCGAGGTTCGATTCCTCGCGAGGGCACCGAGAGAAAAACGCAGTTTTTCGACGAGGAATCGAACGGACTCGCGGTCTACGAGCGCAGCAGCGCTTGTCGCGAGTCCGGTGCCCAGCATTTTTCAAAATGACGATTTTGAAAAATGCGAGGGAGATATTCCTCGCGAGGGCACAGACGCTAAAAAACTCCCACTGCTGGGAGTTTTTTAGCGTCTGTGCCGGACGGAGGCATGTTTTTCAGTAGAAAAACAGCCGAGTCAGGGTCGTGAAAATTTTGATTTGACGGAATCAAAATTATTCCTGACCACAAAAACGCAGTTTTTCGACGAGGAATCGAACGGACTCGCGGTCTACGAGCGCAGCAGCGCTTGTCGACAAACCGTTCTCATCCTGTCGCAAAGCTTCGGGATACAGGACATTCGACCTCGGATTTTGTGTCGTCGCCACTCCAAAAATCCTGGTCACCAGACTCACGACACTCGCTGCTGCGAGCGTAAACCGTGAGTCTGTTCTCGTCCTGTCGCAAAGCTTCGCTTTGCTTATCGCGCACAATTAAAAACACCCTCTTCGTGAGGGTGTTTTTAATTGTGCGCGATACAGGACTCGAACCTATGACCTTCCCGGTGTAAACGGGTTGCTCTACCAACTGAGCTAATCGCGCATATCATTGCATTTCTATCGAAAACAGCTAACACGCATATTATGTATCATTGCGTAATCATGCGCCTATGTCTATTTATATACTAAATAACTGATTTTTACAATATACAGAGGTCGAAACTCTTGTATACTATAAAGGTTATGGAAAAAACGCTCTGCGTTGGAATTATTATGGATGGTAATCGTCGATGGGCAAAAACACACAATCTTCCTGTGTTTATGGGTCATACACGAGGATATGAGACACTCAAATCATTACTCGATTGGTCAAAAGAAACGTCTGTGCGGACGATTATTGCGTATGCTTTTTCAGAAGAAAATTGGAATCGCACAAAAGAAGAAGTCTCGTATATCTTGGACTTATTCCGTACAGTTCTCACCTCTGAAGTTTCATCACTTATTGAAAAAAAGATCAAAGTTCAATTTATCGGTAGCATATCCCGGTTTCCTAAAGATATACAGGATTTAATGAAAGTTGTGGAGAAAAAAACAAAACAGTACACTGATTTCAATCTCATTCTCGCTGTATCATATGGAGGAAAAGAAGAGGTGGTACATGCAGCAGAAACTCAATATAAAAAAGAAGGTACGTGTACAATAGAAGGTATACAAAAATATCTCTATACAAAAGATATTCCAGACCCAGACATGATTATTCGTACTTCTGGTGAGCAACGTTTGTCGGGATTTTTATTGTGGCAATCCAGTTACAGTGAATTATTTTTCACACATACTTTATGGCCAGATTTCTCTAAAGATGAATTTTTAGGTATGATTGCACAGTATCACCAAAGACAGCGAAGATTTGGGGTCTAATCTCTATGCAACCAACTATTTTATACGAAGACAATGATATTGTGGCAATTAATAAACCAAGTGGTTTAATGGTGCACGGAGATGGAAAATCAACAGAAAAAACACTTGTAGATTGGGTAGTGACTACATTTCCTCATATTGAAGGAGTGGGGGAGCCTATCGAATTAACTGATGAAGAATATATCGATCGACCAGGAATCGTTCATCGATTAGATAAAGATACTTCTGGTGTAATGCTTATTGCAAAAACTACAGAAGGGTTTGAAACGTTAAAAGAACAATTTCAAGATCGTCAGGTTAAGAAAATATATCATGCTTTTGTACATGGGATTCCTAAGCAGGAACGAGGTTTAATAGATAAACCGATTGGACGAAGTCAGCATGATATTCGAATGTGGTCATCTGAGCGTGGTGCACGAGGTATCAAACGAGATGCTACCACCCGGTATGTGGTAAAAGAAACTGGGCATGGTATTGCATTTGTGCAGATTATGCCTGAAACAGGGAGAACGCACCAAATTAGAGTTCATTTCAAGGCAATACGGCATCCTCTTGTGGGCGATAGCCTCTATGCACCCACCATGCCTCAGGTTTTTGGATTTACACGCGCAGCGCTCCATGCACGAAGTATAGAGTTTACCAATTGTGCTGGTGCTGTAGTTAAAGTTGAGGCCCCATATCCACCTGATTTTGAGGAAGGGCTGAGGTTGTTGCGGAATTAACGTAATTGTGTTAGATTGACTTACATTATGACAACGAAAGCAACAGGACAAACTATTCATTCTCCTATATCAGTCGCAGATCGAAAAAAGATGGATATTCGAGCTGGAGATACTATTCGAGTATGGCAGAAGATTCAGGAGAAGGGTAAAACTCGACTTCAGGCATTTGAAGGCTTGGTTATTGCGGTAAAACACGGAAAAGAAGCTGGATCTACTTTCACTGTGCGAAAAGTTGCTTCTGGTGTAGGAGTAGAAAAGATTTTCCCACTCTACTCTCCAATGATTGATTCAGTAGAAACAATCAAACGAGCAAAAGTACGAAGAGCAAAGCTTTATCATATTCGAGACAAAGCGGCAAAAGAAATTCGTCGACAAATGCGAAATACTCGATCATCAAAAGTTACAGAAGAAACAGAAGAGGAGGTTGAAGAAACAACAAACGAAGTTTCAGAATAATTTCAAAAAACACCAACATGGTGTTTTTTGTTGCGGATAAATTAGTAGACTATATAGTGTGAGAATATTATGATTAATAAATGGAAGGGGGATTAAAAAGAGGGCCAAAACCAAAAAAAATCATAAATGATAAATGGAGACCTGATTTGGCGTATGCAATTGGATTACTTGCTTCAGATGGCTGTCTATCAAACAACAGTCTACTTATCGATCTTACGTCAAATGATAGGGAGCAATTAGAGAATTATTCTATGTGCCTCGGAGTTAACTTCAAGATAGGTGAAAAATCATCGGGGGGGGGAGAAGATCTTTAAGGGTGCAATTTAAAAACCGCTTTTTCTATGATTTTCTACTATCCATTGGATTAACAAAGAAAAAATCACTAACACTTGGTAGACTTGCAATACCTGAAAAATATTTCTTTGATTTTTTACGAGGATATTTTGATGGAGATGGGTGTAGTTATAGCTACTGGGATCCACGGTGGAAATCAAGCTTTATGTTTTATGTTGGGTTTACTTCTGCTAGTAGAGATTTTATCGATTGGATTAGGGAAGAGATAAAAAATAGAATTGGAATAACTGGTCATGTAACTGAATCAAAAAGAAAAAATCACTGTTATCAGATTAAATATGCAAAAAATGAAGGTGTAAAACTGATTCGAGAGATGTATAAGAATAAGGGGTGTGTTTGTTTAAGTAGAAAAAAGTTGAAAATTAACCAATCTTTAGGTACTATGGGGGTACCTCAGCTGATTTGAGTGTGGATTTTGAAAAATACTGCCCAGGTGGTGTAACTGGTAACCACGTACGATTGAGGTTCGTATGGCGCAAGCCGTGGAGGTTCAAGTCCTCTCCTGGGCACTAGAAAAAATCGCGAAAGCGATTTTTTTCGTGCCGAGAGCAAAGCAGAGCTTTGCGGAGAGGACTTGAACAGTTTGTCGGTCTACGAGCACACCAGTGCTTGTCGACAAACTGGTGACCAAAAATTTTTGAGTGGCGGCGAAAAAATTTCGAGGTCGAGATTCCTCTCCTGGGCACCAATCAGATAAAACCCCGAAAGGGGTTTTTCTGTTGGTGCCCAGGAAGCAAAAGTGCGGGGCACTTTTGTGTGAGGACT
>CAYRYA010000015.1:0-6002 GCA_964428435.1 uncultured Candidatus Saccharibacteria bacterium | reverse complement strand
CGACCACGGACACATTCATCGAAAAAGAAGCGACTATCAACGAAGAAATCGAGCGACTTCGACATGCCTCGACTCAGGCACTTCTGACTCGAAAAGATGTGATCATTGTTGCATCTGTGTCGTGTATCTACGGTCTCGGTTCTCCTGTCGAATATGAAAAAGTAAATATGAAAATAGAGCAGGGGATGAAGATCACTCGCGCAGACTTTATCAGACGACTCGTCGATATTCATTTTGAACGTACACCTGCAGACCTCACTCCAGGAAGTTTTCGCGCACTTGGAAACACGGTGGAGATTATGCCGGTGTCAGAAAAGATTGTCTTTCGTATCGAGCTCTCGCCCGATGGTATTACTGAAATCTTGAAACTCGATCCAGTGACTCGAAGTGTACTCGAGACTGTACGTGTATTTTATCTTTTCCCTGCAAAACATTTCATCAGTAGTAAAGAAGCGTCAGAAAAAGCATTTAAGACTATCAAAGCAGAACTTGCATCGCAGCTCAAGAAGTTCGAAAAAGAAGGAAAGGTGCTCGAAGCAGAGCGTATCAAACGTCGTACCACCTACGATCTCGCAATGATTAAAGAGATGGGATACTGCAGTGGTATTGAAAACTACTCACGGCATTTCTCGGGTAAACTTCCGGGAGAAGCACCTGATACGCTTTTGTCATATTTTCCTCATAACGCTGATGGTACACCAGATTTTCTCACTATCATTGATGAATCTCACGTCACAGTGCCTCAACTTGGAGGTATGTATGCAGGTGATGCATCTCGAAAAGAAACATTGGTAAACTTTGGTTTCCGACTTCCTTCTGCAAAAGATAACCGGCCATTGAAGTTTGCTGAATTTGAACAGGCGGTGGGACAAACTATTTATACTACTGCAACACCGAGTGTATACGAAAAAGAACATAGTCAAAATATGGTCGAACAAGTTATTCGACCGACAGGACTGACTGATCCTGAGGTTTTTGTACGTTCGATTGTTGAAAAAGGTTCATATAAAGGCCAGATTTTTGACCTTATCGCTGAAGCAGAAAAAGAAATAAAAAAAGGTGGGCGAGTGATTGCAACAACCCTCACCAAAAAAATGGCTGAGGACTTGACGGAATTTCTGAAAGAAAAAAAGATAAAAGCAGAGTATATCCATAGTGATATTAAGACTATTCAACGTATCGAAATTCTTACTGAGTTTCGTCGAGGAACTTTTGATGTAATCGTAGGTGTCAATCTTCTTCGAGAAGGTTTGGATCTTCCTGAAGTAACGTTGATAGGTATTCTTGATGCTGATAAAGAAGGATTTTTGCGTTCAGAGACTGCATTGGTGCAGATTATTGGTCGTGCAGCACGAAATGTTGAAGGAAGAGTAATCTTGTATGCAGATACGATGACTGGGTCGATGGAACGAGCGATGGCAGAAACAAAACGTCGTCGAGATCTCCAGATTGCTTACAACAAGGAACATAATATTACTCCAAAAACAATCATTAAACAGATTAAAGATATTACAGATCAGCTTCAGTCGAAGCATGACAAGACGGTGCTTGGTATGATTGCACTTGATCAAAAGATGATGGGAGGAGAAAGTAAACTCACTCGAAAAGGTATTGAAAAACTGATAAAACATAAAGAACGCCAAATGCAAGCTTCGGTAAAGATTTTGGATTTTGAAACAGCAGCACTTCTGCGAGATGAGCTCAAAAAACTGATTGAAATGAAAGACAGCAAAGCGGATATTGAGGTGAAGGAAGAGGATTTTACGGTGGTGATCAAACCGGAGCTCGGAGTACCAGGGAAGAAGAAAAGGAAAAAGTAGGGGCAAGCAAGTTGACTTTAAAAGGTGTTGCTGGCATGGTGTATGTGGAGGATTTGAAATGAAAATCGTTGGTTATGGTATTCATGTAAATCTTGTGCGAAGTGTTCAGCAAAGAATGTCCAAATACCTAAGTAAACTTGGACCACATTTGGCTACACTCACGGAAGACACCATCTTTGTTCTTGTGAATGAAAAGATGGTTGATGATAGAGATATTCCAGAAGGAATCACATTGCCAATCGCTTGCACCGTCTCCCAAATGCAAGATGTGGATGTTGTGATTCAGGATCTTCTGTGTTTGTATTTCGAGTGTGTCTTGCATCTCTTTTTTCAAGATCATATCAACAGCTTCTTACAAGCAATATATGTCGTAGTAGATACAGAAGATCATGATCTGCTCCTTAGACTTTTAGCATCCAGTTTGGTGATGTATGTGGTACAGGCAGATCAACTCAGTCCACAAAATCTTTACGTGGTACAAATGACAAATGCGTGGATGGAGAACACTGCGGTTCATGGCTTGTGTGTTCAGTAGGTGTGGCAGGCGCTCTTTTGGGCGCCTGTTGATTTATTTCGACTAACTTCGAGCGAAATAAGAGAGTAATCCCTCTTATTTCCGAGATGTGACGTCGAGACAAAGGGCGTAATACCCTGGGGTGTAAGCCAAGGACGCCCTGGTCCAGGCGTGAGTCTGGGGGGTGTATACCCTTTATTTGTATAAATATAGCATAGTGTTTAAGGAGGAAATAATTATGCGTTTTTTTGTGTCTCGCAGGTTTCTACGACATGAAGATATTAGGAGAATGGGTGAGAGGTACTTCAACCTTTTGCCTCCTTGGGTGCAGGCAGCATCATGTGCGAATAGTGTGCTTGTGATTGCTCCATCATCACAAGATGCTGAGAATGTTTCAAAAAGAGTAAAGCTTAGGCAGCAAGAAAAGTTACTCAAATTTGTGTTTGAAGGAAATATTCATGGTGGGTATGTGGACTTTTTCGGTCAACTCATTAAGAAAGCGGTTCACTCAGATAGTTCACTCAATCAAGTGTTTCTGGGGTATGCTCGGCCTATTATGATAGATGGTATTTCCAATCAAGATATTGTAGATACACTTTTTCGGCACCTTGCATGGTATTTTTTGAACAGAAGTGAACTCTATCGGTATAATCGTGAACGTTTTCGGTTTTGCGAGCAGATTGCAGCTAGTTTGCTTTGCATTTCGACTCGGCAATGTGTTCTTCAGTAGGGTACTTGTTGTTTTTATCAAAGTTTCAGGAAGGCGCACATAAGCGCCTTTCTTTTTGTATACAAAAGTGTGTAGTAATGGTATGATACATGGATTAATTTTATACATACCCTAGAGTCCATTAACTCAACCCTCTTGCCGATCATAAAGTTTCAGATTTTGAGCGAAAATTTGAGATTTTGCGGAAGAATATCGAGATATTTTGACAAGAAATCTCGAAATTTTCTAGCCGAAATATGGAATCTTTTGGCGGTATATGGGGTTAGTTAATGGGCTCTTAGTCCGTTTTACGGGCCCGTTTACGTATATGAAAGACAAAAAAACACACAAACCAGAGGATAAAATCATTGTGCGAGGAGCTCGAACACATAACCTCAAAAATATAACTGTGGAAATGCCACGGGGTACAATGAACGTATTTACAGGACTTTCTGGTTCAGGAAAGTCATCTTTGGCATTTGATACAATTTTTGCCGAAGGACAGCGTCGGTATGTGGAGTCTCTTTCATCATACGCACGACAATTTTTGCGACAAATGCAAAAACCTGATGTAGATGAAATTGCAGGTCTATCACCAGCTATTTCGATTGACCAAAAGTCACGTTCAAACAACCCGCGTTCGACGGTAGCGACTATTACTGAAATCTACGATTACCTTCGTATTTTGTATTCACGTATTGGACATCCACACTGTCTTGTCTGTGGTGATGAAATTAAAAAACTTTCAAATGAAGAGATTAAAAATTTTCTTCTCGAAAAAATTGTGCTTCAAAAGACGGCATTTAAAAAAGTACGACAAGAAAAGAAGGTACCTATGCCTATGTATGCAGAGATCTTTGCACCGATTGTACGTGGGCGAAAAGGTGAGTACTATCAACTCCTTTATGATCTTCTTGGAAAAGGCTATTCCCATGTGCTTGTCGATGGAAAACGCCACGCACTCCGTGAGCGTATCGAGCTTTCAAAAACTAAACGACACGATATCGATATGCTTGTAGACAGTATCAGTATTCTCGACTTTATCGACAACGAAGCGGATGCGCAAGAGCGTCTCGCCGAGTCGCTCGAAAAAGCATTGGAAGAGTCAGATGGTTTGGTGAAGGTGCTGTTTCGTGATATGGGCCGTGAACAAGATGAAAAGGATTATAAACCAGAAGAAGTGTTCATGTCCTCAAAACTTTCATGTCCAAAAGATGGGTATTCATATCCTGAAGTAGAGCCACGACTTTTCTCGTTCAACTCTCCTTATGGTGCGTGTCCAGAGTGTAATGGTTTGGGTACTCGACATTTTTTTGGAAACGAACAGTGTCCAAAATGTAACGGTGCACGTCTTCGTGAAGAAGCTCTCCATGTACTTATCGGTAAGAAAAATATTGTCGACTTTGTAGCGCTTTCTATTAAAGATGCAAATCAGTTTCTCGAGGAACTTAAACTTTCTGATCGTGAAAAAAATATTGCGAAGGTGGTGCTCAAAGAAATCAAATCTCGTATTGATTTTATGGTCAATGTCGGTATTGAGTACTTGTCTCTGGATCGTCGTGCTCACACACTCTCAGGTGGAGAGGCACAGCGTATCAGACTCGCATCCCAGCTCGGTTCTGGGCTTGTGGGTGCTCTTTACGTGCTCGATGAGCCAACCATCGGTCTGCATTCTCGTGATAACGACCGTCTCATTCAGACATTGCTCAACCTTCGAGATCTTGGAAACACTATTATCGTCGTAGAACACGATGAGGATACTATTTTTGCGTCTGACTACATTGTCGACATCGGCCCTGGTGCTGGTGTGCATGGAGGAAATGTAGTGGTGGCTGGCTACTTGGATGAGCTTATTACTGCAAAGAAAAATACATCAGGTTCAGTCACACTCGATTATTTGAGAGGCGACAATTTTGTTGAAGTACCAGAAAAGAGACGTGATAGTCCAAAAGGTGAAATCCAGATCAGAGGAGGAAAGGTATTTAATATTAAAAACCTCAATGTTGATATTCCGCTTGGACGTTTTGTGTCAGTGACTGGAGTGTCAGGGTCAGGAAAATCTTCATTTGTGTATGAAATCCTGCATAAAAATCTTCTTGCTCGACTTGAGAGAAAATACCGAAGTGCTGAAACATTTAATGCAAAAAGTTTTACCGGTACAGAGTATCTCGGTCGCGCGATTTTGATAGATCAGAGTCCGATTGGTCGTACACCGCGAAGTAACCCTGCGACATATACAGGTGCATGGACATTTATCCGTGACTTGTTTGCAGAAACCGCTGAGGCACGAGCACGAGGATGGAAATCAAGTCGATTCTCTTTCAATGTCAAAGGTGGGCGATGTGAGACGTGTCAGGGAAATGGAGAAATAGAAGTGGAGATGCACTTTTTACCGACCGTGTATGTACCGTGTGATGTATGTAAAGGTAAGCGTTTTATGAAAGAAACGCTTGATGTGAAATACAAAAAGAAAAATGTGTACGACGTGCTAGAAATGACGATCGAAGAAGCACTTGCATTCTATGAGGATATTCCCGCTGTCTACGATCGTTTGAAGAGTCTCTCTGATGTGGGACTCGGGTATCTCAAACTCGGTCAGTCTGCAACAACACTTTCAGGTGGAGAAGCACAACGTGTGAAAATTTCTTCAGAGCTCTACCGTCCGCACCTACAGAAAACTATCTATCTTTTGGATGAGCCGACTATTGGTTTGCATTATGAAGATGTAAAAAAGTTAATTGAGATTTTACAGAAACTGGTAGACAAAGGAAATACCGTAGTAGTGATCGAGCACAACCTCGACCTCATCAAGTCTTCTGACTATGTCATCGATATCGGCCCCGAAGGGGGAGCAGGAGGAGGAAATATTGTAGCAAAAGGAACTCCTGAAGAAGTGGCAAATGTTGAAAAAAGTTACACCGGGAAATATCTCGCAAAGGTGTTGAAGGATTATAGAAAT
>CAYRYA010000014.1:0-6131 GCA_964428435.1 uncultured Candidatus Saccharibacteria bacterium | reverse complement strand
AGCGGTACTAAAACTGGGTACAGTTAAGAGCTTAATGTCGTACCACAAGGGCACTAATTAATCTCAACAGTAGTTGATACCCGAGAGCGGTACTAAAACTGGGTACAGTTAAGAGCTTAATGTCGTACCACAAGGGCACTTCTTGTTTTCTAAGAAGATTACTTCTAAGAAAACAATGTCGTACCACACATATATCAAAAATATAATCTGGATACGAAAAAACCGCAGGTGTTACCACCAGCGGCTTTGGTTTTTTATATTTCTTGTTAAGCAGTAGTCCGAGGTGGACTACTGCCGAAAGGACGAAGAGGGTCAGGAGGATCCTCAGTGCCCGGCGACTCATCGCCGGAACCCATCCAACGCCTTTTTGAAGGCGGTGATTTTCACCTCACCTGTCTTCGAAAAGTGCATTAAGTCCTTCCAGGTGTCGCCCGCATACGCGAGCAACACCGCAGCGACGAGGACAATCATAGTCCTCATAATAACCTTCACTAGTGCCATCGTAGCACCTCCTGCTATACATTATATACTATCTACACGTACTTGTCAAGTTATCCACCAGACCTTTTGACAAACTCCCCTAAAATATGCTTTAATTATGACTCTTTTAGGAAAGACTCGTAAATTAATAGTTAATTCACAAGTCAGTGGATTTTTGACCAAGGTCGCTTATAAAATTTACAAAGAATTTGAGCCTACCTGATATGTGTAGGTGAAAATTATTTTTAAATTTTAGAAGATGAAATTGGTCAAAAAGACCTGACGTAACATATATGGAGATTAGAAATATTGCGATCATTGCCCACGTAGACCACGGTAAGACCACTCTTACCGACGCTCTTTTGCGTCAAAACGGCATGACTGAAGAAGGTGCATCGATGGACTCAAACACAATTGAAAAAGAGCGTGGTATTACTATTTACGCAAAAAACACTTCCCTCTTTTACAAAGATACAAAGATCAATATCGTAGACACACCAGGTCACTCCGACTTCGGTTCTGAGGTTGAACGTGTGTTGCGCTCTATCGATACAGTGCTTCTCGTAGTGGATGCTCAGGAAGGTCCAATGCCTCAGACTCGCTTCGTATTGAAAAAATCTCTTGAGCTCGGACTCAAGCCGATTGTCGTAATCAACAAAATCGACAAACCTGCAGCTCGTCCTGATGATGTACACGAAATGGTACTTGAACTCTTCATGGATCTCGGTGCAAATGACGAACAGCTCGACTTTACTACCGTATACGCTATTGGTCGTGAAGGTGTGGCAAAAATGAATCTCACTGATACCGCAACAAACCTCAATCCCCTCCTTGATACGATTCTCAAACTCGTCCCTCCTGCATCAACTCAAGACGAAGGTCCAGCGAAACTTCAGGTATTTAACCTCGCATACGACAACTTCCTCGGACGTATGGCTATTTGTCGAATGTACCAAGGCACACTCAAAGCAAATGACACTGTATATGTAAAGAAATCAAACGGACAAGGTCTCACTGGTAAACTTACAAAACTCTATACCTTTGAAGGTATGTCTAAGAAAGAAGAAGCAGAAGCAACTTCAGGAGATATTGTGATGATCGCTGGTATTCCAGAAATTTATATTGGTGACACTGTTTCTACAGACCAACATGCTGAACCCCTCCCTTCTATCAACATTGATGAACCAACTATCTCGCTTGAATTTTTGGTAAACGACTCACCATTTGCAGGACGCGAAGGAAAATTTGTTACTTCACGACAGATTCGAGAACGACTTGAAAAAGAACTCGAGGTTAACGTGGGACTCAAAGTAGATTTCACTGGCGACAAAATGAATGTATTTGGACGAGGCGAGCTCCACATTGCAGTACTTCTCGAAAATATGCGACGCGAAGGTTACGAGCTCCAAGTATCTCAACCTCAAGCATTGATCAAAGATATCGATGGTGTACAAAGTGAACCATTTGAAGAAGTAGTAATTGATGTACCAGATGAGTTTGCAAGTACAGTAATCGCTAAACTTTCTGCTCGTCGAGCAACCCTTATGAATGTACGTCAGGGTGATGGAAACCAGCGACTTATTTTCGAAGCACCAACTCGAGGACTCTTGGGTTACCGAGGTCAGTTTGTGATCGACACAAAAGGTCTTGGGATTCTTTCATCTCGATTTATAAATTTCCAAGCGTATGTTGGAGAAATCCAGAAAACACACCTCGGGGCAATGGTTTCTATGATGAAAGGAAAATGTCTTGCATTTGCACTCGACAACCTTCAACAGCGAGGAGTGCTTTATGTAGAACCAGGAGATGAAGTGTACGAAGGACAAGTAATCGGAAACTCATCAAAAGGTGAAGACCTCTTTGTAAACCCAACCAAAGGAAAGCAGCTCACCAACATGCGAGCATCAGGATCTGACGGTACTGTATACCTCGCTCCTGCATACAAGCTCGATATTGAGCGCGCGATGGAAATCATGCAGGCAGATGAATATATTGAAATTACTCCACAGTCGACACGACTTCGAAAGAAGCAGTATAAAGGATAAATAAAAGTCATAAGTAGACAGTCAGTAGTCAAAAGAAAAAAGGGCGCCCGCAGCATTTGCTGCAGGCGCCCTTTGCCATTAGGCAAGCGCGGGAGTACGGAGTGCAGGACCACGGGGGATCAGTCCCATAACCTTGAGGCACGCTTGAATGGAATCCAGAATGGTCTCATCGGTGACTGCAAGCACCCCTAAGACACGATCAATCTTCTCTTTCACAAACGGGCCGATGCCACACTCCATTTGGAGAATGATCTTTTTAGCGACTCGACTTTGTTTGGCGAGTGCTTTGACACCCAACTTGCATTTCTTACGTAATGCAACAATCAAGTCTCCCAGCTTGCGCTGAGCAGTGTAAATCGTCATTAGAAAGGGCCTTTCGAAATGGGGTTGCACAACTTCTATACATATTCAACCTTATTTATTAACACAATGCAAGTGGAATACGAAAAGACTCGGGTGCCTAGACACCCGAGCCCAAATTTTTTCTTACCGTTTCAGCAAACACCGACGACGGATTTTACCGGACCCCTTCACAGTTTCCTTGTGCCACTGACCACCCTGATGCCGCTTATGGCGCGCGAAAATGCTCCTGCGATACCGTTGCGCCAGATGCTGCAACTGGAGATGATCGATGATCCGAGAAACAAGCTCGGCATCAAAAACTCCTTTACCTGCCTTGAGAGCTTTGAGATCACCGACAGGCACCGACAGTGTCTGTGCCAGCTTCACCGTATCAGGATGATGCTGGTCAACCAATTTGCCAAAATTACGTTTGGCACGAGCACGAGTAAGATTCACCGTTTTCTCCCTTAGAGAATAGAATGTACTACTATAAACCATTAAACCACTCCTACATAAAAAAGCAAGTATTATATTACACAATACACAATAAAAAGAAGATGCCCTTCTTTTTTTTAAAAGTGTGGTGTAATAATAACCATGTACTTTACAATACACAATCACCTACAGACCATTCCCCTACACGTGTCCTCAAAATAGACAATGCGCACGCAGGCACACCTAGAGAAAGTCCGAGGTCGTGGGCATACTGTCGGACATAAAAACCAGAAGAAACAGAAAGATCGACTTCTGCGACTACAAATTCTTTTATTTCCGACTGCTCTAGTTTTTCTTTCCACATAGTGATTATTTCTGCCTGACGAAAATCACCTTTTACTAATGAAATTTGATGTTCAATACGAGAAAGCAGTTCGACTCGGTCGATTACTTTTACAGACTTTAATTCTGATCCAAACACTGTTACATCATGACTTGGCACAGATACTCTCTTACCTGCTCTCGCATGCATAAAAAGTGGAGTACCATCGACAGGTTTTGAAGAATATTCTGGATACTTCTGACTAAATGTTCCCTTTATCTCTTCCACCTTCTCCTTAAGTTGTATTTCAAAATCCTGTACTTCAAAATGATTTGTTGATACATCGGTGATCAAACCAAGTGTGTCATATGTATCAGTACCAATACCAAACAGTATTTCAGAAAAATAATCTTTCTCTAAATTCAGATATTTTTCCCGCTCTTTGTTCGCATCACCAGAAAGGACCAGCATCACACCTGCAGCCATTGGGTCGAGCCGTCCTGCATATGACAGCGTCTCATCTTTGTATTCAGGAATACTCTGTCGAAGTCGAGTCAGTGCCTCAAGCGGTGTTTCTCCGATTTTTTTGTAGATAGTAATTATAGACATATTAGAAGAATACCACACTAGAGTAAGTAACATAAGTCAGATGAAAATGTAAAAAACAAAATGGAAATTACATTTTTGATTTTTGATATTTCAATTTTCATCTATTTACTTACTATGGAAGTCTTAATTCAATATGTTACAATGCTTGCATGGCAAAACTATCAACAGAGAGTTACAAAGGTGTCCGTGACTTTTATCCAGAAGACAAATTTGTGCAGAACTATATTTTCAAAAAACTCCGAGAAACGGTCGAGCGATTTGGATATCTCGAATACGACGCATCAGTGCTCGAGTCAGCAGAGCTCTACAAAGCAAAATCTGGTGAAGAAATCGTTAATGAACAAACATATACTTTTACTGACCGTGGTGGACGAGAAGTTACTCTACGTCCTGAAATGACTCCGACAATCGCCCGCATGATTGCTGCACGAGAACGCGAACTTACATTTCCTCTCCGATGGTATTCTATTCCCAACCTTTTCCGATATGAAAAACCCCAACGAGGTCGCCTCCGAGAACACTGGCAACTCAATGTTGATCTGTTTGGAGTAGAAACAACCGAAGCTGATGCTGAGGTGATTTCTATTGCATATGCAATTCTAAAAAATTTTGGAGCTGATGATGATGCATTTACTATTAAAATCAACAACAGAAAATTAATAAATGCATTGTACGATAGTTTCAATCTGAATGATGATGAACGGTACAAAACAAGCAAGTTGATTGATAAAAAAGATAAAATCTCAACAGAAAGTTTTTCTCAAGCTCTTGCTGACTGTATTACTCCTGAGAAAGCTCGTGAATTTGAACATGTACTTTCATCAAATGAACGTCTCCTCGCATACCTCGGTGCAGACAATGCTTCTGCACAAGAAATCGTTGAGTTGATTGAGCAACTTGCTACCCAAGGTATCACTAATGTAGAATTTTCACCGACACTCATGCGTGGTTTCGATTATTACACAGGTATTGTGTTTGAAGTATTTGACACAAGTCCTCAAAATAACCGTTCGTTATTTGGAGGAGGGAGATACGATGATTTACTCGATATCTTTGGGGCACGAAAAATTCCTGCGGTTGGTTTCGGTATGGGAGATGTTGGAGCACGAGACTTTCTCGAAGTACACAACCTACTACCTACATATACATCACCTGCTCAGCTCCATATTTGTACTCTCACCACACTTCAAAAACCAGCAGCATACGAGATTGCTGCCGCACTCAGAAAAGCACAGATTAATATCTCAATCGATATATCGAATAAAAAAATTGGTGATCAAATACGATACGCAACAAAACAACATATACCTTATATTGTTGTTATCGGTGAAGATGAAGTATCATCAAAACAATACACCCTCAAAGAACTTGCAACAGGCACCGAAAGTAAGCTCGATATTGCAGGTATTATTGAGAAACTAACTCGATAAATATCAAGAACTACGCTGTATGAGAAAAATTGTTTTTGATATTGAAACACGAAATATTTTTAGTGATGTAGGGTCACAAAACCCTGCTGATTTGGATATTTCACTTGTGGGTGTGTATGACTACGAAAGTGGTGAGTACAGCTCTTATCTTCAAGAAGAATTTGAAAGTATGTGGCCATTATTTGAAAAAGCAGATATGCTCATCACGTATAACGGTGATCATTTTGATATACCATTGCTCAATAAATACTTCAGAGGCAGAGGTGATTTGTCTAAAATTCGTAGTCTCGATATTCTCAAAGAAATCCGCAATGCATATGGTAGACGTATGAAGCTTGATCAAGTTGCTGAAGGTACATTTGGGGTACATAAAAGTGGAAACGGACTAGAGGCTGTAGCATGGTGGCGTACTGGTGAA
This sequence comes from uncultured Candidatus Saccharibacteria bacterium, assembly GCA_964428435.1. Classification (GTDB taxonomy): domain Bacteria; phylum Patescibacteriota; class Minisyncoccia; order Phycocordibacterales; family DATDWN01; genus UBA910. The sequence goes on along the minus strand of CAYRYA010000014.1, from coordinate 50 downwards.
ATCGAAAAGATACGAAAATATTGTCTTGATGATGTGAAGATTACCAAAGA
>CAYRYA010000013.1:0-10805 GCA_964428435.1 uncultured Candidatus Saccharibacteria bacterium | reverse complement strand
GTTGTGCCTAAGCGTCCATAGCGACGGCACAGTTCGGCACCTCGATGTCGGCTCATCTTATCCTGGGGGTGGAGAAGCTCCCAAGGGTTTGGCTGTTCGCCAATTAAAAAGATACGCGAGCTGGGTTCAGACCGTTCAGGAGTCACTTCGGTGACTACTGAACAATCTGAATCCTTAGAGGTTTTTTGTTTATGAAAAAGTCCTAACATTTATGTTAGGTTCCGATGTAATATCGGAAATAGAAACCAATCACATCACGGCGGTCTGCGTAATTGCAGATTAAAGTTGACTTATATCGGTGGAATCCTGAGAAGGATAATACCGAGGGAAGTTTCAAATTTAAAAATCAAATATCAAAAATAAAAATGATGAATCTTGAATTCTAATTTTACATTTTGATCTTTACATTTTAATTTTTTAACACCCGTAGAGACTAAACGTCAACAATCATGATTTTGTTTTCTTTTGTGAGAGGAGAGGGAGAATAAGCAATCACCCAACTAACGACACGCAGTTTTGTCGGGGTGTATTCGCGGGGTAGTCGATTCTCATCGAGACTTGACTTAACCGCGTGCCACGGACTCTCTCCTCACCCTCTCACAGAAGAAAACAGATCACGAGAAAGCTATAGTCCATTGCAATGAGTAATCATTGATATCAAGCGTGAGACAGGTTGGTCTCCTATCTACTGCAGGCGTTGATTCTTGAGAAGATTTGCCCCTAGTACGAGAGGACCGGGGTGAACTGACCTCTGGTGTATCTGCTGTCGAGCCCTCGGCACCGCAGAGTAGCTAAGTTGGGAAATGATAAACGCTGAAAGCATCTAAGCGTGAAGCATACTTCAAGATAAGGAATCGTTTGAGACCCGTAAGAGATGATTACGTGATAGGCACTCGGTGTACGCACAGTAATGTGTTGAGCCAAGGTGTACTAATTAGTCGATTCTTATTAGGAAATTTGGAAACCCAGTTGATAGTCAATAGTTCTTAGTCAATAGGAAATGCAAACGCATTTTCTGAAGACTGATGACTTGTGACTAAAGACTATAATTATATACATTCATGCTCTGTTATCTGATATTAATTGTCAGAGTTTTTTGGTAAACAAAATATTGAGTATTTAGTTCTGGTGATTCGTCGCAAAGGTCACACCTGTTCTCATTCCGAACACAGTAGTTAAGCTTTGTTGAGGCGATGATACTCCTCACGGGGAAAAGTAGCTAGTCGCCAGAACTAAGTATTCAATGATATAAGATTTGTTTGTAAATTGTAATGGAGGGGGAGTACACGTAGCGCGCAGCAAACCCCGTGTTATAATGACGGGACTAAAACGTGGAAGGTTGCTTAACGCATAACCCCCTCCCTCCATTACAGTTTATAAAGATCGCGAAAAAACTCACAGAAATGTGAGTTTTTTCTTTTATTTTGGTATCATATACACATGATTTCTTGGTCATTTAAACGACAACTCCTGTATCTTGCATTGCCACTTTTTATTACATTGAGTCTTTTTGGTTTTGTATTTTTTAAATATCTATACGTAGCACCTTCGTGTACTGATAGTGTTAAAAATGGTGATGAAACAGGTCTTGATTGTGGGGGATCATGTCAGCTTTTGTGTACTGCAGATTTTTTACCACCAATCATTCATTGGTCAGAATCTTTCAATGTATCAGGTTCTATTTGGAATGCTGGTGCGTATGTTGAAAATCCAAACACTGCTTCAGAGGTGCGACGTGCTCCATATGTATTTTCTTTGTATGATGATACAAATACTTTGATAAAAACAGTAGAAGGAGAGACTTTTGTTCCATCAAATAAAAAGTTTTTAGTTTTTTATCCAAGTGTTGATACAGAAGGAAAGAATGTAAAACGAACAGAGTTTGAATTTGTGCAACCATTGGTATGGCAAAAATCTGATCAAAAAAAACCAGATATAAAGATTACACACGGTTCTATTGAACGAGAGGAGACGTCTCCGTTGATCTCAGGAACGATAGAGAATGTCGGAGCATTTCCCTCTGGGCCAGTGGAGTTGTCTGTGATCATCTATGATGGAAGGGGTGATGCGATTGGTGTTTCACGTACCTATACTGACCAAATTTCAATTCGACAAAAATTAGACTTTGGTTTTACGTGGCCACGTCCGTTTAAACAGACTCAAGCTGTGTGTGAAGTGTCTTCTGATATTGTGCTTGTGATAGATCGCTCTGGCAGTATGGCAAGTATTTCACGCACTCCGCCTGAACCGTTATCGACTGTAAAAAATGTTGCCGCATCATTTGTTAAGTCACTGACATCAGCAGATCAGGTGGGAGTTGTATCTTTTTCGAACGAAGCATCTTATCCGATCGACCATATGCTTTCTTCGCGTACATCTGATATTACCACTGCTATCGACCGTATCATGATCGGCACTACAAGTGCACAAAACACAAATATTGGTGATGGTTTACGTAAAGCAACAGAGGAGTTGTTGAGCGGTAGAGCAAAGTCAAACTCAAAAAAAGTGATGATTCTTCTTACTGATGGTGACCCTACTGATCCCAAACTACCTGGGCAAAATAATTATCCTGTGGTGTTTGCAGAGCAGTCTGCAGATAATGCAAAAGAAAAAGGAATTTCAATCTTTACGATTGGACTTGGATCGTTGGTAAACAATGATTTACTTTCTCGACTCGCATCAAATCCTCAGAGTTATTTTAATGCACCTACGAGTGCTGATCTTTTGTCTATTTACAAAACAATTAGCAAGAGTATTTGTGTACTAAAACCAAATGTGATTGAAATTATTGCTGTACCATAATCTCTATGTTGAAACGATTTTCCTCTGTGTTGCTCGGTATTGATTGGTTGCTCACTGCATGTGTGTGTTTGATTGTGTGTGCAGGTTTGGTAACCATGAACTCATTTGTAGGGGATACTTCATTTTTTCACAAACAAGCAACCTTATTCTTACTTTCATTCGGTATATTTATTGGTGCAAGTATGATTGATTGGAGGTTTCTTCGAAGGACTCGGGTTGTGATGATTATTTACGGTATGTCAGTACTGCTCCTGTCGCTTTTGTTCGTAGTAGGGTCAGTGTTTAAAGGTGCACAAAGTTGGTTTAGTGTTGGTGGTTTTACGTTTCAACCTGTTGATGGTGCAAAATTGGCAGTGATTCTTGTGTTATCAAAATATTTTTCTCGTCGTCATGTTGAGATCGCTCGTACCAGACATATTCTTGTTTCTGGTTTTTATGTTGGAGTAGTATTTCTACTCGTATTTTTGCAACCAGACTTTGGGTCCGCAATTATTATCTTTGCTACCTGGCTTGGTATGGTACTTGTGTCAGGTATTTCAAAAAAACATCTTGCGATGGTCGGTCTTCTTGGTGTTATTGCTTTTGGTTTTTTGTGGGGTTTTGTATTTAAACCGTACCAAAAAGCGCGTATTATGACCTTCGTGAGTCCACTTTCTGATATCAGAGGATCTGGATATAATGCGTATCAGTCTGTCATTGCAGTTGGTTCGGGTGGGGTGTTGGGTAAAGGGATTGGGTATGGCACACAATCTAAATTACAATTTTTACCTGAGTATCAAACAGATTTTATATTTGCAGCTTTTGCAGAGGAATGGGGTTTTATTGGTGTACTCCTTTTGTTTGTGTTGTATGCCATCGTCTTTGCACGAATGATGAGAATCGCATCGCGAGGAAGTACTAATTTTGAAGTGCTTTTTGGAACTGGGTTAACTGTGCTTTTTATGACACATGCGACTATTCATATTGGGATGAATATTGGATTGTTACCTGTGACGGGTAACACGTTACCGTTTATGAGTTATGGAGGATCTCATTTGTTAAATGAATTTTTAGGTTTGGGTATTTTGATGGGTATGAACCGGTACAGTAGAGCAGTTCACAAAGATATTGCGAGTAATGAAATTGTGGGACTCGGGTAAGTTGCATGCAACACAATCTCTCAATTAAAATTGTCCCGTGTATACTTTTGCTGTTTGTGAAAGTTGTTGTTCAAGAGAAAATTCTTTCTCTACTTTGGTATGGAGCGCTGTTCCATATGTTGTGCGTTTTTGTGTTTGTGTAAGGAGGTGCATGAGACCTTGGTATATATCTTCTGTATGTGGCCGTACCAACACACCTTCTTGTCCGCTGGTAATAATCTCAGGTATACCACCAACACGTGATGCAAGTACCGGAACTCCCGCAAGGCCGGCTTCAAGGATTGTATATGGTAGCGCCTCGGTACGTGAGGTAAGTGTAAAAATATCAAAGGCTTTTAGATACTGTTTTGCATGAGGTATTTTCCCGAGCAAAAATACTTTCTCTTCCAGGTGGTGCTTAACAATCAGTGTTTCAAGGTTTTTTCTTTCCTCACCTTCACCGATGATATAGCAGTAAAAAGGAATACTAATATCTGCAAGTGCAGTGATAAGAAGGTCGAGTCCTTTGTTTTTATGAAGTTCAGAAATTGTTCCAATCCAGAGTGTGTGAGCTCCGTGTGTATGGTTGCCATGATGCAGTGCGCTTCGAGCTGTGTATTTGTCGTGCACATCAAAAGGACTTATACCGTTATACACCACACATGTTTTGTTACGTAATGAATTGAGTCCAGAGATATCATTTTTTGTTTTTTTGGAAACACAAATAGTCCGGTCTGAGAGCAGAATTGTCATCCAATGAAGGAGGAGAAAAAACTTACGTGTTATCCATGGTCGGTGTTCATTGGAACTCCATCCATGTCCCGTAAAAACAATGCGAGGTACTCGGGCGATGCGTCCCGCAAGTGCACCCAAGAGTCCTGCTTTTGAGCTGTTGGTGTGGAGTATATCAGGTCTGATTTCTTTAAGGATAGTAATCAATGCAAAAAAAGCACGTACTTCAGATAAAAAGTTTATGTCACGGGCGAGATAGGGAATTGTGCGTACAGAAATATCTGCCTGAAGGAGGCGAGTTTTGAGCTCATCACCGTGTCCACACAGTACGATAGACTCAAATCGGTCTTTCGGGAGATGTGTGGCGAGTGTGTATACATATGTCTGAGCTCCACCAAAAGGTTCTCCTTTGGTGATCAGGTGGGCAACACGTTGTATGGGTTTATCTTGCATGTCTTACTATTTTACCATAGTATATAGGGTACATTCTATGACTATTTCAAATAAAAAAGAGGTCGCGCTTCTTTTTGTTGGTGATACATTATTTTACTTCTTTTCTTTGTGGTTTGCCTTGTTTTTGCGTGCAGGAAGTATGCCTTCGGTGAATTTGTATATAATGCACTTGGTACCGTTCGGTATCCTGTTTATGTTGTGGTGTGTGGTGTACTATATCGCGGGGCTGTATGAGAAACACACGCTCATTATTAGTTCGCAGTTGCCGAGCATTATCTTCAATACACAAATCGTCAACTCTGTGGTTGCGGTAGTATTTTTCTATGCATTTCCACAATTCGGGATTACTCCAAAAACAATCCTTCTCCTTTTTGTGATCATCTCATTTGTCCTTGGTGTATTCTGGAGAGTGTATGGTGTAAAAGTTTTTGATACAGGAGATAAAGAACGAGCATTGTTGATTGGTTCAGGTACTGAAATGAAAGATTTGTTTGAGGAGGTAAATCATAAAGGGCGATATGCAGTAGAGTTCGTATCGTCGATCAATGTCGATGATGTTTCTGATGTAAATATCCAAGAAGATATCGTGCAGGCGATTTATAGAAACAATGTAAAACTAGTAGCAATTGAATTTTCGAATGAAAAAGTGCGTCCATTGTTGCCATATCTCTACAATCTGATGTATTCAAAAGTACGTTTCATCGATTCTCATAAAATTTATGAGGATGTATTTAACCGTATTCCACTTTCGCTCGTGACATACAGCTGGTTTCTTGAGAATATTTCAGTCTCACCGAAGTTTACCTATGACTTTTTGAAACGAGTATTTGATATTGTGTTGTCGTGCATACTAGGTACGATTTCACTTTTAATCTATCCGTTTGTGATTCTTGCAATAAAACTTGATGATGGAGGAAAGTACTTCATCTCTCAGGAGCGAGTGGGACACAACAACAAACTCGTGCGTATTATAAAATTCCGTACGATGTCAGTTGACGACAGTGGGGAAGGTGTCGGTGCTGATCGTAAAATGAAAGTAACCCGAGTAGGACGTATCTTGCGAGCCACTCGTATCGATGAGCTACCACAACTCTGGAATGTATTTTTCGGAGACATCTCGCTCATCGGTCCACGACCTGAACTTCCGAATCTTGTAAAGCTCTACGAAAAAGAAATCAGTTTCTATAATGTTCGCCATCTCATTAAACCAGGACTCTCTGGCTGGGCTCAGCTCTACCAAAAAGATCCACCAAAGTTTGGTACTGACTACGACCAGACAAAAGCAAAGCTTTCCTATGACCTCTTCTACATAAAAAATCGATCATTCTGGTTGGATATTAAAATTGCATTGAAGACAGTGAAAACGTTGCTTTCACGAAGTGGAGTTTGACGTATGGTATAATTTATATTATTATTATACTAGAGGAGTCAGCAAAATGTTTAGTTTAGTTTTTGTTTCGGCGGATAGCCAAAGTCAGGATGCTCCTGCCGGCACACCCTTTCAGGTGATTGGACCAAGACAGCTTAAGGCAGACTGCAGAGAGTATATGCGTCAACGGGCTTTGTTGTCTGATGTCGAAGTACTACTCACTGATGAGTCAGGACCTACTGTCTGGCGTGACATGGCTTTCTATAAAAGCTGTCTAATCAATGTTCAAGTCTATTTGGTACAAACGCGTCTATAAGTAGGTATTTTATTGGAGCTGGTTATGCGGGGTAGTTTTAGGCCGGGTGCATATGTACCTGGCCTTTGTGTTGCATAAAATTAAATTTTTTCCTAAAAATCTTTTCTCAGTATAAGTTTATTGGGGCCTTGCACAGGAGCTTAGAAAATTAAGACTGTATTCGGTCTATAATTTTCTTGAGCGACGAGCAGTCCGCTAGTCCACCAGGACTAGATAGGTTGCCCCAGGAAACTTATGCTGAGTAAGAGATTTTGTAAAAATAAGCACCACAGCATTGCATTTCCTCCCAAAATCCCTATAATAAGCCACATATGTTTAAATATCGCGTTTGGTCAGTATTTCTTATTATCATAATTGCAGCACTCGGTTTTTTTGTGTATGACTCACAGGTCAATCCACAATCAAAGTTTTCTAAATATAAATTTACACTTGGTCTCGACCTCAACGGTGGGACAGAGCTTGTATATAAAGCAGATGTATCAAAGATTTCTGACAGTGAAATCTCTGGAGCAATGTCTTCACTTCGTGACGTAATCGAACGACGAGTGAATGTGTTTGGTGTATCTGAACCTGTTGTACAAGTAGAGGAGGCGGGACTTATCACAGGACAAAAAGATCATCGACTTATTGTGGAACTTCCAGGAGTAGCAGATGTTGAGCAAGCGATCAAAATGCTTGGCGAGACTCCTCGTCTTGAGTTTATGCTTGTGCGCCCTGAAGCAAAAGGTCTTTCACAAGAAGAACTTGCAACAAAAACACCTGATGAGATTTTTGTGGGAACAGGTTTGACCGGAGCGCTCCTTTCAAAAGCGACGCTTGAATTCTCTCAATCAAATCAAGGTATTGCAGGACAGCCTATTGTAGGTCTTGCATTCAACGGAGAAGGAAAAGATTTGTTTGCAAAAATCACTCGAGAAAATAAAGGACAGATTCTCGCAATCTTTCTTGATGGCGCACCAATCTCTACTCCAACAATCAACGAAGAAATTGTTGATGGTAAAGCGGTGATTTCTGGATCATTTACTCGTGATGAAGCAAAAGCACTCGTACGAAATCTCAACTACGGAGCCCTTCCTGTACCTATTGAACTTCTTTCAACTCAGACTGTAGGACCATCACTTGGTGTAAATGCTCAGCAATCTGGAGTAAAAGCGGGAATCGTAGGATTTATTATTCTTGCAATCTTTCTTGTACTCTACTACCGTCTCCCAGGGTTTGTGTCAGTGATATCACTCCTTATGTATATTGTTGTATCACTCCTTCTCTTTAAACTCATCCCTGTGACACTTACTGCAGCGGGTATTGCTGGATTCATTCTTTCTATTGGTATGGCGGTTGATGCAAACGTACTTATCTTTGAACGCTTCAAAGAAGAACTCAAAAAAGGAAACACTATCAGTGATGCAATGAGTTTTGGTTTTTCTCGCGCATGGCTTTCTATTCGTGATTCAAACATTTCTTCAATGATTACTGCAGGAGTGCTCTTCTGGCTTGGTACATCTGCGGTAAAAGGATTTGCATTAACATTTGGTATCGGTGTGCTCGTATCAATGTTTACTGCAATCACTGTATCTCGAACATTCTTGACCGCTATCAGTCCAAAATCAGATTCAAGTCTTAAACGATTTCTCTTTAGTAATGGATTTCACGTTAGATAGTTAAAAATTAAAAAATCAAAGTGCAAAATTATAATGCAAAAAAATTCCGAATCCGCACCGTCATTTTCCATTTTGATATTTACACTTTAAATTAAATATTATGTTTATCGTCAAAAAAAGAATTATATTTTTTATTTTCTCACTCCTTCTTATCGCAGGGTCTTTTGGAGTGATTGCAAAATATGGACTTAACTACGGCATCGATTTCAAAGGAGGATCTATTCTTGAGGTGACATATGTTGATGTCGATGGGGCGGTGACACCAACTCTCACTCAGGTGAAGACTATCCTCTCTGATATAGGTCTTTCAAATACACTTGTGTCTCCACGTGGTGAAAAAGGATATGTGATCAAAATGAAAGAACTGTCTTCTGAAGAAAAAAATGGGGTGATTCGTGCATTAACCTCTTCAGGTGCAAATCCAGTAATGGTAGAAAAATTTAATGCTATCGGTCCTGTAGTAGGAGACGAGCTTCGTTCAAAAGCATATGTAGCGATTACTGTAGTTCTTATTTGTATTATTCTTTTTATTCTTTTTGCTTTCAGAAAGGTAAAAAATCCATTGAATTATGGTGTCGCAACTATCGTAGCGCTTGCTCATGACGTGATCATTCCAACAGGTATCTACGTACTGTGGTCACAGCAGACTGGCGCAGAGATTGATTTGTTGTTCGTATCAGCGCTTCTTGCGATCCTTGGCTACTCTGTGCACGACACGATTGTGGTGTTTGATCGAGTACGAGAAAATGCACTTAAAAATGCAGGTGTAAAAAATGGTCTTTCGTTTGAAGAGGTGGTTGGTAAATCAGTGACAGAAACAATGGCTCGATCTATCAACACATCACTCACGACAGCAATCACACTTCTCGCACTCTACTTCATCGGAGGCTCAGCAACACAAAACTTCGCATTCATACTGCTCGCAGGTATTGTGGTGGGAACGTACTCTTCGATTTTCATTGCGTCACCACTTCTTGTGACTCTCGAAGGTTTTCGAAAAAATAAATAGACGTCCACATTTGGACAAAACAAAAAACGGGGCAACCGGTTTTTTGTTTGACAAGATGTGATAAATTGATAGGTTTAGTGAGGGAGGTGGTCATGTCTGAACCACGGTATGATTTTCTTTTGGCAGTACTCCGGAGGCATACTCGGATAGGGTACGAGCTTCTGGGAGTAAGTGTGATTTATAATCCGCAGATTCCCCAGAATAATTCTTTTCGAAGGGAATATGTGCGTGATAAATATTTGTTGTCTGGGGTAGAGCGGGAGATGTGTATTGAACACGGGCTTCCGGTGAACTCGATTGAGTTTGAGCGTGAAGGTGTTCCTAAGGGTGCAGTTGTGCTGTGGGGAGTTGTACCGATTCTTGGGGTTCACGCTGCAGTTGTCAAAAAACTTTTGGGGCATTACCGACCGGACGGTGAGACGCACTTCTTGCTCACTCGGGAATTCATTCGTAAAAATAGGCTTGAAAAGTGGTTCGAAGGGATGTGTACTGAGCTTCATAGGCTCGGTGGCGGAAAGTATATCATCACAAGTACGCAAACACCTGAAGTTCCTCGTTTTGCTCTCTAGATCTTAAACCTGCAGAAAGCATGGCACAGCCCGCGCTCTGCGGGTTTTGTGTATTAAAAAAGGCTACAAATATGGCTATTTTGAGCCATATTTGTCTGTGTATAGACTCCTTGACTTCCTTTCAAATATGGCTATACTGTATGGGTGCTTAAAAACAGAGGGTAATACCTCGAATAAGCACCAGAGTTCGTTGACATTTCAATATTGAATTAAGAAGACTGATGGTTCAAAGCTTCGGCTCGGGACCATCAATGAATGAGAATGCAAGTTCTCAAATTTCTTTTGATTTCGGATAGTAGTGAAAACTTTCAACACTACGATCTTTTACAATTCATCACATCACCACCCAGCGAACAACTGAGAGTAGAACTAACGACTAACATTACTGTTTTTTGTTTTGTTCCGTTCTACATAAAATTTGCAACTGTTTTTGACAGATACAATTTTTACCAAGAGTTTGATCCTAGCTCAGGATGAACGCTGGCGGCGTGGATAAGGCATGCAAGTCGAGCGCCCCGCAAGGGGAGCGGCGAACGAGGTAGTAACACGTTGGTACGTACCCTTTAGTCAGGAATAACTAGTCGAAAGATTAGCTAATACTTGATAGTCTCTTCGGAGTAAAGATTTATCGCTAAAGGAACGGCCTGCGGAGTATCAGCTAGTTGGTAAGGTAATGGCTTACCAAGGCTATGACGCTTAGAGGACCTGAGAGGGTGACCCTCACCGATGGTACTGAGACACGGACCATACACCTACGGGTGGCTGCAGTCGAGAAT
>CAYRYA010000012.1:0-11426 GCA_964428435.1 uncultured Candidatus Saccharibacteria bacterium | reverse complement strand
TTGTATACGGCGATTGAACTTGCCGGATACTCTTGGGGAGAGGTTGATAAATTCCGTAAAGCAGTCGGAAAAAAGATTCCTGAAGAAATGGCAAAACAGCACATCTACTTCGTCGAGGGTTGTCAGAAGCACAGCGGTATTAGCGTAAAGCAAGCTGAGAGTATCTGGGAACTCTTCGAACCGTTCCAAGGGTACGGATTTAACAAAGCCCATGCAGCAAGCTACGGTGTGGTCGCGTATGAAACAGCGTACATGAAAGCAAACTTCCCTGTCGAATATATGACAGCGGTCCTCTCTGCAGAGTCCGGCGATACTGACAAAATCGCAATCATCGTCCGCGAATGCAAGCGTATGGGAATTGATGTGTTACCCCCTTCCGTGTTAAGTAGTTTCGGTGATTTTACTGTTATTCAAAATAAGCCAGAGAATGGAAAAAATGGTGTCATTCGTTTTGGACTCTACACCATCAAGAACTTAGGGAAAGAAATCGCTGACTACATTATAGAAGAAAGAAAAGAAAATGGGCCATACAACACTCTTTCTGACATGCTTAAGCGTATTCAGCATAAAAATTTTAATAAAAAATCCCTTGAAGCACTCATACAATGCGGTGCACTCGACGAGCTCGGAGAACGTGGAATCCTTTTTGCAAATGCGGAACGGATGCTTGAATTTAGTAAGTCGCTCTCGAAAAATATTGGACAAGATTCACTCTTTGGTGGGACTGATACAGTATTTAATGATGAGCTGACGCTCCAAGACGCACCACCTTTGGACTCAAAGATTAAACTCGGTTGGGAAAAAGAACTCCTTGGGCTTTACATCACTGACCACCCACTCAATCAATATAAAGAGTTATTTGATAAAGCAGAGTGTAGTATAGAAATAATCAATGAAAGTTACACAGAAGGAAGGCCTGTCATCTTCGGAGGATTTATCGAAAATTATAAACCAGTACTCACGAAGAAAAATGACCGAATGGCAATCTTACAAATCGTAGATTTCACCGGAACGATTGAAGCGATTATCTTCCCTAAAGCAATGAAAGAAATTGAATCAAAAATTACACTTGAAGGTGATATTAGTATTGCAATCAAAGGAAAAGTAACTATTAAAAACGACCAAAAATCAATCGTCGTTGAGGCAATAAAAAAACTATAATTTAACTTCTCGAGTATGAGTTGAAATTATAGTTTTTTATAATGGGGCTTGTTCCCCTCCACCTTCGGGTGGATTTTCAGCTGGGGGATTTTCCGGTTCAGATTGTGGTTCTGGTGACGGTTCTTCGGGTGGAGAGTCTGGAATTATTGGTTCAAGTGTAACTTCAGGTTCTGGAATCGACTCAGGCTCTTGTGGTCTGATGACGGGACATTCCCCCGCTGTTGTTTTCGCATCTCCATTTTTAATTGAAATACAGTATGGCTCGCCGGTTACTTCATCAAAGAGAGTTATTCCTGTTCGCTTCTCCGGACTTCCAACTTTTAATTTCTCAACAGCAAGACCTCTTAAATACACCATGCCTCCTTCAACTTTCTGAACCACATTTTGGAAGAATGAGACAGCATAACTTCCAAATGCCTCACTGGTACCTTCGTCTACCCCTGGAATAGATATGTCATTATTAGTATTTACTCTGTGATATGCCAAATTAACAAATACCATAACAGCCTCTTTATCTTCTGAGGACTCAAGCGCAATACCTATACTGGTTCCGGATTCAGTCATTTTCATAGCTGTACCAGGGATTGTCATTGACGCAGTAATTCGATCACCTACTAAAACTTTACCATTCTCTTCAGATATTTTTACTGGAACTCGCCCTACGAGTGCAACTGGTTTTTGCTGAGACGTTTTTACCGGATTCTTCCAATCCATTCCTAAAACAAGACCTGGTTTAGTTGAGATCACGCCCATGATAGTGTCTCCTGGTTGTGCTTTCTTAACTCCGAAACCATCTTCGTTTGACGCTTGAGTTGCAGTCACAACATCACCTGGTTCAAGAGTACCTTCGATATAGTACATTTCAGCCAAGTCTGCTGGTCCACCATATTGAGTACCTTCACTAAAGACATCACCATTAGCGTTAATTTTAAACTTGAGTGTATCCGCACCTGAACCGTTTGTTGTATCACTTTCGATAGAAAATACTGATTGAGCATCAGTTGATTCTTCGGTATTGATATAGATGCCAGGTAAGTTTGCTGCATCAGTCTGAGTAATAACAAGTTTTGCTGTAGTTGGAGCAGAGTCTCCAATTCCAATAGTTCCATTCCCCAACACCGTAAAGAGTGAGGTTGCATTGTTTAAGACTTGCAAGACAGTCTCCGCCGCAGCAAGATCCTGCACTCCAGTACCACTTGCTTTCGCACCAACCAAAGAAATTGCTGGCGTCGTATCTGTTGGATTAGAAGATTGAACCCCCTTAAGACCAAGCGCAATACCATCAGCATCAGCAAGTGCAGTAATCTGAGCACCTCCAACAGTAGATGAGATTGTAGTAAGACGAAGAAAGACATCTGTATCAGCAAGTGTGGTGACTCCATGAGCAACGTCATCATCTGAGAGAGCAAGGTTTGGAGTATTGGTAGCGTCATGAAGCTCAAAACTATAATCAGGACTTCCATCACCCATACCAGCTGTTTGTGCAGTTGTATTAAAGACTAAGTAGTTTGAGACAGCTTGTGTTGCTAAAGCATAGAAACCTGTAGCAGTGAGAACCCATGAAGCAGAGAGTGCTGTACCTCCACCTGACTTCCCTCGCTGAGATAGTGTTGATGAAGTAGTGTTGTTTGTTTGGTTACCGATGTAGACGGTGGTTGCAGTTCCAGTGGTATCGAGGTTGAGGATACCTCCTGCTTTTGCACCAAGCGTTAAGTCGATGTTGGTATCTCCACCAGTTGCAGCAAGTGAGACTCCATTTGCTGTAATTGCATTCTTGATAGTGATTTCATTAACAGCTGAAGCAACTGAATCAAAGATAAGGAGTTCATTCCCGGCTGGGTCGGCGATGAAGTCAAGGTCGGCGAACTTAGGGGATGTCAGGGTTTTGTTGGTGAGGGTTTCTATACCGGTTAGGGTGACGTACCCAGGAGCTGCTCCACACCCAGTACAAGAGACAACCGTCAATACTCCAGCATTCGTGATACTCCATTGATCGCCTGTAATCGCAACGTCATCGAGTGCTGAACCGATGTTGATAGTATCGAGTGTTGTGTTATTTGTTCCTATGTTGATTGCATTTCCTGCTGTACCTGTACCGACGTTGATTGTTTTTGCGTTATTACTTGTTCCTAAGTTAACGATTCCTGTGGTTCCAGAATCAAGCGTAAGCGCATTTGATGTTGCTGACTTAATCGTCAGCGCACCTGAATCTGCAATATTGTTTGTGGTGAAGGTTTGGGTGGCAAGTACCGTACCAGATGAACCTGTGGCAACTCCAATGTTTGGAGTAGTGAAGGTTGGAGATTCAAGGAATGCAAAGGTCTTTCGTGCTGCACCGGTAGTGATGGTACCGTAGTATGCATCAGTTAAGAATTCTACTGCTCCGGCTTCTGCGGTGGTGTTAAGTGATCCTGAGGTGAATTTGAGGGGGGCTGAACTTGCTGCGGTGGTTCCAGCTTTGAGGTGGAGGACGGCGGTTGGAGTAGTTTCTCCAATACCAACGTTTCCGGCAGCTGAGATACGCATTCGCTCCCCAAGAGTTGTACTGAATGTAGAGAATGACATTCCAATTTTACTTGAGGCTTCAGTATAACTTCTGATCGATCCAAACTGAGTCGCGCCTCCATTAAACGAAAGCATTGCGCCACTTCCAACAGTGGCAGAGGTGTGAGTGGCATCCAACCGAACAACTTCTTGACCACTTGCACTTGCTGCTGATGAATTTATGATCTTGAGCGCTGATGTTCCTGATGCACCACTTGCATTTCCAGTCACTTGGAGAGTGCCACCGATATCGATATCTCCACCAAAATGAGAGTCAGTTGTTCCGGCAGTATAGACAGCGTAATTACTTGTTCCTCCTTTGGTAAGACTAGCAATATAGACACCATAGTTGTTGGTGACAGCCCCCGCACCACTTGCGTCAGCTCCATAAACTCGATACGCGTTGGTTGTTGTACCTGCATTTGCCGCCCAACTTGAATAAAGACCATAATAATTAAGTATTGTCCCAGAAGAAGCATAAGTCGGAGCTGATTGAAAGGCAGCATAGTGATCATAGTTTGCAGTGCCAGAAAAGTTGGTTCGTCCATCGAATGAGTTGTAGGCCATTCCTCCTGTTCGAGAAATCTGTGATGAATCAGAGAAGGCATGTCCGTTGTTTCCTACTTCACTTACCCCCGTTACATCTCTCGTATCATCCACGTCACGGGTAATGAGAATAACTGAGTCGGTACTGTTTTCGACGTTAGCTGTCCCGATTTGTAGTGGTGCAAGTGTAGCAGTTGCTGTACCGAGAGCTACGTAGCCACTGGTTGTACTGTAGGTTATGATGTTGCTGACCGCTTGGCTGTTTAAGTTCACGTATCCTGCAGTACCGAGTACCCATGATGCAGAGAGCGCTGCACCTCCTACGGACTTCCCTAATTGAGTAAAGGTTGAGGTAGTACTGCTACTTGTTGAATTACCGACATTGAACGTCGTTGCAGTCGTTGCAGTATCAGCGTTGATGGTTCCTGTTCCTTTTGCTAAGAGAGAAAGGTTGATGTTCGTGTCCCCTCCGGTAGCTTTCAAAAAAACACCAGTACCTGTTGCAGCGTTACCGATAGTAAGTTCATTGACGGCACTTGTAACTGAGTCAAAGATGAGCATCTCAAGACCTGCAGTATCTGCAATGAATCCTAAATCTGCAAACTTCGGAGCAGTGAGTGTTTTGTTGGTCAGAGTTTCTGATCCTGCGAGTGTCGCAACATCATTGTCATTGAGTGCAGTGTTGAGTGATGCAGTAGAGAAAGAGCCGAGTGATGTGGCGTTACCAACAGACGTGATTGCTCCGGTGAGGTTGGCGTTGGTGGTGACGGTTGCGGCATTACCGGTGACATTTCCCGTTACGTTACCAGTGAGGGGCCCAGCGAATCCGGTGGCAGTGAGAATATCCGTTGTTGCATTGTATGTGAGACCGGCATCAGTTCTTGGCGAAAGTGATCCAGTTGCATCAGTACCGAGTGCGACAAAAGTTGTAGTATCTCCACCTGCGTCAGCAAAAGTGACCGTGCCCGCATTCCCTGTCACAAAAGTTTGATCCCCTGTGTTAGTGCCCGAAAGATTAGAAAAAGACGCAGCACCATCGCAAGTGAGAGCACCCGCAGTCGTAATTGTACAACCAGTTGACCCAGCTCCTCCTGCAAACAGAATTGAACCAGTAGAAGTATTCCCAACATTAATCAGTCCTGTTCCTTTAGCGTCAATTGAAAATGCAACGTTAGCATCATCTCCCGTAGCAGCAAGTGTGAGTCCTGCCCCTGTAGCTGAATTTGAAATCGTGAGTTGATTTACCGCCAGCGCATTAGAATCAAAGATCAACATCTCAAGACCTGAAGCATCTGCGATGAAGCCTCCATCTGCAAACTTAGGAGCAGTGAGTGTTTTGTTAGTGAGTGCTTCTGTTCCTGCAAGTGTGGCGACATCATTATCATTAAGTGCGGTGTTAAGCGCAACAGTCGTAAAAGAACCGAGTGATGTTGCATTACCAACTGAAGTAATTGCTCCTGTTAAATTAGCGTTCGTCGCAACAGTTCCAGCATATTCAGCTACGATTGCGGCTGGAACAGCACCAAGTTTTTTACGAGGAGTCATCTCACCATCCCAAGACGGTGCACCTGTTCCACCAATATTTACACCGAGATACACTGTTTGATCAAAGTCGACTCCAGTCAATGAAGTCACCTCTCCAAGCATCACACTGAAAAGCCCATTCGTAACACTCACTTTATCACCTCCTGTTCTCGTTTCTGTCCATAGAATATTAGCGCCACCTAAAGTTGGGTGATTATAGAGAACAAACTCCATATTGTAATCTCCATCTGCAACTGCGATACCAAGCGGGGTTGTTAATTTTCCTTGATAATTCATTTGCTTATTGAAAGCTGCATTTACCTGAGAAATACCAAAGTATGATAAAGAAAAAGAACACACAATAATCATCAGTGCTGTGATTTTTTTTATTCTCAACAACTTTGGATATGAGGAGGAGGAAAATATTATCATGGTAAAATCTCGATTACCTCAACATCAGAAGGCAATGTGGTGTTGACTGAAACCATGGAATTATTTTTTGAATACACAGCATTCGTCATGTAAAACACACCCACAAACACGATAAGTGTTATTGCAATAATAGTGTGTGTTCGACGCCCTGAAAAAAAACCCTCAAGAGCAAGCTCACCACTGCACACCTTTTGCTTGAACAAATACTCTTGTATAGCTTGTTGAGTAGTGCACCAATTTCTTCCAACTTTTATAGCCTTAATCTCTCCTTTTCGTACTAACCAACCCAAATAATCCTGAGTATATCCACTCTGAATAGCTGCTTCATGTAACGTGATGATTTTTTTTAAAGATTTCATTTAAATCAATATATGTAAGGTTATACCGGATAAACGATACTCATTAAATTATGATATCGGACATCCACCACCCCTCACGAACTACATACAGTATACAAAAAAGAACTGATATATCCAAGCTGCACACATTTCTTTTATCCCCATAAAACCCAAAACGGAGCATACGAGGTGTTAGAATAATTTATTATCGGTATATAGTTTTCCTGACCAAAAGTAAGATCAAAAGAATGAGTAACCATATCCAAAATATAGGTGAATAAAAGAGAGAAAGAAGAGACTTTGGAGAAGCATATGTATCATTCTCAAAAACTAAAGAAGGAGCTACTACCCGAAGAGTACCTGAATCAAGAAGAACAGTTTTATCTACAAGAAACTGGTAGACCTTAACGTCATAATCTCCTTTCATGAGTAATGGGGGAATTCCCAGCTCATATATTTTTTTATTTATATCATACTTGAGTAGATAAAAATTATTTTGCCCCTTTGAATTACTTAAACTGAGCCAAATATCTTGAAAAGGAGGAAGTGCACTAGTACTTTGAATATACACCCAAAGATTTCCATCTATACCATCCACCACCCCTCCTAATGCAGAGACAACACGCCCGTCCTGACTAATGGTAAAAGATGACTGATCTCCAATTACAGAAGGTGAAAGAAAAAATTCTGGAAAACCATCTCCCCTTTCCCCCAAGAAAGCGGTAAGTCCGACACCCGATGAAAATTCACCTGACTGAGTACGAGTAAAAAAAGTATAATAATACTGCCTATTACTCTGAACATTTTCATCAAATACATACTCCCCAGTTCCTTCATATACAAGTTCCCCAACAAAAGGACTCGCATAAAAATGATCTGTGTTTCGCATAACGCGTACGTACGCAAAATCTTCCAACACTGGATTTCTCCAGAAAAGTGGAATTCCTGCTGGATCTAAACGAGTGTGTACATCAGTTGGATTAGGGATAAATAAAGCAATAGGGGGGTTGAGTGTTCTGAATAAACCTACATGCCCCGAAACGGCATACCCAATATTATTTTGATATTCGATTGAAAAGAAATAGGTAGTACTCGGCTCTAAATTAGGCAAATAGAACACGTGATTCATGAGGTAGCTTGGGTTTTTAATAATACCACTTGTTACTTCAGCAGTCTTACCCCACCTTACTGTTGCAAAAACTGGAGTCCATGTCTTAAATCGAACAATAGCAAAATCAAGGCCAGGCTCAGTCGTAATATCATATAAAAAATTTATAGCACTAAAACCACCACTTATATTTGCTGGAGGTGTAGGGGTGCAATCATTTGGACACGTGAGGATAGTTTCCCCTGTTAAATCTTCACAAATCCCATTATTATCACAACCATCAACACCGAGTTGAACATGAACAACATCAGTTTCGATATCTGCAGCCATGACCGGAGGTATAGCAAAAAAGATACTAAAGAGAAAAATACTAAATCCAAAAAAATATTTTGTAAACATATTTTACAAGGTGACTGCAGTTATGGTAATAGTAGCTGAATAAACACCAGCTGGTTGAATATGACTCGAACCAGATTCTGCTCGGAATCGAACAGTTACATCACTTCCAGCGGGATGATTACTTGTAGTACTTTCGGCAATCTGTTGAGGTGTCGTCGAAAGACCATCCCAACATCTACCTGATGTTTCTGAAGCACCCGTATTACACGAAGAAATTCCATCATCTTTAAAACGACTCACCACTTCTGTTCCTTCTGGAGAAAACCCAAATGAAGAATCTGTTGCAGCGCTAGTAAAGAGAAAATCAGGATTAGCTCCTCCTGGAGTGTAATCAGCAAACGAACCTACAATAGATGAAAGTGCTGGATTGGTCGACGCATTAATTGTCATTGAATATCCAGCCGGATTGTCAGTAGTGACTGTCCAGATGGCAGTATCTTCACTCCCATCACCCAAAATACCACCTATATTTCCAAGAACAATATCCGCAGGGGCGGAAAGTGAAATAAAACTTTCTTGCATTTGCCAAAAACCTGCATGCATCTGATAGAGAATTCCACTTGAATCCCCCGTACCAAGTTCCCCTACGGTATCTCCAAGAGAATAGCTAGTACTACTCGAATCTTTCCCGCCACCGTTAAGACTATCAGATGCTATTTGATATGTTGAACTTTGCATAACCTGTGCATAGAGAGTATATGAAGATGACGCAAGTATACCTAAAAAGATGAATAAAAATAAGGATAACTTTGCATATCTTTTTTTAAAGAAAGATAAAGAATTATTCATTATGGAGTTATTTTTTTCTTAGTTCAAAACGAGTCAAGAGGTAATATGCACAGGTAACCACTAAAAAGATTGCAACAAATACAGGAATCAGTACTTTCCATGGAATGACCCAAAAAGAGATGGTACTTTCTTCATATTCGTTATCGTACCCTCGATACAAAGACAAATGAGCAGTATAGCGACCCATACTCATACCATCACTCCACACTATTTCTCGATAACGAGTTGACTCAGGAAGAACAAAGTACGCATCGACAGGAAGTGTCCCCACAACTTGTCCGAGTATATTCTTAAGAGTGATTGTTCCATACGGAACCAAGTGAACATTCCCCGTGTTCTTAAAAGCAATTTCAAATCCTGAAGGTCTCTTACTGTGTAAAAGTTTTTTTGGACCTATTACCTTAAAATCATCAAGTGTTCCTGATTGAGATCCTTCACCATTAATCTTGAGCAAAAAAAGTGAACCAATACGAGAAACAATACGAGTTTTTCCTTCTGCTTCAAGCCCATTCTCTCCACCAAGCACATCTGGATCGTTTGAAACAATGAGTGCACCATAGTATCCTCTCGGTTCAGCATTTAAGGGAATTGATATAGTTACAGGGATTGTAATCTTTTCACCAAAATCCAGAGAAAATTCTTTGATTTCAGGAATAATAAAATCTTTTAAAGAATACGGACTGCTACTATCACCCAAAAGAACTACAGGCTGATTTGAGTCATTCGAACCTATAAAATCCTCAGTAGTAAGTTTGAAAGTAATTTTTTTATTAATACGATTAGTTACTGAAATACTTTTAACCATACTCTCCCCGCTATCAAGGAATACTTCAGTCTTACCTGGTTCAACGACGAAGTCATTTTGATCACTTACTGGAACTTTTGTTTTAGTGTAAGCAAAAGAGTACTGTGGAAAACAAGCGACACTTGCCACTACTACCAAGCAAACAATAAAGCTGGTGCGTATCGTGTTTTTCATAAATAAATTTTGCATTAATAAATTACAAGACTACTGCGGTTCCTGTTATGGTTGCAGTGTACACTCCTGATGGAGCAAAAATTGTATCTTGTTCAGCAGCGAAACAAATAGTTGTAGTAATACCTGCAGTTGGTGTTACAGAAGCTCGAGTTGCAATAATTTTATCAGATGTAGTAAAACCAAGATACTTTTGAGTAGCTGATGGAGTACCAGCAGCACCACATGATGCAGCAGTCCCCCAAGTGGCAGTTGATGTATCTGTTCCGTATGCAGAGTATCCAAATTCGTAATCACCTGACCCAACAGTAAATGGTTGCTCTGGTGTACCTGCGACAGCTTCTGTATAGTCGGCGAATGAATTACCTCCTGAGACGAGCGCAGGCGAAGCTGATGCTTTTACTGCGAGCGTATACCCATCAGTATCGTTTGTTGTAACGACCCAAGAAGATGTACCAATTGAACCATTCGCAGAAACACTGATATTCGGTGCCATGGTAGAATCAGCCCCGTTAGAAATAGTAATACCTGAATCAACAGTGAGTGTCACTGTTACGTTATCAGTAACTGCTTGCACTATAGTAGGCTCGAGGGCCACATACATAATATTTATACTTATAATTGAAATAATACTTGACGCAATAATTTTCTTTATCATACACTTCTATTGTCTCAAAAAATAGTCGAAATAACAAGCATATGCACTTAGTAATTACTGGGGATATCTCTCAATATAACAAAAGCCGGATATCTCCGACTTTTGTTATATATGTATTTTTAATTTTAGACGAACGTGAGCGCTTGCCCCATACTCGCCCCTCGTCCTGTTCGGCCAATTCGGTGAATATAGGTCTCATAGTCTTGAGGTACATCAAAATTGATAACATGAGTAATATCTTTGATATCAATACCTCGTGCTGCAACATCAGTTGCAATAACAATATGAAGTGTTCCTCTTTCAAGTCCTTCAATAGCTCTGGTTCTTTCTCTATTTCTCATGTCACCATGAAGACCAGAGACCTTGAAACCTCGTCCTTCGAGCTCTGTAACAAGCTGATCAACACTTCTCTTCATTTCGCAGAAGATGAGGACTTTAGTAAAATCAGGTTTGATCAACAGATCATGGAGCACTTCAACACGTTCTTTTCGGTCTCGAGTTCGGACAATATTTTGTTCAACATTATCAGACGTTGCACGAGTCTTCACTGAGATTTTTTTCGGAGCATTCAAGAATTCCTTACACAAGAGCTCGATCTCAGGCGACATAGTCGCAGAGAAGAAGAAACTCTGTCGTGTTTTTGGAACCATTTTCAAGATAAAACGCATGTCTTCGATAAATCCCATATCAAGCATTCTGTCTGCTTCATCTAAAACAATACTATGGAAATCTTCTGTAACGATTTTTCCTCGATTGATCAAGTCAGTGACACGCCCTGGAGTACCGATGACGATATGCACGCCTCGTTCGAGTTCGCGCATTTGTTTACCGATTGGAGATCCTCCCACGCATGATACTGAAAAGAGCTTCATGCCATAAGCGAGGCTTCTAAATTCAACTTCGATTTGATTTGCGAGTTCTCGAGTCGGTGCTAAGATAAGAACCTTTTGT
>CAYRYA010000011.1:1892-14205 GCA_964428435.1 uncultured Candidatus Saccharibacteria bacterium | reverse complement strand
GGTGTAGCTGTTTTGGTTAGTTAAGCAAATATTGCGGGTGTAGCTGTTTTGGTTAGTTAAGCAAATATTGCGGGTGTAGCTCAGCTGGTTAGAGCGCGTCCCTGTCACGGACGAGGCCGTGGGTTCGAGCCCCATCACTCGCGCAAATAAAAAACCACCGAAAGGTGTGTTTTTTGTTTGTGTGAGTGAAGTAAAGCGGAACTTTACGTTTTCCTTGATTTAAGTTATGAAAATATAGCTATCATGGTTTTTAATTCTGGTTCTCACTTCGTCTACCAGGGTCACATCAGCAAATGCCTGAAAGGGTATTTATGTGGGCTGAAAAAAGCTCCGAGAGAGTTTTTGTGGTATACTTCTATCATGAATGAAGGAATTCCAAATCAAGAAGTACCAAGTCGCGTTGAGGTGATTGACTCTTTACTTAGAAACCCTGAGGATTTTTCACTATTAATTCGATATATAGATGATCTGGAAAGTCATTGTCGAAATAGTGCAGATTCTCTTCGTGTTCATATTGATAAAGCAGAAATTCTACTAGCTGCTTCTCATTTTGATGGAGCTTATGAAGCGTTTCTCGATGCCAGAGATATGGCATATCAGGAAGGGGATAATGAACTTGCGGAGAGGATGGATCAACAAGCAGAAAAGCTTAACGGTCTACCGTGATTTCTGGCAGGTTCTAATTTTAGTTCTCACCTCATCGACTCGGTCACACAAAGCCATCTTCTGGTGGTTTTTGTGTAAATTTAACGGATGGCTATTTTGTGATAGTATAGGTACAACTACGTTGTCTGGCACATGGCAGACTTCACGGTGAGATATAAAAGAGAGCTGAGGCTTATTTATATCGAGTTGCCTTATGCGCTCCAGATTCTCAAAGGAATGAGGTCTGGAGCGTGGCAACTTTTTCATTAATATAAGAATAATAAGTATTGCCGTTGTAGTTCAGTTGGTAGAATACGTCATTGGTAATGACGAGGTCCCCGGTTCAATCCCGGGCAACGGCTCAAAAAATTTAAATCATCATGGATGACGCAAAAAGGGAACTACAACAAGAGCTTGAGAGTTTAGAAGCTGATATGATGTCGGCTGATTTTTGGAATGATAAAGACAAGGCTCAGGCTTCTATTAAACGTATTGCAGAACTTAAGAGCCTAATCGCTGGGGGGAGTAAGTACGATGCAGGGGATGCTATTATGACAATTTTTTCTGGTGCAGGCGGAGATGATTCAGAAGATTTTTCAGCAATGCTTTTGCATATGTATCTCAAACACTGTGAGAACAAAGGGTATGGTGTTTCGTTTGTGCATCAAAATGAAAATGATCATGGGGGATATCGAAATGTCACTATTGAAATCAGTGGTAAAAATGTATACGGAACTTTGAAAAATGAGTCTGGTGTGCACCGCCTCGTCCGCATCTCTCCGTTTAATGCAAATGCAAAACGACACACTTCTTTCTCTATGGTAGAAGTAATTCCAAAATTTGAAAAAATAGAAGAACTTGATATTCCCGAATCTGATATCAGGGTAGAGCTTTCTCGGTCATCAGGTCCAGGTGGACAAAATGTAAACAAACGAGAGACTGCGGTACGTGTCGTACATATTCCAAGTAATATCTCTGCAGCGAGCGACAATGAGCGTTCACAAGCTCAAAACAAAGAAAAAGCAATGCAGATTTTGTATGGGAAAATTTACACCCAACTCGAAAAAGAGCGAACTGCAAAAGAAAAAGGCATGTATATTTCAAAAACAACTCAGATAGAGTGGGGAAATCAAATCCGCTCATATGTGTTGCATCCATACAAAATGGTCAAAGATCATCGTACTGGTGTAGAAACTGGAAATGTGGACAAAATACTGACTGATGGAGAAATTGATGAGTTTCTCGAAGCTGAGAAAGACCTCTAACTTTTGCCCCGGAACATGTTCTGCGGTATACTTATGGGTATGATTTATTTCGATAATGTCTCGAAAATCTACCCTGACAATTCTGTAGCATTGCAGGATATATCTTTTGCTATCGAACCAAACGAATTTGTTTCTATTGTAGGTCACTCAGGTGCAGGGAAGACTACACTCCTTAAAATGTTTCTTGCAGAAGAGAAGCCTACAGACGGTAAGATTTTTTTTGAATCTACTGATATTCACACACTTAAGAAAAATGAAATCAACGACTTTCGTCGAAAGGTTGGGGTTGTATTTCAAGATTTTCGATTGCTTCCGTATAAGACGGTATATGAAAATATAGCATTTGCAATGGAGGCAGCAGGACGGACAGATGAAGAGATTGAGTCTGATGTACCTCATGTACTTGATTTGGTTGATCTTGGTAAAAAGATTTGGAATTTCCCAGGCGAACTTTCAGGTGGAGAAAAGCAACGTGTTGCGATCGCTCGAGCAATTGTAAACCAACCAGATGTTATTATTGCAGATGAACCAACCGGAAACCTCGATCCGTTGAACACATACGATATTGTGCAGATTTTGAAAAAAATTAATGATCTTGGAACAACTGTTGTGCTTACAACCCACAACAAAGGGGTTATCGATTCATTAGGAAAAAGAGTTATTACAATGGAAGAAGGTAGGATTGTGCGGGATGATAAGCAAGGTAAATATATTATTTAATGCAAAATGTAAATATCAAAAATCAAAATTTACATGCATTTAATTTTTAAATTTTGATTTTTTAACTTTAAATTTCTATGATGTGGATATCTGCAAAACGAATCATGAGATCAGGTTTCTTCTCTTTTTGGAGAAATGGTTTTGTGTCACTTTCTTCTGTTCTTGTGATGATTATTACATTGTTTGTGATTACCGGCACAATCTTTCTTGGAGCGATCCTCAACGCTTCACTACAGGAAATTAAAAACAAAGTTGATATTAATGTATATTTTGTGCGAACTGCACCTGAAGAAGACATTTTGGTGTTGCAAAAAGCTCTCGAAGCACTCCCGGAAGTAAAGGCTCCTGTGGAGTATGTTTCGCGAGAAGATGCATTGGCTTCATTTCGTCAAAAACATCAAGATGATCAGTTTACATTGCAGGCGCTTGATGAGCTTGGAGAAAATCCGCTTGGTGCATCTCTCAATATTCGAGCAAAAGAACCTTCTCAGTATGAAGGTATCGCTGAATTTTTGAAAAGTAAGAGCTCACTCTCAAAAGACGGCACATCGATTATTGATAAGGTAAATTATTACCAAAATAAAACTGCTATCGATACACTCACTCGAATGATTGATTCTGCAAATCGTCTTGGGTTTATTCTTACACTGTTTTTGGTATGTGTATCTATTTTGATTACATATAACACAATCCGTCTTGCTATTTTTATGTCTAAGGATGAGATTTCAGTGATGCGTCTGGTTGGGGCAAGTATGATGTATATCAGGGGTCCTTTTGTGGTTTCAGGTGCTATCTATGGTGTTGTCTCTGGTTTTATTACGTTAATCCTCTTTTTCCCAATTACACTTTGGCTTGGTAATGCAACAGCAGAATTTTTTGTAGGTTTGAATGTATTCTCGTATTATATTGAAAATTTTGCACAAATCTTTTTCATTGTCATCTTCTCGGGTGCAGTGATTGGTGCTATTTCAAGCTTCCTTGCGGTACGCAAGCACCTCAAGATATAAAATTAAATATCAAAATGTAAAATGACAATGCAAAATACAAAAATCAACAGTACATAAAGTAAAAAATTTTGATTTTTGATTTTAAAATTTTCAACTAATTATTACCATGGATAAGAATAAAAAGAAAAAACATAAATTCATTTTTGTTGTCGGGGGAGTAATGTCAGGTGTCGGTAAAGGTATTGCATCATCATCCATTGGTAAGATCCTTCAAAATAAAGGCTTTAAGGTCAACCCTATCAAGGTTGACCCTTATTTAAATGTAGATGCAGGTACGATGAATCCAACGGAGCATGGGGAGACATTTGTGCTTGATTCAGGACTTGAGACTGATCAAGATATGGGAAATTACGAGCGTTTTATGAACGTGGATCTTGGTCCCGATGACTATATCACTTCAGGTATGGTGTATAAGTATGTAATTGAAAAAGAGCGTAATCTTGGATACCGAGGAAAATGCGTAGAAGCGATACCACATATCACCGAAGAAATCACTCGTCGATGGAGACGTTCAGCAGAAAGTCATGAAGCGGATATTTCACTGATTGAAATCGGAGGAACGATTGGTGATTACCAAAATATTCTGTTTATCGAGGCTGCACGTATTTTGAAAATTAAAAATCCGCAAGATGTGATATTTATCATGGTCTCATATCTTCCAGTACCAGGAGTGTTGGGGGAGATGAAGACTCGGCCAACACAAAACGCAGTAAGACAGCTCAACTCATATGGTGTTCAGCCAGATATTATTATCGCCCGTGGCTCTCAAGCACTCGATCATAAACGAAAAGAAAAAATTGCGATTGCATGTTCAGTTGCAGTGGATAATGTTATCTCTGCTCCAGACATCTCAAGTATTTATGATGTACCGATTAATTTTGAGAAAGATAAAATTGGAGATATGATTTTACGCTCACTTCATATGCGCGCAAAAGTAAAAGGTGATGTGCTTGCGGACTGGAAGAAGTTTGTTGAGAAATCAAAAAACCAAAAGAAACACATCAAGATTGCAGTGGTTGGAAAATATTTCGATACAGGCGATTTTGTGCTCTCAGATGCATATATTTCTGTAATTGAAGCGGTGAAGTTCTCAAGCTACTGGTCTGGCGCCAAACCTGAACTTACATGGATCAATTCAAAAGAATATGAAACAGATCCAGAAAAAATAAAAGAGCTTGCGTCATATGATGGTATCATCGTCCCAGGAGGTTTTGGTGAATCAGGTATCGAGGGGGTGTTGATGGCTATCCGTTATGCACGAGAAAACAAAATTCCGTATCTCGGGCTCTGCTACGGTATGCAGCTTATGGTTGTTGAATATGCTCGGAATATTCTCGGATGGAGCGATGCACATACGGCAGAAATCAATCCAAAATCATCTCATGTAGTGATCGATATCATGCCAGAACAAAAGAAAAATCTTGAAGATGGAAAGTATGGGGCAACCATGCGTCTCGGTTCATATGAAGCAAAATTACAAAAAGGTACTCATGCATACAGAGCATACAATGCTCAAACTATTCATGAGCGCCATCGACATCGCTATGAAGTAAACCCAGAGTATGTAGAGGAAATCAAAGCAAAAGGATTGATCTTTTCAGGTACTTCACCGGATGGACGATTGATGGAAATCGCAGAGTTACCAAAAGACACACATCCATTTTTCCTGGGAACCCAATTTCATCCAGAGCTTAAGGCACGACCACTCAATCCTCACCCACTTTTTACTGCGTTTGTAGAAGCGGTTTTGAAAGAGTGGAAGAAATAGTTTTACACAGGTTAGCGTCTAATGGTAGGAAAAATGATATAATTTTCCTATGCCATCTAATTGGAATAAAGGTAAAACTAAAGATACGGATCTCTCTGTTAAAAAAATATCAGATACAATGAAATCGAGAAAGCTCGATAATTTCAAAGTATGGAGAGATAAAATGAAACTAGAGGGAAATATTAAATCAAAGTACTTGCCTTTTACAAAAGATCCAGATTTAGCGGAACTAATTGGAGTTGTTTTGGGAGACGGGCATATTAGAGCGTTCCCAAGAACAGAGGAATTGTCTATTTTTTCTAATGCAAACAATAAAGGTTTCGTAAAAAGATATGCGAATTTGGTGGAAAAAATATTTAATAAAAAACCTGCAGAAACTATCCATTCAGGAAAAAATTGCGTTCGTATCCGGTTATATCAAAAAGATATAAGTAAACGTTTAGGTATACCTTTTAGTCCACGAAGGTATCTTAATATAGAGGTTCCAGACTGGATTTTTCGAGATAAAAATTGTATAGTAAGATACCTTAGGGGATTATATGAAGCAGAGGGTTCACATTCAGTACATAAACCTACTTCTACGTATAAAGTTCAGTTTTCCAATAGAAACGAATCAGTGCTAGATAATGTGCTGATGCTGGTCTCTAGGTTAGGATTTCATCCTCATAAAAGTAAGGAAATGATTCAATTATCAAGGAAGGAAGAAGTATATAAATTTCTTGATTTGATTGAATTTAGAAAGTATTAATATTGCCAGATCGGCTAATGGTAGGCCGTCGCTCTCTGAAAGCGAAAATCTTGGTTCGATCCCAGGTCTGGCAGCAAAAACAACAACCGGAAAGGTCGTTTTTTTCTGCAAGTCAGCAAAGCAGAGCTTTGCGCCAGGGACTCGAACGGATTGTCGGTCTACGAGCGCAGTAGCGCTTGTCGACAATCCGGTGCTCGACATATTTTTATTCATAAAAATAGAAGTACCCTTGTGGTACAGAAATTCTTCATCTGAAGAGATAAAGAATTTCGAGGGAGAGACTCTCTGGCTGGCAATAACTTGACTTTATAAATTATAATGTTATATTTTGTTGCAGGAGGTATCAATGCAAGATTTGATTGGTAGAGAAGTAGAATTTGCAATCGTAGGTGAGGACGTGCTGGGTGCTGAAAGGAGACTAGTCGTATATTACGGAACGCTGGACAAGATCGAGGGTACAATGATACACCTCAAAAACAATACCACCCGACCAGACAAGAAGGGTAGATCATTCGATGTTTGGGTGAACACGGCCTCATATTTCTTCTTCTGGATCAAGGAGAGAAAAGCGGTCTAGTGAAAAGGGTGAAGGGTTGGTCTTCGGATCAACCCTTTTCTATTTGTGTTTTCGGACGTACAATAAACCAGTATATTTTATATAGTTTATTAATAAAGATAGGAATATTTAATTTCATTTTATAATGCTAACATTTTTTACCACATCCTTCTTGTGTAGATAAGGTGAACATAAGTCTATTCATTTTAAAAATATATTTCACTTGCAGTGTCTCGAAGGGTATACACCCTTTACTCATTACACGTAAGTACTTTTGAGGAGACACTTTCTATCGCTACGCCACCATTGATAGCACACGAAGTATTTGTAAACACGCAGTAATAGTAGACAGCTGAAGTATCAACTTTTCGTAATGATACTCGTATTACATCTCCACCACTCCAGTTTTCCCAATCATATGTCCAACCAGTACATGGGGGAGTTGGCCAGGTACGAAGGGAACTTGGAACAAAACGAGGTCCAGTTGCCATACCAACATCTGGTGCATAATTTTCGTACTGGTCATAGTCTAATATAGCGGCTTTGCGAATCTCTCTCATATCAGAAAACGCTCGAGCATATCTGCTTTTTGATCGAGCGGTATTTAGAGAGCCAAGAACAACCGAAGAAAGTAAGCCTATAATCGCAATGACCACAAGAAGTTCAATAAGGGTAAACCCTGTATGTTTCATAATGTATAGTATAGCAACATCTTGTAGGTCTGGTAAGTGCAGAAAAACTTATATTAGTTGTGTTTTGGTATACTGTGTATATATCTATGTATTTCAAATCAAAAACAATTTCGTTTTTACTACTCGGTAGTACATCCTTTATATGTTCAAAAGTGTTTTTTTCATTGCTTGATGACCCCGAAGGTCCAAATCTGCTTATAGTAGCAGTATTAGCAGGTGTCATGTTTACATTATCTCTTCTTGTGTACACCTCTCACGTCTCTGTGAGTAGCTTAAAAAGACTTTTGTTTGGCATGGTGATTCAAATGATAACGTCGATATTTTTGTATGTACTTTTGAATGTCTATAATTTCAAAACTTTTTGAATCTGTTTGCTATAATACAACAATGAATATCGAAGAATTAACTCAAAAGATGTTGTATGTAAAAAAACTATACACTAATTTTGAAAACAAAAAATTATATAAAAATTGGACAACTGAAGAAACGTATCAAGGACTTGTGTCTGATGTGGGTGATTTGGGTCGATTGGTGCTCGCAAAGGAAGGCTTTAGAGAAATGCCGGATATAGAGGAGAAGTTGCAACATGAGCTTGCAGAGATATTGTACGCCACTCTGTTTCTTGCGAACTCTTACAATATAGATCTTACCAAGGCGTTTCTTGATGAAATGAGTCGTTTAGAACAAAATCTTTCAAAGGAACTTGCGGAATAAGGTTTTGTTATATACACAGAAGACCATATCTATGCAGGGATGGATAGATTACTGGAGAGTTTTTTGTGGTATGATATACTCTATACATTTATAATAAATAATATTTTATGCCAACAAAGACAAATTCAGCATTTATGAAGCCAATGCAGATCAGTGATGATCTTGCAGAAGTTATAGGAAAAGGCCCAATGCCTCGATCAGAAGTTGTAAAGAAACTCTGGGTGTACATTAAGAAAAATGAACTTCAGGATGCTAAAAATAAACGCAATATCAATGCTGATGCTGCGCTCAAGAAAGTATTTGGAGGTAAGGCGACAGTGAGTATGTTTGAAATGACAAAACTCGTTTCAAAACACCTCTCATAATCACACAGTATGTAGGTAACACAAAAACACTCCCTAAAGGAGTGTTTTTGTGTACAGAAAAATATGTGGGTGTATGATATATGCATATGAGCCTCTATACACGTTTTATAAAACCAATCCTATTTCGATTTGATCCAGAAGATGTACATGATAGCGTGATTGCACTCGGAGCTTTATGTGGCAGGTATGCATGGTCTCGTCTGTTAGTAAAACAACTATTTTACTATTCACTTCCTTCGTTACATCAAACACTACTTGGGTTGGAAATACTTCATCCAGTAGGTCTTGCGGCAGGCTTTGATAAGAATGCAGAATTGGTGGATATCATGCCATCAGTTGGTTTTGGTCATATGGAGGTTGGCTCCGTTACTAGTTTGCCATGTGAAGGTAATCCACGACCACGGTTATGGAGACTTAAACAATCACAGGGTTTGGTTGTGTATTATGGACTAAAGAATGATGGGGTAGTACGTATCCACAAGAAATTGTTAGGTAAGTCGCATGCTATACCTTTGTGTATAAGTATAGCGATGACAAACTGCCCAGAAAATATTGATCTACATAATGCAGTCGCTGATTATGTACACTCCTTTAAACTCTGTGTTGATGTAGGTGACAGCGTAACGATAAATATTAGTTGTCCAAACACATGTGGCGGTCAACCATTTATGGAGCCAGATGCACTTGAATTGTTGTTATCTGCGTTAGATGGTATTGAAACTAAAAAACCTATCTTTGTTAAATTGTCCCCAGATAAAGATAGTCATCATGTGGATGCTCTTCTTGATGTAATAGCAATACATCGAGTGCACGGTATTATCTGTAGTAATCTAACTAAAAAAAGAAACAACCCTCACATTATTGATGCGAATGTTCCTGCTGTTGGTGGTGTCAGTGGTAAACCTGTTCAAGATATGTCTGATGAGTTATTGGCGTATGTATACAAAAAAACACAAGGCAAGTATGTGTTGGTTGGATGTGGTGGTGTGTTTACTGCAGAAGATGCATATCGAAAGATTCGATTGGGTGCATCACTGGTTCAGATGATTACGGGTATGATTTTTGAGGGTCCTGCCGTCATAGGGAACATTCATAAAGATCTTGCGATGTTACTACAAAAGGATGGTTTTAAATCTATTTCGGATGCAGTTGGAGTGGATGTGCGTTAGTTGTGCGAGAGTGAGTATTAAGAAGGGATCCTTTAATAGGAAATGTTAACTTTGCTATTTATGGTGATGATATTCAATTTCTTTTTTTATTTCAGATAGTTCATCTTCGACTTTGTGTATAGTTTTTTGAATATTTTTGATCTCAGATTCTTCTTGCTCAATTTCATCCATTGTTTTTTCTGTCATTTTCTTTTCTCCACGGAGTCCAGTCATAATCAATCTACTTCCAACAAATGCTGAAACAAAAATACCAGTAATAAGTAAAATACCTGTACCTACTCCGAGTGATACCCAACTATTGTGAAGTACGGGTATTTCATCTGCTGTGTGCCATACGCCACGCCAGAAGAGAACTACGCCCACACCGCCAATAAGCGCGTATATAATAGGAAACCGAGAGAGGTGTCCTCGTACTACATCTTCTATTCGATCAAATATGTGAAGTATTTTTTTAAACATAAAAATATATTCTAGCATATTTTGAAAAACTTTAGCTATTGTCTTGGTTGTGTTAGGCTATATGTATGAATAAAGTACTCTTTCGTATATGTGCGTGGGTAACCTTTATCTCTCTTTGGGCGGGTGTTTCTTTTTGTGTGCTGTTATCACCTCTGGAAATGATGGATATGCATGAGGTGGATCATCAAAGTACACTTTCTGTTCATTTTGATCACATCGGATTACTTACCTCAGCTGTTTTCTACGGTATTGGTTTTGTATTATGTGTAATTGTTTGTAGTTACATACAGAGATTCTTTCGTGGTATATACAAAACTATACACCAACCACTGTATATGCTCTATGAAGAACCTCCTGGTTTACGGTATATGTATGTGACGGTTCTTGTTGATAATCCACGTTCACCACCAAGTGTACCTCTTTTTCTCTGAACGATACTTTTTCCCGTAAGGACGTAGGTCGTTCATTTAATTATCTTAATATAATATATTATGGAAATGACACATTATATGCAGTTATTGGCTGATAATCAGCCGTGGAATCTCTTGTTATTTATGGTTATACCGGTGATTTTTGCAGAAACAATCGCGGTAACTGAATTGTATATTTTGTTCACACGAAATTTTACAGGTGCTGCAAAAAAGATTAACTCTTTTGCAGGTGGTTTTATAGGAGTTTATTTTCTGGGTGTATTTGTGTATTTACTGTTTACTGCAGTGGTACCTCTTACACAGATGGGCGAATGGAGAGGGTTTGCTGACATTATTGCTGTCGGAGCTTATTTAGCAGGTGTTATCCCTCTTGGCGGTCTTGCATTACTTGAGTTTGGTTTTGTAAAAAAAAATAGTAGCGATGAGGAGAAATTAAAATTCCACGTCAAATGCGTTGCATTGTTTTTGATTGTTGCTCATGTTGCAATGATTTTTGGAATGTTAAATCCAACTGTTCTTGGGTGGAATTCAGGCGTGGGTGCATCAGAAGTACATCAGATGAATATGTAAAAGTATGGTATAGTTTCATTCATGAAGCCATATCATTATTTTTTACTAAGTAGTTTTATGATTGTGTGGGTGTGGGCAGCGATTAACCCGTTGTTTCCACATGACTGGTTGTTGGAAAATTATCTTGTGTTTATAAGCGTCCCTCTTATTTTGCTATCTGCGCGCTATTTTAAGCTCTCAGATGTATCCTACGGACTCATTACAGTATTTATGATCTTGCATGTTATCGGATCTCATTATACGTACGCAGAAGTTCCTTTTGGGAATGTGTTGCAGACCTGGTTTGATGCTGATAGAAATATGTACGATCGCCTTGTACATTTTTGCTTCGGGTTCCTTTTGGCATATCCGATTTATGAGACATTTACAAAAGTAGTGCGTGTTCGGGGTTTTTGGAGTTATTTTTTTCCTCTCGATGTAACACTGTCCTTTTCTGCATTATATGAAATTATTGAATGGATAACTGCACGTAATGTAGATCCTGCTGCTGGACTCGCATTTCTAGGAAGTCAGGGTGATATCTGGGATGCACAAAAAGATATGGGACTAGCTGGACTTGGTGCATGTATTGTTATGGTAATTGTAGCGGTTATACACGCATACAAAAAACAAGAGTTTTGGAAAGAAATGAAAGAAAGTATTCAACCAGTTCAAGAAGGTTGATGTGTATAAACAGGTGTACGTTTATTCGATGATAGTGTATAGTACATGTATTATGGCAAAAAGAGCAGCAACAAACACAAAAAATAAAGCATCGCGTTCAAAGAAAACAAAAAAACGTCTTGCAATAAAAGCAGTACGTAAAGCAGCAAAGAAAAAGAAGAAGTAAAACATTATGCTGATCAAAAAAATCTTACCCTCGGTAAGATTTTTTTGATATAGCGTATCTCTTTTTGGTGGTATAATAGATGTATATGGAATACGCAAAACATATTGTACGTAAACATAGTTTTATTCTTTTTTTTGCTGTGTTTGGCTTGGTTGCTCTTGTGCTTTATGTTGTATTTGGTGAGACAGGAAATATACAACAGGTTCCTGGGACACGGACTGTTCCCGTAGAATATCCTGCTCTCGAGAGAACTATCAATCTTGAACAGTATGTAGAAAAAATAAAAAATACATCGATTATTGTCCCTGAGACAACTACACAAATATCATTGGTTGATGGTAGGGCGAGTTATGGAACGTTACTTGATGGTGGAGA
>CAYRYA010000011.1:0-1792 GCA_964428435.1 uncultured Candidatus Saccharibacteria bacterium | reverse complement strand
AAATGGTGTGTTTGTAGAAGAAACCTTGTGATATACTATAGGTATTAGTATATAATCATTGTCATTATGAAAGGAGGAATAATTCTTATCATTGTTGGAGGTATTTTCTTTTTAAAGAATATCGGATTGTTGGAGGGGATTGAGTGGGGTGTGATTTGGCCACTCGCTATTATTGCTGTTGGTGTACAAATGCTTACTAAAAAACGTCACTGTGCAACATGTGGGATTGAGCATGGTGGTATGTGTACTCCAAAACAGTAGACAAATATGTAAAAAAGGCGCGTAAGCGCTTTTTTTGTTGACTTCCGATATGTAAAGGTTTTAAATAACTAAGGGTTTGTTCTTAGGAAAGAAGGTGAGGTGAGGTTCCATGCTCCAGTATGATCCATGCTATAAAGGGTTTTTGGAGGAGATCGATAGTAACGTCTGTGTTTTTGGTCCTCGGGTTGCCCGGGCGATTATGTTGTATGCTCTGGTTTCAGGAGATCAGTTTGTTAAAGAGGGATTGCGGATAAGCTATCGGGAGCTTAAGGTGTACTGGCCACAAGCTGTTCAGGATGGTTTGTTCGGATCAAAGTGGAGGTGTGGTTTGGTTACCCTCCTTCATAAGATTGAAGTTGGAAAAAATAAACAAGCACTTGATGAGGGTTTCGATGATGTGGTGCAGATTATCAAAAATCTTAATCATCAGGTTTTTAATGAACTCTGTGCACTTTCTGTTGGACGCAAAACAGTAAAGAAGGAGGGAATGTATTGTTCACAGAGTGTTGTAGGGGAATGAAGTTTTGGCGTCCTGT
Source organism: uncultured Candidatus Saccharibacteria bacterium (assembly GCA_964428435.1). GTDB lineage: Bacteria > Patescibacteriota > Minisyncoccia > Phycocordibacterales > DATDWN01 > UBA910. The sequence goes on along the minus strand of CAYRYA010000011.1, from coordinate 995 downwards.
TGTTATGTGGCAGGGCGCCTTTTGTTTTATCTCAGAGTGGAGTACTCTATAGATATGAATGTATCAAAAATTATTCGTATTTCACGACCACGTTTTTGGTTGTATGAGCTTGGTACATATGCACTGGGTGTCTGTATTGGACTGAGTGCAGGAGGAAGTATGCAAGCCATTTTTATCATACTTTTCGGTGTATTATTCTTGTTTCCTGCAAACTTTTTTATTTATGGTGTCAATGATGTGTTTGATTATGAAACCGACCGTCTCAATCCTAAAAAGATGGGATACGAAGATACGCTTCCTCCTGCTGTTCACAAAAAAGTACTCAATTCTGTGTTTTGGATTAATTTACCTTTTATAATCATCGGATTGTTTATTCCTTGGAAGGCATTTATTTCACTTCTTGTGTTTTATTTTTTTGCATTCTTTTATTCTGCACCACCAATACGTGCGAAGGCGCGACCATTTTTTGATAGTTTGTTTTCTGCAAGTCACTATGTAGTGACTGCGGTGTGTGGGTATTATCTTGTAGGGGCTGAAGGGGGTATTGCGTTGCCAGTATTTGCCGGAATATGCTGGGCTGTTGCAATGCATGCATACTCTGCGGTTCCTGATATAGATGCTGACAGAGACTCTGGTATCAGTACTATTGCGATTGCATTGGGTAAAAAAGCCACTATTGTTTTGTGTGGATTTTTATATGTCCTTGCAGGGTTGGCTGCGTTCCAATATGTAGGATTTGTTGTATTTTTATTTATGGTGCCGTATGTCTTTCTTATGTATCTTTCGTATGATGCTGCAGATGCAAAACTTTTTCGGTTGTATACATACTTTCCGTATCTTAATGCAGGTATAGGTATGATACTCTTCTTTATCTTTTTATTCAGAATCTAAATTTCTTTAAGAGGTTCTGGGTCTGTAATATTCATAATGCGCTTGTAGACAGTTTCTGCTGAGATGACACAGATTGGCATTCCAATACCAGGATTGGTATTTGC
>CAYRYA010000010.1:0-16191 GCA_964428435.1 uncultured Candidatus Saccharibacteria bacterium | reverse complement strand
ATGCACGAACCGTAGCGTACTGAAGATATGGACCAGAGTCCCCTTCGAGCGAGAGCGCTTGATTGATGTCAAAAATAATATCCCCACCGATTGATTGTCGGAGGATTGTGTAACGCAATGCCGCAAGCGCAACTTTTTCTGCAATATCATCTTGTTGTGCAATAGAAAATACTCCTGGTTTTATTTTCATCTTTGCTGCTTCTTTTACATTCTCAATCATCGCTTCTGCAGTCACCACATCTCCGGTACGTGAAGACATCTTCCCTGAAGGTAGTTTCATCATCCCGTGTGAAAGATGGAGAAGTCGTCCGCATAAATCAGGAAAAATATCTTCGATAGCTTTTTCTACTACAGTAAAAAATGCGTTTTGCTCGTTTGCTGTGATGGTGACTGACAAATCAAAACTTCCAACTGATTCACGTTTCAGAGCAGTTAGACCAAGCTCTTTTGCTTCATAAACTGGTATACCCTCTGAAGTAAGAAATACGCGAGTATGGAGACCATGTTTTTCTCCTCGATAAATTACCGCACCTTCACTTTCTTCAAATACATCTGTTTTTAGATATTCTTCTACCAGTGCTTTTCCGATAGGTGCTGTTGCACTTTCATAAAAATGAAAATCAAAATTACTTCCGAGACGTTTATAGAGTGACTCAAAATAGTTAAGTGACACTTCGCGACCTGTATCGTATAGAACATTTACATCAGGATCAGTGCGATCATAGATCACCTTATTGAGCGCAATAATTTCTTTTTTAACTTCTTCACTTTCTTTAAAAAGTTTTGCACCTGTTGCATATGCTTTTCCGAGCAGATGTGCGTCTATCTCAGTTCCCACTTCCATACTCTGTAAACCCCAGATAGCCATAGCCACATGAAGACCAACATCACCGTGATAAGTGGTACGTATCACCTCAGTACCATGAGCTTCAAAGAGTCGCGAAACTGATTCTCCGATAATATTATTCATCAAGTGACCAATGTGAAATTCTTTAAATGGATTCGGCTGTGTATAGTCCACGACAATCTTTTGTCCTGAAAGTCGAGTATGATTTCCAAACGTTTTTCCTACTGTCACAATTTTCTCCACCACACTCCCAAAAACTTCTGGAGTAAGTTTGAAGTTAATAAAGCCGGGACCCGCTGTTTCGATGGATGCGATTTCGGGTAACTTGCTGGCTAACAGTTTTTCGACAAATTCCCCCGCGAGTTCACGTGGGTTTTTACCGTACTGCTTTGCATACACCAACGCAATGTTAGTCGCAAAATCCCCATGGGTAGTATCCCCTGGGTATTCCAACACAACATCATCATCGATTGAGAGCACCTCTGCAATCCATTGTTTGATTGTCGCTTGTAAGGTCATGAGGCAATAATAGCACTTTGCCGATAGTTTATAAAGACGAATCCTTATGCTTTCTTTCTTAAAATTGAATCAATTTTTTGAGCAATTTTTAGCATATCTTTTTCCTTTTTTCCTCGTGTAGTCTCTGCTGCAGTACCCAAACGAATACCTGAAGGATCCATTGGTGACCGTGTTTCTCCAGGAATTGTATTTTTATTTACAATAATTCCTGCAGCTTCAAGTCGATCACTTGCTTCTTTTCCTGAAATACCAGAACCATTCATCCACGTATCCATAAGGATGAGGTGTGTATCTGTGCCCCCTGAAATAATCTTCCATCCAAGTTTTTTTAATTCTTTTGCTAACGCATGTGCGTTTTTTATAACCTGTTGAGCGTATTTCTTAAACGCTGGAGTGTCTGCCTCTTTGAGAGCCACCGCTATAGCAGCAATTTGATTCATATGTGGTCCACCTTGAAGTCCGGGAAATACTGCTCGATCAATTTTCTTATACAACTCTCGTTCATCTATCTTTGAGAAAATCATTGCCGCTCGTGGACCTCGAAGTGTTTTATGTACAGTGGTGGTCACTACATCTGCATACAAAAATGGCGATGAATATGCCTTACCTGCAACAAGTCCACCAAAATGTGACATATCCACCATCAACAATGCTCCCACAGCATCTGCAATCTCTCGGAATTTTTTGAAATCAACTTTTCGTGGATACGCAGTAAAACCCGCAACAATAATGTTCGGTTTTTCTTGTTGTGCAATCTTTTTTATTTCATCGTAGTTTATCACCTCAGTGATTGGATCAACTCCGTACGGAATCTGCTGCCAAAACTTACCTGTTGCAGACACTTTGTGTCCATGAGTGAGATGCCCTCCGTGATCAAGAGACATACCCATAATCTTCCCTTCTTTTGGAACGAGACCTACATACACCGCTAAGTTTGCAGGAGACCCTGAAAGCGGTTGTACATTCACGTGCCATTTTTTAGAAGATACACCAAACAACTTCAATGCTCTTGCTTGTGCGAGTTCCTCTATCGTATCGACATGTACCTGACCTCCATAGTATCGCTTCCGTGGATACCCTTCTGCATATTTGTTTGTAAGTTCTGAACCAAGCGCTTCAAGTACGTCTTTTGATACATAGTTTTCTGACGCAATCAGATTGATAACATTTTTCTGTCGCTTCTTTTCTGCATCTATAAGTTTTTTGATTTGAATATCTTTCATATCTTTTAGTTATCTGCTTGTAATGTTTTTATGCATGAATACACAGAAGTATACACAGTTTCTTTATCCGGAGTCGCATCAATCTTATGTATGTATGTATTCGTGTTATGTTCTGCAGAAAGTATATCAAAAAAAGTTTCGTATCCTTCGAATACCCTTTCATGATACTCCTTGTGCTGTAAATCAAAATGATTTGACTCATTTCGATTTTTCCTTCGGGCATCTGCAACTTCCGGAGTAATTCTGAGATATATGTAATGAACAGTTACTTCACCAAAAATCCTCTTCCGCAAATCCCAAAAGAAATCAGTTAAATCTAAATTATTTTGTCCATATAGTTGGAATGCAAAACTAGATCCATCACATCTATCAGAAACCACTGTTGTATGTTTCTCTAAAGCAGGAATAACTAACTCATCGATATGTGATGATCGTGCGGACATAAACCCAAGCAACATTGCCTTTGGAGGAACCTCTTTTGCAACGTCGCTCAACAACACTTGACGTATCGCTTCACCAAATGGCGAACCTCCAGGCTCTCGTGTATATATACACTCAGGAAAATCGACTTTTAGACGATTAATCATCTCTGTCTTTCCTGACCCATCAAGACCTTCAAATACAATAAATTTCGCTCTGTTCTTTAGCATATTTGCTTATGTTATGATTAATCCCATAGTCACCGTTAATCATATACTTTACTTTATGGATCTACAATCAATCAAACATGTTGAGAAAGAGCTCCCCAATGGAGCCATGGTGCTTATATTGGAAACTGGAAGTGTGATTCGCCCTGAATCAGAGGCAATGCTTCAAGCACTTCACTCACGATCAATTGGGGGAATTAGGAAACACCTCGAAGTACTCGCGGCAAAAGGTCCAGAAAAGTTTATGTCTACTTTTTATGTTGGATATGGGCACAAATCTATTGGTGATTGTGGAACATGCACATTGTTTATTGAAGGCGTCTCAATGCTTGTTGCAAAAGCTATCCAGGACTGGCCACTGTATTCAGGTCAAGAAGCATCGACACGTTATATAGATTTTGCCAACCAACCATTTATTGATCCTGCACACACTCCAGAGTCACATGCTATTCTGGAAACATGGAGAGCTTTCTACATGAAAGGACTTGAGGTTCTGAGCAATGATTTGCCAAAACGTTTCCCAAAACAAGAAGCTGAGGATGAAAAAATTTATACAAAAGCCATCATGGCTCGCGCATTTGATATTATGCGCAGTTTTCTTCCTTCTGGTGCAAGCACCAATCTTGCATGGCATACGAATTTTCGCCAAGCAGCAGATCATCTCCTCCGTCTTCGCCACCACCCACTTGCAGAAGTTCGCGATATCGCAGAAAAAATCGAAGAAGCACTCAATGAAGCATACCCAAGTTCTTTTGGACACAAACGATATGATGCTACTGAGAACTTCAATCAAGAATGGATGAATAACCACTATTATTTCACTAAAAAAGATGGAGTTGATTTTAAACTCACTCAAAACACAGTTAACCTAGAACTTCTTTCTGAGCATACACAAACCCTCAGTATGCGTCCTGCAAAAACAGAAATACCAAAAGAGCTCACAGAATGCGGCACTCTACAATTTGAATTCCTTCTTGATTTTGGATCATTTAGAGATATTCAACGACATCGAGCAATTACCCAACGGATGCCACTGGTCACTATGGATCATGGATTTGAACCCTGGTATTTAGATGAGCTACCACAAACTCTTCGTGAAGAAGCAGAGACCCTACTTGAAACACAAAAAACTGCTTTGCAAAAATTAGACCTTTCACCAGAGGATGCTCAGTATTATATTCCGATGGGATACCGGTTACCAAACCGCATTACAGGTTCGCTTCCCCACCTTGTATACCTTGCAGAACTCCGCGCTACTCGTTTTGTTCACCCAACCCTACGCAAACGCGCTATTCAAATTGCCCACACTCTCACTGAAACATTTAAACCACACGGACTAGTGATCCATCTCGATAAAGACCCTGATCGATTTGACGTCAAACGAGGTGAACATGATATTACTCTTAAGTAAAGGATTGCAATTATATAAACGTTTTTCTATACTCAACACACATATGGCACTCAGCGATAAAAAAATCTTGGAAGAAATGAAGGCAGGTAATATTATTATTAGTCCTTTTATTCGCGAAAATTTAGCAACTTCGAGTTATGACCTGACGCTCGGTGAATACTTTTTCGCCGAACAACCTCCGAAACATTTCCAAAACATCTTCAATATTTACGAGAAAGATCATGTTGATCATGTGTGGGGCACCACACCAAAACGAGCACGTCCGGCAAAAGAAGTATTTTCAGACTATAAATTCACCTTTGGTAATATTGCACCTACTGACAAAGTAATCCTTCTTGCTCCTGGAGAAACGATTCTCGCTCACACCAATGAATTCATTGGAGGTCTCAACCACATCACCACAATGATGAAAGCTCGATCATCACTCGGACGCAGCTTTATTGAAGTATGTAAATGTGCAGGCTGGGGTGATGTTGGATATGTAAACCGATGGACTATGGAAATCACCAACAACTCAAAACACTATCATATCCCCCTTGTAGTTGGACGACGTATCGCACAGCTCATCTTCTTTGAAACAGGACCTATTATTGATAAAAATTATGCTCACTCAGGAAAATATCAAACAACTACAGATATTACTAAACTAAAGAAAGAATGGAATCCTCTTTCCATGCTTCCAAAGTTGTATACTGACAGAGATATCAAAAAGAAAAAATAACAACACAAATGACGCTTAAAGCGTCTTTTGTGTTGTACGTTTCAGTATATATACAAAAGACACCCGGAGGCGTCTTTTGTCTAATGAGTATATCAAAACCAAAATATAAAAGTCTAGTAGCATCTAGTAATATCCAAATTTAGATGAAATCCGAGGCGGACTAGGAATTTGATTGGAGGCGTACTCATGTACGATGACAATCAAATTGCCGACGTCCAACAAAGGAGTTCGCTAAATTTGGATATTACTTAACGTCCACGCCCATGCTTCGTGCAGTACCCGCAATAATATTCATCGCAGCATCCACATCGTGAGCATTGAGGTCAACCATTTTCTTTTCTGCAATTTCTTTCAGTTGAGCTTTTGTCAGAGTTCCCATTTTTGAAGTGTTTGGTTTACCTGAACCTTTTTCTTTGCCAATTGCTTTCAAAATCAAACTTGAAGCTGGAGGAGTTTTAAGTACAAAAGTGAATGTTCGGTCTTCATACACTGTAATCTCTACAGGCACGATATCCCCCATCATCTTTGCTGTCGCATCGTTAAATTGCTTTACGAATTCACCGATAGCTACTCCTGCCTGACCAAGCGCAGGACCTACTGGAGGTGCTGGGTTTGCTTTACCCGCAGGGATAACGAGTTTTAGTTTTTTTGTTATTTTTTTAGCCATAATTTTGGAATTTTATTTAAAATCCCGAGAAGCGCGGGAAACGACACTATACCTTACTATTAAACTAATTTCAACCTTCTTTCTGCATTTTACAAACTTTCACAATCTGGGTGAAATCCGACCTGAGAAATTAAAAATTTGAGGAGCCTTACTTAATGGTAAGGTGACAAAATTTTTTAATTTGGGAACGAGGAGTTCGCCAGATTTGGAAGTTTAACTCTTTCTAACTTGCAAAAAGTCTAACTCCACAGGAGTCTCTCGACCGAACATTGCAACGAGTACCTTCACCTTACCTCGTTCTTCATCAACTTCAGACACTTTACCTTCGAGATCTTTGAATGGACCATCTACCACCATAACAATATCTCCAACAGACAAATCAATTTTATGTTTTGCTGTATGAGCATTCATACGAGCAAACAACGCTTCAACTTCTTTCTTTTCAACAGGTACAGGAAACACTCCTGAACCAACGAAACCTGTCACACGAGGAGTGTTTCGTACTACATACCATGAATCATCTGTTACAATCATATCCACCAATACATATCCTGGGTATATTTTTTCCTCTTCTTCAACTCGCTTCCCTGCTTTGATTTTGATTTTCTTTTCAGTTGGCACAATAACATCGAAGATTTTATCTTCCATTCCAAGAGACTCAATACGCTGTTTAAGATTTCGCATCACAGCATTTTCATATCCAGCGTATGTATGGATCACATACCAATTACGACCCTCACCAATTTGTTGTTTTGACATAATAAATAGAGATTAAATTATAGAAATAAGAATGTTATGCAACAAACTTTTCCAATATGATCTTAAACAAATAATCAAATAGTCCAAGGAAAAACGCAACACCAAATGATGTAAGCACTACCACAACAGTAAATGCAATTGCCTGTCCTCGTGTTGGCCAACTGACATGCTTTAACTCAAGATTTGTATCTTTAATATATTGTATAAGACTCATAAATAATTTGTTCTAAAAAACGCCCGGGGGGCGCAACTTCACTAATACCCTATATAATACTCTTTATTAAACAATTAGTCAATATACCTGTAAAGTCTAAAAAACGCCTTTGTTAAGGCGTTTTTTAGACTTTATACTCTTACGTTATATTATTTTATACTGTACGTAATTGTTACTTGAGTAGTGAGTTTATTTTCACCTGATGGAATTTCAGGAGACACTTTGATTGCAGAACTCATCATTGTCACATCACCATATGCACGTTCTGACATATATGGATATACCTGATCATTTGATTCATAGAAACTAATGATGTCATCAAATTTTACACCAAGCTCCTTTGAAAGCATTTTTGCTTTTTCTTTTGCATCAATAATCGCTTGTTTACGTACCTCTGATTTCAAAGCTTCCATATCATCAACAACAAACGTAAGTCCTGAAACATTTGATATTCCTGCCTCTCCTGCAAGAGCAAGCATATCTCCCGCCTTTTCAATCTTTCGAACTTTTACCTCGATTGATTGAGATACCTCATATCCTGATATAGTAGACTTACTTGGAGGACATGCGTACTGAGTACATACCACTGGTGTATACTCGTATTTTGGATAGATATTATATGAAACAGTTTTAATATCTTTCTCTTCAATTCCTGCATCTTTCAATGCATTAAGCATATCGTTACTTTTTTTAGTTGCCTTTTCTTGAGCATCAGCTGTTGTCTTACCTTCTTCAGTTACGGTATAGGTAAAAGAGGCAACATCAGGTTTGATTGAAATCTCCCCTTTTCCTGTCACCGATACAACATTCATCGCAGGCACATCTTTACCAATGTAAGAATATTCTTTAAGTGCATTGATGGTTTTTACACCAACGAAAACAGCAAGTACAGCCGCAAGAATCATTGCGTATTTTACTATTTGTTTTTTATCATTTGGGTCAAACAATGTGTCCATATTTTTTAAATTACTTATTAACAAGACTAGTATACCACACCAACTCACTGGGAAACACCTTGTTCATGTAGATAGACAAGTTGTTCAAATAAACACGCAACTGTCAGAGGCCCTACCCCTCCTGGCACTGGAGATATTGCTTGTATAAACGGTGATACTGACACAGCATCAACATCTCCGATTACACCATACTCTGTTCTATGAATTCCGACATCTATAACAACAGTGTGTATATCTGGGTTAATCCATGCTTCTGTTACCAAACCAGGAACTCCGCATGCCACAACCAACACATCAGCGGTACGAGTGAGTTCTTGAGGATGTTTAGTTTTACTATGTACAACAGAAACAACTGCCCCGGAAAGTTTAAGAAGCTGTGCAATTGGCCCACCGGCTAACGCCGATCTTCCTACAACCACCACGTGTACTCCACGTAATGGTATGTTGTAGTGTGTAAGCAATGTAAGCACAGCTTTTGCAGTAGCTGGTGAAGAATACATTGTACCTTTTGCAAGTTGTACCTGATGATATTGTGTTAAACAATCTACGTCTTTTTTTGAGTCTATACACTCCAAAACATCCGTCGGTATATATGGAGGAAGTGGCAACTGAACAATCATTGCAGTAACAGTATCGTCTTGATTCAAATATCGAATTTCTTTTTCCAACTCATCCCGATGTGTTGTATGTGGAAATTTTTTGTGTATAACATTTACCCCAATCGATCGCCCAAAATCTATTTTTTGTTTGATATATATAGTGGAATCTTCTCTCTCACCTACTTGAATAATCACCAGTGTTGGTACCGTAGAAAAAGCTCTCACGAGGAGAGCGAGTTTGTTTCGTATAGCTTCTCGAGCTGGTATACCTTTTAAAATACGCGGGTGTGAATGTTCTTCCATATATATCGAGATAGTAGTAATGCACCACCACCAACAACAATACCAGCAAGAACATCCGAAAGCCAGTGCACCCCGAGATAGATCCGACTCATCGCAACACAGACAGGCACCCCAATACAAAACATATAGTGGATAGTTTTCCGTATCATGTTTTTCTCATGACGCATAAAACGTAAAAAAAATAGAAAGAAAGTTGTTGCAACGGCAGTGTGTGCAGACGGAAAACCGGGGCCATATGCAGTGATAATACCGAACTCTGGACGTGGATGATTTACAAATAGTTTAATAATCCACACCAATAAAAAAGAAGTACTTACTGCAATTAAAAATTCGGTGCCGTTTCTCTTGCCACCCCACTTAAACAAAAAATACGCAACAAGAGCGATCAAAATAACTGCAGGGAGTGTATTAAAAAACCAAGTGAATGCATAGAAACCAATTGTTAATCCTGGTGTTTGTATTGATTGAAAAAATATATGAACTGACTGATCAAGTGTATTCATAGTACCAGTATATCTTGACTCTTTGTTTAGAGCTAGATAGGATATGAGAAGAAACCTATGTTCTGTCCAACACTTGCAGTAATTTTCGGAAATGGGTCACCGTGTGCCACAGATGTGGTGCATCCATCCCAAGATGGTGACGGGCCTCTACCAACAGAACCCGTCACTCAACCAATCCTACCGCCATCTTTTTCTGAAGAGATTTTTCCGGAGTACGTATCAAACAATCTATCCAACTCCTAGGTACACCACCGTAATGGAGTACTGCGCGCAACGATTCGTCGTCTGCGCGCATATTTTTTTATTTCAACTAGCTTCGCGATAAGTAAGAGAGCAATCTCTCTTACTTCCAAGTAGCGACGTTGAAGCAAAGGGTTACTACCCTTTAATTAAATTCTGCTCGAGCAAAAATACCTGCCGGAAGAAGTCTTTCTGTTTTTGACTCTTTGATCGCAAGTTCTCCTGACTCTATTTTTACCTGAGAAAGCACACCTTTAAGTGCATTTGCATACGAAAGATGTGAGTACTCAGACGCATATCCAGTCACTACCACAAACAATGGATTTTTTGAAAGCAGTTCCATAGAACGCTCAAGAAGTGGAAGGAAGTTTTCTTCAATATGCCATTTTTCTTTTTTTGCTCCCTTACCATACACCGGAGGGTCCATCAAAATCGCATCATACGTAACACCTCTTTTAATATCGCGCTCGACAAACTTTCGTGCATCATCAAGCATAAAGCGAATCTTTGCATCATCAAGACCTGCTGTTTTTTTGTTCTCATGTGCCCATGTAATTGCTGCTTTCGACGCATCTACATGAGTCACCTCAGCACCCGCTTTGGCAAGCGCACAGGTGGCACCACCGGTGTACCCAAACAAATTGAGTATTTTTATTTCTTCTGACTTTACAGACTTTATGGACTTTCGACTTTCGACTTGTTTTACCATCCAATTCCACTGAGGAATCTGTTCAGGAAATACCCCTACATGTTTATTGTTTCCTATTTTAAGAAGGAGTGAAATGTCACCCACTGAACACTCCCACTTCATGGGAAGTGTTTTTTTGATGTGCCATTTTGCACCACGCTCTCTGTGAGTAAAGTGTGCATGAGCAGTATCCCATAGTTCTGGGTTTTTCTTTCCCCACAACACTTCAGGATCAGGTCGAGCAAGTACAACCTCGCCAAAACGTTCAAGTTTTTCACCATCGCCTGAATCAAGGAGCTCATACTGCCCTATTGATGATGTAATCAGAGTTGTCATTACTACCATACTACCACACAAACAAAAAACTGCGTTGTGCAGTTTTTTGTTTTTTAGTACACCACAATATTTGCAGTATCAGACGGTTTGAGTGAATTATAGTATGCCCATACACCAGTGTACACAAAATTAAACATGTACTCACCATTTAGACCAAGTGCTTTAGGTTGATTGAGGTCTGAATACGGAGGTTTTGCAGTATCACTTGCAAAAATTCTCATTGATGTGTTTGTTTTGTTTACAAATTTTACTGTTGCCCCTTTTGGAATCTGGAGCTCACTCGGCTCAAAACCTTTTTTTGTATACAACACGGTATATGTTGTTTTTGGTGTTGTTTTTACTGTTTGAGTTGTCTTTTTAGCTTCTGAAGCATTTGTTGCAGTTGTTGTTGAAACTATTTCTGTTTCAACTTGGGTGTTCTCAACAACAAGCGGCGTGTTTGGCCAGAGGATGTACCCTATGACACAAAGCAAGACGAGACCTACCACACTGTATAAAATATTTTTTTTCATAATTACGTTATTTTATTATTCTACATTACCACCAATAAAAGGTATTGATTCCTGGATTCACTTCGCTCATTCTTACCCGAGGTAAAACCTTAGGGTATTTACCTTTTGTTTCAACGTCGCGACTCGGAAATAAGAGAGGTTACTCTCTTATTTCACTCAATGCTCGTTGAAATAATCATCCTCTCATAAATATGTATAAGAGAAACAAACATACTTGCAATCACTGGACCTAAAAATAATCCTTCTGGACCAAAAAAAGAAATTCCTCCGAGTACTGAAAAAAGTACAATGAGTGAATGCAGTCTTGTGCCCTTTTTATACAAATACGGACCAAGTATATTATCAATCATACCTACAAGCAACATGCCCCACACAGACAAACCAATCGCAAATGGCATGTTTCCAATCACAAAAAGGTAAATAACTGAAGGTACAATCACGAGTGCGGTACCTAAACCAGGCACAAATGCACATAGCGCAGCAAGCGCTCCCCACAATACTGCATTAGGAACACCAAATATGAACAAACCAAGTCCTGCAAGTACCCCTTGTACCAACGCAATCAACAGCGTACCTTTTACAACTGTGGTAATAGTAGCGGTTGTTTTTTCCAACAACTCTCGATCATACGAGTCATGCAATGGAGAAAGTTTTATTAATTTTTCCAATATTCGCTCTCCATCTTTTAAAAAGAAAAACATTGCAAGAATAATCAAAAAAACATCAGCAATAACTGCCAATGTACCAAAAAGAACATCTTTAAAATTATCTGTCGCCCATCCTAATGCATACTCTGCATACTGATTAATACTCACAGAGAACCCTGGGACAATATTTCTGATAGGTTTTTCTATAGCTTCAGTAATAAAATCAAGTTCACTTACATTATTCGTAGCAAGCTTATTGTACAAACCATGTGCCTGTGTAAATGCTTGTTGCCCTAAAAAGGTAACCGGTATCATGACGAATACAATACCGATACACAAAGCAAGTAATGAGCTTATTGTCTCTCTCCCTTTTGTATACACCAATATTTTCTTGTATATCGGAAATAGAGCGATACTAAATGTTGCCGCAAGAAACAGCGTAGTAAAGAAAGGTTTAAATACAAAAAATACAAGAGTCATTACCGCTCCAAATAATAAACCAAAAAAAATTATTTCAACTTTATTTCTATCAACCATATGTGAGATATTATACCACTAAACACACACTTACAGTGCGCCCGTGATCAGTGCAATAATAAGTATACCAAAAAAATTCATAATAAATGCAATCGGGATAAACAATTTCATGTGCACTTTTGATACACCCATAAGTGCAATAGCAAATTCGTCAGGTAATGGTGATGCAATAATCAATGCCCCAAGCAGTGGAGAAAGCCATCTAAAAAAACCTCTCTTAAAAAACTTTTTGATCTTTCTTTCTTGTTTGAATGTATGCAACACCTCCAAAATATCATCAGCAAACCGATCACGCACAAACAAAAAAATAATCATATCCCCTGCCAGTGATCCACATGCACCCCAAAACGCAACCAAAAAAGGTGATGCTGTTTTTGATATCTCAGCCAAGGCAATTGCCGCTGGAGCAATGGTAAATGCAGAAGTGAAGAAAAAACCAGCAACAAGACTACCGATAATTTTTAACTCATCAACTGCAGATACAATATTCTGAATCACACCAAAGCGAATAATACCTATCGCTACAAATATCGATAGCGCAATAAAAAACAAATCTCTTTCTAAATTTGTATACGGATTTTTTACAATTTCTTGTTCTTCTGTCATATATTAAAAATTAATTTTTTGTTCTGTAAGTGGCATAGTTTTATACGCCTTTTCTGATACCCAATCAACCAAAAGCGCAAATGGTTTGATAAACAATAAAAACAACAAAGCACTGAGGATATTAAATGCCACATGAGCATTTGCTACTTGTTGAGGAGCACTACCTCCGATGAGAGCGATGAGTGTAGTAAAGTGATTGAAAAATGGAATAATACATATCACACCAATCACATTATATAACACATGAGCAGTAGCGGCCTTTTTTGCACCATGATTCATAAACAATGATGCAATAAATGATGTTGATGCACTTCCAATATTTGCACCGAGCATAATACCAATACCGATTGGCGCAGAAAGTAATCCCTGCCCCGCCAAAATAACTACAATCGCTGAAGTAATTGTACTCGATTGGAATATAATTGCAGCCAATGCACCGAATATAATAGCGCTGTAGGTATGAGTGATTGACTCAAACAACGAAAGAAAGCTTTGATTGGTTTGTAGATTAAGCACCACATCAGAAATAAGTGCGAGTGAAAGAAACACAATACCAAAATATAACACTGGTTTACCATACCGTTTATACTTCCAGTCATACGCATACATTAAAAAACCAATAATCACCACATACGGAGCAATACTTGTTACATTTAATGCAACAAGCTGAGAAGTAAGTGTGGTTCCTATGTTTGCACCAAACATCACACCCAAACTACTATAAAAAGTCATTACTCCACTATCTACGAGACTTACTACCATCATCATGGTTGCCGCAGAAGACTGAATAAGTGCAGTAAACACGGTACCAACGATAGTACCTCGAAACGGATTTGAAGTGAGAGAACGAATCATGTCTTTAAACGTATCCCCTGCGACAAGTTGGATATGTTTACTGAATTTTGAAACTGCATTGAGCATAATAAACACCAACGCAAGTACTGTCGCAAACGCGGAAATAATAGTCATGAAAAAATTATATCATGAAGTATATACATCCTTAAGACCTTTCGCCGATTTGCTCTCGCCACATCGCACTATACAAACCTTTTTCAGCAAGAAGATCGTTGTGTGAACCAACCTCAACAATCACACCTTTTTCAAGTACATAGATTCGATCTGCATGCATAATCGTAGAAAGTCGATGAGCGATTAACACAGTCATATGTGATTGTGTTGTTGAGACATCTTTCATAGTACGAGTGATTTCTTCTTCTGTAATCGAATCAAGCGCAGATGTTGCTTCGTCAAAAATGAGAATATGTGGATTGCGCAACAAAGCTCGAGCGATTGAGAGGCGTTGTTTTTCACCTCCAGAAACCTTCACACCCCCTTCACCAATAACTGTATCGAGCCCTTTCCCTCCACGATGCAACAATGCATCGCATGCACTTTTTTTAAGTACTTCCAAACATTCCTCGTCGGTTGCGTCAGGTTTAACAAACAACAGATTTTCTCTGATTGTTCCTGCATACAACTGTGTATCTTGAGTAACAAAACCAATACGACTTCGAACACTCTGCATATCAACCGCATCACTTGATACCCCATTGTACCGAATAGACCCCTCTAGTGGTGTATAGAGTCCAACAAGTAACTTCACAAGACTTGTTTTTCCTGACCCAGATGGTCCAACAAATGCAACTGTCTCACCTCTCTTCACATGAAATGATATAGATGAAACTGCTTTATCCTTACCTGATGGATATGCAAATCCAACAGTATCAAATTCAACATCTGTTATATCAGAAAGCAACACAGGATGAGCAGGAACATGTTCTTTTGGTATATCCAAAATATCGTTATATTTTTTTAACGAAACTTCAACTTCTCTGTATGAGTTGATAATGTTGCCCAATTCCTGCAATGGACCAAACACAAAGAAAGAATAAATAAATAACGAGAAAAATTATCCGAACGTAATGATTCGGGCAAATATAAGATACAACATAAACAAAAGGATTGATGAGCGAATGAAGTTTATAGTTGTTCCCTGAATAAAGCTAATACTTCGGACGTATCGAAGTTTTTTAAGTTCAAGAGCAAGTATCTTTTGTGTGGTGATATTGAGTCTATTAATCTCTTGATCCACCAATCCGAGACTTTTTACTAATTCGATATTACGCAGCGATTCTGTTGTAGAACCAGCGAGTGCAGTAGTCTCACGAACAATCTCCTGCTGTATAACCTTTACTTTACGAGTAAGAATATAACTAATGCCCCCAATAATTGGAATAGTGAGTGCATATGCCAATGCAATACCCCAATAAATATTTATTGCGTATATGGACACAAACACAAAACCGACAAGTGAGCTGAACGTGATATTGATTGACGATGCGATGAATTTTTCAACATCAGTACGAACCTTTTGTAACACACCAAGAGTCTCCCCGCTCCGCTGATCTTCAAACACCACATACGGAAGCCCAAGAGAATGCTTCACACCTTCACTATACAACTCCGCTCCGATCTTTTGAGTTACTTCATTTAAAAAGTAATCCTGAAAGTTTTTTGCAACACGTGACACAAACGCAACCCCAACAGCAAGCATGAGCAATTTAAGTACACCAAATGCAAATTCATTGCGTGTGTACGCATCATATCGTGTCGCATACTCATCAATAATATGTCTGAAGATAAGCGGGTCCAGTAATGAAAACACCTGATTTATTGTTGCAAGCACAAGCACGCCAACACAAACCTTCCAGTACTTTTTAAAATATGTATATACTATATGCATGACGTTATTTACTCTTTAGGTGGTGTATCAATACCCATCCATACATCATATGTTGAAACATATGCACCACATGCTTTTACATACAAAAATAACTGCATTCTGTATGCTGCAAATGTTTTTAATATACCCTCAATAAGATGTTCTGCTTTTGTACGCACACCATAATAATCAAATTCTTTTTTCAAATCTTCATCTGAAATCTGAGAAAACATTTCTTTCATATCTTTTTCTTGTGCATCCATCTTTTCTGAAAAGTTTAAAACGGTTACATCTTGTTTAAATGTAATATAATCTTCGTATGAATTTTTATTCTCAGTAAGCATCACTTTCATGGTTGTAGCACCTGTTGCACTCAAATATTGTAAAAGCTCTGTTGTGCTTCGCTGAGATGCAGATGGTTTATAATCCTCTTTTCCTTCAGGAACCTTTGTTCCTAAGTGTTTAATAATGCGAACTTCATTTGAAAGCGATTGTAAAAATTGTTCTCGTGTATACATGTATATAATAATTAAT
>CAYRYA010000009.1:0-20298 GCA_964428435.1 uncultured Candidatus Saccharibacteria bacterium | reverse complement strand
AGCTACACCCGCAATATTTGCTTAACTAACCAAAACAGCTACACCCGCAATATTTGCTTAACTAACCAAAACAGCTACACCTACACTTACTTACCTCAATCCTTACGAACATAACCTATTATACATAAAATTGTATAATTTCAAAGAGTTTTCTAATTTGTGTCGATGAATGGAATCGAACCATTGTCTAAGGCTTATGAGTCCTTCGTTCTACCATTGAACTACACCGACAATATGCACACAGTATATGTGCACCCTACTATAACCCATAAAATGAAAATACTCAAACTTATTGCACCGCGTTCAACTTCTCCCGTGTCTTTGGTCCCACCTGACCATACCCAGCTCCCCCGTTTTTTGCAAGACCATATTTTATCTGGAACCGCCCTACCGCTTTCTGTGTTGCTGGACCAAAGTATCCAGAAACTGTACCATCAGGATACACTGCCATATCTGTAGCCAAGAATTTTTGCAACTCAGTGACATCTGTATGTCGTGTACCCAACTTTAACAAACGTGTAAAAACAAATTTTTTTCTTGTAGAAGTATTCTGTGTTGCAACAGAAGTGTATGTACTCAACACATTTGTTGTGACTGGAGCTGGAGCTACATACCCTTTTGGATACACTATAACAGATACTTTTTGAGTGGATATGCCATCAAAACCTCCTCCAGGGAGTTGTGGATATAAAGTGAATGTTATGGTTTTTATGTCAGATGTGCTGTTAATAAATGCTACTGTTGTACTACTATTTGGAAGATATCCGACTTCTGAAATAATTTTGTTGCACGGAAGCACTGAGGTACTTGTACTTGTCACAAATGAAGCTGCAACACCTTCCACACAATCCATTTTTAACGTAATAGCATTTGTATACTTAGTTGACCAAAGGAGGGACACATTATCATCAGAAGCGACTTTAGGAGGTGTAGCCACAAAACTCAAAATCTGAGTTGGTGTAATTTTTTCAGATCCAACATCGAATACGATAGTTTCCGCATGAGTTTGATCATATGCACCATCTGTAATATACGGTAAGACCAGCATACTTACAGAGGCTATATCGACATTCTTATTTTTAAATACAAACACCATACTGCCTGAGGGGCTTTGTTTTGTTGAAAACATCGGAGTTCCACACGGTAGTGCTACAGAACTCCCTTCTAAAAATACACTCACATTATCAACGCAACGAATACTAAAGTTTACACCATCGAGTTCTGATGAAGTCCATTGCACCGTTGTTGTTGCACCTGAAGCAGTTGATGTTGCGGTAGTAAAAAATGAGGTAATAGGATACGGCATTGTCACTACTGACACACTATTACTTTGACCCACTGACATATCTGCACCTGTTGAATCTTTTAGATACAGTGTAAAATTGAGCATTTTTGTTGACCCGCTTGTATTAACGACAAAGAAACCAAGGGAGTCTGATTCTTGTGCTGAGATAGTTGTTTTCGTATCACATGGAAACAAACTTCCATCTTGTTTTTTCACTTTCACACCAGGAACACATGAGACGGTAAGTGAAGCACCTGATGCATCTGTCGCCGTCCACGCAACCGATATGAGTTGACCACTTGATATAGTTGAAGGTGTTACTGTATACGATGTAAGGTATGGATTTGCAGCGAGAGCCGTCTGTATATTAAAGAAAAATAAAAAAATGATTATATATGCGATGTATTTCATGTATAAAATATACCACATATACATAGTTGACACTGGGGACAATAGTTAACCATCTCCATGATTAAACCTAGCATTTTTACACTCCTTATGATATTCTTGTGCTGATAGCGGGGTGGAGTAATAGTAACTCACAAGGCTCATAACCTTGGGACCGGGGTGCAAATCCCTGCCCCGCAACATGTACAGAAAAAGCGTCCATTATGGACGCTTTTTCTGTACATGTTGCGGGGAGCATTGCAAGGCAATGCGTCAGGATTTGCAAGACAAAGCGGGGTACCCATCGAGCACGATGGGTCGCGAGTCATGGTCAGAGAATTTTTCGAGTGGCGACGAGAAAAATATCTATGACCAAATCTCTACCCCGGTTTTGGTATTTTTTCTATACGTGTTGCAGGTCCACCACTATATAAATGAAAATTCTTTAAACACTTGTTCAAATAGACTAATCACTCTTCGAGCTTCTCGTTGCGTCAAAACAAAACTTGGATCATGGGCGATTTGATTTCTTACTTTATGTGCCTCCCATGCAAGATCAAGTGTATTGAAATCACTTTTTTCAACTCCTTTTAACTTATCGCCAATCGAATCTCCTTGTAGGTTCATAGTGTCGAGAAGTTCAGCGAGCATCATATCAGCTTCAATCACGGCAAGTCTCCACTCTGATTCATTGTACGACTCAACATGCATTATCACTTTATCCCAATTTTTATTTGTCGAAAGAGGAATTGAAATCGTCTCATCAGCCACCTGATTAAGTTTCATTCTTACATTATTTCTTACACGAGTTAGGTCATACGTAATATATGCAATCGTACCTGCAAACACCACAATAAGAAGCCACAAAATATACTTCATCCACCACGCAATCGTATAAAGACTAAATAATATTCGTGTAATCAACGATGGTGTACCGTCAACCAATGCAATATCTGACTCTTTCACCCACCCATCTGGATCTTCCGCAAAATCAACATACCAATACCGCTCACCACCAATAAGCACCGGTCCTTGTGTGATCGTACCTTGAGCTCGTTGATCCTGTGTACCTCGTCGTATACCTCCCGGCTCAGTATATACAGCAACATCAGCCTCCATCGCTACAACAGGTGACCCAAGTGGACGAAGTGCTGATGCAACTGGACGGGTATACGAGTTGAGTAAATACCGCATTGTAAAACTTTTTCCATTTAAACCTGAAACAAAGTTATTTGCCGATGTAAGTATGCCGCCAAACAATGTCATAAACACAAACAACATGAAAAGCATTCCTGCAATTTCACGTAAAAAATTTGGTGCTTCTGCAGGTTTTTCTTCTACTTTAGGTTTCGCATCCCCTTTTGGTTTATCGTCTTTTGGTTTTTCGTCGGCCACGTGAA
Source organism: uncultured Candidatus Saccharibacteria bacterium (assembly GCA_964428435.1). GTDB lineage: Bacteria > Patescibacteriota > Minisyncoccia > Phycocordibacterales > DATDWN01 > UBA910. Next base: position 17,226 of record CAYRYA010000009.1, on the reverse strand, counting down.
TAGATTAAAAGATTAAAAAATACAAAATCAATGAATAACTCTATTATACAAGACTTTCATCTCAAACCAAAAAAGTGTTTAGAGTCAAACTTACATTTCCTCTCCAAGAAATTCTTTACCCGCCTGAAAGAGATACTTTTCCCCCATATGAGTTGCCATGAGTTGAATACCGAGTGGAAGTTTTTTATTACCAACATCTATTATTCCAGAAGGAATTGACAGTGCAGGAATACCTGCGATATTTGCGGTTACCGTAAAAATATCCGCGAGATACACAGACAATGGATCCTCTTTTTCTCCTATCTTCCACGCAGGCGCAGGAGTTGTTGGCGTGAGAACAATATCAACAGACTCAAATGCATCCTTGAATTCTTTTTGTATCAATGAACGCACAATCTGTGCTTTTCCATAAAAAGAATCGTAGTATCCTGCAGAAAGTACGTATGTACCTAACAAAATTCTTCGTCGTACTTCTTTTCCAAAACCGACTCCACGAGTCTTCATATAATCTTCGAGCAAATCTTTGCCGTCCACATGAAGTCCGTATTTTACTCCATCGAACCGCGCAAGATTTGAAGATACTTCTGCGGGCATCAAAATATAGTATACAGACAACGACAATGCGATATGTGGGAGCGAAATATCTTTTATTTCATAACCGAGCGATTTGAATTTCTCTACTGAATGTGTGAAATTTTCTTTCACACTCTCGTCGATCCCTTTTTCTTCCAAAAGACTCCATGGTACACCAATAGTCAATGTTTTCTTATCTGGTATAGATGAATATGTTGATTCATCTACAGTTGTCCCGTCATATATATCTTTCCCTTTCATACTATTAAAAAGTATTTCTGCATCCGTGACTGTTTGTGAGATAGGACCAATAACATCCAAAGAGGAACCCATGGCCATGAGTCCGTGTCGAGAAATAGATCCATATGTTGGTTTCAGTCCAACTACTCCACAAAATGCAGCGGGCTGTCTCACAGATCCTCCTGTATCAGATCCGAGCGCACCAAGTGCCACATGTCCTGCAACTGCAGCTACAGATCCACCTGAAGACCCTCCTGCCACACGAGTCGTATCGATTGGATTTTTCGTTACACCAAACGCTGAGTTTTCAGTTGAACCACCCATTGCAAACTCATCCATATTAGCTCTCCCTAAAAAGACTGCGCCAGATGCTTTAAGTTTAGAAATAGCAGTAGCATCATACGGAGCCACATATCCTTCAAGAATCTTGGATGCAGCGGTAACTTTTTTTCCCTGTATTAAAATATTATCTTTGATTGCAAGAGGTATACCGAGTAGTGGAAACGATTCCCCTTGAGCAATTCTTTTATCAGCTTCTGCCGCCTGTAAAAGTACATCATCGTACACTTCTAAATACACATTAAGTTCTGTATTTTTTTTCTTGATTTCTTCGAGATATGCAGATGCAAGCTCTACAGCTGATATCTCTTTATTATCAAGCAGTGCTCTGGCTTTTTTAATTGTGAGGTTTTTTAGATCCATAGTATTCATTCGTATCTATTCGTAAGTTTTCAATTCGTATATTCGTATATTAATTGAGTATTTTTTTAACTTCCACATAATTACCATCACGTGCTGGCGCATTAGAAAGCAATGCCTCGGTATGTTCACCTGAAACATGAATTATTTCGTCGTCACGCATTACATTTCGTACTAGAGGCAAGTCAGCTTCAGCAGTCTCAGTCACTGAAGTCACTTGTCCTACATAGCCCAAAATAGACTCAATACTTTGAGCAAGAGACTCTTTTTCTTCTTCAGATACTTCCGTACGTGAAAGGTCTGCAAGTTTTTCTATATCCTTTTTTTCTATCATACCCCTATACTACCTTATTTTTTAAAATTCGTCAGGTAATGCAATCATTTCTATAAATTCACCCTCAGAAAGTACTGTTACCCCGAGTTCTTGTGCTTTATCAAGTTTTGAGCCTGCAGACTCACCTGCTATCACATAGTCGGTTTCTTTTGATACTGAAGAAGACACATCACCACCGAGAGTGCGGATTTTTTCTTTTGCTTCATCACGAGACATAGTTTGCAATGTTCCAGTAAGTACAAAAACTTTTCCAGTGATTCCACTTTTGACTTTATGGACTTGATGGACTTTCGACTCTATGTGTACATATTTAAGTAAATCATCCACTATCTTTATATTCTTTTTATCTTTAAAGAATGTAGCGATTGCTTCAGCAACAATAGGCCCAACACCTGAAATTGCGAGCAAATCACTCTCTGATGCAGAGCGTACTCGATCAATTGTTTTAAAATGCGCTGCAATATCATGCGCTGTCTCCTCACCTACCTGCGGAATCGAAAGTGCAATTAGAAAACGTGGAAGTGTAGTATGTCGGGCTTTATCAATCGATGAAAGAAGATTATCTGCTGATTTTTCTGCAAACCGAGGAAGTGCAAGTAGATCTCCTTTTTTCAGTGTAAAAATATCTGCATACTCAGAAATAAGTTCAGCGTCGAGAAGCTGCTCGATAATCTTTGGACCTAAATCTTCTATATTTAAGGCACCTTTTGATGCAAAATAATGGAGCTTGCGTTTTTGTTGTTCATACGAATCTTTGACGACACAACGCCACGCAGCTTGACCTGGAATGCGCTCAATCGCCCCATCACCACCACAAAGTGGCACATGAGTAGGCCATACAAATTTTTTTTCTTTTCCAGTTCGCAACCCAGTAACCACCTGCACAATATCAGGAATCACATCACCTGCTTTTTGAATTATAACAGTGTCACCAATACGCACATCAAGTCGTTTTATTTCATCTTCATTGTGCAATGTTGCGCGAGAGACCGTAGAACCTGCTACCAAGACAGGTCGAAGATGAGCAACAGGAGTCACTACACCTGTACGCCCCACTTGAAAAACAATATCTTCTACAACTGTTGTAACCTGCTCTGCCGGGAATTTATACGCTACACCCCATCGTGGCGACTTACCTGTATAACCCAACGCTTCTTGAATCTTTCGAGAATTGATTTTAAGTACAATACCATCGAGCCCATACTCAAGGGAATCTTTTTTTTGTGTCCATTGTTTATAAAAAGTTTCTACTTCTGCAAGATTTTTACACACCATGGTATGTGGATTTGTTACAAAACCAAGGGCATGCAATAACGCAAGTTCTTCAGACTGTGTCTGTATTTTCTCTTCTGTAAAGTTTTCAAGATCATATACAAACACATGTAAATTTCTCCCCGCAACTACTTTTGGATCAAGTTGACGAAGTGTTCCAGCTGCAAGATTACGAGTATTTGCATACAAAGGCTCCCCCTTTTTTTCTCGTTCTGCATTTATTCTGTTAAGTTCACTTTTTCCAATCCACGCTTCGCCGATAGCAATAAGAGACACTTTTTTATTAAGTGTTAAAGGAATATCTTGTATTGTTTTAATATTTTCGGTTACATCTTCTCCTACTGTGCCGTCACCTCTCGTAGCACCACGTATGAGCACACCGTTTTCGTAAGTGAGAACAACCTTAAGCCCATCAATTTTTAATTCAGTACAATATTCCACAGGCTCATCTTGCACTCCACTTTTCTTAATAAAATTCTCAACTTTCTCATTCCATTTTTCCAAACTCTTTTCATCAAACACATCGTCGTATGACCACTGTTGTACTGCATGGGTCACTTTTACAAACTCTTTGAGTGGCTCACCTCCCACACGTCCGGTTGGTGAGTTATTTGTTTTTAATGTTGGATATGTATGTTCTAGTGCCTCAAGCTCACGCAACAAAGAATCATATGCTTCATCACTTATCTCTGGACTATCATATGTATGATATTGCACACGATGATACTCGATCAATGATTGTAGCTGCAATACTCGCTCTGTGATGTCTCTCGGTATATGTGTTTTCATATGTTACTTCTAGTAACTAATTCTAATAGCGCGTTCAAAACGAGGTTCACTTGTGCATGTATTATATCCTCGAGACTCGATAGTTGTCATGTTTCCTGCGCTTTTTGTTACGGATACAATAGCACAACTTGAACCAACTGGAATCTGGAATGTACTCACCGTCGAACCTCCCGCTGATGTACGTGTAGGTGTAACTGTACTACCTCCACATGTTACTGTACCTGGAGTTGTCGCATCAAACGCACTCAATGTTGGATTGTTTGGATTTTTAATATCCCAGAAAAGAGCACACTCGAGACCACTGTCTGCAACATAAAATGCATTATGAGATTCTGTATTTGTCGTAGTAAGTGTGAGTTGCCGGAGTGCAATATTGGTTACCGCATACGCAACAAGTACCAACGTTGCCGTAAGTATAATAGAAGTCAGTAATGCGTATCCTGATTGTGATGTAGTGTGTCTCATATTATTGTGCCCAATTTCTCAATACCAATGTTTGTGTATAATTTTTTGTTACGCTTTGTGCTGTCCACGAAACCTGTACTACAACAGACACTTCGGTGGCACTTATTGAGGTAATGGTTATTGATCGTTTGTATTGAGTAGTTGATCCAGATACATAACCGTATATACCTGATGTACTGTTATACAACAAAGAAGGACACGATGCTGCCGTTGATGAACACGTAGCGATTGTATTAGCCGCTACATCTACATAACACACTTTTCCAGTAGAACAAGGGTCTCCTGCAACCTGTGCGACCCCAGTAAGCCACCCCACCGAACCTCCTGTAGCCAATGCACTAATATGGGCAATCGCATTGGAGTCTCTTTTGTGACGTATGTATTCAAGCGCTTCATCGGCAAGATAGTACGCCACAGTCTGATCCTCTGTAAAATTTGTAGCTCGCATAGCGTTTGAGACTGCAGTAAAGGTTGCCAAAATAGAAATCGACAAAATTGATACCGCTACAAGTACCTCCACCAAAGTAAAACCATATATTTGTGTATGTCGTGTTATATGCATGTTATATATCGATTTTACGCTGAGACGTCATTACCTGAAGATTAAATGTTGACTGCGTACTTATCTGACTTCCCACAGTACCTGAGACAACCATGACTACTCGAGGTTGAAACGCATCAGATGGAGATGAGTTAAAAACATAAAACGTCAATCGAGTGATTGTTGTTTCAGCGGACGTAACCGGGCTCGATGCGCCGTTTACTGTCTTCATAATACGACCACCCAGTAAACTGTACACAATAAGCGAACCTTCAGCAGAACGTATCGACAAAGAGTTTCCTCCCCCACCACAATCAAGCGCAGGAGGAGGGTTGGTAGTTGTAGACCCGCAATAATAATTTGTACCGAAACGTACAGTACGTGACATAGATTCCAACGCAAAGTTCAAGTTATCCATCGCAGTCTTTTTCGTTTGAGATTTTGTATTGGTATCAAGTACACTCAATATTGAACCGAGGCTTACTGTCATAATGATAATAAACACAGACAAAGAAACCATAATTTCAATAAGGGTAAATCCGCGTTTAGTATTTTTTTTTGACAAGGTATGTATCATGGTATAACAGGTGTACTTTGAATCATAATTTGCCCTGACAAATAATCAGTAAGTACATACATAAGTGTACCCCTCTGGTTTACAAGTTCAATATATGCAGTTTTCCACGGACCACTAATTTCAGCTTTGTTTGTATCATGTACCTTGATGACTGGTTCTGGATTTGGACGCACATATGTCAACACCAAATATCGAGCTGCTCCACTAAAACAAGTAATTGTATCATTCATATACGCCGCACACACACGTCGCACACTTACACCACCACGTAATATAGATTTTTCCCGACACTCATCTGCACCAGTACATGCAACAGCACCATCATATTTTCTATCGCCATTTGTATCAGAATAAATAAAAAAGTTTGTTGGGGTTTGCAAATCAAATGCAATACCATATGGTTTATTAAAATCTGTACTTCCTGACTGAGTCTGCTTAATCGAAACTCCAAAACTTTGCGCTTGCCGCATAACCAAAGATACTTCACTTGCTGCAGTTTGCAATGCAAGATCATCATTAAATCGCCTACTGTTGAAGGTAACCAAAAGAATAATAGCACTCATGATACTTGCTACAACAATAAGCTCAATTAATGTAAAACCTTTTTGTGTATAGTTACGCATTGAATAATTGTGCCAACCCCAATACATCCACTCGAGTAAACAAAACAATCAACACTCCGATAATAAGAAAAGGTGCGAATGGTATTTCAGAACTGAGTTTGATTTTTGTTTGAGTGTAGTGTGGTGCAAAAGTGCTTAACGCAACCATTACAAGACCATAGAGTGCTCCCACCCAAAAACCAATCACAACTGCAGATAACCCAAATGGAAAACCGAGTAACGCACCGATTCCAAACGCAAGTTTTGCATCACCAAACCCCATCCACATACCTTTTGAAACCCACCACAAAAATGCAAAAGGTGCTGCGACAAGTATCGGTGCACATAAGTTGAGCCAATCAGCAGTTGATGGAGGAATTGCAAATAGATATGTAAAAAATAACAACTTGGCTACTGCAAGTACAATAAAAGCATATACAAAACTATTTGGAATAATTTTATGTCGAATATCATACACAGATATAATCACCAACAATGAGACAACGCAGAAATAATAGAATACAAGAAAAACTGAGTACACCAACCCATCAGGAATACCAGAAAATATATCGTAGAGACTTATTTGGCGATACACAACAGCTAAAAATAAAAGTGCAGTCGTAAGTTCTACAAATGGATACTGCCATGATACTTTTGTTTTACAACCTCTACATCTCCCTTTTTGCAATATAAAACTAACCACAGGTATCAATTCATACCAATGTAACTTTTTACCGCACACAAAACATTGAGAGCGACCGTGTGCAACTGAAAGTCCTGTATTATGTCGATAAATAACAACATTTAAAAAACTGCCAATAAGCGCACCAGCGATTAACGCCCCAATAAAGAAAATTAAAATCATGTATACAGTATAATACAAAGTACACCTGTTTAAAGCTTGGTACTGTGCACAACAAAAAACCACCCAGGAAGGTGGTTTTTTGAAGAACATAACTTGCGTTATATTAAGATGCTGGACAAACTGTGTTAGTTGAAAGTGCGGTTACTCTTGAAGTAGACACACCTGTACTATCTACACACCAATATCCACCTCCTTTAAGAGGAACTGATGCTGCCCATGCTGCACCTGCCGCCGCAACGTTACATACGTCAGCTGTAGCTGTTCCGTTGTATGCATTACTTGCTGCGTTGAGAGCATTCGCAACTGTAGTATCTGCACACACACCAGTACCAGCACCTGCTGTACCATAACTACTGTTGTTATCATAGTACAATTCTGCCTGTGCTCTGATGTTGTTCAAGTTACTCTTGATTGCTGCATCAGCACCCTTTCCTCGTGCTGTGTTGAGAGAAGCAAGCACTACTGAAGAAAGAATACCGATAATCGCAATCACCACCAACAATTCAATCAATGTAAAACCTTTGTTCAATTTAACCATATATGGTATTTATTCAAAAAAACTTACTAATAAATAATTAATTATTTTGTATCTAACACTCTCTTTATTAGATACATGTTCGTATAAGGGTAGACCCCTCTTCGACATCACATCTGTAAAATGGAAATATACTTTTTCATTTCACTTAATGTTTGTCGAACTAAAAACGAATACTTATATTATACGTGAGTATACATTGAGATAAAGCGAGCCTGTGGATAACCCTACGAAGTCTGCAGTCCAACAAGTCCATAAAGTCGAAAGTTACCCAGCATTTAGATTTTGATATAAGACCACCAGTAAAGGTTAACCAGACGGATGCAGTTCGAGGCGCGAGTGAGGTTTGCGACAAAAATGTACTGATTGTACATTGCAGGAGAAAACCGAGCGAAGCAACAAAGAAATACGCCGTATGTTTAACTTTTACCCAGTAGAAGCAATATTGTAGATAGGCATCAACACTGATGCGAGTAATATACCTACTCCTAAACCAAGAGAAACAATCATGATTGGTTCAATCAAACCTACCAAAGTATCTACTGCATTTGTTACCTCTCTCTGATAAAATCGAGCAAGTGTTTTTAGAATATTACCCAACTCACCAGTTTCTTCACCCACTTTGATCATTTGAACCATCATTCCGGGGATTTGACCTTCGTATTGAGCAAATGAATTTGAGAGAGACATACCACCTTTTACTGAATTCAATGATGCAACCAACACAGCTTTATACACTTCATTGTCTACCACAGTAGAGGTAATCTCAAGTGCTCGCAACATCGGAATACCTGACAACACCATAGTGTTCATGTTGTCAGCAATACGAGACAGATAAAGTTTTCGATAGAGATCACCGACATAAGGTACCTCTAATTTTAATTCGCCAACCCATCGTGCCCCCTCCTCGGTTTGAGCATATCGATATACAACAAAACCAAAAATTATTGCTCCAATCGCAATAAATACACCGTACCGTACCGCAAGATCAGAAAATGCGAGTACAATCTTTGTATAAAATGGTATCTCTTGTCCAGAATCTTTAATCATCAATGCAATCTTTGGAATAATCACTGTAAGCATCAAAATCATCACACCAATAAATGTTGCGATCACGAACGCTGGATACACCAACGCACTCTTTGCTTTAGTGGTTACTTCATATGTACGATCGAGATAGTCTGCAAGATAGTTAAATGTCTCATCAAGTTTACCTGATTCTTCACCTGACCGAACCATGTTAACGTAAAAATCACTGAATATTTTTGGATGTTTTGCGAGTGACGACGAAATACTCATACCTCCTTGAAGGTCATCAGCAACTTCCGCAAGAGCTTTTCGTAAAGTTACATTTTCAACTTGATCAGCAATCAATCTAAAAATACGCAAAGCAGACACCTGAGCGTCGAACAATGTCGCCATCTGTCGAGAGAGAATTACAATATCTTTATTTGATACCCCTGAAGCAAAATGAAGTTCGAGTTCAAAAATTCCTTTTTTATCTTCTATTGGTCTTATAAAAGAAATAATAAGCCCTTGTTTTTGCAAAGTATTAATCGCAACATCAATATTTACAGCATCTAGTGTGCCTTCTTTTACCCCACCCTGCTGATCAAGTGCTTTATATGTATAAATCATTGTTGTATTACAATAATCGCTCTAGTCCCTTTGAGTTTTGAGAAAACATATACGCATTTTCTACAGTGATTTCTCCTGCTTTCACCAAATCTGATAAGGTTCTATTGAGATCAATCATACCAAGTTCAGACCCTGTTTCGATAACAGAGTTAATCTCATGAATACGGTTCTCTCGAATAAGGTTTGCAACTGCGGGGTTATTAATCAAAAGTTCATATGCAGGTATCATTCCCCCTGATATACGAGGAATAAGTCTTTGAGAAAAAATACCAATAAGTGATGCTGAGAGTTGTACTCGAATCTGATTTTGTTGCTCAGCTACAAAGGAGTCGATAATACGTGCAACAGTTTGAGCTGCAGTGTTTGTGTGTAGTGTTGAAAATACCAAGTGTCCTGTCTCTGCAGCAGTTACTGCAGTTGATATGGTTTCTGGCTCACGCATTTCTCCAATCATTAACACGTCGATATCTTGTCTGAATACACCACGAAGTGCTGTATGAAAATCTGGAGTGTCCTCACGAACCTCTCTTTGTTCTACAAGTGATTTATCTGATTCAAACAAATATTCAATCGGATCCTCGATTGTAATAATATGTTCGAGACGATGTGTGTTTATGTGTTGTATCAACGATGCAAGAGTTGTACTTTTTCCTTGACCTGTTGGACCTACCACCAAGAAGAACCCTTGTTGTTTATTTGCAAATGTTTCCAAAATCGGAGGAAGATTAAGTTCTTCAATTGTTTGGATTTTTTTAGGAATCAGACGGAGTGCAACACTCATTTTACCAAGTTGAAAATACGCATTACCTCGTAAACGAACAATTCCTTTGTGCTCATATGCAAAATCAACTTCATTTTCTTCAATGAATTTCTCTTTTTGTTTTTGACTCAACAGCTCATCGAGTATAGCTTTGATATCTGATCGTGTAAGTGCTTTATATTTTACCAACGGAACAAGTGAGCTATCGACTCTCATAATAGGAATACGCTCCTCAGCAAGGTGAAGGTCTGAAGCGTTTTCTTGGACCAAATGATCGATTAACTCGGAGAGCATTTTGTGTTCCATGTTATATTTTTTTACGAGTATTATAAATTTCGAGCACTTTTGTTACCACTTCAGATGGTATGGTCATCGCCTTAATAATAAAACCGTCGATACCGAGCTGTTCTGCTTTCTCTTCATCATCCGCCTGGTTAGTAAGCATGATAATTGCTGAGGTTGAAGCCAATTTTTCAGCACGAATAATTTCAAGAAGAGCAAGGCCATCCATCGTTGGCATAATAATATCAAGTAAAATTATGTCAGGTGTATACCCTTCTCGTAACCGCTGCAGTGCTACACTACTACCGTTTGCAGTCTCAACTTCCAGTCCACTTTTTTGAAATTTAACTGCATACATGTCGAGCAAAAAACGATCATCATCAACTAAGAAAATTTTTGTTTTAGTGTCAGTCATAATAATTAGAATATCTTTAATCTTAGTATACTACAGTGCATTTACTTCTTCAAAAGGAATCTCTCGTTTCATTGCTTTGAGAATCGCATCTTCTTTCATCGTAATCATACCTTTGCTTCGAGCAACTCGTGCAATCTCTGGTTCTGTCGGATTTTTCAAAATAACACCTTCAATATCTTTATCTATTTCCAACACTTCCATCACTGCACGTCGCCCTCGAACACCATTTGGACAATCTGTGGTTGGTGCGATACCATACACCTCCTTACTAAACTCCAGTGTATCCCGAAACTCTGAAGGTAGGTCTTCAAACTGTTTTGTAATCATGAGCTCAATACCGCCTTCAATAGGGATCGGAGCTCCTGATCCTGGACACAGCACAGACACAAGACGCTGTGCCATCGCCAGTATCAATGTTGGTGCAATCAAATACGGATCAACACCCATATCAATCAAACGCGGAATTACACCAATCGCTGAGTTGGTGTGGATAGTTGATAACACTAAGTGACCAGTAAGCGCTGCTTGGATAGCAAGTTGTGCTGTTTCTTTATCTCGAATCTCCCCCACCATGATTACGTCAGGATCTTGACGAAGTGTGGTACGCAAACCAGATGCAAACGTATAATCAATCTCAGGTCTTACTTGAGATTGTGACATACCTTCAATGTTATATTCGATTGGATCTTCCAAAGACAATACATTTTGACGCTCACGATCCATTTCCATCAACATTGAATACAGTGTCGATGTTTTTCCAGACCCTGTCGGACCTGAGATAAGGATGAGTCCATACGGACGAGCAAGTGCACGACGTATACGATCAAGGTTGTACTGACTTAACCCAAGGTCATCAAGCTTCTTTACTCCTTTTTCCTGATCCAAAAGTCGCATCACAACTTTTTCTCCAAAGTATGTAGGAAATGTAGATACACGAAAATCTATTTTTCTTCCTTCAATACGTGCGGTAAAACGACCGTCTTGCGGTTTACGTTTTTCATCGAGACGCATATTACATAAGATTTTGATACGTGCAACTACTGCAGAATGTACTTTGTACGGAAGAACAAGACTTGTAGTAAGTACACCATCAACACGAAAACGTACCTTTACACTTTCACGTTGTGGTTCTATATGCACATCGGACGCACTCCCATCGGTTGCATATCGCAAAATCGTCGCTACGATTTTTGTTACCGGAGCATCTTCAGTTATTTTTTCATTGGCAACACTTTCTGGTTCTAACTCTTCTTTTTTAGTACCATCCTTTGCAGAAGCATCTGCATCAGTTTTCAATTCAATCTCAAGTTCATTGAGTGCCTTATTTACTTCACCAGAGAGTCCTTTATATGAACTAATAATACGATCAAAATCAAACTGAGAAATAAGAAATACCTTATAAGGCATGTTCACTTTCGATGCGATAAAGTTGAGTGCATCACGACCTTCTATGTTGTCAGGGTCTGTAATACCTACTTCAAGCACACCGTCCGATACGGCAATCGGCACGAACTTATAGTATCGGGCAGAATCTTCTGGAATATACTCGAGCACACTCATAGGAACTTCAACGTTTTCGAGTGATCGTGTAGGTATTTCAAGATACTCCCCTTTTGCATTCAGGATATCGGAAGCGTTAATCCCTCGACGTAACAAAATCTGCTCAACAGGCACACCTTTTTCGTTGGCCTCTTGTTCGATTAAAGGAGCATCATCTTTTGAGATAAGATTTTTTTCAACTAAAATTTCTAGTATATTCATACGTAATGTATAGGTTATGGCCTACTCGTACTTGCAACAGGTGATGTACTTTGACCTTGGAGAGTACCTTCAAACAAATTTGATCTTCCGGGAGCATCGGTTGGTAGAGGAGTTGATTGATCAACAAGATTGGTCCATGCGGTTGATGTAAAAAAATCTCCATCAATACTTGCTTGTTGCATTTTGTTTAACAACAACAATATATCAGTAGTGGTTTGATCAGATACCACTTCATTCCCCACCAATGCAGGATCAATCACTACTGTATCCTTACCCTTAAATTGGTAAAACAAGAACGCAACAAGCGATATAAGAAAGATAGTAACCAATGTTTTATTTTGTTTAAGTGATTGCATATTAGTTCATCCAATAACTATCTAATGTAATTTTAAACGTCAACCGTGATGAGGTAGGTTTATCTGTTGATGCAGCACTATCGACGGTTACTTTTTTAATATCGAGCAATTGTAGATTTTTTTCTAGATCCGCAAGAAATACGACAAGATCTTTGTATTGTCCTTCAGTTGCAAAATCAAATTCAACTACTTTATATGGAGATTCTGGAACCACAACTTCTACAGTAGGATCGATAATACCTGTAGTCATCTCAGATGTTTCTTTTTTGTCTACAAAAGAAAAGTCTTTTACAAGCATACTGTGTCGCAACGCAATTGCATTAATATCTGCAGTAAGTTTAATCGGGTTATATTGTGTTGGCACAACTTTACTTACTTTTTCTAAATCACTTGGTGGAATTGCCTCGTATTGTGCAATCAAAGAATCTCGAATCTCTTTGAGTTGTTGTGCCTTTTGTTGAGCATCTTTAAGTTCCTGGTTTTTCATTTTCAAACCACTTGTTGCCTGCCACTGTGGCCACGTGTAGAGATACGCGATGACGAATGCCCCTATGATAAATAATAATGGAGTGAGTCTTTTCATAACTTATATCATGTATTTAGAAATCATTGATACTGTTTGAATTTTATTGCTATAAAGCACAACATCAGGATTAAGGATTGCTTTTATAGTTGTTTGTACTGCCCCTTTGTCAGAAAGCACAACTTTAGAGAACGTTACATCTTCGAACATGTCCGATTCAAGGAAAATCTTTGCTTGTTGAGCCCATGCAACATAACTCTGTGCCTCCCCTATGATAGTTACCACCACATGTCCCTGAGAATCTCGTGTGAATGTAAATGATGTAAACCGCACAGTAGGCAGTGTTTCCTTTTCAAACAACTCAAATACAGGAGATACAACTTTATGTTCCGTGAGAAGTGTTCGGATAGATTTTAGTTGATCTGAAATGAGAAGTATTTTTTCATTTTCAGGTGATTCAAATGCCTTCCGAGCTTCACTGAGTGCAGTATTTGAAGCTTCAATTTGTGATTTAAGATAATAATTGAACGCAAATACCCCGCCTGATGCGAGTATTGAACCAACAAATAGAATAAGAGCAAGTGTGCTCAAAATATTGAGAGAAACTCGCGGACTTGATCCAAGCGATGAATTTCCACTTGGAATAGGTGCCTTTGGTATAAATGATGTTTGAAACTTTGGTTCCATGTGCTTATGTGATAAAAGTAGCGCTCCGTATTTCTGAGCGTATACAACATTCATATTCTATTATAGACCAGAAGCATGAGTTGACCAATACAAAACGGTGGATTACTTTTGTTTTGTGTATACTCTAGGCGTTAGCCTAGAGATGTAACAATAGTTTACCCAAAGCTCTGCTGATGAGTCTACTGACACTTATTCCAATTCTTGCAATCTTCGAAGTGCGAGACCAAGTGCTACTGCAAACTGAGGACCTGTTTGTTTAAGCACCTCATCGAGAAATGCTGGTGTAATTACTTTTGAAAAAGGATCTCCTCCTTGTACTTCCGTTTGAAAACTTTTCTGAGCAAGTGGTTCAAGACCTTTGAGTGATGAACCCCCTCCTACCAACAGAACTTTGTGTATATTTTTATTGTATTTTTTCTCATACGTGAGAATAACTCGATTTGCTTCAGTAAAAAGAAAATCAAGTGTGAGTCTGATAATATTGGCAACACTTACACCATCTGGAGTTGTATCAATCAAACCAAACTGACGCTTCATCACTTCTGCCTTGTCCATCTCTATACCAAATGATTTTGATATCGCTGAAGTAATATTTTGAGATCCCCGATTGATGGTGTGTGACATACGGAGAATCCCACGCTCAACAATAAACAGTTTTGTTGTTGCGGCACCCATATCAAAAATCATCATTGGTGCAATAGTCTGATCGAGAACAGAACGCATTGAACTAAATATTTCAATTTCAAAAAATGATGTGCTCAGATTATTTTTTGCAGCAATATCTCCATATCGAGACAGCATATCATTATGTATCGCAACCAAGAGTATGTCCTGCATCGGGATCTTACGTTGCACTGGTACACCAGGAATTGACACTGAGGCATCCTCAGGAAGTGGGTCGAGTTTGTCTTTTGGAATTACAGACCAATCTAAAGAAACTTCTGAAATCGGAACGGGAATATACTTACGCGCTTCAATAGGAATCATACTGACAAGTTCCTTCTGTGACACAATAGGCATTTCAATAACCGTCATCAAACTTGATGAGTATGGGATTGCAATACCAGCAAGATTGGTTGTGATATTCACTTCTTTTTCTACCAACAAATCATGGAGTGCCTGGATGATTTTATCTTGAGTAAGATTTGTTGCCTGACCAACTGAAACACCTGCATATGGTCCCAATGAAAGTTCTCCGTATGTTTCAAGAAGTGCTTGAGAACCTTTCTTGCGAAGTTGCACAACTTTAATAGACGATGATCCAATATCAACGCCAATTACACTTTGATTTTTTTTACCAAATAAGTTTTCTAGAAAAGCAACCATAGGAGTATTATTATATCATATATAAGTATACAGCATGATCTTACGACTTAAAAATATTTTTTCTACATGTATTGATTGGATATTCCCTCCTCGGCATGATGAGCGGATGATCGCGCAGTTTACAGAAAAAGAAATTTTTTCTCTTCCAAAAGCTTACGACAATTTACCTGATCATACACACGCCCTTTTTTCATACAAAGACAAACGAGTAACTGCTCTTGTATGGGAAATCAAATATCATAAAAATAATAAAGCTCTTTCATTAGTCCTGCCTCTCCTCGCAGATCTTATACAAGATGAATACGCCGAACGCGCGCTATTTAATTCGTGGAACCACTGCATTCTGGTACCCATACCAAGCACTGACGCACACGTACAAAAGCGCGGTTATGCTCATACACAATATATATGTGAAAAACTCATCTCTCTGCTTCCACGCTCTATCACCTACGCACCATCTGCACTCATAAAAACCAAGCATACACGCGCACAACACAAACTAAAAGACAGAAAAGCACGACTTACAAATCTCAACGGAGTATTCAGTGTGAATCATACACTTCCTCCTCATACTGCAATTATATTAATTGACGATGTTACAACTACTGGAGCAACTCTTACAGAAGCTCGCCGGGCACTGACTGAGGCAGGGGCAAAAGACATACTTGCATTTACCATAGCTCACTGATGTGATAAAGTTGGAAAGTCTTAAGTATTTACACTACTTGACAAAATACAGGAAATGTGGGAGAGCGGCTGAATCCGCATCTTTGCTAAAGATGTAAGTTCGAAAGAGCTTCGAGGGTTCGAATCCCTCCATTTCCGCCGATTGAATTTTTCCATGCTTTAATTTTATCTAGGTGTTTTTGGTTATGTGAACCAATTTCTTTTATATATTTATTCACAAAATCAACTCCCTCAATTCGAACATCTCTATGATTTTTGCTTATTCGAGCACTTATCCCAAAATCTCTTAAGATTTTTGCCACAGAATCAATAAGCGGTACCGAAGCACTCGTAAAAGCTATCTTAAAATAGGAATACTTTTTTCCATTTACGAAATATGTATTAGTATAAAAACAACCATCAGTATCAATTAAGCCCCTAATACACTCTCGTCTAAATGTTTTACTACTTTTAATCCAGTCAGGTATATCAATTTTCTGTCTTATTTTATCCCCTTTCACAAGTCCAATCTCTTGGCAAAAATTCACAAGTTCCTTTCTTTGCACAACAATATTTACAGCTTTTGCGTATTTTAACTTGTGTATTTTAGGAAAAGTTCCAAATAAATCTGACACGAGATTTACAATATATTGTTTATACTCGACCTCTTCACTTGAGAGTGTTATACAAATGTGATACGGAGCTACTCCTCCATCGCCCAACATTATACCTGTAAATTCAGCCAATTTTTTAGTTGTTTTGGGAATTCTAATTTTTATAAGAGATTGAAAACCCGGATGATTATTTTTATATTGTCCTGTTTTTTCCCACCATTCTTTCCATTTTTCTTTTCTATACCCCTCATCTCCTCCTACGTTCCCATATTTTTCAAGTTTTGCTTTAGCCCCTATTCTACCTGCTTTTTGGTAATGCAATTTCCAATCAATCACCACATGATCTTTAGGAACGAGCAATCGAGACCATTCTGACATTTTTTCTATTGCAGACTGAGATACAGTCAATCTTTCTTTTGTCCAATCCCTTAAAGTTCTCCGAGATACGCTTAATTTTTGAGCCAGTTCTAATTCAGTTAAATTTAAAACCTTTTTTACACTCAAAATGTACTTATTCTGAACTCCAGGTTTATTAAATTGTATTCTATTATTATACGTCTCTGGCACACTTCCATCATATACCAAATATTTAAAAAATAAGGTATATTTATCCACATTGGAGGAATCGCATAGCGGCCTAGTGCAGCGGTTTACTAAACCGCCATACTCGAAAGAGTATCGAGAGTTCGAATCTCTCTTCCTCCGC
>CAYRYA010000008.1:19832-41048 GCA_964428435.1 uncultured Candidatus Saccharibacteria bacterium | reverse complement strand
TTGCATTGCCCACGATGTTCCACACCTGATCTACCAGTGTCATGCTCTTTCCACATATGACAATGTTTACCAGATTCTTTGTCGCCGACGTAGTAGTTTGTCTGAGTAGTAGTTTTTTCTGCTTTCTCAAACTTTCCATCTCCTCGATCCTTAGAACCTGAAAGTTCAATTTTTTCTGCCAAAATAATCACCTCCTTTCCGCAGAGTTCTACTTACAGATTAACACATTGTTTTGAGAATACAACACTTACTAAACAATACTACTAAACCTAATTTTTATCCCTTCATACTTTTCTTTAATTTTTTGCTCTTCGCCACTATCAGCGCCATGACCTGCTTGATTACATACAGACACTACCTCATGTATTAAGTCTATTAATTCATCTGCTATACCAAGGATTTCCGGTATAGAGCTTTGTCTTGCTGAAGCTAATACGTCTCCAAATATAAAATCTTTAACTAGAGTATTTCCGAGATATTGTAAACACTGAGATTTATTTTCTTCTGTTAAAGAAACAACATCTGGGTTATTTATAGACTCAATCGCATATTCTAATACCCAAATACTAGAAGCTAAAATATGCAAATTTTCTTTTTCATCAACGTCTATATTTTTGTGCACTATCCTTTTAATCAAATCTTTCATGAAATAATTGTAGCAAGAATGTTTAGAAGGTCAATGTTCAAGAGGTCCATTCACACAAAAAAGATAATAGTTAAAGGTATAATAAGCCACCAAAACATACCAAAATTTCCTCCAAACCACTGATCAACATTTGGCTTAAAATTATAAATAGGATCAAAAGGAAGAATAAAGTGTATTAATGCAAGAATAAGGGCAGTAAATGCGATACCAAAAATTACTGATTTGAAAAAATTACCTTCAATAAAGTCCCCTACCACATAACGGTTAAGTAAAAAATATAAACCAATCGTACACACAAGGAAGATTCCGACAACATTGAGAGAACGAGCAAAATCACCTGTTGCTACAGTAAGTTGTTGTGTAAAAGGAAATGATTGAAACAATGGTATTGATCCAAAGAGAGCAAGTATGATCGACACCCCACGACTTTTTCCAAGAAAAAATGTAAACAAGGTACCAACCAAAAATATACCGACAATCACAAGAACATCTGTAGGAAAATTCATGTATATAAGTATAACAAAACCATTTGAAATTTCCTTGTGGACAATACACAGCAGTACACTCCGTATTTACATACCTTCTTTTTTTAGTTCTTCAACCATTTTTCGAGCAGTTTTTGATAGTTTGTGTGGAATATCGATAAGCACTCGTACTAAAATATCACCACGTTTTGAACCGTCATATGGCACACCTTTGCCTTTGATTTTGAGAATCTCGCCATGATGGATACCTTCAGGAATTTTTAATGAAATATCTCCATCAAGGGTTTTGATTTCGTAAGTAGTACCTAAAAGCGCATCAGTAAGTTTGATTTTTTTATCCATTACAAGGTTATGATCGACTTTTGAGAAGTATGCGTGCTTTTTGATATGCATACGGATATACAGATCACCCGATGCTCCACCTTCAACCGCCTCACCTCCACCAGAAAGACGTACCATTTCACCTGCGTTAATACCTGCAGGAATTTTTACTTTTATTTCTGTTGGTTTGCGATATACTCCATGACCCTTACATACCGAACATTTCACTTTTGGCACTTTGCCTTTTCCGTGACACGTATGACAGATTGACGCAGACTCAAACTGTCCGAAAATAGTGCTTTTGATTTCTTTTACTTTTCCCTTTCCATCACATGTCGAGCAGATCGTGAGGTCACTTCCCTTTTCAGCACCACTTCCACCACAATGATCACATGCTGATGTTTTATTCAAAGAAAATGTGTGTTCTTTTCCGAAGACCGCATCTTCAAAAGAAAGCTCGAGATCTACTTGAATATCAGAACCGCGAGGTGCTCTTGACTGTCTTCCTCCTCCAAACATATCTCCAAAAATATCTCCCATATCAAACTCAAATGAGCCTCCTTGACCACCTTGCTGAAACCCAGAGAAGTCAAAACCACCGAAGCCACCTCCGAATGGATTGCCTCCACCAAAGCCAGCCCCTGCATCTGCAGAGCCATACTGGTCGTATGTCGCTTTCTTTTTGTCATCTGAAAGCACTCCGTACGCTTCGTTTATTTCTTTAAACTTTTCAGCATCACCGCCTTTGTCTGGATGATATTTGTGCGCGAGTGTACGAAACGCTTTTTTAATTTCGTCTTTTGAGGCGTCTTTCGATACACCGAGGATTTGATAATAGTCTTTCTGTGCCATAATGGATTGTAGTATTCATTAGTATACTTGACGATTTGGTAAATTCAAGTAGGGTTAACGTAAGGGAGGTTGCATGTACTTTGTACGGTTAAACGGAGCTTCTTTGTATGGTAGTTTTATAACCGAAACAGAAGTTGATCTTTATTTGACCAGGTTTGGTTGGATACCAAAAACTGGTCTTCCATTCAAAGCTTGGACGTTTACAGATGATGATTCCAAGGAACATACTGTCAGTTTAGTAAAAGGGTCGCGTGAGACAGAATACATCACAAAAGACTCTTTACCTGGCAAAAGGATTCATCGTGCTGAACACAACAATCTCACCGAAAAGTTCTTCAGGAATCACTTCCAAACGATCTAGGTGGGGACCAAGGGAACCAGGAGGTGTTTGACACTCCTCCTGGTTTTTTTATTTCGACTTTGGGCACACTTGACGATTGGGTAAATTCAAGTAGGCTCTATTGAGAGGAAATATGAGTCAAACAAAAGATAGCACATATATGGTCAAGCTAGAGCACCCTAATGGTCATGTTTCGTACTTCAGAGCAGGTACAGGGATGAACCGAAATAAAGTCGAGGGCTTCGTTCTTAAACAAGGGTACTGCAAGACCAATGAGAAAAACGTTTTTTCCAAAGAAGTGCCTAGAGATGGAACAAAAACCGCAAGCATCCATTTAATGTATGACCTGAGTAAGTTTGATTGAGACCAAAGACCGGTGAGCACACGCTCCCGGTCTTTTTCCTACACCAAATTAAATTAATTATTCTCTTTTTTCTCTTCAAACTCTGCATCCCTCACATTTTCACCCCCCTGGGCGTCTGTAGGATTAGCTTCAGTCTTTGGAGCGTCCGCTGCTGCTTTTGATATTGCTTCACCAATCTTAGACATCTCAGTTGAAAGTGCTTCTGTCGCTTTTTTCATCATTTCAATATCAGTACCATCTTTTGCTGTTTTGAGCTCTGCAATTTTTGCTTCTACTCCAGATTTAATATCTGCACTTACTTTATCTCCATTATCTTTGAGTGCTTTCTCAGCAGTGTAGACCATCTGCTCTGCAATATTTTTCGCCTCAGCAAGGTCTCGTTTTTTCTGGTCTTCTGCAGCATGAGCTTCAGCATCTTTTTGCATTCTCTCAATATCTTCTTTTGAAAGCCCTGAACGTGCTTCAATACGGATTGACTGCTCTTTGTTTGTTGCTTTATCTTTTGCTTTCACTGAAAGAATACCATTTGCATCCACATCAAAAGTTACTTCGATTTGTGGCATGCCTCGTGGAGCTGGTGGAATACCGTCGAGAATAAAGCGACCGAGGGATTTATTGTCGGCTGCCATCGCTCGCTCACCTTGGGTAATATGGATTTCTACAGAAGTCTGGTTGTCTGCCGCAGTTGAAAATACCTGAGACTTCGATGCTGGGATAGTAGTGTTTCGCTCAATGAGTTTTGTAGATACATTCCCCATTGTTTCGATACCGAGTGAAAGAGGAATCACGTCGAGAAGGAGCACATCTTTTACATCACCAGAAAGAATTCCTCCTTGGATCGCTGCTCCAAGTGCCACCACCTCATCTGGGTTGATTGACTTGTTTGGCTCTTTTCCGAAAAATTCTTTTACTCGTTCTGCCATTTTTGGCATTCGAGTCTGACCTCCCACAAGGATCACTTCATTGATCGCAGATTTGTCGAAACCAGACGCTTCCATCGCTCGCTTGGTAATCTGCATTGCTCGTTCGATAAATTCATCCGCGAGTTCTTCGAGTTTTGCTCGAGTGATCTTTACCAAAAGATGTCGAGGACCAGATGCATCTGAAGTGATGAATGGAATATTTACTTCTGATTCGAGTGCAGTCGAAAGTTCAATTTTTGCTTTTTCTGCAGCCTCATCGAGTCGCTGAAGTGCAAGTGCATCGTTGCGCACATCGATACCAGATTCTTTTTTAAACTCATCTGCAAGGTAGTTGATAATCTTCTGATCGATATCCTTTCCTCCCAAATGTGAGTCTCCGTCGGTTGCCTTCACTTTAATATCACCTCCCACTTCATCCACATCTACTTCAAGTACTGATACGTCGAATGTTCCTCCACCAAAGTCGAAGACCACAATCTTTTCATCCTTTCTGTTTTTGTCGAAACCGTATGCGAGTGCTGCCGCTGTCGGCTCATTGATGATTCGAAGCACTTCGAGACCTGCAATTGCACCCGCGTCCTTTGTTGCTTTTCGTTGAGTATCATTGAAATATGCAGGTACGGTGATAATAGCTTGAGTTACTTTTTCACCAAGCTTTGCTTCTGCGTCCGCCTTGAGCTTAGAAAGAATCATTGCTGATACTTCTTCTGGAGAATACTGTTTACCATTGAGTGTCACGAGTACGCCTCCAGAAGGAGCTTTTGACATTTCATACGGCACAATACCCTTATCTTTCTGTACTGCTGCATCATCATACGAGTGGCCAATGAATCGTTTGATACCAAAGATAGTGTTCTTTGGGTTGGTCACTGCTTGTCGTTTAGCCAAAAGACCCACGAGGCGTTCGCCTGTTTTTGAAACTGCGACAATAGATGGAGTGGTACGAGCTCCCTCTGTGTTTTCGAGGATTTTCGGAGCACCTACCTCCATAACCGCGACAGCTGAGTTTGTTGTTCCGAGATCAATTCCAATTATTTTACTCATATATTTTTGTTGTGTATGTAAAGATTAATAATATGTTTTCCGGATACTTAACATGTTAACTATTATAATATCTTTTGTTTTTTATGCAAGTTTTAGGCTTTGTATTCACCCACTTTTACCTTTGGTGGACGGATTACTCGATCCCCCATCATATATCCAGTCTGTACTACATCTACCACTACCCCATCCTTACTCTTATCCTCTGTAGCGAGCATTTCGATAGCCTCATCGCGAGTATGGTCGAAAAGTTGACCCAATGGGTACACTTTCTTTAAACCATTGTTTTCAAGGGTCTGATTGAGCTGGGATGCAATATATTCCACCCCTATTCTCCAGTTTTGATCTACCTTCTCCCATGCTTCTTTGTTTTTCATTGCAGATTCAAAGCTGTCGAGCACAGGAATAAGTTCAGTGATTAAATCCTCCTTTGCAAGAGAAACAATTCCTTTTTTCATTTCCTCATCTTTCTTTCGAAGGTTGAGAAAATCTGCCTTATCTCGCTGCCATCCATTGAGGTACTCTGTTGCTTTCGCTTCAAGCTCTTTTACTTTCCCTTTGAGAGCATTATATTTTTTATTAAAATCCGCACCGGTCACTTCGGTATTTTCTTCAAACACTACATCATCCACTTCATCTTCTGATGAAGTGTCTTCAGTAGACTCATCTTCCCCTAGGGCCACCCTAGGGGAATTTTCTGCATCTTTAAAGGATTCTTCTAGATCTTTTTTAAGTTTATCGTCATTCATACGAGTGGATTATACTTGAAAAGTTTATAAAATCAAAGACCCTGCCGTTTCCGGCAGGGCTTCTTATTGAGGATTAATGGTAAACACCTCCTCCGTCATTTGTAAAGGTCGATTGCTTGGCATCAGTATCACTCTAACAGTGATACATACGTCTGCTGGCAAAGTTGCTGCTGATCCAAGCAAGAAAAACACTTCGGCATTTTGATTTTTCTTGGTGAGAGACGGAGTCGCTCTTCCATCATCCATGAGATTGATGGGGCTATTCGGTGAAAAGATATTACCTGAAAGAAAAATATCGAGGCTCCCCCAATCCCCAATCACTTTCTTACCCGTTTCTGTTAGTTCAAATATGAACTTGTGACATTTGTTACGAGTGTTGTTAAGATCAATTAAAACATTTACATACCTTTCTGACATAACTCCCTTTCTTTACTCACACTATCACATATATGTGTTTTGTAAACGAAAAAACTCTCCGAAGAGAGTCCTTTGCCTTTATCGCTTTGTCACAACTCAAACCCTCGCCGTCGCTCGGATTTGGTCGCGACCCCGCCTCGCGATTGCGAATTGATATTCGCAATATTCGCTCCGGCTTCGAAGCAGCTGAGAAAAATAGATATTTTTCTCTAGCGCTTCGACCACTGTGGAGATTTTCGCGCTTTTTTGAGGCCGAATTTTCGTCGTTCTTTAGAACGTGGGTCTCGCTTGAGCATCCCTGCTTTCTTGAGAACAGTTCGAGTGTGTGGATCCTCTTTGACAAGTGCACGTGAGATAGCGTGTCGAAGTGCTTCTGATTGAGAGTGAATACCTCCACCGATAAGTTTTGCTGAAACTTTGTATGTTCCTGCTTTTGCTTCCTTCACCGCTGAAGTCACAATAAGTCGCATCTCTTCTGTAGGAAAATATGATTCAAGATCTTTTTCGTTAATAACAAAAGAGTTCTTAGATGCAGGAGTGAGTCGAACACGCGCAACTGCTGTCTTGCGTCGTCCTACTGCCTCTACGTATTTTGCTGATTTTGTATCTTCCATGTTCTATTCGGTTATTGTTAGGTTCTTAAGCATTCGTGCTCGGAGCTTGTTTTTTGGAAGCATACCAGAGACTGTGCGTCGAAGAGCTTCTGCATATCCTCGCTGTTCTGCGATTTTAGACAAAGGTTTTACTGTAAGACCTCCAGGGTATCCTGAGTATGTTTTATATACAGTCTGCTCTGCTTTTTTGTCTGTAATTGAAAGTTTTGAAGCATTCTTCACTTCAACTGAGGTCTCAGGCATTGTATTTCGAGAGAAATCGATTTTGTTTTTACCCATCAAAAGCACTGCAATTTCTGTTGCAATTCGTCCGAGTTTTTTGTTTTCTGCGTCTATTGTGTATTTCATAAAATGGATTAATGATTCAGGATTCTGGATTAATGAATGGGATTTCTCTTATTCTTTAATCTTTAATCTTTAATCCTGAATCTTGTTACTTCTTTAGACTAACTCTATATACGCCATTAGACTACCATCACCAGAGCGTCTTGGCAACTTTGTAATACGAGTATATCCTCCTGCACGAGAAGAATATCGAGGAGATACTTCTTTTACCAATTTTTCTGCAGCATCAACTCCTACTCTAGAAACAAGTGTTCGACGTGAAGCAAGTGTTCCAAGTTTTCCAGTGGTAATAAGTTTTTCAGCCATTGGTCGAAGTTCTCGAGCTTTTGCATCAGTAGTTTTGATTTTTCCTTCCAACACCAAAGAGCGTGCGAGCGACTTCATGAGTGCGTTTCGTACTTTTGTAACTCGTCCGAATTTTCTGTTTGCTTTGTGGTGGTTCATAACTGTTTAATTAAATACTATTTTAACGTGATACCATGCTCTCCGAGTGCTTTTTTGATTTCAGAAACTCCTTTTGCACCCATACCCTCGATGTCGAGAATATCAGCTTCTTTCTTTCGAGCAAGACCTCCTACGGTTCGAATGTTTGCATTTGAAAGTGCATTAAGAGTTCGTACTGAAAGATCGAGGTTTTCAATTCGTGTTTTCAAGAAGTCTTCATCTTCTTCTTTTGAGGCAGATGCTGCAGCTTCGTCAAGGGCAACATTTTTAGAGACAGGCATCTCTTCCTCCTCTTTGAAACCAACAATGGCTTTTAACTGGTTAATCATGATTTCAATTGATCGCTCAAGAGCTTCTTTTGGAGAAAGTGTTCCATCTGTTGAAATAGCGATTCGAAGTCGGTTGAAGTCTGTTCGATCACCTACTCGCATGTTCTCTACCTCATAACTTACTCGTCGAATCGGTGTAAAGATAGCATCAAGAGCGATTGCACCGATATCAACTCGATTTTTTTCTCGAACATCTTTAGTCACAAAACCAAGACCTTTTTCAACTACGATTTCAATATCAAGCTCAGAACTTTTGTCAGTAAGTGTAGCGATTGGCTGTTCTGGGTTAAGAATTTCTACCTGACCAGATACTTTAATATCCGCTGCAGTTACATTTTTTACACCTTTTACTTTGAGAGTAACTATCTGTGGCTCAGATGATACAATAGCCATTCGTACCTGTTTGAGGTTAAGAAGAATAGTAATAACATCCTCTTTAACACCAGTAAGTACTGAAAATTCATGTGGAGCCCCTGCAATTTTTACAGAGGTAATCGCTGCACCAGGTAGCGATGACAAGATAATACGTCGAAGTGAGTTACCGAGTGTATGTCCATAACCCGGGTAAAGACCGTCGATTTCATATACACCAGAAAACTTCTCTTCTGAGACGATTCGTGGTTTTGATGGTAATACTATTGTGTAATCAGACATAATGATTTATTAAAAAATTGGTTTGTAAATTATACATTATTTATATAAATTTTCAACCGTATATTTCCGTATTATCGACTATAAAACTCAACTACTGCACCAAGATCAAACAATGTATTCCCTCCTTCCATTTTAGGCATACCCTGAACAGTTGCGGTTTTTGTAGAGAAATCAAATCCAAGCCATGCAGGTACAGTGATGGTTTTGAAACGTTCTTCAAATGAAGCAAAGAGAGGTTTTTCAAGACTACCTTTTCGAACACCGATGACATCTCCTAAAGAAAGTTTATATGAGGGAATAGTAACTTTAGTACCATTTACAGTGATATGTCCGTGAGAAACCATCTGTCGTGCAGCCAAGCGTGTTGGTGCAAACCCAAGTCGAGCAACCGCATTATCAAGTCGAAGTTCAAGAGATTCGTAGATAGCACTTACTGCACGAGACGCTTTCTTCTCAACTGCAGATTTTACGTAGTTTGCAAATTGTTTTTCTGAGATACCGTAAACCATTCGAGCTTTTTGTTTTTCATTGTGCTGAAAAGCGTATTCTGACTTTGGTTTAGCAAAGCTCTTTTTTACACGAGATTTACGCTCAAGGTGTTGAGCGTATTTCTGAGTCTGTGTTTTTTCGAACACTGGAGCTCCAAGTTTTCGTGCTATTTTGTATTTTGGTCCGGTTATCATAAATTTGATTTTGATTATCTTGTTTCCTTCGTATGGTTATACACGTCGTGGTTTTTTAGCTTTCGGTCCGTTGTGTGGTACAGGGGTTACATCTTTGATTGATGTAATAGTGATACCTTTTGAAATAAACCCTCGAATACTTGATTCCCGTCCAGATCCTACACCTTTTACAACCACAGCTACTTCTTTCATACCCATAACAGAAGCTTTTGCTCCAAGAATCTCACCTACTTTCGCCGCAGCAAAAGGAGTTCCTTTTTTTGCACCTTTGAAACCAAGTGCTCCTGATGAAGATTGTGCAAGTACGTTACCTTTTGCATCACTCAACACGAGAATTGTGTTGTTGTATGTTGACTGTACATGAAGCTGACCCACGTCAACTTTCTTTTTTGATACAGCAGGAACATTCGAAGCTTTTGCTCCGTCTCCTCCGTTATCTTTTGCTGTTGCGATTTTTTTCTTTCCCATTGTATTAATTATTTCTTATCTGCTGCACGTCGTCCGGTACCCATGGTCTTTCGTACGTTTCCTCGTCGTGTTCGAGAATTTGTCTTTGTTCGCTGTCCGCGTGATGGGAGTCCTCGCTGATGTCGTGAACCTCGGTACGCTTTGATATCCTTGAGTCGTTTAATGTTTGAAGCAACCTCTCGTTTGAGGTCTCCTTCAATTTTATTTGCTTCAACTTCTTTTCGAATAGCGTTTTCTTGCTCTACAGTAAGGTCTTTTGCTTTTGTACCAAAATCAACCTTTGCTTTTGCAAGGATAGTTTTCGCAAGAGGTCGTCCAATACCGTATAGTACCGTAAGCCCTACTTCAAGTCGTTTTTCATCTGGAATTGTGATACCGAGGATTCTCATGAGCTAGATTAATGATTTAAGATTAAAGATTAATGAATGGGAAATTTTTGGATTCAGGATTTTAAATTATTCTTTAATCCTTAATCCTGTTTCCTTAATCAATTCTACCCTTGTCGTTGTTTGTGTCGAGCATTTGCTTTGCACACCACATACACATAGCCCTTTCGTCGGACAACTTGGCAGTGAGCACATCGCTTTTTTACTGATGCTTTGACTTTCATGGTAAATATTATTAAAAATTATGTCCGCTTAGTGATACGGCCTTTACCACCATATGGTTCAAGCTCAACTACCACCTTATCACCCACCAAAACTCGAATTCGATGCAAACGCATCTTACCCGATAGATATGTGAGCATTTCTTCGCCGGTATCATCTCTCCGTACTCTAAAAAAAGTATTTGGCAGAGCCTCAACAACGACACCTGAAACACTAAGATCCTTTTTTTCTTGGTTGTGCATTACTTTTCAATCAATGGGTAGTATTGTAGCAGAAGATAGCCCCTTAAGTCAACAGGGGGTATCCACCTTAGTTATTAAGAGGTTCTTTGATGATAGTTACCTCACTTTCATCGACTGGAAACGAACGTTTCCAGAGAGGTCTAATCTTTACCCGAGCACTCTCAATCGAAGGGTATTTTGCCTGTAAAAGGCTTGAAACATCAGTCTTTTTTATACCCAGCAAGTCATTTTTAAGCATTGATTCATCAAATAACCACTCTACTTGAGCATCCCCTGTTACCGTGAACGTGATTGGGGTTGTAAGAGATTGACCAATTTTTGTATTTCCTGTAAGGACAAAAGAAAGGTCCTGTAGATTAATAATAGAAAGTGTTTGTCCTTCTGCAGCAATAGAATCAGCATACATATCGAGGATAGCTTTAGATAACAAAGCTTTATCAAATATTACGGCATGAGCAGAACCTTTGAGTTCAAGTGACGCTTCGTCTGCTTTGTCTGTATTTTTCTGTGACAATGCATCTGTAACATACGAGATGCCGTCATCAAATACTATGAAGTCAACAGGAATCTGAGAAAGTATATCGTTTTTGAGCTTTGTCTTTAGTGAGTTTTCTAACTCTGCTTTAACGGTTTTTTCTAAGACAGGATCAACAACCTTCATTTCACCAGAAAATCCTCCAGTCATCGGTGTCTTAGATCGAGCATATACGGTTGTATATCGTGGATCACCTTTTAATCCTGGTACAGTAAAGTCTGTTAGATCAATATTATAACTTTCCCCTGCCTGATCGGCAGTAACGGTAACTTCAACACTTCCAGGTACTTTTTTACCATTTTCTGTTTTTCTTCCTGGAATAGAGATAGGGTTTGCAATACGAAATACCTTGCCGTCTGCTGTTTCAAAACGTGTATTTGCAATCAATTTTTGAGGTTCATCACTCGCGTTGTTGTATACAACAATCGTACCGGTTGCTTTTTTATCTACTTTTTGAGATGCGCCTGCTGGCACAGTTTTTGTGACTGTCGATGAAACAGAAACAACTTGATACCCAAACTCACCACTTGGTCTATCTTTTGATGCATTGAGTGGTGCATTTACTGGAACAACTTTTGTTTTTGAAACTACCGTAACTTCAGCTGATACAAACAAAGCAGAAATACCGAATCCAAGGGCAACAATAAATAAAGCAAGGGAAACCCAAAGACCTAGTTTTGATTCTTTATGTACAGACGGTGCAT
Source organism: uncultured Candidatus Saccharibacteria bacterium (assembly GCA_964428435.1). Classification (GTDB taxonomy): domain Bacteria; phylum Patescibacteriota; class Minisyncoccia; order Phycocordibacterales; family DATDWN01; genus UBA910. The sequence continues at coordinate 29,284 of CAYRYA010000008.1, read as the reverse complement.
TATTGTAATCAAATGCATATGATGCGCGTGGTGTATGTGGAGGTGTACGCATTTCTCCTGATGTAGGTACATAATCACTGACCACTTCCTCTGGTTCTTCTTGATGAGAAACGTCTTGCCGAACAATCTTTGGCTGTGGACGTGCAGAAGGACTCGCTTCTTTTCTACGTGAAGGAAGTGCAACGTCTCGTATAGAACGTTTTGGAAACACAACATCTTGTACGATATTTTTCTTCATAGTTTTTGTACTTATTCTTGCTATGTATCATACCAATAACATATTGCATAATGCAATGGATAACTTAAAACCGTGATAGGAAAATTGAATCAATTGCAACACAATCATCAAATGTAAGTGTCGGTGCTGATGTATAAAATGGCGTCAATATATCTTTTGAAATATACACTACTGAAATATTTTTCCTCCACACAGCTGTCGTGTCTGTTTTTTCTATTTTTAAAAAATTAATAAAAAGTGGCGCAACATCATTGTCTGCGGTAAGAAATATTTTGTATGGCAACGCACCGATAGCACCATACGCTGCGAGCGCATCCTCAAGATAGATTGCCCATTCTTTTTCAGCATCAGTAATACTTTGCTCTATGTGTTGAGCACTTTGTGCATCAGCGTCACCTGATTGCCACATATGAAGAAGAGACTCTGCCACTTCAGTAGGGACATCCATTGCGTGTGCAATCTTACGAATCAAAAAGAATTTACCTGATGGGAACGACACCGTGTTCCCGATTACACCATTCTGTACCAACGTGATATCAGTCACCTCTCCAGTAATATCGCACAAAAGATAATCTTTTTCGTGAGGATACACTGTATACAATGTAGTATGAGCAACAAGTGGAAATGAATGCCAGAGTATATCGGTACTATCGATGTGAAAACGTGCATGAATCTTGCCTGCTATACGCTCAGTGAGTTCTTTTGAGCCAACACCTAAATACAGAGTCATGTCACATGAATTTGTTTTTTGTCCTATTGGGTTGTCGATGGTATAGCCATTTATTTTTGCATCAGCAATTGTTTGCTCCATAACCACGACACCAGATTTAAATTCTTCACCATGTTCTCCACGAGAAAGCTCTTCTTCAAACACAGTAACTTCTTTTTGAAGCACATCATCAAGAAACTTTTTTGTGATGAAAAAAGGTTTTTCGTTCGTAATAGTAATATGTTTGGTACGTGATACATACCATGGCGACGCACATACACAGAGTACTTTTGTAATATGAACACCTCCCCGAAATATATGTGCTTGTGTCACACTTGCGTCATGGAGAATACGAAGTACCTCTTCAAGTTGCGAGAGTAATGTGGCCTGAAGTTTTTCAGGATGAGCATGCATACTGATATGGAGCGGGAGGCGTACTGTCGCCAATGCCTCAGGTAATGATTCCTTCTTTAAACAAACCAATGATCCTGCAAGTGACGCATTGCCAACATCAAGAATAAGACAAATATCTCCTTGTGTATGAGATGAGTGAAATAACATTCTTATAGTATACGATACGAAACAATTTACTCCAAGACTGCTTTGATTCTTCGCACTCCGGCAGATACAGCTTCTTCCTTTGCGATTTTAAAATGACCAAGTTGTCCGATATGATCTACATGCGGTCCTCCACAAAATTCTTTTGAGTATGCGGAGTCGATAGAGTCCCCAATAAAATATACTGAAACCTCATCACCGTATTTATCTCCAAAAAAGTGTAGCGCACCTGTTTTTTCTGCATCTTCTTTTTTCATCACTACTTTTTGCACTGAAAGATTCTCTGCGATTTTTGCATTCACAATATCTTCAACTTTTTTCTTTTCTTCATCAGTCATCTTTTGTGGGTGTGTAAAGTCAAAGCGTAGTCGCTCCGCAGTAATATTTGAACCTTTTTGTTGAACTGTTTGACCGAGTACATCTCGAAGAGCCTGGTGGAGCAGGTGGGTTGTAGTGTGATATTTTACTTCCATTTCCCCTGTGCCCGCGAGCCCTCCTTTAAATTTCTGTTCAGCTCCAGCCCGAGAAAGCTCCTGATGTTTTTTGAATTCTTCTTTAAAATGCTCCTCATCTACAGCAATTCCTTTTTGTTTACCAAGCTCTACTGTCATATCAATCGGAAACCCGTAACTTGAAAAGAGAACAAATGCATCAATGTTTCCGGATGAGGCCATTTTTTCAAACTCTTTAGCACCTTGCTCAATCGTCTTCGCAAATTTTTCTGATTCTTTTACAATCTCATCAATAATTTTTGCTTTTTGTGGTGCAAGATTTTCATATACTGAACTATACGTCAGCAGAAGCGCTTCAACAATTGAAGTAATTGATTCTCGAGAAAGTGCCCGAACAGTTGTGTTGAATACTGCACGACGAATCAGTCGACGGAGAATGTATCCTTGGTCAGTATTTGAAGGGACCACACCGTCTGCAATCATAAAGACCGCAGTTCGCATATGATCTGAAATAATACGCTGTGATTTGAGGTTATCTGTAATCTTCCCTGCTTCTTTCATTACTGCTTCAAAAATATCAGTATCAAAAATATTGTTCTTACCTTGAAGCACCGCTGTCACACGCTCAAAACCAGACCCAGTGTCCACGTTTTGTGATGCGAGCTTACCTACCACCACCCCATCTTTCTTGAGGTATTCCATAAACACATCATTCCAGATTTCCACAACTTCCTGTTTGTCATCCGCCATCAAGTATTCCTCTTTTGTCATACCAGAAGCGTGAGTACCTGTTAGATCATAGAACATTTCAGTATCAGGGCCACATGGACCGTTATCCCCTGCACTCCACCAGTTGTTTTTTGCAGGCATAAAATAAATACGTTCACCAGTGACTCCGGCTTTCTCAAAAATATCTTTCCAGATTCGGCTCGACTCAGTGTCTTTCGGTGCATCATCGTTTCCTTCAAAACAAGTTACATACAGTCTCTGTGGATCGAGGCCGAAACCCACCTCTTTGTTAGTGAGAAGTTCATAGCTCCATTCAATCGCATCTTTTTTGAAATAATCTCCGAGAGACCAGTTTCCCATCATTTCAAAAAATGTTGCATGGGTGTTATCTCCAATCTCATCAATATCTCCTGTGCGGACACATTTTTGAATGTTTGCGAGACGTGTTCCAAGAGGATGTTTTTCTCCGAGGAGATACGGTACAAGCGGCTGCATACCCGCAGTGTTGAAAAGCACTGACGGATCATTTTCAGGTAAAAGTGAAGCTGAGGGAATAATGGTGTGACCTCGTTCTTTAAAAAAGTTAAGAAAACGTGAGCGAATTTCTGATGATTTCATATACACAATATGCCATATTTTGAGTATAAAAAAAAGGGCGGCGAACCGCCCCTCAAAAATCATGGATAAAGGCGCGAACGTCCCCCGGTTTCCTTGGAATACCTCTTTCTTTCTTTAGTGGTTGGCGAGTACGCCAGAGATGCGCACTGTTCGCAATCTTCTGGTCGATTTCCCGAGGTGTGAGAGGTCCACGTTTTTCATTTTCTTCTTTTTTAATTTCATTATTGTTATTTACCACAAAGAACTCCTTTCGTAATTAATATTAACACAAATTTAAAGCGCGTATCACAGATATTCTTGTGATACGCGCTATCGCGGGCAACTACTCAAAGATCCCTCCTTTCTTCTCCCTCTTCCATTCAAGCGAGAGATATACGCCCATACCGAAGCCTAACACGATGCCGATAAAAAGTATTACGAAACCACCCGGCATTTCTTCCTCCTTACTATCGGTTTCCAGAAAGTTTCGTACATGAGCCCCCATATCACACACATACCAGACATAAGGACCCAAAAAGAAAGGACTATCCACGTAGGAGCCCTCTTACCGAGGAACTCCACGAAATGAACAAGCATAGATATATAATACAACCTATTTCAAAGTAGTCAAGAAAGCACCAAGTGCAATACAGAGCACGCCCATCACTTTCCACAAAGTAAACCCTTCACCCAAAAAGAGAGCAGCGAATACAAGTACAAAGACAATACTCAATCGGTCGATCGCAGACACGGTCACTGCAGTACCATTTTTGAGTGCTACGAAGTAAAAGAGCCATGAGAGCGCTCCTGCCACACCAGAGAGCGCAATATATGCCCATTCACGCCCCGTAAATGTTGAGAGAGAGAAACCTTGAAATTTTTTCAGTGCTAGCGCAGTCACCCCAAGAAACCCCGCCATGATAAATGAGCGCACCGTAGTTGCAAGTGTTGAGTCAATATTTTTAAGCCCGAGCTTTCCAAAGACTGCCACCATGCCTGCAAAAAGCGCTGAGATAAATGCATAAAGTATCCACATGAATATAGTGTACTATTTTTTCTTTTTTCCTGAAACTAGTTTTCAACTATTCTTGAATAGATTGAGTTTTGAGCCACTTCTTATATTTTTCTGCCATATCCTCAAAACTTTTTTTGTTATTACAAATCTCTTCTTTGCCGTGAACCATTGAAATCGAAGCTTTCAAATCTACTTTCTTTGTAAACTCTTTTACTTTTTTAAGACGATCGATTTTTTCTTGTGCGCTCTTTAGTATCTGCGGAATAGAAGCAGTCACATGTTCTAAATACGCAGTTGGCTTTAGTTTTTCACCGGTAATGATTTTTACAAATTCATTAAATGTCTTTAATGAACCGAGTTTCCAAACTTTCTGCATTTCCTTCCCTACTTTTGGATTATCCACAATATATCCATATTTCTTATAGAAATATTTTCTCCATTGTGAGAGCGCAAGAGTTGCCAATCCATATGAATGATATGAGCCCGAAGAATCCCATCCATAAATATGAGGGACATTGAGAAGCATGAGTGAATCTTCTGACCGTTCGAAATATTTTTTGAAATTTATATGTGCAATACTAACCACCTTTTCTGGAGTCAGTTTTTTAGCTTCATAAATTTCTTTTTCAAACACAGATACAGAGATTATCCCATTTAAATCAAGCGGACGAAGTACATGAAGTTTACGTACCATTTTTTCGAAAAGTTCAAATGGATAAGCTTCACCTTTTGCATTTTTTGCATATCGTGTCTGCCATTCTATACCTCCAAACATCGTATCGAGAAACATGCTATGAGTTTCAGCGAGCGCAGTCGACATCGGAGCATACTCGTGATTGAGACATACATCTTTTTGCACAGAGTTTAAGAGGTGTGCAGCATGACCACCTTCATGAAAAAGAGTATTGTATCCCATCTCACCTGAGCCAATCTGACCCATCACCACAGTACAGGTAAAATTTGAGCTCCCTGGTATTCTTTTTGCACCTTCATACTTCACCAAGTCGGGCCAATGGCAAAAACCGTTATTCCACTTCCCTTTTCTATCTAAAAGATCAAGTTGCAACTTCCCTCCTTTAAAATCAATTCCCATTGCAGCAAATGATCTACCCCATCGCATCAATGCTTCACCAAATTGAAAGTATGGATCCTCTTCTTTTGTAAAATCTCCCGCGAGCATGTAGCCAAAATTCCACGGCTTACGAAGCCCTGGCATTGTCTTTTCAAGTTTTATAATCTCTTTACGAGCGTACTTTGTCTTTTCGTAAATAGAATCAAAAATTCCAAACAATTCTTTTTTGGTCATCCCATCTTCTTTTTGCACTTTGAAATCATAGAAATCCGCATACCCAAGAATCCGCGCGTACTGATTGCGAAGATTAATGAGTTTTATATATTCAGTCAGTACATTAGTCGCCAAGCTTTCTTTACCATCGAAACACGCTTTACGGATTTTTTCATCAGATTCTGTTCTCATCATCCCAGACATTTGATTTGAAGACGCTTCAACAAAGCCTCCTGTGTACGGATCTATATACCCCTCTTTTCGTTCTGATCTTTTTTTATTTATAAGTGTTTCAAGCTCATCAATTTCTTTTTTCAATGGAGCAGCTTCTAGTGGAACCTGATATTGGTTGAAAAATCTCTGCCAATGCATGAGACGGTCTTTAAGTGGACCTTTTGTTTCCTTTATTAATTTTTTAACAGTTTCAAGATGCTCTCTATTTGCCTTAAAAGCGTCAATGGAGGCGAGCGCTTCATCTTTTTTAGTGTCTATTGAGTGATCACCCATATATGAAGTCCAGAAAAGATCTTCGTACGTTTTATGAAGTTTGTGGTATGTGTCGTTTAAAAAATTCAAATATTCTTTAGCTTTTTTCATATTATTTCTTTCCTCTATTAACCCACCATGAATCCTTTTGCTCTTTCTTACTAAACCACCAGTCATTTGCATCTGTTTTCATAATTTCTTTAGCAATACTTTGAGCGTGTGGAGTTTTTAGTCTTTTGATCGCGGGCTCAATCCAACTCAATGCTCGTTCATTTCCTTTATCAAATTCTTCTTTGAGTGTGAGGATCCATTCGAGATTATCTGAATCTTTTACAATCAAAGACTCTTTACTTTCTCTTTTTTCATACTCGGCAAGTGTAGCAAAAACATTTTCACCAAATGGAATCGAATTAGAAATATCTACCATCGCTTCATGTTCTTTTCTCACTACATATTTTTGATGAATGTAGTTGAGGTCAGAAATTCGGGTTTCAGTAATGTCATGAAAAAGACACATTTGCAAAACTTTTGAAAGGTCTGCTTCACCATCGAGGTGTGCAAGCATGTAGCCAATAAAGCACACCCTGTTTACGTGCTCTGCCACCGACTGTTCACCTGTACCTAAAAAGTGCAGTCCACTTCGAGGAGTCTTGGTCAAAATCCCCACTTCAAAAAGAAAATTGGTAATATTTTTGATGTCTCCAGATGTGGCTTTCTTGAGAGCTTTTTTCTGAGTTTTTTTCACATGTTTCATCACCCCATTATGCCAAAAATGCCGAAGAAAAATACTTGACAGATATATAATTAATGTGTATAATATAAACAAAGGAGAAACATGGGTTTTCTTACAGAAGCGTTCTTTGGAATTTTTGTGGAGCCGTTTATGGCAAAACGAAAACGGTCAACACTGGATGACTTAAACGAAATGGGCAGAAGCATGGGATTACCCCCTCTGATGTCCTTTGAAGAAATGCAAAGGAATCAGTGGTTCAACCAACGCTTCAACTCAAACCAACCTCACGATCATTGTTGCAGCCGATGTTTCCAAGCCGGCTATGTGCTCGCTCTTCTGAAAGCAGGACGGCTAGATCTGATGTCTACTCACCCGCAACTCCGTACCGTCTATGAAGAACTGAAGCGTGACGGTATGCTGAGAACTTAAACATACCGCATCGTACTACAAGGCGCAGCCAACCCGGCTGCGCTTTTTCTTATATTGACATATTTATACCATTAACCCTATACTAACCATGTTCGACACCCTCCTCTGCGAGGGACATTACGTAGTAGTACGGAGCGCCAGTTGCCACTGGCGCTCTATTTTTTCTAAAACTTTCATAATTTAGCCAAGGTCGCGGATAAAATTCAGGAAGGGACCGGAGACGTACATGTGGTACGTTGAGGACCATTTTTGAATTTTAGCCGATGAGATTGGTTAAATTTGGGAGTTTTACAACATCTCAATTTCTTCAAGTACTTTTCTTGCCTTCACCGGAGAAAGTCCCATAAGTGGTAAAAGTCCCGGATTTTCGATAACCGATTTGCACAAGACAACCCCTTGCTGGATGAGGAATTTTTTCTCTCGCCCGGTGAGCGAAGTGAGACATGTTACTGGATGAAGTTTAGCCTCCAGAACCAGGTCATGAAGGTTACCTCGAGGTGGGTAATTCCATCCAACCATAATCAACCCTCCTTGGCACGATCCATACTCAATCGCTGTTGAAGAGAACTTTGTGTTGGTTATTAACCATCCTTCATCAAGCTTCCGTTCTTTCCCATACTTGAACGTCATCTTTCGTAAGTCATCGAAACGAGCTTTTACATATAAAGCAACTTTCAAATCAGACTTCATACCTGGATCATTGTGGAACTTTGCTTCACACATGATAAGTTTGTCTTTATTCCACGCCACCACATCTACCTCATGTTCAACACAAAAACCTCTGACAACTTTTCCTGTTTCAGTAGTGTACCCCTTGTAATTAAATATTTCTGCAATAAATTTTTCAAACGGAAAACCTGAAGGTCCAAGCTCCATGATTGCTCGTTTGAGTGAATATTTGAGTGCGATTGGTTTTTCTTCTTTTTTTAGGAGCTCAAATGCATGTCGGTATATTTCTTTTGTAGTGATACCATCAACCAATTCTTTTTCAATCGTACGAATAATATCTTCTACCACCTTAGAGTTTGCTCCCGCTTTCTTTAAAGATCCTTCTAGTTTTGATACATCAAACTTTTCTTTTGTACCATCTGCTTTTGTGATGAGAATATCCATCACTGTATTATCACAAAATTTTTATGAAAAAACAAAAGAGGGGCGTGTACAACGCACCCTCTTTCTGCACCTAGACGGTGCATTTAACATTTGGACCTCGATCATCTGCCCTGCGTTCAGCGGCTCGATCAGCAATGGTTTTAGGCAATGCTTCATGTCGTGCAATAGCCTCACGAAAACGTTCATCTCGAGCTTGCTCTTCTTCCTTGGAAAGTTTTTTTATCTTTCTTCGAAACGTTCTTTTTCGTCCGGTTGTCATTTAGGAAACCTCCTTCTTTTTTAATTATACAACAATCCCAGCACCGACACATACATTTCCATCATAAATCACTGCAACTTGCCCTCCTGCAATATCATCCTGTGTTTTACTTGGTTGTATTGTGTACCCTTCACCTTTTCTAACAAGAGTCGATTCTACTTTTTCTTGTCGATATCGGAATCGCACTCCATAGGTTTTCTCCAAATCTGCCTCCTTCCCTCCAATCCAATGCATATTACTCAACCCTATCTCCCCTACACCTGATGTAGGGGAAATTTTTTCCCCTAGGCCAGGCCTAGGGGCGACGGTGATGGTGTTTTGGTTTATGTTTTTTGATACGACAAAAAGCGGTGCATCGTGATCTGTTTTTTTAGTAACAACAAAACCATGACGTTCACCAATCGTATACAACGAAGAACCTTCATGTGTACCAATTATATTACCTGCCCTATCAAGTACATTTCCTGGTTTTGTTTCAATATAGTGTTTAAGAAATTCTTTCATGTCTACTTTACCGATAAAACAAAGACCTTGGCTATCTTTTTTTTCTGCTGTTGGTAAGTTCAACTCCGCTGCGATTTTTCGCACTTCACTTTTTTTCAAATGTCCGATTGGAAACAGTGCATGTGAAAGCTCATGTTGTCCGAGCTGTGAAAGGAAATATGACTGATCTTTATCTTTATCCTCTGCCTCTAACAATTCATATTCTGAATCCTGCATTTCCAATTTTCCATTTTGATTTTTGATTTTTGATTTTACTCTTGCATAGTGGCCAGTAGCAACAAAATCAGCACCAAGCTCAAGTGCTTTTTTAAGAAACACACCAAACTTTACATACTTATTACAAAA
>CAYRYA010000008.1:12795-19732 GCA_964428435.1 uncultured Candidatus Saccharibacteria bacterium | reverse complement strand
TACATCTTCCCATCTTTACCTGTTAGAAAATACACATACTCTGTTTTGGTTGGTGTAACTGCAGCTAACAATGCATCAATACCAGGATTATTGATTGGTGTCGGAGGAAGCCCTTGGTTTGTGTACGTATTGTACGCTGACTGAATCTTTAAATCCTCAAGTGTTAGATTTGAACTATCTTTTCCGTTAATATATTTGAATGTTGCATCAACTTGTAATGGCATACCAAGACTCATTCTCTTCCATAGTATTCCCGCTACGATCCTTCGAGATTCAGTATCTTTTGCCTCACCTTCAAGAATTGATGCCATGATTACCACATCAGAAAGAGGTTTGCCAAATTTTTGAATATCAGATTCAATACTTTTAATCTTTTCATCAAACGTAGTCGTCATCCGATCAATGATTTCCTGAGGTTTTGCTGTAGGTGGAAAAAAATATGTATCAGGGAATAAATACCCTTCTTGTTGTGATGCTTCCTCTTCAAATACCTTCTCATCAAATACGACTAATTTTTTTACAAGAATATCTCGGATTTCTTTAGTATTTAATCCTTCTGGAATAGTGACTTTTATTGGTTCCATTCCAAAATCTCCTCGCATAATTCTCCATGCAAGCATGAGAGGACTTTCTTTTGTTGCAAGTAAATAATCACCAGCTGTTACTTTCTTTTCTCCACCAAGTAAAATAACTAGGCTTCTAAATACAAATGGCGATCGTATCATACGCAATGTGGTAAATTTCTGAGTCACAGTTTCCAAACTTTCACCGGGTTGTACTGAAACAATCGTATGCATTGGAAAATCACGAGGAGTCTTCCATACTGCAACATACCCAACCACAAACAGTACACTTACTGCTACACAAAAAACCATACACACTCTCTTATATTTATAAAAAAAAGATGGCTCTTTATATAAAAGAGTTTCTTTTGTTTCTTCTGTTGATGTATGTATGTCATCCATATCTTACAGTGGTATGTTAGATGGCGCTTCTGCTTTTTTAGATCCGATTCGGTCAAACGCAGGAGTTGTTGCAACACCTCCAGGTAGATGGAAAATAGTAGCCAGCTCTTCTGTGTTCAATATAAAATACGGTGAAGAAAATTGGTTGTAGAAATACCCCCGATTTTTATACGCATCAATCATTTCTTGTTTCTTTGGATTCTTTTTTCTTTTTTTAATAAACTGCCACGGAAAATCAACGGTTGTATCTGGGTTACGCACTGCCTTAAATCCGTTAAGTTCTCCCGAATTATAATTTCTAAAACCAGCAACCACACCGGCACTCACCGCTGAGTTAAATATGTCTTTAGGTGCAATATATACAGCACGAATACCCACATCAAACCCTTGTTTAGTCACACTTCGTTGAAGTGCTGAGATAATATCTTCTTCAACTTTTGTAAGTCTTCGTGCAGGTTCTCCAGCTTCTTTGCCTTTTGTTTTTGCTCGTATTTTATCAACTTCTTTTTCTGCACCTTTTGACCATCGGTTATCAACAAGTTTTTTCTCAGTAGGATCCCAATCTTCAGCTTTATGAGCTCGTGCAATAATCTGGATCCATACATTATGTCCCATTCCCACACTTGAGGCTAAAAATTCAACCAATGGCGTCATCGGATCAATTTTAAACTCTTCTTTTGGATCTTTATCCATTCCATAATCCACATATGTTTTAATAGGAAATGGGTCAGGTTTAGTAAGTTCAAACTCAGCAGTAAATGCATTCTGTTTTTCTGGATTGAAACCTACAGTAGTTACATAATCAGGTACTTCATGGATTTCAATACCTGGATATTGAGAGTACAAATTTGCTTCGATGAGATTCTTAAATTTCTTTTGTGTCCATATAAAAAAATGTAGTTTGCCATCAATCGAGCACAACTCAAAAGAGAACCAAGGTCTTGTTTGTCCTTTCCAGTACACATCATACCAGTTACCCTCACCACCTGTTTGATACAATGCATTAAACAAAAACTCCATCGCTTTTGGTGATTTAAAAATCTCTTTAGGAAGTCTGATTTCCAAAAGTATTGTTGGTAGACTTGCAAAAAACAATGACCGACGATAGATCAACCATATATTCCACAACAGTACACCCAATACGAACGTAAGCCATAATGGTGCTGTAGCAACGAGAGTTTTGAACACAAGTTTAAATTGAGACGTCTGTATCAACATTGTGTAAAATGATATGTCCATGTATTAAGTATACAAACAAAAAGAAATACCGCCAAGAGGGCGGTATTTCTTTAATTTTTCTAAGCTACGGTGTATTTACCATCTTTAGTCTTCTTGAAAAGTTTTGTGTTTTGAAGATTGACCATGATTGTGTTTTCTTTCACGTATCGCTCTTTCATCACCTTCTCAATAATCTTTTCTTTTGTGAGTGGACCATTCTTTTCAAGAATACCTTTGATAACATCTTTTACTACACCTGACATGTATCCCCACTCAGAAAGCGCATAGAGTCCTCGTCCTACAAGTACAAATCGAGGGTCTTTGATGAGTTCATTGTGAGTTGTTGCAACGTGAGCTTTTTTACCAAAGAGTTCACCGATCAATTTTGCTACTTCACGGAAATGAATTGGAGAGCCGTGTCGTCGGATAACGAGAAACGCATAGTCTCGCATACCTTTTGTATTAATATTTGGAGAATCAGCTTTACCCCATTCACCAAGTGGGTTCTTACTGATAGTTTTTGAAATTGAAAGCCATCGTCGAAGAATTTCCTCGTTTTTATATTCAGTTGATACATCCTTCAAGTGCTCAAGAAAACCTTCAATCATCTGAGATTCTGGTAGAATCTGATCATCTTTCATGTTTTCATAGAGTTTTCGAAGAGATTCGTGAATCTTTTTAGAAAGATCTTTGTCGATATGCCATCGATGTTTAAATTCAACATCTTCTTTTTCTTTTGTGAAATCTTCACCTACCACAAGAAGAAAATGTACATGGTTTTGAGTACTTTTATCTTTTGATACATGTTTGAGCAAATCTTCCTCAGAGACCATACCACCCAACACTTTTACAATAGTTTTAAGTTCGCCAAATGCAACCTTCTCAACTTCATACTCTTTTGACTTTCGAATATTAGCGATTGAATAGTTTTCAATCTGTCGTACTCGTTCACGAGTGATTTTATACTTCTTACCGATTGCCTCGAGAGTCATTCGTTTTGTATCTGCACCGAGGCCGTAGCGACCAATAATCACATCTTGTGCACGTGGAGAAAGCACACCGATAAGGCGCTTTGATACTTGTTTTGGTTTAAATGTGATAATGGTTTTTTCGCTCATAAACTATATATTAAATAAATAATGTGATTAAAAGTGGTATAGAGTCCTTTATTTGTATCATTTTTAACGATAAACGTCAAGCGACTTGATTTTGCTTAAATAACTATATTTATCAACCTATTTTTAATGTAAATGATTTTTCGTGCTTCTTTATCCCCAATCCATTTCTGGATATGTGGTTCAGTTTTTACCTTGTTCACCACATCCACCTCCTCTGCATCCATCGGTATAGCAATCTCACCTCTTGTTTTTCCATTGATCTGTACTGCAATCATCACTGACTCCTCTTTCATCTTTTTAGGATCAGCTTTAGGCCACTGTTCTAGTACAAGTGTTGTGCCATGACCACACTGCTTCCACAACTCTTCAGTAACATGCGGGGCAAAAGGATGAAGTACTTTCAAAAACATTTCAAAATCTTTTTTACTGAGTTGTTGTTGAGCATGCACCGTCTTCTCCATCTCATTAAGTGCAATCATCAGTGATGAGATTGCAGTATTGTGAGAAAAGTTTTCTATATCATGCGTTACTTTTTGTACTGTTTTATGGAGGATAGTATCAAGTTTAGAGTTTGTATTATTTGTCTTTCCTTTTGACTGCTGACTGTCCACTGCTAACTGCCCCAATCTCCACACTCGCTCAATGAATCTTCGTGAACCAATAATATTTTCTGTGTTCCATGGCAACCCTGCTTCAAAAGGTCCCATAAACATCTCGTATACACGAAGTGTGTCAGCTCCATAAGTCTTAACCACATCATCAGGATTTACAACATTACCCCAACGTTTTGACATTTTTCTTCCGTCAGCACCACCGATCATACCCTGATTACGAAGCGTCTTAAATGGTTCTTCGTGTTTTACCACACCGATATCTTTCAAGAATTTATTCCAGAATCGTGAATACAATAGATGTCCGGTTGCGTGCTCCGCACCACCAACATAGGTATCAACTTGCCCCCAGTATGAAAGTGCTTTCTGTGAGGCAATTTCTTTTTTGTTTTTAGGATCCATGTAGCGTAAGAAGTACCATGAAGAACCTGCCCATCCTGGCATAGTATTTGTCTCGTATCCTTTTTTAATCCATGCAGGCACACCAGACAAAGGAGACTCGCCTGTTCCGGTTGGCATATATGATGTGACATTGGGAAGCGTAAGTGGAAGTTTTTTTTCATCAACCATATGGATAATACCATCTGCATCTGTCCATAATGGAATCGGCTCACCCCAGTATCGCTGTCGCGCAAAGATGGCATTACGCATCTTATACTTTCTCACAATCTTCCCTTGCACTTTTTCTGTAATAGCTTTTCTTGCAAGAGAAGATTCCATGTCAGAAAACTCTCCACTTTCATACAATACACCGTCTTTTGTATATGCTTTTTCTGGAACATTAATACGATCGAGCCATTCACCAAGTTCTGCACACGTCATTCGTTCTGGAGTAAGTGCATCCAATGGAAGCCACTCAACTTCATGTTTTGCTACCTCTTCAGGAGAAACAGCATCTCGCTCTTCATCGACGAGTTCAAAGACAACACCTTGTGTATATGCAATACGATTCTGTTTTTTATGTGCTGCATTATAGATACCCTGCACAGGTCCACCTAAAAATCGTTTGAATGTTATATGTTTATATCCTGTTTCTTCCTGCACTTCTCGACGTGCAGCATCGACTGGATCTTCACCTTCTTCTACTCCACCAACGATGAAAGTCGTCCACGGAAACTGTTTCCAGTTGAGGCAGAGATATTTGTCTGTCTTCGGATTGTATACAATCGCATGAATCGTACGACGTTTGACATATTCCTGACCAGACACTGGTGGAAATTTTTTATCAACAATAGATGGAATTACTACATGTTTTATAGGAAGATTATACCTCTGAGCAAATTCAAAATCCCGTTCATCATGTGCAGGTACAGCCATCACCGCTCCAGTACCATACGAAGCAAGAACATAATCAGCGATCCATACAGGAATTTTTTCTCCACTCAGTGGATGTACCGCAAAAACACCTTTGAGATGCACTCCAGTTTTTGCTTTTGTATTATCAGTTCGTGCTTCTATCGTTACGCGATGTGCTTGAGCTTTATACTCTAGAACTTCACTTATATTTTCTATATGTAAAGAAAGTTGCTCAATAAGTGGATGTTCTGGAGCAAGAACAATATACGTTGCACCACACAATGTATCTGCTCGTGTCGTAAAAACTTTAACAGTAGACAGTCCATCATCAGCAGTCTTTAGTGATTGATCCTTACCTGATAACTTATGACTTGTGACTGTAAACTTTATTTCCGACCCTTCACTTTTACCAATCCAATTTCGCTGAATTTCCTTTATATTTTCAGGCCACTGAATCGTATCGAGTCCAGACAACAGTCGCTCTGCATACGCAGTAATACGCATAAACCATTGACGCATTTGTCTTTTTTCTACTGGATACCCACCACGCTCTGAAACAAGGTTTCCGTCTGGTCCATCAACAATCTCATCATTTGCGAGCACTGTTCCGAGTTCTGGACACCAATTTACTTCTGCATATCCTTCGAATGCAAGACGATACTTCATTACTATATCCTGTTGTTCTTTAGGAGTTTTGTTTTTCCATTCAGCAGCTGTAAAAAGCGGTGTATGTTCATCGCACACTGCATCGATATGTATATTCCCTTCTTTTGCAAACTTTTTGATGAGCACATCAATCGACTCTGCTTTATTTTTTGTGTTGTTGTACCAAGAATTATAGATTTGTAGAAAAATCCATTGTGTCCATCTGTAATATTCTGGATCTGTCGTATTTACTTTTCTTTCCCAGTCGTATGAAAGTCCGATAATAGAAAGCTGACTTTCAAATGTCTTTATGTTTTGAAGTACTGCTTTTCGAGGATGAATCTTGTGTGTAATCGCATACTGTTCCGCAGGAAGACCAAATGCATCATATCCCATCGGATGAAGTACATTAAAACCTTGCATACGCTTCATACGCGCATACACATCAGAACCTATGTATCCTTTTGGATGCCCCACATGAAGTCCTGCCCCAGAAGGATACGGGAACATGTCGAGAATATATTGTTTTTTCTTTTTTGAGTTACTTTCCGTACGATACACTTTTTTCTTCGTCCATTCTTTTTGCCATTTTTTTTCAATTGCGGTGTGGTTGTATCGCTTCATAGTTGTATCATCATACAATACAAAACATCACTTTGCAAAAACACCCCGAAATGTTTTCGAGGTGTTTTTTGTGACATTAGTTAGCTGGTTTTTGTATCGGGTTTGCAGGAACTATTTGTGTAAAACAGTATTCTCCTGCTTTATATGTATCCCACACTGAAGGGTTCAGTGGGTCTTCAGCATAGTAATATGTAGCTTGTGGTGCCGACATATCTGCATCAAAATTGAATGTTGCGCAGAGCTCAAATGTTTTTATATCACGCACTTTATACACATACGATGTGCCCGACTGAGGATCTACTGTACTGATTGAGTATGAGAAACCTTGTGCGAGTTCAGTGAGTGTCTGCGGAAGGGTTGCTGTTCTTTGATAGTAGTCCCGTACCTGACCTGAAAGTGTCTGTAATTCCATAAACTTCTGTTGATCGTATTTCATCAGGCGTTGTGACTGTGGAGTTCC
>CAYRYA010000008.1:0-12695 GCA_964428435.1 uncultured Candidatus Saccharibacteria bacterium | reverse complement strand
ATTCCATAAACTTCTGTTGATCGTATTTCATCAGGCGTTGTGACTGTGGAGTTCCAATTACAGAAAAACCAATAATAATTGCAATTAAAGCAAAAAGTATAGATATCACTGTGGCACTTTTTCTTATGTTAGCTGTAAGTTTATTTCGTGCGTCAGTGATGTAGTAACCAAACACTGCACCAGCGACTACAATAATACTCAAGACTTTAAGCAAGAAACCAGCAGTAAGTTCTTCCCCATCAAGGAAATAATAGAGAATTGTCACTAAGTCCCCCACAATCAATCCTCCTGAAATAAACAGAGTGATATAGATAAGCCACTTTCGAATACCCATCATCCGAGCTTCGATTGAGCTCGCAAGATCCTTTTCAATAAGCCACATAAAGAGGATGTAGAGCGGAAATACGATAATAAGTGTTGCAACAGGCAAACTAATTGACGGTGAATAGTAATATCCCAATGTCTGCGGATATGCCTTATTAATGACTGAAAATAAAAGATTCAGTAATGCAGCTGCAGATGCATACAAAGTAACCATTGATGCCAGATTCAAAAAAACATCTTTCGCATGAGAACGTGATTGTACTATTGGTTCCATAAGTGATATTAATGGCTAGGACTTCCGTATTTGGCGAATTTCTTTGTTGGACTGCAAAAAATAATTTCCGCCGTACGAGATGTACGTCTACAATTATTTTTCTAGTCCGCCGCGAACTTCGCTCAACTACGAAACTCCTCGTTATTGTGATAATAAGTTCATTATACCACACTTTCCAACTAGATATCAGACACTACGACACCACCATCTTCAGGATCGGAATAATTCCCTCTTGATGGAATCCGAGTTCAAGTTTTTCTATCTCATCAATAGTCATCCATTTCATTGCTAAACCTTCTCTAAGTTTTGGTTCCTGACCTGAATTAACTTTACAGACATAAACTTTATCGGCTCCATCATTGTAATCCATAAGATGAGTGCACTGTTCAAGTTTAAAATCTAAATCATATTCTTCTTTTACTTCGCGCAAAAGAGTGTCTTCGTAATTCTTATCGTATTCCTCTTTCACGCCTCCTGGTAAACACCACATGAAAGGAAATTTTTTACAATTTTCATCTCTCTGTTGCATGAGGATTTTATTGTCACGAATTAAAGCAAATATTACTCCTGTCTCTTGCATAATTTTATTTGAATCTAAATATATTAAAAAATCACACTCTTAGGATTTTTCTCCAAGGTCGCGTATAAAATGTAGAAAATATTTGTAGACGTACTCGTTGTACGGCGGAAAATATTTTACTGCATTTTAGACGATGAGATTGGCGGAAAAGACCAGAGCTTCTAGATACGAAACTCTATAACGTCTCCGTCTTTGACAATATACTCTTTCCCCTCAGTACGAACGAGACCCTTTTCACGTGCCGCCCCATATGAACCTGAGTCGAGTAAGTCTTTCCAGAACACTACTTCAGCTCTGATGAACTTATCCTTAAAATCTGTGTGAATCGCCGTACCT
Source organism: uncultured Candidatus Saccharibacteria bacterium (assembly GCA_964428435.1). Taxonomy (GTDB): domain Bacteria; phylum Patescibacteriota; class Minisyncoccia; order Phycocordibacterales; family DATDWN01; genus UBA910. Next base: position 11,181 of record CAYRYA010000008.1, on the reverse strand, counting down.
GCAAGTGGTGCAGTCCATCCTTTTTTAATAGTCCATGCACGAGTTTCTTTTTCCCCAGTTGTAAAATAGGTAATCAAATCAAGAAGAGCGTAACCTGCTTTAATGAGCTCATCAATGCCGTCTGTCTTTCCACCAAGCTCTGTTCTAAAAAGCTCTTTATCATCTCCTTCTAAATCTTTGAGTTCGTGTTCAATACCCGCATCAATAATCACGTATTGTGCTTTTTGTTCTTCGAAAAATGCAATCAGCTTTTTGTATCGCTCATCATTGAGCTCATCGAGATTTTTGTTTCCTGCTTTTTTGTTGAGTCCATACATGATCGGCTTCATAGTCAGGAGATGCAAACCTTTCAATGCGAGCGCTTCTTTCTCTGTGAGCTCGAGCTGATTGAGAAGTTTTCCTTGCTCAAGTTGCACCTTTGCTCGTTCAAGTACTTCCGCTTCAAAGATAGCTTCTTTATCACCTTTCTTCACATCTTTTTGTACATTTGAAATACGTTTTGCAACAGTTTCTTGGTCCGCAAGCACGAGCTCGAGGTTGATCACTTCGATATCAGAAAGCGGGTTCACTTCATTGTGCACATGGATTACATTTGCATCTTCAAAAATACGCACAACCTGAAGAATTGCATCTACCTCTCGAATATTCTGTAAAAATTTATTACCCAACCCTTCACCAGTCGATGCACCTTTCACAAGTCCTGCGATGTCCACAAATTCAATAATCGCTGGAATTGTTTTTTGAGTTTTGGAAAACTCTGCGAGTTTATAGAGTCTCTCATCTGGCACCGGCACCACACCCACAGATGGGTCGATTGTACAAAAAGGATAATTTTCCGCCGGCACAGACTTTTTAGTCAACGCATTAAAAAGCGTCGATTTCCCGACGTTTGGAAGCCCCACAATTCCGATAGAAAGCTGTGACATGCTTTAAAGATATACGAAAGACGGGAGAAAGTAAAATTAATTTTAATTTATTATATTTGAAATAAACAATCTCTTTCCATTTTGATAAAAAAATGACAATATCATAGTTAACATTCCCATATACACAATGAAATATGTAACTCGTTGGAAATCAAAATATATTAGATCTTATAACCAGAAATTCTTAAAGAGATGTGCTTTACTTATAAAATACATTATTATTGATTTAACCAATATAATATTATTAACTTCAACAAAAACCCAAAGTAACATAAACCTAAGTAATTGTAGGAATATTTTATTTATTGAACCAAAAAAACAAGGTTATGGTGATCTTTTGTTCCAAACCCCAATTTTTGAGTATATAGGGTCTAGGTGTAATTTAGATATAATTTGCCAAGCAAAACATGAGTGTATATTAGAGAGTAATCCATTCGTAAAAAATACATTATCAGAAAACAATGAAGTTAATTTCAAAAATTATGATTGTGTTTTCTATTTATCACGAAGCACAGTAGGAGAAAACTTACTTGCTTTAAAATGTAATAAGGCTAGTAAGATACCTCTAGATAAAAATTTAACTAAATGGGCTTATGTATTTGATAACTACTCACACACAAAAGCATGGCAAAAGCTATTTGATAATATCTTTAATTCAAGTAATGTATATTTCCTTCCAAAGCTTTATATTAAAAATACTCCCAAAAAAGAAAATTTAATTATACTTGTTGCTGGTACAGAAAATATAGAAAAAGGAATACAAAATATAGATGAGACAATAGAATATCTGCATAAAACCCTTGAAAATACTATATACAAGCTGGAAGTAGTTGGAAAAACTGATCAAAATATAAACATTCCTTATGATAAAAAAATAATTAACTCCATTAATAAAACTCCATATAGGGAATGTATAGATCACATTTCATCTGCAAAACTTGTCATCGGGCCTGAAGGAAGCCTAATACACATGTCTACAACTTTAGGTATACCTACAATAGTAGGTCAATATGGTCGTGATTTTAATAAATACAGTGAGATAAGGAATAAAAATATATTTATTACTGAAAAAATATCAGTACCATTTTTAGAAAAATCACTTACTGAGATACTCGAGAGCCTCTCTGACTAATTCTCTCTCTTGAGGATAAGTTAATGTGGTTAGTACATTTTCTTTATTTATCCACAATACTGAATCAATATCGAATCCACCCTCCTCTGCTTGGTCAATCAAATCGAAATTCTCTTTAGAAATTGCCTGAACCAAATAGGTAGTTACATTATGTGTAACGTAGACACGTTTCAGAAAATAAGAATACGAATATGGTGTTAATTTTGTTAAAATATTAATTTGTTGAATTCCAGTCTCTTCATTAATTTCTCGTGTTAGGGCGCCCTCTGGTTCTTCTATCTTTTTTATACCACCTTTAACTAATCTGAACTCATGGACATTAGTATTTTTATTTAATCTTTTTAGTATAAGAAATTCTGGATTCTGTAAATTATTTATAATAACAGGCTGGACATCTTTTGGATTTTTTTGTTTTTTTAATATAGCTTTTTCATACAATGAAGTGTAACCTTTAATCATTTCTGCAAAAGAAAAATTCTCAATTACAGTTTTCATTGCATTATCTTTTAAATCATTACGCTTTGAATCATCGAGATTACTTATATATTCTATTGATTCAGAAATAGCTTTGGATGATTTTGATTCAATAATGAGACCATTATTTTTATCAGAGATTATCTCCGGATTACCCCCGACATTTGTTGCAATAACAATTTTCTTTTGGGACATTGCTTCAAGCAATGAAAGCGACTGACCTTCAATAAGTGATGGAAGAAGAACTATATCCACCTCATTCAAAAATGAAATCCATTGATCATTATCAAATTCATGAAAATATATATTATCTGTTTTAACCTTTGATAATAAATCAACTTTAAATTTTATTTCTTCAGCTACTTCTCTACCGGCAGGAGAACAAACATGAATTTTTACATTCGGCTTCAGTAGTGGAAGCGAATCAATTAAATATTCTAATCCTTTAATTTTTGTTAATCGTGCTGGTACAGCAACTACAATTTCTTTATTGTTAAAATTTTTGGTTGTTTTCTCATCATAAGTTTTATAAATTAATCCATTTGATACATACTCAATATCTATGCTGTCTCCAAGAAATCTTTCCAACATACTCTTATATTGATTTGAAACAGTAGTAAAAACTGTACTATTTTCAGCAATTCTTTTTATTGTGTCGTTATACTTGTCACCGTAATAATCAAAAAATACACCATGTAAACTAAATACTAGAGGTATTTTAAAGTAATTTGCTAATTTAATAGCAAAATCAGCTAAGTAAAAAGTATGACAATGAACTACATTAAAATCATATGATTCAAGTTGACTAATTAATTCATCCCAAGATTCTGGGTTTTCATTATAATTAACTACGTTTATACCAGATACTTCTTGAATTTTATCTGGAGTAACTAATGTTACCCCACCATTATCCTTAAAATAGTCTAAAAGACTTTGCACAATGCGTTCCCTTCCACCAAGATGAGGTAGGGTTCTAGATATAATTAATGGTTTGTAATTAATCATGATTTATGTTTTTTAATAACCAATTCTGATAATTGGTTTAAAAGGCTAACTGCACGGCGATTAAAATCCTTCAATTCTGAAACTTCAACATTTCCACCTAGTTTATTTCTAATTAATAAAATCTCATTTAAAATTTCATTATTTATGTTTTTATTTTTTTCAGCAAATTGATTAATTATTTCCCGTTTAGTTTCAAAATAATTACCATCATAAATTAGTATCCAATCAATTATCTCAACAAGTTTGTCAACAAACAGAACAGAGATTTGCCGATCAACGTCTTTTGAGTTGTGCTCATTCAGTGATACATATTTTCTTAAGACATTAAACCTCGCATGAATTATATTGTAATACATCAACGATTTTCTGGCTACCTCAGTTGTATCTTTCTTTAATAAAATATTATCAAATAATTTTTTATATTCAGTTTCTGAACCTATCAAAACTTTACCCCATGAATAATGTTGTAAATATTCTATATCTACATATTCATATAAATCAAATTCTGTGTGTGTTAAAAATGAAAAGACAACTGAATATTTTGAACTCAGTTTTGTAGATATTTCTTTTAGCAATTCAAGTGTTTTATACGATATATTACCGTATTCATCAGCTTTCAATATAAATAATAGATCACAATCACTATACCCAAACACAGCCTCACTTTCACGATAACTTCCTAAAAGAGACAAAAAATGAACATCTTTGATTTTATTTTTATTAATTTCAGATTTTAGATCTTTAATAATTTGATTTATCATAAATTATATTTGATCACCCAAAGCCTTCTCTATAACCTTATTAACATCCAAACCAAATAAAACAGATAATGCTAGCACGTCATCAAATATATCAGCCAAACCATTTTCTATATCATCTAAATTTTTAAATGGCTTTTTCTTTTTAGTATACTGCAAATACATTTCTGAAAGTTCCCCAACTTCCTCCATTAAATGAAAAAATCTTTGGTCTTTATCCCAAACAAATTCTTGCTTTTTTAAATTTTCAAGATATTTAATAATTTTATCTTGTGGTATGTATTCCATATATTACATTATAACAAAATAAGTGCTCACCGCGTAAGTGAGCACTTGATAATATCGTTAACCAATTCTTCGTTGAGAAAAAAATGGTGAAGCGATTTAAGTGCTTCCTCAATATTCGATGACGAATGGGCAATGTTCCGCCGAACATTCTGACCAAGTTCCCTCAATGTTCCTTTCTTTGCAAGACTTGGGTCAGTAAAGCCGACTATGCGATTTAGGAGCTTAATTGTATCCAAACCTCCCCCAGTAGCAATAAATACCACCACATCAGAACTTGTCAGGAAGTAGCTCATCTCCTCGTAGAACGGTTTATCTTTGACTGCGGAGTATAGTACACTGACATCGTTTTGAGTTAGTCTCACCTGTTTTTTTAAAGGCACCTGTAAGCCACTGCAGGTAATCCTACGGAAAGCCTCTGCCTCGAGTTGTCTCTGAAGACAGTCAGGTTTCAACATTCCAAATGAGAATGTGCTGTTCATACTCGACTTCTCCTTTAATTTGAAATCTATGATAGAATATACTATACATATATAATCATGTCAAATAATTATGGCCATAGAAAATAAGATAGAATTTTATAAAAAAAATATTTATAACCAGTTAAACGAAACTGTTATAGAATTTTCCTTATTGGAAAGAGGGGCTTGCAATAATATTTATTTATTTAAAACAATCACAGGAAAATTATATTGCTTGAAAGAAGAAAGATTCGATAAATTAGACGGTGAAGTAAACGATATTCTGACAGAAGCCAATTTAATTGAATTTCTATATAATAAATCCGTTATATACACTCCTAAGATATCTTTCGTATTAAAGAAACACAAAACATACTGTTATGAGTATATAAAAGGAGAAACTTTGGATACAAAATGGGATCAAATAACAAAAGAAGAAAGAATGCTAATCATGAAAGATATTGGGAAATATCATGCAGAATTATATAATAAAATTCCAGCTAAAGAGACTTTGTTAATTGGCGTAAAAAATGATAGAGACGATTTTAATACGCATATATCAAATACACTAAATAAACTCAATAAAATAAATAAAAATAGTAAACTTTACACTAATACATTAAAAATGCAGGAATCTTATAAAAAGACTAAATTTGACGACTCAATCAAATGTTTTTTACATGGAGATCTTCATAAAGGAAACATACTAATTAACAAAAATAAACTTGTTGGTGTTGTAGATTTTGGTAAATCTACTGTCGGTGATGTACACAAAGATTTCAGTCATCATATGAGACACTACCCGGAGTATATTGATATTGTAATTAAGAGTTACGAGACTGAAACTGGAACAAAATTGTCAAAAAATAAGATAATTATTTACGCATTTTTGAAAGATATGGAAAAGCTAATTTATCATGTAGATAAATACGAAACTCATAAGAATAAAATGGAGAAAAAGTTTGATCTATATAATAATTTACTCTCAAATTAATTATTTATAATTATATTTAGCTATTTCAATTTCTAGTAAGTCTATTCGCCGAGTGTATTCTTTACTATTAAACTCTTTAAAATAAGAGTCTTTAATATCAGCAACACCAAAAATTAAATATTCAACAAACATATCCGGGAATTCTGATTTTAAGTCTTTTATACTTGATTCAAAATATTGGTCATCTTTATCTAGAGTTTTATGGATTTTTACATGATTCTTAATAAATTTCAAAATCCAGATTTTATCCTCCGTAGAAAGATTAAATCTTTCTAAAATATCACTGCTTTTGATTATTTTTTCGGATCTATCCTCGTGTCCATCACAAGTGGTAATATTATTAGATCTGATAATTGTATCTTTTTTACCCAAATCATGAAGAATAATTGATAAATATAACAAAAATATATTTTTGTTAATATTTGAAAAACCATACTTTTTAACTAAGAGCTTAGCATTTTCAAAAACTACCCTAGTATGATCATACACACTCTCATTTTTGTGCGCTGCATTATTTTCTATTATAGTTTTTAACACTGTAACTTCTGGAATAAGGTTTATGAAATATTCAAAATCTATACTATTATCAGTAAATTGAGATTTTATTTGCATAATTTAAGTATAACCTATAATTTTATAGTTTATAAATTATTCAGTAGCATTCCTCCATCCCCAACTCTCCCTTTTTTAAACCCATAATCCTTACCCGTCCGCAGAGGCGGAGGTAGGTTTATCGTAAACTCAAATGAAATTCCTTTATTGTTAGTCATGCAGGAAAGTCGTGTTGTGCCCTGACTGTGCCAATAGAAAGTGACATAGGAACGTATTATTACACAAAAAATACTTTTTTTAAAGATGTTGCTATTTATACCCAAAGGACTCAAAAGAACCTCAGGAATGCAAAGGTTTAATTTATCCACAATTTGTTTGACATTCACAATAAACTTGGTATACTTATTGTTATAAGTGGCTTCGGCCTCGCCCTTCACTGGGCAAACAGGGAAAAGTCGTCAAATCATTTGTTTGACGGCTTTTCTTATATCCTTAAAAATATATTTATCAAGATACCCAATTTTTCTTATCAGTCTTTTAGTATCAATTACTCTAATTTGAGAAATAAGAGCGTGAGCAAGCTTTCCATCAATTTCACCCACTGATGGACGCAATAAATGTACACGTGTAGATGTTGTAAGCGGAGCAATAAGACACGTTTCCAAACTAAAGCTTTTTAATATAAGTACTGGTCTATAATACTCTCTTCCTGTTCCGTCTTGTTCGAACCCTATATTCACTCCAAGAGCACACCACCACAATTCACGCTCATGACAAAAAGGAGTTTTCTTTCTTTCATGAATTTTTGTTTTCTTTTGATTCCAATCATTGAAATTTTTCATGCCTTTCAGTTTTAATACTTCCGTATCACCCCCTTCACAATCGCGGCGATTTTCAAATCGTATTCTGGATAGATTGGTTTGTAGTTTCTGTTCGCAGGCATGAGATACACTTGATTACCCTTTTTCTTGTAGTACTTCATCGTCCACCCACCATCCACTTCTGCAATCACAATATCTCCCTCCTTTGCATCCCCTCGCCGCTCCACAATAACAAGGTCACCTTCTTTTATTCCTTCATCGATCATCGAGTCACCTTTTACTTCCAAAAGGTATGTGGACTCTTTATGTTTAATGAGATAGCTGTCGAGTGACAGTGTTTCAAGAACCTCTTCTTCAGCAGTGGTAGGAAAACCTGCCTCTACAAGACCCAACAATGGAACTTCACCAAAAGATCTTGTTGGTGCAAGCTTACCTTTAGCATCTTTCGTCACTACACCCTCATCAATGAGTTTATTGATGAGTTTATATACAGCATTTTTGGATTTGAAACCAACAAGATCCATGATCTCTTGATAGTTTGGCATCCGTTTATGCCGACCGTAAAAAACAAAAATTTTATCCTTGTATGAATTCATTAGAATATAAATGAAGTAAACCCAAATGAGCGAGAAAACCAACCCGAGCGTGTCTCTCGACGTCGTATCTCAAGTATCTGAGAAAGAATCGCTTTGTGTCGACGAGCTTCTGCTGCATACGACAAACCTTTAATGATCTTTCGATCAATAGTCTCATTGAGCACTTCAAGCTCATCTCGTAATGCTTTTTCAAAATGTTGTTTACTCATGGTTTTTGTTATTAAAATCAATAATGAGAACTTTCAGAAATGAATTCAGTTCGAGGCGCAAGCCCCTTTCTTTTTAATGCTGTACACTAGTACTGCGTTGAAAAGAAAAGGGTGAAGCAACAAAGAAATGGATCATTTGTGGAAGTTCTTGTATGTGTACATCATAGGTGAACAACTGTTCACCGTCAACAACATACGCTGTGGATAGTACATTCGAATACAAAAAATCACTCGGTTCAAGAGTGGTTTTTTACTACACTGTAAACTATAGGTTTTTTGAGAGACTTCGCCAAGTTTAATATTACTACATGAGACCTTTTAATTGGTCTTTATACTTTGTCATCACCTCCATCGCAGCAGCCATTTGATCCTTACCCTCTTTCTGCATTTTTTCTTGCACTTCTACACCAATCTTCTGAAACAGATCCGGATTTTTTTCAATTAAATTAAAAATCTTATCCTGCTCTTCTTGTGGCACACCTTTCATTTTTGACGAAAGCATTTTCTTAAGAAAAAAAGTTTTTAGTGACATATGCGCACTACTATACTATACTTAATATAATATTTCAAAGTTATGAGACGATTTTTTAAATTCAAAAAAGTTCCATACTTTATTTTTACCCCACTTATTCCAATCTTCGTACTTGGATATCTCCTTCATCACTACAACATACCTTTTTCTGAACTTACCTCTCTTTCTTTCTATCAAAACCTCGCAAACCCTTCGGTGCGTATGATTTACGTCCAAGAAGGGTGGCGCAAAGAACAAGTTGCAGAATCAGTAGGAGCAAAACTCGGATGGGACGAAAAGGAGAAAGAAGAATTTCTAAACGCACACATTGCACTTGGGAAAAAAACTTCTGAGGGTTTTTACTTTCCTCAACATTACATGGTTATGAAAGATGCTGAACCAGAAGAAGTGAGCGAAATGATGATCAAAGCATTCGATAAAAAAACAAGTCAAATCAAGCGGGGTAAAAACACCACAATTCTAAACGAAGACACTGCTTTAATCGTAGCTTCGATTATCCAACGTGAAGCAGGAGGAAAGAGTGACATGCGTTTGATTTCAGGAATTATCTGGAATCGTATTTTTGCCGGCATGAAGCTTCAAATGGACGCGACTTTACAGTATGCAAAAGGAGACGAAGATCTCTGGTGGCCACAAGTAAAATCTGAAGATAAATATATCGTCTCTCCATACAACACATACCAACACAAAAGCCTACCTCCTACACCGATAGCAAACCCAGGTATCGCTGCACTCGAGGCGGCGTACAACCCTCAAAAGACAAGCTGTATGTTTTACCTTCACGACAAAAAAAGAAAAATACACTGTGCGAAGACGTATGAGGAGCATAAGAAAAATATAGAGAAGTATTTGTAGAGCTTTCTCCCAGACAAGTTTTTATGAGCAATCTATCTAGCCCTGCTGGGCTAGCGAACTGCTCGTCGTTCAAGAAAATTATAGACCGAATACAGTCTTAATTTTCTAAACTCCTGTGCAAGGCTCCTAAAAACTTGCATGTGAAAAAGCTTTGAGAGTGAAGTGGGGTGGAAAACCCGTGATTATTTTTACAAAACAAAATCCGCCACTTCCTGGTGACGAACTTTGGTTCGTCGCCGAAGTGGCGGGTTAGCGCATTGCACACCTGACCGCGTTTCCACGATCAGACGATTCCTGTGCCCATTTCTGAGCAATCATTTCATAAAGCGTAGAGAACGCTTCTGTCCAACGTTTTCCACCGTCTTTTTCCCCAATCAAAACCGGCACACCGATCTGCGGCAATGAATTGATGCAAGAGACCACAAACGATGGCAAATGCCCTCGAGCACCTCCCTCGAGGTTTCCCGTGGTGACAATCACACACGGAATACCTTTGGAGCGCGCTTTCAATGCTAGCGCTAAGCCGGTCGGTTGGTCACCATTCATAAGATCGGTGACCAAACCATCAAGTTCTTCACTCTCCAGCCACCCGCTAATATGAGCGGGATAATCCAGAGCGAAGATGCTGCCATTTAAAGCTTTGGCAGCTTCTTGAGCATTGGAACGCTCCTTTAACAAATCATCATATGCTGCAACAGTTGCAGCACCTGCAACCACCCATTCGGCGGTAAGTTTTTCGTTCAGCATGCAGCCTCCTAAATATTATTATATACTGATATTAGTATATGTCAAGTATTTTTTGTTGCACCACCCACTTCATCTCCTCCGCAATGTGCCACCCGAGTTCCACTTCTTTTCCTGATGTAAAGACACTCTGATCACCCTTCATACAATCAAGCAGCACTTTTTTGTATGCTTCATTACTCTCAGAAGCCGGTGTTTCAAATACACTCTGTGTTCCATCTTTCCAAACCAGCGTCACAGCAGTAAAAGATTTTAACTGGGCTTTTCCTGAACGCACCCGTATCGGCACACCGTTAAAGCCCTCAAGTGAAGATATAAGCGTTATGTCTATATATGTTTCCGTATCAGAGCCTACTCGCACTCCCTTATGGTTCTGGTACCCTTTGTATTGAGCACGGTATGCATGTGTACTATCTACAGAAAGTGATTCAAACACCTCTTCCCGCGCCTTTTGGACTTCTTCAGCAGTTTCCTCGTCTTTCAAAGGACGGAGTGCAAGTGCAATCATTTGCAAGATATGATTTTGTCCAACGTCATACACCACCCCGAGCGAATCATAAAACTCTCCTCGGTTTTCAACCGTTGCAGTCTCGAGTAAATCAATATTGATTTCTTTCACATACTCTGCATTCCATTTTTCTTTGTAACCATCTTTCCTTCGGAATTCGATAATCTTTTGTAGTGAAGTTTTCGCCATGTAATGATCAATACGATACACCTGCTGTTCTTGGAAGAGCTCTTCGACGAGTAGGTTGAGTGCTTCCGCAGACTCTTTGTGCGAACCAAATGGTTTTTCTACCAATATTCGTGCCCATCCCAAATCCCCTCCACATGGAA
>CAYRYA010000007.1:19740-41418 GCA_964428435.1 uncultured Candidatus Saccharibacteria bacterium | reverse complement strand
CTCGTTCGCCTTGGTCTACTCGACCTGACTACCTGTGTCGGTTTACGGTACGGTTCTTGTGTACTTAAGCTTAGAAACTTTTCTTGGAAGCGCGCTTTATAGGATCCCTCTTGACGAATCGCAAGGTTTCGCAACCGCTTGAATTCCACATTTAAGTGAGTGTCCGGATTTACCTGGAACACAATCTCACGGCAGTGACTCAAATCCAATAATGAGCCCTATATACAGCACTCCGTCCTTCCATCGCATTACACAAAAGTTAGGGAATATTAACCCTATGTCCATCGGATGCGGATCTCTCCATTTCCTTAGGCCCGACTAACCCTGCTCTGATTAACATTGAACAGGAAACCTTAGTCTTTCGGCGTGCAGGGATTTCACCTGCATTGTGGTTACTTGTGCCAACATTCTTACTTCGCATCGCTCCACCATGGGTCACCCCTTTGGCTTCAGCGCAGATACGAATACTCTCCTACCGCTTGTAGACTTCATCAAGAATTCGATTTTTTAAAAATCGAAAGAAAAAATTTGTGTACCACTCTCTAAAAGAGAGTGGTGGACGAGGAGGGATTCGAACCCCCGACATATGCGTTTTCAGCGCACCGCTCTACCAGGCTGAGCTACACGTCCACATTATGAACACAAACAAAGAACATTCACTCCACAAAATTGGAGTGGTGAACGAGATCGGACTTGAACCGATAACCTACGGATTAAGAGGCCGTTGCTCTGCCAATTGAGCTACTCGTTCACATTACAAACAAAACATTTTTCTTGATGAAGTCTACAAACCCTCAGTTTCGGTACCATGTTTAACCCCGATTATTTGCGGCGCAGATTCTCTTACTGAGTGAGCTGTTACGCTTTCTTTAAAGGATGGCTGCTTCTAAGCCAACCTCCTCAGTGTCTGAGAAAATCCACCACCTTACGTGTACTTAACATAGATTTAGGGACCTTAAATAGAGATCAGGGCTGTTTCCCTTTTGACGTACGGAGCTTAGCCCCCGCCGTCTAACTGCTAGACTGTAATCTTCCGTATTCGGAGTTTGATAGGACTCGCGAGATTGCTCCCTGTCGAGTCCTTCCAGTGCTCTACCCCGGAAGGGATCATCTAACGCTAGCCCAAAAGCTATTTCGGAGAGAACCAGCTATTACCAGGCTCGATTAGCTTTTCACTTCTTACCACAAGTCATCAGATAGTATTGCACGGCTAAACTGTTCGGGCCTCCCTTCATCTTTCGACAAAGTTCACCCTGCTCATGGTAAGCTCGCTCTGGCTTCGGGTCTGATGCATACAACTTAACGCGCTATTCACACTCGGTTTCCCTACGACTCCGCCCGGTAAAGGGCTTAGCCTTGCTGCATCCATCAACTCGTTGGCTCATTCTTCAATAGGCACGCCGTGACGGACAGCACGGTATATACATCTGTGATAGGAGGGAATCCTTTCGGATTCCCTAATGATGCAAAGTAAGCATCCAGAAACAATTTTCTCTAAAAGACTTTGGACTTGCATTCCCATTGAAGAGAACCGTTACATCTTACTTATGTCCAAAGTTTTTCCTTTAGGGTTCCTTGTATCAGACTTGCGTCCTACTGGTTACCTAGCATTACCCCATCACAAAGATATATACACTGTGCTGCCCGCTCCGACTCCTTGTAAGCATATGGTTTCAGGTCTATTTCACCGTCCTCTCGGACTACTTTTCACCTTTCCCTCACGGTACTAGTTCACTATCGATCTCTAAAAGTATTTAGCCTTACCAGTTAGTACTGGCAGATTCCCCCGAGCTATTCATGTCTCGAGGTACTCAAGAACAACAACAAAGAAGATAGTAGATTTTCATGTACGGGACTATTACCCTCTGGGGTCGCGCTTTCCAGCGCATTCCATTAACATACTATTTTTTAACTTCTCTCAAATAAATTTGACGTTGTTGCCTTACAACCCCGAGCATCTCACGCAAGTGAGATGCAGTCCGTAAAGTCCAAAGTCTATCAAGTCTGTAAAGTTAGATGCAAAATGCATTCAACTTTATGGACTTTATGACTTTATGGACTTGTGACTGCATCTCACCTCTGTGAGATGCTCGGTTTGGGCTCATTCGTGTTCGCTCGCCGCTACTAACGAAATGTCGTTCTTACGAACATTGTTTTCTTTTCCTCCAGGTACTGGAATGTTTTACTTCCCTGGGTGTGCGCTCTACATAATCTGTAGAGTAACAGCAAAAGCTGTTGGGTTCCCCCATTCAGAGATTTCCGGATCAAAGGTTGCTAGGTACCTCCCCGAAACGTATCGCCACCATGCCGCGTCTTTCATCGCCTTTTAGAGTCTAGGCATCCACCATATGCTCTTAAATTTCCCATTAGGAAATTTAAAAACCACAATTATATTTTTACATTCATACTCTGTTATCTAAAATTAATTAGAAACAAAATATTGTTCCGCCTACTCACCCGAAAAGACCCCTAAACCGCTCCGCGGTCGGGCGAACATTTTTGTAGTAACAAAAATGTTTTAGCCAAAACGCAAAGCAGTTGGTCAGTAGTAAGTGGCGGGATTTAATTGTCAAATATCGAGCCAGTCCGTGGAACAAAAAATCCGCACAAGGCGGAATTTGGGCAACAATCAATTAAGCTTGTTATCTCAAACGCCGCTTTTTAGATTCAATGTTTTTTTCATACCGAATGAAGCTAGTATATACGAAGCCCAGAGTCCTGTCAACCGACTTTTACACTGTTTTTTAAAGGGTTTTTAGAGCTTAGAAAAAGGCCATAAAAACCACCCTCAAAGGGTGGTTTTTAGTGTGTTTGGGACTTTCACAATCTGGATAAAATCCAGACCAAGAGGATATGTATTTATCGTCGTTCCTTGATTTCTTCCCTTACCTTTCGTATTGCATCTGCAGCCGCCTCCTGGCCACCGAGACCAAAGGCAAGTCCGAGTGCGAGAGATACGGCGACTACGAGACCGGTAAAGAGTGTCTGAATAAATGCACCTGCAATACCCATCTGAGAAAGTGCTACGAGAATTGCAAAAATCCATACTGCCCACTTTGATACCTTACCGAGCATACCAGATGAAGTGAGTCCTGCTGTTCGTGAAGAAGCGACCACAACTCGCTCCAACGCATCTCCCACCACTACACCAACTAAAAGGATCAGTACCGCAACGATAAGTTGTGGAAGGTATCCAAGCACAACCTGACTCAAAAACTGAGTCACCTGAACCAAACCAAGAACATCAAAACTTGCAATCAAAAAGATAATTACGATTGCCGCCTTAAAAAGCCAACCAACAAATGCAGATGCGTGAAGTTCAAGACCCGCTCGTTTTACCACAGCTTCGAAACCTGTCTTTTTCAACGCCTCATCAAATCGTAGGAGATCCAAAAATTTTGTAATCCCATGTCCTACCAAAATACCTATCGCCCATCCGAGTGCAAGGATTACCAATGCAACAATAAGATGTGGGATAAACAACACTATACCCGTCCATAAATTTACAAACGAGTTTTCAAGTATTCCTCCCCATGATTGAAACATCATATAGCAATATAAATTAAACTAGTAACACTCTTATCCTACCACGAAACTAAAGCCCTAATTTATTGATAATCTTTTCATGTGGATAATCCAAAATATCACGAATCAACTTATCATACATAGAAAGTCTGTATGAAAAATCAGCTGTTGTAAAATATGCATATTTTAATTCTTTACCTATTTCCGCTTCCAAGACACCCATAAGATTTTCCAAGTGAGATTTTTTAATATTATCTCCGACTACAAGCAAATCAACACGACTTTCAGAATCTTGAATAAACACACCTGAAATCACAAGGAGTTTAATCGCACCGAGTTGCGTTACTTTTTTTACAATTTCTTTAGGTTGAAGCGGTTTTGCATTAATGAGAAAATTTTGTAGTGCAGATAGATACACAAAATTTCGATTCAAATAATACCCATACGAAGTAATCCTCGTCTCTGTTTTCTTACCATGCTTTACTTCAGCCTTACCTACAATCTTTTTTTTAATCAATGAGATTTTATCAAGCCCAAGGATCTCTCTTCGCACACGCGCAGGATCCTCTTTCACACGATCTGCAATACTACCAATTTCAAACACTGTATCAGGATTAAACAAAAATAACCGCATAATTTTTACTTTTGCTTCCCCACCAAATAATTTCGATAGAATTTCCATAGGGAGATTATAACAATTTTCTTCCATGAATGTACTTGACTGTACATATTTAACATTATATATTTTTACGCAGAAAGGAGGGGTATGCGCTATTTCATTCCCCTTGGGTACAACTGGATTGTATCTGAAAAACATGGAGGCACTCAGACTCGTTGCAATACGTTACTCAAAATAATTAGGTTCGAATCCCTCCTGCAAACAGAGTTTCATTTTATACTCGTCGCAGGAACTCCTCCAGGAAGCAATCGTAAAGTGAGTATGGCGGCGCAGATGGCGCAGTATATCACTCACATTTCCCAGAACACAATCAATCCAACCCCTACACCTTTTGGTTGGGGTACGCTCGCAGAGATACAAGGAGCTATTCTGCAAATCGGGTCATTTGCTTCTCTGCATCCAAAGGTGCAGCCAGAAGTATACATTTGCACTAACCTGGGACATATGCCCCGGGTAAAAATGTACTGGTGGGCACTCGCCCCAAAAGAATGGCGGGTAACATTTGTTCCAGCTCGAGACCAGTCCTTCACCAAAATGGAATGGCTGCAAGAAGCAGGCAAAGTGATGCGGGATATCTATCGCATCGCCACCGGCAAAATCAAAAGGACCGCGACATGATGTCGCGGTCCTTTTTCAAATCTGAATAGATTTTTGATTATTTGAATGTAACTTTGTCACGGATAATTTTTGTCTCGTCAGACAAAAATTTCCGCGACCCCACCTCACCGGCGCGCATTGCTATGCACGGCCTCGCCGAAGCTCGGCGGTTCCGGTCGAAAAGTTACATTCAAGTTACTACTTGAATGTAACTTTTCCTCCTGCTTCCTCAACAGCTTTTTTCAAAGCCTCTGCATCCTCTTTCTTCATACCAGTCTTAAGCATTGAAGGTGCTGCATCCACGAGGTCTTTTGCTTCTTTCAAACCAAGCGCAAGAGCTTCTTTTACAACCTTAATAACTGCAATCTTTGTAGCACCACCGTCAGTGAGCTCTACGTCAAATGAAGATTTCTCTTCAGCCGCACCTGCTCCTGCACCTGCTGCTGGAGCCATAGCTACAGCTGCTGCTGATACACCAAATTTTTCTTCAAGGTGTTTTACCAACTCATGAAGATCGATAACTGACATTGTCTCAATTGCTTCTACGATAGATTTGAACTTCGCAGGAGTCTCTACTACTTTTGTTTCTTCCATAATATTATTTTTAAATTTTAGTAAATGTAATGTTATTGTTTCTTTTCTGCAATTGCGTTAAGCGCAACAACAACTCGCTGAATTGGAGAGTTAATAAGGTTAACAAACTGAGCCTGGAGTGTTTTCATTCCTGGGATATTTGCAACCGTAGTCATTTCCGACTGGTTCATAAACTTCCCTTCGAATACACCACCAACAATCTGTACTTTCTTATCAAACTTCTTTTGGAATGCAAAGATCTCACGAGCAGGAGCCAAAAGGTCCGCACCGTATACCATCGCAAACTCACCTGGCATCTCTGGCATATCACCTTCGATTCCTCCTTCTTTCAATGCTTTTCGAGAAAGTGTTTTCTTTGCTACGACGTAGCCCACACCATTCTCTCGAAGTGTTTTTCGAATCTCACCTGTCTCCGAAACCGGTAGACCTTTGAAGTTCAAAAATACAAGCGATTTTGATTCTGCGATAATCTTTTTGAGATTATCCAAAATACCTGACTTTTTATCTTTTAAAATAGCCATAATTTAGTCCTTAAAGTCAAAAGTCGAAAGTCCGTAAAGTCGAAATTCCTTTAGACTTGATGGACTTGATGGACTTTTGACTAGCTTATAATACGACCCTAAGGCTCTCCGTAGAAACGAAGAAATGAGATGTCTCGGTAGGAAATTAAAAGCTTATGTCCGCCTTACAGGCGCAGTACACTTGTTCTGTTTTTGTTTCGCATAGCTCACAAAAACTATCACAAGTCTTGCGCTTGGTGCCAACCCTAGCTCACCTACTGTCTCTGACCTTATTGCATCCCACTATACCGGAAAAGTGCTTTTAGGTCAACAGAGCCTCGATTGACTTTGTTGAGCGGTGGGATTATAAATAAAAAAGGAGCTCTTATGATTAATACAAATGATTACGAAGATGTTGCTTGTGATCGAGATGTGGCTTTTGCTATCCTTGAACAAATAGGATGTCTGGGTACCGCCTCCTTACTTAAAACGAAACCAGAGGTTGCCACCGTCGGCCATGTCCTCGCGTGCTTTACCGAGGAAGAACCTGCTCGGATATTTATACAGCGCTACATAGAAGCTTGTCTCTGCGTCTGATAACACAAGACCCGCCTTTGGCGGGTCTTCCTTTTGACAAAATATGTGGGAAGCAAAGCAGCGAGGCTTCACAACCACTACTGTCGGCTCTATAAGGGCAGAACGGCTGAAGTGTGACCCTGCCGACCCACACAGCTCAATCACCGGACGAATAGTTACACGAAAAGACCTCCTAGTTGACGCTCTTCTTATTGCGTTTTCCCAGCTCTAACTAAAACGCTCCCCGCTTCTCGAGAAGCAGGGAGCGTTTTCTTTTACCTATCGAAACAATCCAGAAAGCAACCCCCATCCTTTCTTAGGAATCCAAAGAAAACTTTCGAGTGCGGAAGTTTTTTCTGATCCTACATACATATTTGCAACTAAACTATCGGCTTCAACATTGTTCTGTATTACCTGTTCTGTTTGTTGTTGTACTTCAGTAGTCGTGGCGACTACTTCTTTTTTTATCACAGGTCTCTCTACATACACTATTTTTACAACAGGCTTACTAGATTCAACTATGTTATTTTTTAATTCTTTATTTATCTCAACCTCTGGTTGAATGACAGGAATAGTGGATATTGTTTCTGCAACTATTACACCTAATGGGTTTTTTAACATAACTTTATCTGTCGCAACAACCCCATCATACGCAAATGTAACAATCTTACCTTTTTCAATAATAGTATCTCTTGGTAATTCAAGACGGTTTCGTGAACTATCTACAATCCACTCCCCTATATTAATCTCACCGGAAGAATTATTAAGAACTTGCACGCCACCGTTAACTACCGCAAGTGAAATTGTTGGACTAATAACTGAGACATGTGTACGAGACACTGCAGATTTATCACTATATGTCGCATTCAATATCACCACGTAATCCCCTGCAAAACGATACCGATGATTCACTATCTGACCATGAGCAACTGTTCCATCACCAAAGCTCCACACATACTGAATATAGTTTTCTGGAATCCCTGAAAGTTTCAATGGTTCAGCTTTAAACACAACTTCACTTGCAACAGATGTAAATCTTTTTCGTCCCGCTGAAACTTCAAAATTCAATATTGATTTTGAATCCGAAGCTGGAGAAGGATTCGAGTGTGATGATACTGCACCGTCATTATTTGTTGTAGTAACTGAAGTTGTAGTACTTTGTTGACCCGTCTCACTTGTACTTAGTTGATTACTGTTTCCAACGTTAATACTTTGAGTTGTTTTAAATGTTTTTTGAGTATCTCTTCCTGTTGCTGTTACTGTAAGTGTATGTATACCTGTTGCACTATCTCGATAATAAAAAGTTCTGTTTGCGGTATTTTTTGACATGGTCGTACTCACTGGATTACCCGATGAGTTGAGGAACTCCCCTGTAGGTGAACTACTTTGTAATACTAAATCTGTTGTTTCGAGTATAGATTCTTGAGTCCCTGTGCTATTTTGAGATTGAATAGTTAATGGTTCAGACAACACTCCTGGAGCAACAGTTCGCACTTCATTTACAAAAACAAACTGACTAACTTCCGCATAGAGCGTACCTGAAAAAGCAAGATAACACACCAAAAGGATATATATTTTTTTCATATAAAAACAAAACCTCTTACAGAGGTTTTTATAACTATTATTGACTCATAATAACAGATGCACCTGCCACATCAGACGACACCTGACGATCCTGATACACTTTTACCATCAGAAGAAAAATAATACTCACCGTGAGAAGTGTGATAAACCCGCTAAACATCCTCCAAAATTTAGTATCAATGTAGTCTTTCATATATCAATATGTATAATTATCTACGACTTTTTACAAACTGAACAATGAAATAACCTACCGAGATGAATGAATAGAGTCCAGCAAAAAACCAGTTTGTAAGCTCTCGATCAATAGAGATTATTCCTGAACCGTATTCTGGTGTCATATAGACTATAATCATTGAGATAAGGAAAAATACTCCCGTAAACTTGCTCCAAAATTTGTATTTTTGATCATTGAGTACAAGACCGAATAAACTAAGAGGCACTAAAGCTAGAAACCAAATAAATGGATATTGCACACTATTAACAAAATACCCATGACAATATAAATCTTTGTCACAAGGAAGAAATGCCAAGAAAACTATCATTAATAACCCTAATGCAAATAAAATAAATTTCTTTTTCATATTATTTCTCAAAATTACTTAATAAAGTTTCAAGCATTCCTATCAACACTTCAGCATCTGCATTAGTAAGTCTTTGTGGTTTCGGTTTTTTGGGTAATGGTTTCGTTGTCTTTACCTTAAGCACATTTTTAAATCGTTCTGCTTTGAGCTGTGCTTTCGATATTTTTCCTCTCTGTATTGATCTAATAATACCATCGATTCGTTTTGAAAGTGTAGCCTTGCGAGCCTGTCTAATGTCGAATGACTCAACGGTTTTCTTCATAATCTGAAGAAATAAAACGGGATCAAAATCTGCCGTAGGAACAATCGTAAAATCAGTCGTACCATCTCCGGTCACATCGAGTTTCAACTCTGGAGCCTGTGTTGTCGTGTTAATAATTACTTCTCCTTGGGTTTGAGTAGTAACAGGTATATCAATGAACGTAGAAGTGATAGTTTGTCCTTCAGGGGTTACTTTTTCGGAGATGTAGGTAAATGTTCCCGTACCGGTACCTTGGAGTATTACTTTTTGGATACTTTCCTCTGGTGCATTTATATATTTCCCTTCTCCAAACTCAAGGTACGAGCTATTGGGAATATCTTCTTGGATATAACAAAAGTCTTCAGTATCAACACAAACTTTTCCAGTGAAGTTATCTAATGAATCATAACTTCCAATAGATACTGGAGAATGAATGCTGACACGAAGACGGTTTTTTGTATCAACTGGTTTTGTATTTTTTAATACATTATCAAGTACAATATCTGTTTTTTGTATAACAGATTTAATTAAATTATTTAAAGAATCTACTTCTAATATATCCTTATGTTCTCGATTAAACCTAAACCCTCCAAAAATCTGGCCATTATGACGATTAAGATCAACCCAATACTTCTCACCCGACATATACAAAGCACTTGGTTCAACCACTGTCTTATCACCATCAACTGTAAATATTGGCTTGGCATCAAGTGTGTATGGACTTGAACATCCTACACTCCCTCCTGTACACCCAGTCAATTTTGGATAATACTCGAAAGCAGCTACGGTATCGAGCCCCCACCCTGCCACTTCTATAACACGTATATGAGCAGGTGCAACCCACGCATCAATTTGTTGATGTATTGATTCTGCCTCAACCAACAAAGCCGAGGAAAGTTTGATTGGTAATTTAGTAGCAGTTATTGCAGGATCAGATCTACCTTCTTGTCCCAATAGAAAACCCTTATATTCAGGGTACGAATCTGTAGTACTACCATATGTACTTACGAAACTTGTCGTAACTCCTGAAGGAATGGCATTATCCTTGAATACTATCGGCAAAACACTCATATGTTCTATATACTCTTTTGAAGGTAGCAACCCGTATGCTCCTGGCATATTTCTACCAAGTTCTCGAGCATATTCTTCATTGAGCAGTATTCCTCCGGCAATACGCTGGTCATATCCATGCAAGGCAGCAGGTATCGCAGTAGCTGTACCTATTTGTGGTGACGCTACAAGCACAAGATTATCGATATGATCAATTAAATCACTTGTCCCTGTTTGTTTCATTGTTTCAAGTTTTAGAAGAAGGGTTTTTGCAATTAATCCACCATTACTATGTGCAATTATTGTTACTTTACCTGTAGTAGAAGAAGCAACCAACGCTTCTAGTGTTGCAATCAATGACTTATTTCCGTCTTTATATGGAGTACCGTTTTCTACAATATCATCCACACTTTGACGCCAGTCGTACGCATAACTCTCCCACCGTGCCATACGTTTATCCTCTGGAAGCTGCGGATCTGCAAGACTATCGAGTGTAGAAAAAAGTGTTTTATAAATATTCTGCTCCAGTATCACATTGGTCTCTGAAATTGCATCGCGCGTATAAATTTGAGAGTTTTTACTTGTTCCATCTGAATTCAAGTACAGCTCCTTAACATCATTTTTTATATTTGGCTCCCACAATTGATCTTCATACGTTAGTCCGAGCACACTCTTTTCTGTATACAATCTACTTGCTTCAAGTCCTGGTAAGAATAACACATTTGAATAACCAGTAATTGTTGGTGGCACAGACTTTGACACCCCCCGAAGATAGAAAAACAAGTCAGACACTACCTGACACGGAGCAACTTGTGATGAAAATTTTTGATAACACGCCCCATCAACAACATCAGCAGCACTACCATAATACGCAGGAATAGTATTGAGCTGATTATGTCCATTTGTATTTAAAAAATAATATTTTTTAGGATCAAGGATAACTTCCTGATCTACATATATACTTTGAGTACTTTCCGTACCCTTACTTAACTCTTCTGAATATCCAAAAAATATGGATGTACATCCTCCTACAGGTTGTAATGTAAAATTCTCATACGTATCATCACTGCATTCAAACAATGTTACACCTGGCCGAGAACCGTAGTACACATACCCACCGTTACTTGTTTGAACATCAATTTGCGTCAGTTTACCAGACAAGCCTGTTCCCAATGTCTGAATTATAGAATTATACGACGACTGTATTTGTTCAGAACTATCAGCAATAAAATTGTAATATCCTGGATAACCATCAATAGATGATGCGAGTGACGTTGTAGCACTTACATACTTTAAAATTAACTCATCTTTTGTTATATCTGAATAAAAGACATAATCACTTGCTTTTGTTGTATTCTGATCAGTTACCTGAGGATAATTCCATGTATAATAAAATTCTCCTGTAGTTGTTGCTTGCACGGTCTCTCCTGTATACACCAAACCACCTGATATATTTGAAATAGTAAAATGCATAGTAGCCCCCACATCACCTGTTGCTATAACATTACGCACAGACACCTTATGTGTAGTTGTTGAGACTTCAAAAGAATCAATATGTGATGGTGTATTTTCAACCAATCTCATTGGCTCAAATGACATTGAATACTGACTTCCAGATGACGGGTAATGATTAGCAAGAGCAATAAATGTCTCCGTGTTCATACCAGGTATGAGTACAATATCATCAGATACAAGTTCATGATTAACACCTCGAGTAACAATCTCTCGATAACCATTTGCATTAAATTGAATATCAATAAAATAAACATCTGAGGGTAGACCAGGATTCATATTTACATTCTGGATAAGTCCTTGGTAGAGATTGGTTGTAAGTGGATTTGTAACTGGATTACCAGAACGCACATATAAAAAAGGAGCATAACTTGCATACCCACCATTACCATGAGTACTTGTGAACGCAAGATGCAGGTAGCCGTTTGTATATTGTGCTACATAATTTTCTAAACCTTGATACCCTTCAACTAATGCACTATCTCCAAATAACACCTGAGTTTTATACTCAACAGTATAGAAAGGTGTTGTAATTTCAGCATTTAGTTGTTTAGGATGTATAACAAAAATCGCCCCAAAAAGAGCGATTGTTGCAACACGTAAAACATAAGAGAGGTTATTTCTAAACGCACCATAGACACATACATCTATTTGAGTCATATATACTTTAGTATAATTAATATGCCTTTAAGTATAGTATCTCCCTTAGTTCCGTCAAGTATCTTATTTCCAATAAATCCAAGGGGGGTCCTTGGATTTTGCACACAATAAATAAAAACCAGCAAGCTGCTGGTTTTTATCTGTGCTATTTTAAAGACTCTTTAAATGCTAAAAGTTCTGCGTTGTTTGGGTTTGCAACAAGACCTCGGTCGATTACTGCACGTGCCTTTACGATATCTTTCGATACATCACGGAATGCTTCTGCGAGTTGGAAGTAGAGGTAAACCTGAGATGGTGCATTCTTTATCGCCTGGTTGTAGTACTTTTCTGCATTGACCATATCTTTGAGTTGATATGCGTACATATTTCCAAGGTTTCCAAAAGAAATAAAATCTGTTGGAGCACGTTTACCTGCATAATCCCAGTATATCTTTGCTCCACTAAAATCCCCTGCTACTTTATGATACGTACCGAGGTCTATCCAGTATGCAACTTTTGAAGAATCTTTTTTGAGTTCTGTTTGTAGTTCTGCCACTTTTGTTTGAATAGCTTTCACAACTGATTCATCTATACCTGCTGCAAATACAACAGCTCGGCTTAACGAAGGAACTGGAGTAGATGGTGTGTTTACTGACTCAAACACATAACCATTTGGAACAGTAGCAACAATACCATCTCCAAGATTTACTTGAGTTGTAGTGGATGTACTTGATTCTGTAGGAGTAGTGTCTACTGATACAGGCTCTTTTCTTGATCTATCAAACACAACATAGAGACCTCCGAATACGAGGATAGCTACAAGTGCGATAATTATATTTCTCTTTTTTGAATTCATCATATTATTTGCAAATAGTATACACACCATCATATCAGAAATGCGTACAAAATACATCTCTCAGATACCAAAAAACCACCCCCTTTCGGGAGTGGTTTTTTGTTTAGCTTAGGCTTTCACCTAGACCAATCTAAGATTAGTTAGATCGAGTCTGGATAAGACCAGAAGCTGAGAATCCTGGAAGACCATATCCGTTTGACCAGTCTACGTCAGCTGTAGCTGATGTAGATGTCGCGTTACCTGACCACACGAAGTTGTGGTTAGTTGTGATAACTGATGAAGTTGCCACGTTGTAACCAGAAGTGATCTGTGTAGGATATGATGAATCACCAATAAGTGTTGTAACCACAGAAGATCCTGTTGTAACACCTGCTACTGAAGCTCGAAGCTCGAAGTATACAGTTGCGCCAGCTGAAACCTGTACTGGGTTAGTTGTTGGTGTAATTGCAAATGCTGTATCGTTGATTGCAGTTGCTACGTTTGAACCAATCTGACCTGATGTACCCTGTCCTGAAATAGGATTTGAGTATGCAGCATCATTGTAAGCGTAGAGTGCGATCTGAGTCACAGTAGCTGAAGTTGTTGAAACTTTAAACTTGAACTGTGAAATACCGATAGAACCATTTGCGTTTGCAGTTACTTTGAATCGTGCAAGACGACCATCAGCGATACCTGTTGATCCAAGTGTATCCTGAGCAAGTGTAGGGAATGATTTGAACAATCGTACACCAGATACTGAAGTAGAACCTGTTGCGTTGATTGTATTACCAGAACCTGCACCTGTACCCTGAGTACCTGTTGCATCAGAACCGTTGAAGTCAACCTTGATCAAAGAACCTTGTGAACCAGGCTGTGATGTTCCCACCATAGCGAGGTCGACTTTAACTGTCAAAGTCTTGTCAGCGTCTTTTGGAAGAGCAACTGGTGAAGCAAATGTAGATGTAGCGTATGAGCTAGATCCAGTGAATGTTGCTGAACCAACTTGTGTTGCACCGTCCCAGATAGAAACCTGTACAAGATCAGAAGCTGAACCTGAAGTCAATTTAAGACCAAGTCGGTTTAGATTAACTCCTTCGTTTGTAGCTCGGAATTTGAATACACCTGCTGTATTACCTGTAGAACCAGCTGCCGCAACAGAGTATGAAGGGCTAGATGAGTCTGTAGATACTACGAGTGATCCTGATCCAACTGTCATTGTCTGACCAACTGAAGCTGAAACAGTTTCTGTTACGTCATTAGATGATGTAACACCTGTTACTGCGATAGATGGTGAAGCCTGAATGCCCCATGAGAATGTTCCTGTAGCTGCTGAAGTTACATTACATTTAAGAGCAACTGTTTTAACTGTTCCTTTTGGAATAGTGAACTGCTGATCAAGTGTGAATGTTACATCTGAAGCTGTTGTTACAGAAGATGCTGGACTTACTACGTTTGAGCCAGTGTTAAGTGCTGTTGCACCATCAAACAACTGACATGCGTTTACATAGTTTGCTGCACCAGAGAATGTAATCTTCAATGGAATTGAAGAGAATCGTACATCCTCACCTGACTGTGATGCGTCGAACTGGTAGTTAGTGAATGTCACTCCCTGTGAACCAGCAACGATTGACTGTGCAGAAGGAGTAGATGCTACTGAAATAGCAAGAGCTGCTGCCTTAACTGTTACAGTGTTCATTGTGAACACACCGTTTGATGAAAGACTGATTGAGTTTCCAGTTGTCTGTCCTGTTACACTTGTCCAATCTGTAGACGGAGTTGTTGAAGCTGTAAGGGTTGTGTTGTTTGCTACACCTGAAGGAAGTTTTCCTTTCAATGTGTATGTCTTCATACCGATTGGGTATGTGATTGTGTCTGTGAATGTTACTTTCTGAGCAACACCACCTACGTTTACTGCATCAACTGGACCTGCAACTACTGCACCATTTGCATCAACGATAGATACGTTTGTCAAAAGGTATGAAGAAGCTGCGATACCTGCACTGTAGTTAAACCAGAATACTGAAGACTGAACTGAAATTGGTTCACCCTTGATATCTGTCTGGTAACCACCGAGGATCTGGTTAGATACATTCAATGCAACGTTCTGAGCAGCAACTGAAGTTGCTTTCTGGATTGTTGTAACTGAACCTCCTGAAACTGTTACAAGTGAACCACTAAAGAATGGTGTACCTGTTGTAAATTCAGAAGCTGTTGAAGCAGAAGATGTTGAGCCAGCTGTAGGTGTAATACCATACATGTATGTCTCACCTGTTAGGTAGATATCTGTTGTTTTGTAGATATCAAACTGAACAGTTCGTCCTGCTGCACTTGTACCAACAAGGTCTCCCTGAACATAAATGTCTTTTGAGAAACCTTTGTCGATTGAGATACCACCTGGGAATACTGCAGAGTAGTATTTACCATCTGCAGAAACTACAGTGTTGTATGCTGTTCCATCCACGTAAACCATAACGTTTGCAAGATCGTTAGATGATGCAGAACCTGTCTGGTTGAATCGGATAGAGTTAAGTCGTACTTTCTCAGCTGAACCAGCTGTTACTCGAACACCAGCAAATTTGTAACCAGTTGTACCGATTTCTTTTGTCTGTGCTGAGTTTGGATCAAATGATGAAAGTGCGAGTGTAGCTGCACCTAATGTAAGTGTAGCGTTCACTGTGTGCTGAGCACCCATGATAGGAAGTGATCCTGAAACTGTTGCAGAAGTATTAATTGCTACAACGTTAAGACCAACAACCTGTCCTGCGTATGTACTCAATGAAGAGTTCATGTTACCAGCAACTGTAACGGTCATAGATGTACCTGCTTTAACTGTGAAAGGTTCACCTACCATTGCCTGGTGGTTAGAGTTCAAAGTTTTAGCAATACCAATCTGCATTCCGTTTGAATCCAAGAGCACTACTCCTGAAAATACTGCATCCTGTGCGAGACCTGATCGCTCTACTGTAATAGAGTTAACAGTTACGTCTGAAGCACCTGCTGTAAGTGTAAGAGTTGTGAATGGAATTCGAGAAGCTGACTGAGGAGCCAATGAGTTTGCAGGCTGTGATGCCATAGAAACTGTAAGTGCTCCGCCAGTAGTAGGAGTTGTTGTACCACCTGTTGTAGTAGTAGAACCACTCATACTGTTAAGCTTTGCTCGTGTGATAGCTCCTACGTAACCAGCTGCTGGGCTGATACCGTATTTTGTCTGGAACTTGATCACCGCTGCTTTAGTTGCAGGACCAAATGTTGATGTTTCCATTCCTGGAGAACCAGCACCTGTTGATGCAACTTTAGTATCAGCACTCATGTTCAAAACCTTCTGGAGGTTCATCACATCTGTACCTTTACTTCCTACTGTTAAGTTTGTGTTAAATGTATACCCTGTTGTAGTTGAGCTACCACCTGTTGTAGATGAAAGCTGTGCCTGCAACGAATTGATTGTTGCAAGGAGGCTAGAAATCTGAGCCTGTAGTTCTTCTGCAGTAGCAGCAGATGCAGTAACTGGTGTTACTACAAATGAGAATGCCAATGCGAATCCTACGAAACCAGCAGCCACCTTAGCGAACTTTGATTTTGCTGTCATATATTCGTTTTTTGTAAATTGTGACCACCTTTTACTGTTATTAATAAAAATGTAAAAGCATGGCGCACGAACCGATAATAAACTTAATAAAGTGTTATCTGCTACTTTAATGATGCTTGATGCACACCTGAATATCAGTCATGTATCAAGCAACCATCAAAACAAATAACTGTGAACCGAGTCTTGTACCCTTTGCAAGATACATACTCAACTCAACTAATCTTTCAGATTTATATTTGCACGACCTACCACATGGTGGCAGTAGGTGTACAGACCGACACAAATCTGAAAAATAGTTTGTGATGTTTGGTCTGCGTGTCTGTATGTCTAGAAAGGTCTGTACGAAACAGAAAAGCGGAAATGAGCTTTTTATATAAAAGCTCTTAAACGTTTTGCTATTAAGTTGTCAATGATCTGATTCGTGCGGAAAGGTACAGTGTTTCTGAGATAGGTAGTATAGGTGTATACAAAATACCCTATGGCGTACCTATTAAGACAATTATATATGCGAGACGAGGTCTCACAAAATAATGATTGTGGATAACTATGCGATATAACCTCTATAATCCCTAAGAAAAACCTTAAGAAAATAGGGTTTTTAACACATAACCCACAGGAGGAAGTATCTCATAGAGAGGGGTCAAAAGTCAATATTAGGGCGAAGTAAAAAAAAACTACCCCATGGAGAGTAGTTCTCTATAAACAGCCCAATATCTCGTCTAAACAGTATGCATATAACCGAGAAGCTCAGCTTATGCTACCAGTGAATACCTGCTCCATCTTCGCTCACCTGTTTTCTTAAGGACACCAGCATCAATAAGCGAAATAAGCTCTCTTTGTATGGTTTTTTCACTGCAATCACGTATAACCTGCGCAATATCCTTAATAGTAAGATCCTTCTTTTTCTTAAGAAGATTGATGATTATGGACTGGCGATTTGTCTTTTTAAATGAAGTGATCTCGTTTGCTGTCTCAGAAGGTACAGTAGTGTCTTTTATAGTATGTTGTCCTTTATGCTGAGTATCGACTCCCCCTGCGTTTGGTACATGTGTTGGCGTATATGTACTACCGTGTGGGACATCAAAAAATGTTTTTGGTAATGCAAACCGATCTCGTTCTTCTGTTTGTTTTTTAAGTGGAATAAGTCCTCCAATAAGATTCATAAACTCCGTCTTGAGTATTGAGAAATTCATAGGTGACACGAGACCTGATTGTGATGCCACCTCGAGGAGTGAGACAATCTCGAGAACTTTAGTTTTTACCTCATTTGAAAACTCGTATTCACGTGACTCAAGAACATCTTTAAACCCAATAATAAAAGACAAAAGTTCTGATACTTTTGCACGAAGGGTCCACTTCATTGGTTCAGTATCGTTGAACAAATTGGTAACCATATACAATGCTGTTGCGAGCTTCTCTGTCTTTTTGTAAACAAAGACAAATGACCGGTCTTGAGCAAAATAATCAATAGGATTATGATTATTTACAGAAATACTAACAGAATTTTGTCCGTTGTATTGTTCAAATTTGTCTTTTTGATGACCTTGATTGTCCATTTATTTTTTAGTTTTTATTAAAGACTATTTTTGTGTCCTTTGTTGTCTTATATAATACCACACGTCTTTTATATGAGCAACTATTGATGTCCATTATACATCAGTGTCGTATTCTGATACAAGCAGTGAGTGCTCTGACTTTTGTTGTTGTACTCTACTCACGAATACTACTTTTATATACGCTCACTTTTCCACGATAAACCTCATACATATGTGTGATATAATTTTCTACATAACACACAACAACATGGGACGAAAGAAAAAACATATTGAAGAAAAGGAAGAAGAATCTGGTGGCGTCTTTACTTACTTACAAGAAGAAACTCTTCAAGGAATTATTGCAGTACTCTTTTTTGTTCTCGCTACTTTTTTTACACTTTCTGGGTTTGCTCGTGGTGGAAAAGTAGGTGTATGGTCATACAACTTTCTCGAACATTTATTTGGTTATGGGTACTGGCTTCTCCCGATTCTTTTTTTGATTCTTTGTATATCATTTTTTAATTCACTGAAAAAAAAGTTGGCTTTGACGCACAGTATTGGAGGACTACTCTTTTTCTGTTCAACACTCGCACTCCTCAATATCGCAACATCAACAGCAGGATTTGGAGGTAAGGGTGGTATCCTCGGAAACCTGATCTCATCACCTCTCCTTTCTTTATTTGATCTCTATGCATCGATAATTATCCTTCTTGCATTTAGTGTTATATCACTCCTTATTATGTTTGATATTCCTTTGAAACTACACTTCTCATCTTTGTTTAAAAAGAAAGAAGCTCTCGCTCCAACCGACACACTAGATACAGAACCAATCCTCGCCCCTGCAACAGCACAGGCACTTGCTCAGGCGCAAGCAGATGAAGCAAAAAAGGATGACCAAAAGCCTGTATCTAAAAAAATATCTGATGAAGAAAAAGGTGGTTTTGATCTTGGTGGTTTTCTCTCACTTTCAGGAAAAGAGTTTGTACCTCCTCCCCTCACCTTACTTGAAAAAGACCGCGGAAAACCGGGAGTTGGAGATATTAAAGCAAATTCAAATATTATAAAAAGAACTCTTGCGAACTTTGGTATTAACGTAGAAATGGACGAAGTGTCAGTTGGACCATCAATCACCCGATATGCATTGAAACCTGCTGAAGGGGTGAAGCTTTCACGTATCCTTGGTCTTCAAAATGACCTCTCACTTGCTCTTGCAGCACACCCGATCCGTATCGAAGCACCTATTCCTGGAAAATCTTTAGTAGGTATTGAAATACCGAACAGTACAAAGACTACAGTAGGTATGGGTTCTCTTCTGGGTGCACCTGAATTCCAAAACGGAGATAAACCTCTCATGATTTGTCTCGGTAAAGGTATTTCTGGTATGTCATATTTTGCGAATCTTGCCAAAGCACCTCATATGCTTATCGCGGGTGCTACTGGGTCTGGTAAA
This sequence comes from uncultured Candidatus Saccharibacteria bacterium, assembly GCA_964428435.1. Classification (GTDB taxonomy): domain Bacteria; phylum Patescibacteriota; class Minisyncoccia; order Phycocordibacterales; family DATDWN01; genus UBA910. The sequence goes on along the minus strand of CAYRYA010000007.1, from coordinate 21,934 downwards.
TCAGTCACAATCCACGCAGTGATCACTTCATTGTTATATAGAAACTCTCCAGACAACCTTAAATTCATCATGGTTGACCCAAAACGTGTTGAACTAACCTTGTACAACAAAATCCCTCATCAGCTCACACCGGTGATTACAGATGCAAAGAAGGCAATTCTTGCTCTTAAATGGGCAGCAAAAGAAATGGATCGCCGATATGACGTACTTCAAAAAGCATCTCTACAAAATATTGAGTCATACCATAAAAACGTCGTTGAACCTGCACTTAAGAAAACACGTGCAGGCAATGAAGAGTCACCTGTTGAGACTATGCCCTATATCGTGATTGTAATCGACGAGTTGGCTGATATCATGCAAGCATACCCTCGAGAACTTGAAGCTGGTATTGTTCGTCTCGCACAAATGTCTCGAGCTGTCGGTATTCACCTTATCCTCTCTACACAACGTCCATCAGTAAATGTTATTACTGGTCTCATCAAAGCAAACATCCCTACTCGTCTTGCACTCCAGGTAGCATCTCAGATCGACTCTCGAACTATCCTCGACATGGCTGGAGCAGAAAAATTGCTTGGTGCGGGAGATATGCTCTACCTATCAGGAGAAATGTCACAACCTCAACGTATTCAATCTGCATACATATCTGAAAATGAATTAAAGGATGTGGTTAAATACCTTGCAGACAACTATTCACTTGAACTCCCGAATGAAATCGATCTGTCTGGAAAAGTACAAGATGGCAAGAATTCAATATTTGAATCAACCCTTGAAGATGAAGGTGATGATGCTGCAGAAGATGAACTCTACGAAGAAGCACGAGCTACCGTGATAGAGTCTGGTAAAGCATCTACATCATACCTCCAACGAAAACTTGGTATTGGGTATGCACGTGCAGCAAGACTGATCGATAGTTTGGAAGAACATCAGGTTATCGGTCCTGGATCAGGGGCAAAAGCACGTGAAGTACTCATTAAACAAGAAGATACCGAATCAACCTCATAATACCCCGCATGAAACACAACGGTATTTACTACCTTAAACTTTATTCTCTACTCGCACTTGGCCTACTTATTGTTGGGTACAGTGCATTTCAAGGTAAAAAAATTATCCAAGGACCGGTGATCGAAATACGGGCTCCTTTGAACGGAGCTACCTATATTACCCCACTGATTGAAGTCCGTGGCGTTGCAAAAAATGTAAATTCTATAACCCTCAACGATCGGATACTTTATATTGACCGTTCTGGCAACTTTACCGACGCATTGCTCCTCATACCTGGCTATAATATAATTACCATCGAGGCAAAAGATAAGTTTGGGGCGGAAACGAAAAAAACGATAGAAATTATTTATCAGGAAAAACCATAACATATAAAGGTATGATGAAAAAACCGAAGAAAGAAAAGGTAGCAAAAGGAAATGATGCAGGTATTGCAGATACACTGAGAGAGATTAAAACAAAATTTGGTGAAGATTCAATCATGATGCTTGGTGACAAACCTCATGTTGATGTAAACTCAATTTCGACAGGTTCAATAGGACTTGATGCTGCACTCGGTGTAGGTGGTATTCCTCGAGGGCGTATTATCGAAATCTTTGGTCCAGAGTCATCGGGTAAAACTACCCTTTCTCTCCACGTGGTCGCTGAAGCTCAGAAAACAGGTGGTATCTGTGCATTTATTGACGCAGAACACTCAATGGACCCTGAGTACGCTCAACGACTTGGTGTACGTATTGACCAGCTCCTCATCTCTCAACCAGACAATGGAGAACAAGCTCTTGAGATCGTGGAGTCTCTCGTTCGTTCAGGTAAAATGGATGTGATTGTAGTCGACTCTGTAGCAGCACTCACCCCAAAAGATGAAATCGAGGGAGACATGGGAGCGCATCATGTTGGAAAGCAAGCTCGCCTTATGTCACAGGCGCTTCGAAAGCTCACTGCTATTGTAGCGAAGTCTAAGACTGTTGTTATTTTTATCAACCAGATCCGTATGCAAATCGGTGTAATGTTTGGTAACCCTGAAACTACTCCAGGAGGAAAAGCTCTCAAGTTCTACACTTCTGTACGTATCGATATCCGCCGAATCGCTCAGATCAAAAAAGGTGAAGAGATCATGGGTGGACGTATCCGAGTGAAGGTGGTGAAAAACAAAGTCGCTGCTCCATTTAAACAAACAGAGTTTGATTTGATGTAC
>CAYRYA010000007.1:0-19730 GCA_964428435.1 uncultured Candidatus Saccharibacteria bacterium | reverse complement strand
CTCGTGAAGGAGAGATCATCGCTCTTGGAGAAAAGATGCGTATCATCCAAAAATCAGGTACTTCATATGCATATGGCGATGTAAAACTGGGTCGTGGGTATGATGCCACTCGTCAATTCCTCAAAGAAGACAAGAAAATCTCAGAAGAAATCTTGAAACAAATCCGTGCAAAACTGAAAGATAATGGTGGATCTGTTGTACCAGTGAGTGCATCTGAAAGTGAGGCTTCATCTGACGAGTAATTGACACATATACTCTCATCATGTATTGTATCTAGCAAGTGAAGACTTCATCGGTGCATGTTATTCCTCCGCGCGAGCCACACACTCCCTAAACCAGAGTTGCTCGCCTCCCTAACCATGTACTGGTACGCGGGAGTCTCCACACAAAGCCCTACCCTTCAAACGGAGGGCTTTTGTATTGTAAGTGATGATAAAATACGCTATAATCGCACAGTTATACTCATAATATAGAAAACTTATGGCAATGCTCGAATATAATGAAATTGTAGAACGAAAATATATTGTCCTCGATGGTGCACCCTACGAGGTAGTTGACTCGCATGTATTTCGCAAACAACAGCGAAAACCTGTAAATGCAACAAAGCTCAAAAACCTTATCACTGGCAAAATGACTGAGCAGTCTTTCCACGTATCAGAAAAGGTAGAAGAAGCTGAAATCGACAAGAAAGATGTTAAATTTTTGTATGCAAACAAAGGTGAGTACTGGTTCTGTGAGACTGACGATGCTTCAAAACGATTTAAAATTGAAGAAGATATGATCGGTATGGGAGCAAAGTTTATGAAAACAAACTCTATTATTTCCCTACTCATGTTCAAAGAGAAGATTATCGGTGTAAAACTCCCTATCAAAGTAGACCTCAAAGTAACTGAAGCTCACGATGCAACCAAAGGAAACACAGCTCAAGGTGCAACGAAAGAAGTGAAAGTAGAAACAGGCGCATCAGTCTACGTGCCAATGTTTATTAAAGAAGGAGAAACAATTCGCATCAACACTGAAACTGGAGACTATGTTGAACGTGTAGGTAATTCATTCTAAATCAATAAAATTACTTTATCTACGTTGTTGCAGTTCAAATTTTATCACTCACCTTACGACAAGTAAGGCTCACTCTAAAATTTTCCTGCGCCTAGTATCTAAAGCAATTTAATTGATTTTAACTATTGTGATTAGATAAAACAAAAAACCGCCAAAGGCGGTTTTTTGTTTTATAGTATTTTTAAGTTATCACACTTTGAGGATTTTTCACCAAGGTCGCTTATGAAATTTTAAAATATGACGAGCCTTACTTGTCGTAAGGTGAGGAATATTTTAAAATTTAAGAAGATGAGATTGGTGAAAAAGACCAAAGCAACTATCTTGCAACATATGGCAACAATCCCATAAATCGAGCTCGCTTCACAGCCTCAGCAAGATTTCGCTGATTCTTTGCAGTTGTACCTGTTCGCTTACGTGAAAGCATTCGCGCATGCGGGTTGAGGAATTTCTTAAGCAAATCAACGTCTTTATAGTCGATGTGCTGTATGTTGTTTTGAGTAAAGTAACACTTCATCTTTTTTTATTTATTTAAATTATATTATTTATTATTCGATGTCAACCAAGTCAAACTTGTTAGTTCCGAGGGCTTTTGTTCGAGTTCGAAGGACGGAACTTTTCTCTTGACCAAGATGTAGATCTACTACTTCGCGGGAAAGAGAAAAGTGAGTACTGAAGAAATCGGGCAAAAGAACCGGAAATAACTAGAATGGGATGTCCTCGGGGTTAATCTCCTCTTCTGGATATTCGATAGTATCGAGTCCTTTTGGAGTCTGATCTGGCGCACTCATGTCAGCTGTTGGAGCTTGTGATGGAACAGTTGATGCACCTCCTGTACGTGGACCAAACTGGATTCGATCTGCGATGATTTCTGTACGGTAGTTTTTCTTACCACTTGCATCATCCCAACTTCGAGTCTGCATTCTCCCCTCTACGAGCACCGAAGCGCCTTTGCGGAGGTATTGGTTTGCAATCTCTGCCTGACGACCAAACACTACAATATTGTGATAATCTGCACTCTCTTGTTTTGCACCATTCTTATCTTTCCATACACGATTTGTCGCTACAGAAAAGCTTGTTACGGTAATACCTGACGGCAGGGCTTTGAGCTCTGGGTCCCGTGTAAGGTTACCTATAATGATTGCTTTGTTGAGATACATATGATTATGCAATTACAAGATCATCAATAGACTTATCCAACACCTCACCTGAATCAACAGCAACATCATCTATTACTTCTTCAGGAGCGATTTCCTCTCTTTCCTCTTTTCGAAGAACCATTTTACCATTCAATAATGTATTTTCTCGTACTGTCTTCACTATCAAGTATCGAAGCACAGTTGAAGAGAGGTCGAGACTTTTTTTGATTTCAGCGAGTGCACTTGGTTCAGTTTCAAACTTAACCCATCCAAAGTATCCTCGTGAATATTTCTGTCGTTGAGTAGAAACTACTTTAACCATTGGGTATGCGAGGTCGATCAACATTGGATCTTCATGTGAAATAATATCTGATCCATTTTTTACCAACATATCCTTAAGAGAAACTACTTCATCAGCAATTTTCTCGTCAGGTAACGAAGCAACCAAAATATACCCGAGTTCATATACCTTTGAAGAATCGGTTTTATTGGCTGATTTTGAGCTTTTTTTGTTCTCTTTTTCCATGAGTCAAAGACTATCACAAGTACAGGGTAAACGCAACCCTATAAAGATATACCAGGAAATACCCTCTGAGCATTAGAAATAAGGGTTTTTTTGACTCTTTCCTCGTCCTCCTCCTTTATACGTGCAAGGGCAGAAACCACCTCTGTGACGTATTCTGGGCTATTACGACCACCTCTGTAGGGTTTAGGTGCCACAAACGGCGCATCAGTCTCTGCATGGAGAGATTCAAGGGGTGTGTATCTCACCAAATCATCATAATCATGTGTAAAGGTAATTACCCCAGTAAATGATACTGTAAAGCCAATATCAAGAAACCGCTTCAGCACATCCATATCTCCCGCAAAAAAGTGAGCGTTGCCAGTAAGAGTCGGGTTTGATCTATGATAGCTTTCCAAAATATTGAGCGTATCATGATACGCATCCTGACTTCCTTTACTTCCCCGACAATGAAGCATGAGTGGCTTTCCCACTTTGAGTGCACGCTCTACCTGATGTTCAAAAACTTTTTTCTGAGATTCTTTGATTTTCTCAACATCTCCTTCAAGTCTAAAATAATCAAAACCACACTCACCAATAGCAACCACCTTCGAGTCGAGTGCAAGTTCGTCAATTTCTGGTGGCACTACTGCATCTACCACATCTCCTGGATGCATTCCAATACATGCAAAAAGATTGTCGTGGGTATGCGCCAAATCAACAGACTGCTTCGATGTCTCAAGTCCTGTTCCGATTGAAATGGTTGCAATCCCCTTCTCTGTCATCCGTGTGATTACGTCCTCTCTGTCAGAATCAAAATCTTTGAAATATAAATGGGAGTGGATATCGATGTATTCCATGTAAATATAGATTAACTCAATTTTATATAAAACAACAGCGCCCGATATACATATCGGGCGCCCATGATCAACTTTTTTTCGGAAGTTTTTCAACTTCGTTATATAACAAATCTATGTCACCACCCTTGAGAAAAAACTTGGTGATTCCCGCTGCTATGGCATCCTCTCGCACATTCTTACGCCCAGACAGCATAAAGATAATAAGATTGGGATTGATTTGCTTACACTGAGTAACAAGTTCAATACCATTCATACCGCCAGGCAAATTGTAGTCTGTTACCACCAAATTAAACTCGGTTTCGTACATCGCCTCGAGAGCTTCACTTACACTCGAAGCTATATGCACATTCTTGACCCCCCGTATAAACTTAAAACCCGTCTCGAGACCTCCTGCAATATCCAGGTCATCTTCCACGATGATGATGTTCATGTTCATCTCCCTGTTAGCCACCATAACACACCAATATTTTCTGTCCAGTGTTTAGTCTTTACGTACAAAAAGCGCAGTTTCTGGGACTTTATTTTCTACAATAAGTTTTTTTATTTTTGCTGAGGTTTCAGGCAGAATTGGATTGAGCATTCGTGCAACTGAATACAATCGAGTAACCAAACTAGAAATCATTTGCTGCCCTGCTTCTTTGTCAGCTTTTACTACCTTAAACGGTTGGTTTTCTTGAATATACTGATCAAGAGATTTGATTTCATTCCAAATATAATCTGCGGCTTTACTAATCTCATACGAATCATAAAATGCAAAATACGCTGACATATCTTCCTGTTCTGCAACCGTAACTGGAGCATCAAGATTATCTTGTGCCATCTTCATAATACGAGACGTGAGGTTACCAATACCATTTGCAAGGTTTGCATTATAGCTATCTTTGAATCGTTCAATGGTCATATCTCCATCTTCAAAAGGACTCACTTCTCGAGTTAGGTAATACCTCACTGCCTCATATCCATATTCTTCAATCAATTGATACGGATCGATCACATTACCAAGACTCTTTGACATCTTATGTCCTCCTGAGGTGATAAGTCCATGCACCAACAAACTTTTGGGAAGGGTGACACCTGCAGAGAGAAGCATAGCAGGCCAGATTGCCGCATGAAAACGCAAAATATCTTTTCCGATAACATGTACCTGAGCTGGCCAAAACTTCTGAAACAACTCATCATCACGTCCATATCCGAGTGCTGAAATATAATTCACCAATGCATCACACCATACATAAATAACCTGAGAATCATCACCAGGTACAGGGATTCCATGTGGAACATTTTTGAGTGGACGACTAAAACTTACATCTTCTAGCCCCCTCTCCAATAAGGCAAGAATTTCATTTTTTCGAGTCTGAGGAAGAATTAAAAGCTCATTTGTCTGAATTTTCTCTTTAATACTTTGCGTATATTTTGAAAGTTTGAAAAAATAATTTTCTTCTTCTATTTTTTCAGGCACAGTGAGATGCACAGGACATTTTCCATCAACCAAATCTTTCTCTGTATAAAAAGTCTCACAACCGACACAGTACAAACCTGTATATGATGCTTTATAAATATCACCTGCATCTACGAGTTTTTTCCACAACGCCTCTGCTCCAGGCCAGTGCTTTTTTTTGTCAGAAGTTTTTATAAACTGATCATATGAAATACCGAGTTTACTGTATAAATCTTTAAAATTCAAAGTAACTTGATCGAGGTACTCTTCTACACTCTGCCCTTGTTCTTCCACTACTTTCAAGATTTTACCTGTATTCTCATCTGCACCCGTAAGAAAATACACTTCTTTACCTTGAAGTTTTTGTGCACGCGCAATCACATCACATAATGTGACTGTATATGCATGACCCATATGCAACTTTGCATTTGGGTAAAATATAGGAGTTGTAATATAGAATTTTTCTGACATATCGTACCTGTGTATTATTGTTTATTATTATGCTCAATTTGTGCGATTTTATTACGTTCAACATCATCGAAGAATTCCATGAGCACAGTAGCCACAGGAACAGAGATCACGAGACCTAAAAAGCCAGCCAATTCCCATCCTGCCACAAGAGCAACGATAGATACAATCGGAGATACTCCAGTCACCTTTTTCACCACAAGCGGATAAATGAGATGATTTTCAAACTGATGAATAATAAGATATAGACCAATCACAACCACTGAAAGCGAAATACCTCCCCCCACAAATGAAATCATGACAGCTGGGATTGCTGCAAGTATCGGACCAAATAGTGGAATAATCTCAAACAATGCAGCAAGAAACGCAAGAAGAAGTGCGTTTGGTACACTCAGTAATGTGAGTCCTAAGTATACGAGCATTCCAATAATAACCGCGAGAATAAGCTGACCCTGCATCCATAATCCGATTTTTGCCTGTGCTCTTCCCCATAGATTGAGTATGTACTTCTCGTGCTTAAGTGGAGTAATGATGCGCAAAAATTTTGCCACCCCATTTTCATCAACTGAAAGATAAAATGAAAGTACAATCATCAGCACAAAAGAAACAACACCACCGAATACATATGCGATAGTATTAAATGCTCCCGTAGAAAAACCTTCAATCATTGCATTAATACCGAGAACCACTTCTTCAATGTTAATCGCACTTTTAATACCTGATACAAATGAAGACTGCTCGCCCAGAAAACCAGTAGTCGGAAGTGACTGTTCAACTGTTTGTGAGCTCAGATATGACGGTAGGTTTTTTAATACATCCGTAGATTCAGAAAGAAGTGGGATGAGGAGGTAAAAAACAGATCCAATAATCACCCCAGTGAGTGTGAGGTATATCAAAATCACTCCGAGAATACGCGGTATCTTTCGCTCAACAAACCACCGAGTGACCGGCTCTACAGACGATGCGATGATAATAGAAAGTAATACAATAAGTATTAAATCTTTGAGGAGATACGCAGCGTAAAACAATATACCTACTACAATCGCTTTTATAATTGTCCCCGCACTAATATGTACTATGTTTTGAGGTTGTTCCATACGTCTATAGTAACACAAAGAAATACGCTCCGTCATTATGCACAACAGAAGTACTAGAACTGGAATGCCTTCTTGAGTGCCTCAGATTCTTTCACAGGTCCAACAATAGCAAGCACCAAACGATCATTTGCAAATATTTCTTTCGCAACTTTTTGTACATCCTGCACGGTTACTTTGCGGATTTTTCTGATAAGCCCATCAGGTGTAGTGATTTCCTCCCCTGTTACATCTTGAAGTGCGAAATATTCTGCCATCGAATCCGATGATTCAAGTGAAAGAATTGTATTGCCGATTAAATATTCCTTTGCTTTTTCAAGTTCAGATTTTGATATAAGCTGTGTTTTAAGTATCTCACACTCTGCAAGTATCGCTTTAACCACTTCAATTGAACGCGATGAGTCGACACCAAGAGATATTGAAAAATATCCATGATCAGTGTACTCATCAATCATTGTACGCAAGTAGTAACCAACACCCATCTCTTCACGAAGCTTTTGGAAAAGTCGAGAACTCATCCCTCCACCAAGCACTGCGTCAAGCACCTTGAGTGCTGGTGAAAGTTTATGTTTACCTGCAAATGACCGAACACCGAGTGAAATATGTGCCTGATCTGTCTTTTTGTATTTGATCAATATCTTCGGACGATTCTGAGGTTCCACTACCGGCCGCTTCTTTGCTTTTGCACTGCGAGAAATACCAGCAAATGCGTGCTCTATTTTTTTTGTAATTGTTCGTGTATCAAAGTTTCCTGAAACAAGCACTGTTGTCGCACTTGCCACATAGTGACTCTTCCAGTATTTTTCCAAATCACGTACAGTCATATTTTTCACATTTTCTTTTGTACCAACAATAGTCCACCCTGCAGGCTGATCACCATACATCGCAAGCCCAAAAACATTTTCCACCTGTTTGTGTGGCATATCCTCGTACATATTGATCTCTTCTACAATCACTCCTTTTTCTTTTTGAAGTTCTTTTGGATCAAATGTAGGATTTACATAAATATCAGAAATCACATCGATCAATGTATCGATATTTTTTGGATGTGCTTTTGCATAATACCCTGTGCACTCTTGTGAAGTGAAGGCATTATACTGAGAACCGATTTCATCGAGTGCTTTTGAGATATCCATAGCTGTTGGACGCTTTTTTGTACCTTTAAAACACATATGTTCGACGAAATGAGAGATACCATTATTACCTTTTGTCTCGTATTTAGAGCCCACATGAGCCATGACAAAGACTGTAGTAGACAACGAATCCTTCATAGGTGCAAGCATCAGTTTGATACCGTTTTTAAGCTTTTTTTGTGTGAATTTCATAGGTGGGTTCCGTTAGGCACCGTGAATATATCATGTCCCTTTGAAATACAAAAGCCCTTGTTTAAAAGGCTTTTTTGTGTTCAAATTTGGTCGATTTTTTGCATCAGTTCATAGGCATTTCCCCATCCAAGCAGACCTTTATATGAATCAACCATTTCTTTTTTTGGTTCAGGAACAGAAAGTTTTTTAAACATTCTTTTTTTCGTTACAGTGCGTATCACGCGACGATATGGAAAATGAATCCATCCAAGAAAGTCCACTCCCGAAGCAAAAGTTTTAATAAATACTTTCTTCGGATGCAATATCAACTTCAGCTTCTCATTCAAAAAATCAGAGATGGATACAGTGAACTCTTCGAGATGATTTTTATCAGCACTCAATATAACAAAATCATCAGCATAACGAATATAATATTTTTCTTTGAATACATGCTTCATGTACTGATCAAACTCATTCATATATACATTCACCAAAAGCTGCGAGGTAAGGTTGCCAAGAGGCAGCCCAACACCAGCATTACCCGAATTAAAGCTCTCTATCACTCTCTCTAGCAACCATAGTACCTCCTCATCTTGCACATGTTTCTTAAGCACACTCATCAAAATTTCTTGGTCGATCGAAGCAAAAAACTTCCTAATGTCACACTTGAGCACCCAGCAAGTTTGTGTATTATTCTTGGATACTTTTCTTGCGAAAGCATTGAAACGTTCAAGCGCTTTATGCGTACCTTTTCCAATTATGCACGAATACGAATCATTGACAAATTTCTTATCAAAATACGGATAGAGCACTCGGTATATCGCATGATGTAGCAGACGATCCCTCACCGATGCTTTGTGAATATTCCGAGGTTTTGGATCATTGATTGAAAATGCTTCGTAACCACCATGAACATACGTCTTATTTTTCAGATCAAAGTGAAGTGATAAAATATTATCCATGATACGCAACTGAAATTCCTGCACATCTTTTCTGTTCTTTTTGCCTACTAAAAATTCTTTCCATGCCAAAAGAAGATTTTCAACAGAAATTATTTCTTCAAAAAATAGTTTGTGAGATTGCATGATACAATATTAAAATTATGTCACAAAATTCTTCAAACCGTATCCCCCCCCCCGAAACTACTTCCTGTTTTGGAAAAAATGAAAAGTATATACATACTGTGGCAAAGCTACAGTTCCACATTCCCTAAAACTTCCCGCTACACTCTGGCGCAGACGATAGACAAATACTTTATTCAGACTATCGAGAGCATTTTGGTTGCAAGTTTTCTTGAAAAACAGGAGAAGCAACCATTTGTAAAGAAAGCCATTATCTCACTCGACACTGCAAAGTTTCTTCTCTATATGCTCTGGGAAATTAAAGCGATTGATACAAAAAAATTTATTACACTTTCAGAACCACTTACAGAAGCAGGAAAACAGCTTGGTGGTTGGCATGGGCAGTTGGCAAAACAAAACTCTCCTAACTAAAAGTAAGGAGAGAAAGAAGTGAGTTGCGAAGGCCAGCGAACCACCAGTTGTCATTCCAGTCATTGTCGTTGCGGTTGACGTTCACGTTACGGTCGTCGTTCCACAGGTTGAACGTGGCGAATTGTGAAAAGTATCATCTGTATCACCACCCATCGAGGCTTCTCTAGGTTGTATTTTATTTCGCATCATAATGCGCCAATACTCTCCACCAAGTAACTTCATTTTTTTGAAGTGTCTACATGCATCACTCTATTTAAAACCTTGGTCGTAAATACTCTGGACGCATGGATACTGGATTCGGTGGCACCCATTCGTAAATGTGTACTGATATTCACCTACTACCATCTTGAATTTTAGCACAAGAAAAGGCCCTGCATGATGCAGGGCCAAGAAAGGACTAAAGTCAAAGGTTCAAAGAGAACCGAGGAACTAAGCCCAAAGTACTACTTGCGAAGGCCAGCGAACCACCAGTCGTCATTCCAGTCACGGCCGTCGCGGCCGACGCCCACGTAACGGTCGCCGCGCCACAGGTAGAACGTGGCGAAACACCACTTCCCACCAGAATCCTTCCAGTGGGTGCCGTTCGGATGTTCGTCCGCGAAAGCCTCATCGGCTTCGTTGACAGTGGCTTGCGAGTAGACGTCGGCGGGTTTAAGTCCGCGGAGTTCATATTCCTTATCCAAATCAACATCGCTTACGAAGCGACCGATTTTGAAGAAGAACACTTCCGCGATTTCACCTTCACCTTTGGGCATGCCAGCAACGACATCATCGCTGACGTATTGCTTTCGCCCAGTGGCAGCAATCACCTCCTGCGGAGTACGGGTCCGGTTAACCGGAACCTTGCGGACAATCATGTTACTGATTGCCTCCACGCGGCGACGAAAGACAGAAAGCTGTTCGCCAGCAAGTTCAGACTGTCCGAGAACCGTTTGCACAGCTTCGGCAGCGAATTCACTGGCATGTTTCTCTAGGAGTGCGCGGTAGTTGGCTACCGCTTTGTCGATCTGACCAGAGGTCGTCACGGATGGGGTCATGATCTGAGTCATGGCGTCATCTCCTTCTTTGGCGCTGTTTTTATTTTGCATTTGCCACAGCGGAGAAAGCCCTTATTGAGGGCACTTTCCGCTGTAGCAAAACCGCTTTTTATCTTTTTATATTATACACCTTTTAAATTTGTTTGTCAATAGTACCAATAAAAACAATTTGCTCAAAAAAATGCAAATTGTTAGAATTAGGCAAATATGGCTACATATAAGGACTGAATACCAATCAATTTTTTAATAGTATCCAAAACCGCCCTATTAGGCGGTTTTTGTTTCTTGATACTTCTTCATTAGTGCTCTTTGTTCGTCACTTGCTTCTTTAAGAACGCGTCGAATTACCTTTGCTTTATCTTTAGATTTGGCATGCAAGAAAAAATCAGAAAAGTCATTCTTTTCCTTATTTTCGGGGCTTTTTCGAGTAAATAATTTCTTTAGAGTTGTAATCATTTAAGTAGATTTTTAAGTTCATCTTCAGTATAGCCATTCCCCAGATACCGGTCAAGTTCGTCAGCGGATATATTTAACCTGAGTTCTCCTCCTATATTATCAATATCTTTAATCAACAAGTTTAATTCTAAAACTTTATCAAAGTGTCTTTTTGCTTGAATTGCATTGTCTCTTGATTTTAGGAATGTTTTAATGAATTTTTCTTTACTTACTCTTCTTGATTCAATTACTTCTCGAGCTTTTGTAAATTCCCAAGCGAGCTCTGGCCTTTGATAGATAAACCATAATTCAACCAACCTACCGTGGTCGATTGATCTTTGAATATTCTGGATTGGATCTGCATATGCAAACGTACCATCAAGAATAAAGTTCAATTTCTCATCAAGCGCATAATCCAATAGAATACTTATTCCTTTTGTTGCGGCTTTTTGAAAAAGATGTGCATTTGTACCAATATAATCTGGGCATTCCTTTCTGATTTCATCAGCATCAATAAGTATGGGCGTGCTTTCAAATTCTTTTATCAAACTTCTTGAAACTTCAGTTTTCCCTGCTCCAGGTGAGCCTGCCATAAAGAGAGAGATGGGCTTTGCTACAGGTATATGAGATGCATTGTTTGCAAACTTTTTTATGATGTAGGATTTATTTTGCTTTATAAATTCCTTCGCTCTATTTTCTATATCTTCATCATTTCCCATATTTCTTTAATTAAGAAATTTATTTCAAACTTTCTTCGATATATGCAACTAATTCTGGCACCTGCATTCGCTTTTGTTCTCCCGTATCACGATCTCGCACAGTAACACCTGTCTTTTGCTCGATTGTTTCAAAATCAATCACCACGCAAAATGGTGTACCAATCTCATCTTGTCTTCGGTATCGTTTTCCGATGTTTCCATTGTCATCAAATGTCACTCGGCCAAACTTTTTCTTGAGTTGTACAAACACTTCCCGAGAAACTGACACAAGCTCTGGTTTGTTTTTCAAAAGCGGAGATACTGAGACGATAACTGGAGCAATCTTCGGTGAGAATTTCAAATAACTTCGTGTTCCCCCCCCTAAATCATCTTCGGTGTATGCTGATGTAAGAACTGCGAGCACACTTCGGTCGAGACCAACCGTAGGTTCAAGGACGTGCGGCACGATGTGCACCTTTTTCTCCTCGTCAAAATACGTGAGTTTCTGCCCACTCCATTCCGCATGCTTACTCAAATCATAATCTGTTCGATGTGCAAGACCAGTAAGTTCCTTTATTCCGAATGGAAATTCAAATTCAAGATCAACTGTTTTTTTAGAATAAAATGCGCGAGCTGTATCTGGATGCTCATATGTATGAAGATTTTCACTTGATATACCAATTGAGTTCAACCACGATTTTTGCTTTTCAAGCCACATATCAAACAAAGGTTCCCACGCTTCCTCTGGATTGAAGAAATATTCTATTTCCATTTGCTCAAGCTCACGTACTCGGAAAATAAAATCACGTGGAGTTATTTCATTACGAAAAGCTTTACCTACCTGTGCAATAGCAAAAGGAAGCTTTGGATTCATAGAGTCAATTACATTTTTGTAGTTCACAAAAATACCCTGTGCTGTTTCTGGCCGCAAATACGATACGGCACTTGAATCTTCCATTGCACCAACTTTTGTCTCAAGCATCATATTAAACTTTCGCACGGGACCAAGCGCATTTCCATCAGGACTTTTTATTTTTTTCTCTGCAATAGTTGCAGACATTTCCTCTACAGTCATCACGTTTGCATCAATACCATTTTCTTCAAGCAAGTGATCTGCTCGGTATCTTTTTTTAGTCACCACATCATCCACCAAAGGATCAATAAACGAATCGACATGTCCTGTTGCCTGCCACACACGTTGATTCATTAAAATCGCAGCATCAACAAGATAGGTATTTTCAGTATCATAGACAAAGTTTTTTATCCAAGAATCACTAATATTTTTCTTAAGTACTGAGCCAAGCGGGCCATAGTCAAAGGTACCCGCCAATCCCCCATAGATTTCAGAACCAGGAAAAATAAACCCTCGACGCTTACAGAGAGATACTATCTTTTCCATCAATTCTTGATTTTTTTCTGTCATAATTTCAAATAGTATATTAAATACGTCTCACAATCAACTTTCACGACCTCTTTTTACGCTACTAAAAAATCAGTAAATTATAATCTTTTGGGAGACTTCGCAAGGCAGCTAGCCAAGACTGAGCAAAATTTCAGCAAAGATTTATGCGTACTCCAAAAAGATTATACTTGAGTGATTTTTTCTACTGCACCACCCCTGAAAATCCGTCAGCAGTATTGGTAGTTACAGGAGCCACATCAGTGACTACCGCTTTACCTACAAAAGTGTCCATTCCTGACACGCGAAGATCGCCGGTCAATGCCGGACTCAGACCAACCTGCGATACACTTGGATTTATTTTTACCTGAAAAAGCACTTTTTTAGGAGATGTGAGATACCCTGCACCCGCACCGATCGTACCTGCATTCCATGTCACTGTACGTGTATCTGGATTATAGATCACACTTTCTGTACTTGGGGACACCACACCCATCCACTCCACATACACCGGAAGCACTGTTTGTACTTGTGATTTTTGCACATCGTTATGTGTATTTGAAAGTACCCATTCGATTGTATATGTTGTAGGAGTGTCGCGTTGTGGAGGCACAGGACCAGTGTTTTGTAACGTACCAAGTCGCAACGAACGTGCGGCAAGAGTGATATCTGTAAAAAACTTTAGTTTTTTTGTAACAGTAGATACTACATTATCAACACCACCACCAACCAACGATCTCACACCTTTCAAAGTCACCTCAAAGGTAATTTCCGGATTCTTCATAGTTTGTGAGACACTAAAATTCTCTAGGTCAAATCGAGTAGTCACTTTATCGCCTGGTCTCATAAAATCAAAAGATGAATCTGTATTTCTGTCCCATACGATCACATTTTGACTTGATTGATAAAATCCCCCGTTACCTACTCGCACACCAGACTTATTTAGTGCAGCCCCACTCATCTTGACCTCCAACACCACATTTGAAAGGGAGTCTGGGAGTGAGTTTGTCACTGCCATTTGAGCAGACACACGTGTATTTGCTTTTGTACCCACAACATCAGATACATCACCGTCCAAAGAAAATACCGTATTGAAAAAAGGCTTACGTACAGAAATCGTCGGCATCGCTGTACCAAGTACTGTTTCTATATCACCTTCAAGATTTGCCACACCCGCGAGAAATCTAAATGTTCTCTCTTCATTATCTTGAGCAAGTACACTACCTATTACAGTAAACACTTTTTTATCACCATTTTTTAAATCACCAATCTTCCATGTCTGCTTATCACTCTCAGGTTCGAGTGTTGCGCGGTTGTATGTAAACCCATACGGATACTCTGCTCTTACCAATACATCCTTCAAAAGAGATGTTGAGTTTGATGTGACTGTAACTTGCATTGAAACCTGTTGACCTGAATTGATTTCCTGTGGAGCGGATACATTTATTAACAATGGAGACGAGCCGATCAGAACATCATATTTTTTTTCTTTGGTAAATCGTGCGGCTGACCCGGTAACCGAATACTCCATCTTAATGGTAAGTGTTTTAGGAACATCTTTATCTCCAAACACATAAAACTTTGCTGTTGTATTGTATTCTGCATCTTTTGCGAGAGACGCTATCTGTTCTGTAGTACGTTTCAATGGCTCAGCACTATTGTCTTGAGCTCGAGTACCCTCAGGATATTCGATTGTAAGTACAATATCATGAAGCGTTGTGCGATTTTTATTGCGCAACGACAATCCCAGATCAACCTGTTCACCCGATGTAACACTCGCTGGCCCAACAACTACAATATCCACATTTGCAGAGGACACTTCATTTGTACCCATAAAAAACATATACCCTGCTACCGCAAGTGCACCAAGAAAAAAGATAAGGGATGCCCCAAAGAATTTTTTTAGAAACGGATGAGTTGGTTGTTCATACGGAACATCATCTATATGGAGTTCTGTACTCCAATCATCCTTTACTTCATCAACGACGTTTTGCTGTATTTTAAAATCAGTTGAGATAGTAGGAATAACCCCGTCACGTGAATAGAGTTTTCGCTTAAGTTGTTCTATTCGATCATCTTCTACAGTCATGGATTTATTATAACATTATCTTAAGTAAACATACGAATAACTACAAATGAATTCATTTGTAGTTATTCGTAAATTCCCAATTCGTATGTTTATAACTGACTTTCTTGTAGACCTTTGTTGATATGTTGAATAAATAACGAACGAGAGGACTCTATATGTATATAAACAGAAGTGTCATATGTATATGGAACACTACATACAGCACCTTCCACATCTGACACATACCCGAGAATATAGAGCATGCGTATCATAATCAGAATCTCTAAACTAGAAATTTCTGTTCGATTACACACTGTTAACTCACGTAACCCACACACCAAACTCTCAAACAAACGCTCATCTTTTTCCTGCCCCACAACCAACCGCATCACTTGAGTACAGATACGAGCGATTACTGCTTTCGCTTCACGATACTTTGTGCTGGTAAATAGATTTTTTTCGAGAATAGCTGAAGTAATGCGCCATGTAGACCTACCTTTTACCAAAGAAATATCAATCAGTGAGTATTCTTGAAGTGCGTAACGAAGCTTGGACTCACTTTTTCGCACACCTGTTGCAAGTGCACTAATAAGACCAAAATCTTTTGTGTACAAAAGATACGATACATTTGCATCGTATGGAATACGCTTGAGAATGAGAGCTTGAGTTGTGTAGATCTGGTATGACATAGTACAACTTCACAAAGGTTTTTGTCCTCCTTACAGGAGCAGTACACCTTTCACATTTCGAGTATGGAACGTTTAAGGTCTTGCGAAGTGATACTATCACTTCTCACCTAGAACTTTACTCATATTTTGAAGTTCTAGGGAAAATGAGATGGTGAGATTTTCCAGTTTTACCTCATAACTACCTGGTGTATCTACTATAGTAATACTCTCCACGCCAGTAGGCTTTTGGATCATTGTACCCCATCGATTCAAAAATTCAGTTCCAATTCCAGAAACAGATACTGTAATCGTTTGATTTGGTGTAAGATTTTCTTTCTTACGAGCATCTTGGATGGCTCGGATAATGTCTCGAGCAATTCCTTCTTCGATCAGGTCAGGTGTGAGCGTTGTATCAAGCTCAAGCTCCGCTGTCATTGCTGTATCAGATACAACCTCTTTTACATTTACTTCATCCGCAATAATAGAGCGAAGCTCAGCATTCACATTTTCTCGTATCACCAATGATGCAAGTGGTTGTCGTACCTTTATATTTGCTTTTGCACGTACCTGAAGCGCAGCAGACACAACGTCACGAACTTTTTTCATATCAGCCAAGATTTCACTATCCCCCTCTTTTAGAACTGGCCATGTAGCCAAATGCACACTCTCTTCGTCGGTACTTGTTCTTACAGACCGGAATACATGTTCAGCAATAAACGGCATAAACGGTGCCATTATTTTTGAGAGCTCTTTTAGTACATATCCTGTATGCCACAGCGCGGTGGATGCAACCTCGACATCATCAGATTTAAATCGTTCTCGAGAACGTCTGACGTACCACACAGAAAGGTCGTCAACAAAATCCAAAATAGGCCGAGATGCTCGATCAAGTTCGTACGCATCGAGAGATTGAGTGACACTTTGCTTTACTTCTTCAAGTCGAGCAACAATCCACTGATCGAGTACAGTAGGTGTCCCCTGCTCCATAGAATCCTTTTTGTACATATCATAGAAAGAGAGTACATTCACAAGCTTCCCTACAATTTTCTTATGCACCTCATCAACACCTGCTTCTGTGAAATTTAAATCCTCAGCTCTTACAATCGGTGAAGACAGCATGTAGTAGCGCATTGCGTCTGCTCCATACTGATTCATAACTACCATTGGATCAGGGTAGTTTTGCAATTTTTTAGACATCTTTTTTCCATCCTCCGCCAATGCAGTACCGTTTACAATCACATGTTGAAATGCATTTTTATCAAACAACCCACCTGCAAGAACATGAAGATAGTAGAACCATGCACGAGTCTGATCCACTCCTTCGGCAATAAACTGTGCAGGGTATGCACTTTCAAATTTTTCTTTCTGCTCGAAAGGATAATGCTCTTTTCCATACGGCATTGAACCAGAATCAAACCAAGTGTCCAACACATCACTAATACGCTTCAGAGGTTCACCCTCACTGTTAACCAATTCCACCTCATCAATATATGGTCGATGCAGATCAAGCTCAAAATTTCTGTTATGAGGAAGTGGAGTAAAGTCGAGTGCCCGTACCTCAGCATTTTTTATAAATTCATATCCAGAAGGATCCAGTTCCAGTGTCTCTTTCTGATTACATCCTGCAGCGACTGCAAAAAGCATCCACGCTGGATCTTCGTGAGTCACAATTAAAATATTCTCGTTTTGATATTTCTGTTCGATCTCATAGAGAAAATCACCGGCACGGTTTTTCATTTCAGCAACAGTCTCCCCACCTTCTGGTCGACTTGTATAGTAGTCATTGTCTATACAAAACTGACGATAGGTCTCTATCGATTGTCCATCAAAAATTCCAACATTATGTTCTCCAAGTCGTTCATCAAAAACAATCGACTCTCGTGCGATCCCCAGTGCATCCGCCACAATCTCCGCAGTCTCTTTTGTCCGAATAAACGGTGAGGCGATAATTTTTGTTATACTCCTGTTACGTACCTCTTCTACAGAAACTTTCACCTGTTCTTTTCCAAGATCAGTTAAGTGATGCGGATTATCTTTTTTAGCACTCGCAATCGCACGGGTGTTATTTTCTGCCTGCCCGTGACGCATGACAGTGTATGTATTACCAGATTTTTTGGCATAACTTTTAAGTTCATCTACACTTCCTAAAACATATTGTCGTCCAGATGGATCAAGCCAAAGCGGGATTGCACTCGCCCAAAAACGCTGACGTGAGACAGACCAGTCTCGCGCACCAAGGAGCCACTTTCCAAACCGCCCTTCTTTAATATGTTCTGGAGACCACACTATCCCCTGTGCATTTTTAAGTAGACTGTCTTTTATTTTTGTCACATTCACAAACCATGAAGACGTTGCGTAATTTAAAAGTGGTGAATCACATCTCCAACAATGTGGATACGCATGATTAATATTTTCTTTAGAGAAAAATGTTCCGTGTTCTTGTAGATATTTAAGTACTGCAATATCTGTCCCAAGTCTCACTCTGTCGTCTTCTGACTTTGGTTTTACTTCGAGTCCTGCAAAGTCAGTAATCTCTGCTTTCATTGTTCCATCCATGTTCACATGCTGCACAAAGGGCAAATTTTCTTTCTTCAAAAGTTCCCAGTCGTCTGCACCAAATGCAGGCGCCTCATGAGCAATACCAGTACCACTTTCTGCAGTCACAAAGTCCGCATGGTATACCTTCCAACCATTCTTATGATTTTTCAGTGTTGTATCGTTGATGTAATAGTCAAAAGGAGGTTCGTATTCCATACCAACCATTTCACTTCCACTGTGTTCAGCAACAATCTCATATGGTTCTGTTAGAATCGAAAGTCGATCTTTCGCGAGTACAAAAATTTCCTCACCAACTTTTGCTTCAACATATACGATATCCTTTCCCACAGCGAGAGCCACGTTCCCTGGCAAGGTCCATGGTGTTGTTGTCCATGCCAAAAAATATCCATTCGTAACTCCTTTTATTTTAAATTTAACCGTCACCGAAATATCCTTCACATCTTTGTACCCTTCGCTCACCTCCTGCTGTGAAAGTGTTGTCTCACATCGCGGACAAACATGCATTGAACGATAGTCTTCGTACACCAAACCCTTATCCCAAAGCTGCTTAAAGACCCACCACACAGACTCCATGAAAGATCCGTCCATTGTACGGTATGAGTTTTCCATGTCAGCAAAACGCCCCATGCGTGGAATGATTTTTTCCCACTCATGTGCATACATCAAAACCTGCTCTCGACATTTTTCATTAAACTTTTCAATGCCGTATTCTTTAATATCTTTCTTATGTTTGAATCCAAGTTCTTTCTCGACAATATTTTCAATCGGCAAACCGTGACAGTCCCAACCCCACCGACGAGGCACATGAAAACCTTGCATCGTTTTGTACCGAGGAATGACGTCTTTGATAGTACTTGCAAGTATATGCCCGTAGTGAGGCAAACCGGTTGCAAATGGAGGGCCGTCGAAAAACACAAACTCACCTTTCGGAGATTCCTTTTCAAGAGTCTTTTCAAAGATTTTTTCCTTTTGCCAAAAATCGAGAATTGCTTCTTCTCGGAGTGCAGTTTCACTTTTTAATTGTTTTTCTTTCTCTTCTGCCATATGTAGCCAATACTAGCATTTTCACTCATTTTTATAAAGAAAACCTTCCCTATGTCTGACTTAAGGGAAAAATGTCAAAGAGACGCTTTGACATTACATCTCCGTCGGAATTTCAATACCTAAAAGGTGGAGACCTGAAGTCATCACATCCACAAATGCTTTTGTAATCGCGAGACGATATGCAGAGGTAGGGTCAGAAGCATCGATAATCTTATGACTACTGTAAAACGAGTTGAATGCTCCTGCAAGCTCCGTGAGATATGTCACGAGCTGATGTGGTGCATACTCTCGTCCCGCACGATCGATAATACGTGGATATCGCTGGAGAAGCTTTTCTATGTGAGTTGTCTGCCAACCTGAAGGCAACGCGGTCGATACACTTACAATACCGTCTGCTTTTTTGAGTAACGTTGATGCACGAACCGTAGCGTACTGAAGATATGGACCAGAGTCCCCTTCGAGCGAGAG
>CAYRYA010000006.1:0-47872 GCA_964428435.1 uncultured Candidatus Saccharibacteria bacterium | reverse complement strand
AGTGGGGTAACGAACGCAACCCTCGTTGTCTGTTACAAGTGTCAGGCGAGACTGCTCAGCTCTTTGAGCACGAACCTACATGAGTGATAGAGACGAGATGAAACGATATCTATAAATAAGAAGTAGAAAGTAGAAGAAGGAAAATTGATTCGGGACGTCCCGTTTCTGTCACTTTATGTTCGTTCGCGAATAAAGAGCTGAGAGGAAGGTGAGGATGACGCCAGGTCAGCATGTCCCTCTGATACCTTGGGCTACACACATAATACAATGGTCACCACAACGCGTCGCGACGGGGAAACCCTGAGCCAATCGTAATAAAAGTGGCCCCAGTTCGGATTGAGGGCTGAAACTCGACCTCATGAAGTTGGATTTGCTAGTAATCGCGGGTCAGACATACCGCGGTGAATACGTTCTCAAGTCTTGTACTCACAATAAAAGCGCGCAGCAGCCATATGTTCTAAGTGGTTAGAATCCACTATGATAAAACATTAGTTGAAAGATAGCAGTATATCGCGAGGTGTACTGTGGAGGATCTGGAAACAAAAAGCAGCCTATACATAAAAAAAGCTAGTTGACCTATCGAATGGGCGGTGAGGGTAGGGAAAACTCAAAGAAAAAGCTTGTACTGGATGTTTGGAACAGAATATATGGTGACCTGTGGAGATCTGACGCTGTTCTTGATATAAAAATCAAGATATAATTAAACTGACGCAGCGTCAGAAGTCAGCTGAGTCATAGTACTCTTACATTTTATTATGTAAGAGGAAGGTACTCACTCTAAAATGAAAAAAATTACGCCAGATTATATAGTTGGTCTTGTAGATGGTGAAGGAAGCTTTACTGTTTATATAAGAAATATCGATGATACTCGAGTTGTCAAACGACGAGTCGTAGTAGAACCAAAATTCTATCTCAAGTTAATTGAGAAGGATAAAAATATTTTAGATCAATTGCAACAATTTTTTGGTTGCGGAAGTATCTATTTTCAAAAAGATAGTCGTCCAAATCATCAAAATTGTTATCGGTATGAAGTGTATAGGAGAGATGATATTAATTCTATTATTATCCCTTTCTTTAAAAAACACCCTCTTCAATTTGCTTCAAAATCACAAGATTTTAAAATATTTTGTGAACTGATGAAGATGATTGAAGGAGGTGAGCATACACATGATACTGGTCTGCGTAAAATGTTTGCCTTAAAACAAACAATGCACTAGAGCTCGCCGTATACGGGAAAACCGTCCGTACGGTGGGAACATCAATTCGTAGTTTAACGAACATAGTCGCCCGTCAACTCAAGGGAGATGGGAATACCCGAAGGATCACGTATGTGGTACCACGGTAAGCTCATTGACAGGGAGTAAGTCGTAACAAGGCACGGGTAGCGGAAGCTGCTCGTGGATTAATTCAATTTTGAAACCATGATGTATCTTTGATACTCATTTATGGTGTCGATATTGCGCATTCCAATTGGATGCACAATGGACTATAACTTCATGTCCTAAAAAAGTTTGGCATCGGAGAAAGATCCGATAGAACGGAACAAAACAAAGAATAGTAAGTTTCAGAAAAACACCCCTTACAGGGTGTTTTTCTGTACGACTTTGTTTTCTAAACAAGAAGTGCCCTTGTGGCATTAATGTATTTATATGATATAAAGATAAGAGAATGAGAGGAGGAGCAATGATAACTCGGAAAACAATGCTGCTGTGGTTCGTTCCTCTTTGTGTGGTTGGGCAAGAAAGAGGTGTTCCGGAAGAAGAAGTTTTTGTTCCGGAAAATGACCATGATCATATTGATTGGGAAGAAGTGGAGGGATATATTCGTGCATTCTCGTGGGGAGGGCTTATGGTACTCATCGCACTGCTTGCCGTACTTGTCTTGGTTGCGATATCGTGTCGCACAAGACGAAGACGGCGGAACCACTTGACATGAATATAAAGGAGTAGTATAATTTGTTTATGAAACCAAGTTCTTTATTTCTCCTGATCGGGGTGGTTTTTGGTATTTTCGCCACCTCCATGTTTTTCGGATCGAAAGATCCGACAGATGCAGTTTTCAACGCTGGCCTGGTAATTGTCAGCGTAGCATGCTTTGTTTCAGCGGGCTTATTGACTTTACTCTCTCGTAAGAGAGAGGTGAAGGAAACAATCCGGCGCCTTAAGATCTCTGCCGCCAGCGCCGGGTCCGATTGGACTCCTAGCAATGATGGCCAGCACTCTGGGGTGAGGAGATAGCTCTTTGCAACCCCATTCTTGACCGGCGTTCCTTGTGGACGCCGGTTTTTGTATACCACAAGGGCACTTCTATGTTACTAACATTGATTACAATGAAGTAAAATAAGTCGTACAAAAAATTCTACACATTGTGCGCGTGACCTTAATTCGAACCTGCTACCGAGTGAGAAGTGAGCGGCCTCACTTCGCAAGACCTTTTGAGATATTATTCAAAAAATAATTCCAGACTTTGTGCGCGTACCAGGATTCGAACCTGGGACCTACCGAGTATCAGTCGATTGCTCTAGCCAGCTGAGCTATACGCGCACAAAATTAACAATTATTTTTTTGAAAAATACCCAAAAGGTGTACTGTTTCTGTAAGAAAGCAGTCGATTGTAACGAAGGGAGACCAGAAAAATATATCAGAAAAACGCCATTTTTACAAGAAAATCATACACCTTGCTTTATTCTACAGATGTGGTTATATAAATAAGGAGGCAGGTTATGTTCGAATATGTAATCCAGGCATTGCCTGGTGGGAAGCAAGCTCGTTTTAACTTTGTGCCGTCTCGAGAGATGCGCATCAGGTTCGCTATAGGACTCAGTGTATTCTTTTTGTTGACTGGGTTTATTGCGGGCATTTGGTACTTTTTTGCGGCGTCAAATGCTGCAAGCTGGACTCTTCTGTAGGGTTCGGTATGAAAGTCAGAATAAAACAGTTAAAAATACCGATAAATGAGTTCGGTGTTTGTGCGTGTTTAGGATTATTGTGGTGGGGGGTTTGGTGGGCGCTGTCGTAAGACGGCGCCTTTTTCTTGCGTTTACTTCTATATCGGTATAGCATTATATGTATGAAAAAGACATTTAACGTAATACAAATATTAAAAGATTCGTGGAAATTATTTCTTGCGAATAAAAAGTTTTATTTAAAAACAGTGCTTATTTTTGGATTAATTGCAGTTGTTGCTGACATGCTTTCTGAAGATAAATCAGGAAGACTTGTGGATCTAGTTCTTTCACTGATCAGTACAGTCGCGTATTGGTATGGAACAATTATTCTTATGAAAGCATCACTCGCAGTTACTTCAGGAAAACCGATTACTGAAGAGACATCACGTCTTTCATGGTCTGTGGTATTTTCACTGTTGGCCGGCTCTATCCTTGTCGGTATCGGCTCATTTATTGGTTTTATTTTGTTGGTTATTCCAGGTGTTATTTTTGCTCTTCGAGCAAGTCTGACTCAATATATTATTCTTGATCAAAATGAGAAAGCTGTTGCAGCTATCAAAAAGAGTCTCGCACTTACTAAAGGGTATTTCTGGAGCTTTTTCCGTCTCGTGCTTTGTTTTGTTGCGTTGGGAATGCTTTCGGTCTTTCCGTTGATTGGGTTAGGATTTATCGTCCTTATTCCAGTTTCAACACTCGCACTTTCTATGATTTATCGAAAGTTGCAAGCACCAGTTGCAGAGGTGGTCTCTGCTCCAGTACAAGCTCCACAGCTGTAGTTGCGTTGTTTTGATAAGTGTGATTGAATCTTAAAAGATGTCGAAACCAGGATTGTTTGTTGAACGCATGAAATATGTGTTTCCTGTCATGATTGCAGTTTGTGTCATCGGTTATATTTTGACGATGCCACCGGCAAAGTAACTTTCCCAAAGGGGCGCTTCGGCGCCCTTTTTCCTATCAAAAACTCGCATTTTTCTTGTTTTTCGGTTAGAATAGCGTCTTGTGGATTAGAGTCACAAGTCGGGTATTAATCATTAATGTATATATATTCAGAATGAAAAAAACAAAAATTGTAGCAACTATAGGTCCTGCAACAGAAAGTGAGGCACAGCTTACAGCTCTTCTTAAGGCAGGATTGAATGTAATGCGACTTAACTTCTCTCATGGTGACTTCAAAGAGCATCAGGGGCGAGTAGATAATCTCCGAAAGGCGATGAAGAAGACAGGGATTCCTGCAGCAATCCTTCAGGATCTTGGTGGACCAAAAATCCGAATCGGTATGTTTAAAACAGAGTCTGTGATGCTTAAAGTAGGGCAGACATTTACACTCACAACAGACAAAATCGAAGGAGATGAAACTCGTGTGTCGATCAACTACCCACTCCTTCCAAAAGAAGTAGAAAAAGGACATATTATTTTCCTTCACGACGGAAAGAAAAAACTCCAGGTAACTGATGTAAAAGGAAATGATGTGATCTGTAAAGTGCTTGTGGGGGGAGACATCAAAGGTAAACGAGGAGTAAACTTGCCAGACTCTGATCTTTCTATTAAAGCGTTGACTGATAAAGATCTTGCTGATCTTGAATTTGGTATCAAAAACAAAGTTGACTTCATTGCACTTTCTTTTGTACGACGACCATCTGACATTACAGAGCTTCGAGAAATTTTGGCAAAACGAAAATGTGATGCGGGTATTATCGCAAAAATCGAAACTCCACAGGCGATTACAAACATTGATGAAATCATCGACCTTGTAGATGGTATTATGATTGCGCGAGGAGACTTGGCAATCGAAGTGCCATATGCAAAGGTTCCTGGATACCAGAAAATGATGATTGAAAAATGTAATGCGCTTGGTAAACCAATCATTACTGCAACTCAGATGATGGAGTCTATGATCAAATCTCCTGTAGCGACACGAGCAGAAGTATCAGATGTTGCAAATGCAATTATCGACGGTACTGACGCAGTGATGCTTTCAGAAGAAACTACTCTCGGAGATTTCCCTGTAGATGCAGTGACTGTAATGTCTACTGTTGCAGAAGAAATTGAAAGTGAGTACGAGACTGGCTTTGCTATCTCAGAAACTCCAGAAGGAACACTTAGTTCAGTTGATGCACTTTCTGCAGCAGCGGTGAACACAGCAGAAGATACAGCAAGTGAAGCACTTGTCGTGATCTCTGATGATGTAAAAACAACATGGATGGTGGCACGATTTAAAGCATCAATGCCAGTGTATGCTGTTACTTCAAATGAGCGAACATTCAACAAGCTCAACCTCTCATGGGGTGTGACTCCAGTTTTGGTAAAGAAAGCAAAAACTTTTGCTGAAGCGGTAAAAGGAGCTAAAGCAGAAATTGCTAAAATGAAAATGGTAAAGAAAGGGGATATAGTAACAATCCTCGGAGCACTCGATATGAAAGGGGAGGCAAATGCGGTAATTGTAGAAAAAATATAAAAATTACACCACACTTTTTAAAAAAAGAAGGGCACCTTCCTGAAATATGAGGGGTAAACAAAAAACAGCCTGTTTAGGGGCTGTTTTTTGATGGGAGAAAAGTACTTGACAAAAACATATAGTATGTTAAGATTATAACAGATTTCAAAATCGCCCTACCAGAGGCCAAATATCTGGTGACTGCTCCAACTGGAGAAAAAGAAAGGGGGTTGCAATGAAAAAGATTGCTACCAAGAGTTTTGTGACAACGGGCAGGCCTGCTCCGGGTAGTCCGGTCCTCGCCTCCATCGCTCTCCGAGCGTTGGAGCAGCTGTCTGTCCCTGGTCGTGCCCCGGCAAATGGCGTTTTGCAAGGTCTGCATAACGCTCATAACCGGCACCACGGCCGGCCGGTGTTCGTGAAGAAGTAAAGATTTCGAGGGGTGTCCACCAGGGCACCCTTTTTGTTTACATTCTAACTATAATGTGTTATTGTAAAAATAGGTATATTGACCAAGCAAGAAAGAGGATCTTATGTTATGTCACGGAGGATGTGGGACGAGGCTCACTCCGGAGAATACGTTTACTCGTACTCTTGAAGATGTTGCGCAAGAGGCGGGTGTTGATGTTTTGGTTTTAGAGGAGGACGATCTTCGCAACGGCAATCTGTGTGAAGATTGTGCTTTGTTTAGAAGGGTAGTTGGCGAAAGATGGCAGCCTCTGACTCTCAGTTTAAAGAAACTTCGTGCTCAGTTGAATCGAGTACGGATTGTCAAAAATAAAGTAATCCTTCCTCAGAAGAGTGAGGAGAGAATGGGTACATAAGATGAACTCATGCTTTCCGATGTATCAGAGGGTGTCCGACCAGGCGCCCTCTTTTCTTTTTCAAAAATTTGTTATGCGCTTGAATATTCACTTTTTTCTTTTTGCGTTTTAAGGCTATAATAGCTACATGATTACAAACAGACGCACATTACTTCTCGGAATCTTTATTATCCTTATTCCATTTCTTGGATTTCCTTCTCTATGGAAAACATTTTTGATTATTGTATCAGGAGTGATACTGGTAAGATCTTCTCTGAGTATTACATTGCCTAAAAAAATTCAAAAGAGAGTTCCTCGTCGAAAAGAAACAATCACCCCCGTCTTTCGAGAAAGCATGATCACTGAGTATCCTACTGCACAGAAAAAAGAAAAAATAAATACAGATACGATTTCAACCTCTCATGTAGAGACAGAAGGTGATCAATAATTATGATACGGACGCATGCACTCGGTATCTCTCTTGTTGGTTCTGCACTCCTTATATGTGCACTGTTTTTTGTTTTTCCACATCTGTTTTCAGAAACATATATAAACCAAGCGCGTGTCAGTGCTACTGAAGACAGTACAGAAGGAGTCGTCGGTGAGGAACATAACATTCCGGTTGTTCACGTGAGCACCCCTGAGGCGGTCAAAGCAATCTACATGACACAGTGTGTCGTAGGTACTCCGAGTTTTAGAAAAAAACTTGTCGACCTTGTGGATACAACAGAACTTAATTCAATCATGATTGATATTAAGGATTTTTCAGGAACAATTAGTTTTAAAACGAAAAGTCCGCTCCTTGCTCCTGCATCAATGAAAGGTTGTGGTGCGTATGATATGAAAGAGTTTATCGCAAGTCTCCATGAAAAAAATATTTATGTTATCGGACGTATTACTGTATTCCAAGATCCGTTTTATACAAAAGCTCATCCGGAGCAAGCAGTACAGAGTAAACAAGGTGGAGTGTGGAAAGATCGCAAAGGACTTTCTTTTATCGATGTTTCAAGCAAAGGCTATTGGGATGTGGTTGTTGAACTTTCTAAAGAGTCGTATGAGCTTGGTTTTGATGAGTTGAATTATGACTACATACGATATCCCTCTGATGGAAATATGGCGGATACTTCGTATGTAAATCCAAATAAGCAAGAAGCACTTGAAACATTTTTTAAATATCTTCACGAACACGTCAGTCCGCTCGGAGTGGTTACTTCCGCGGATATTTTCGGTATGACCACGGTTGCGTATGATGATATGGGGATAGGACAGATTCTCGAAAAAACACTTCCGTATTTTGATTACATCGCACCGATGGTCTACCCATCTCATTTTGCAAAGAATTTCAATGGATATCCTGATCCAAATAAAAATGTGTATGGAGTGATCGCTCACTCGATGGGGGAAGCGGTAAAGAGGACAGAGGCAACGACAACACGGTTTGCATTTATCGGGGCAGAGCCTATTGCTTCTACTTCGCCGAAGCTTTACAAGAAGCCTGTATATCCACGCACCAAACTTCGACCATGGCTTCAGGACTTTAGTTATGGAGGCACGTATGGTCCAAAAGAGGTGAGAGATCAGATACAGGCGACATATGATGTGGGGCTTACTTCGTGGATGTTGTGGTCACCTTCAAACAAGTACACTAGTTCCGCGTTACAAGTAAATTAAAGTGTAAAGATCAAAAATCAAAATGGAAGATGAAAAATCGAAATTTAAAAATGATTTCAAAAAACGTACATATAAATGGGTTTTGGAACTCATTAAACAGTTGGAGAGACTTCCAAAAGATATGACTTCAGATGTGATATCGAGACAATTAATTCGTAGTGCCACAAGTGTTGTTGCTAACTATATAGAAGCAAGCGCGGCCTCATCTCGTAAGGATTTCATTAATTTCTTCACTTACTCTTTAAAGTCAGCAAATGAATCAAAACTGTGGATTACTTTAATCATAGATACAAAAAAAGGAAGTATGCAAGAATTTACCAGTTTACTCAATGAATTAGAGGAAATTTCTAAAATACTTGCTAAAAGTATCCTAACATTAAAAAATAGAAAGTAGTTTATTTTAATTTTTGATTTTTACCTTTTAATTTTTTAATCATTATTATGTTATAATGATTAAAACTATGGACCCTCAAAAAATAACCTATTTCGGCGAAACTGACGCTCGAGGTAAAAAAATAAAATTTGGTATCAAAGCTAAGGATCGTCTTCGACATATGTATGTTATCGGTAAAACCGGTATGGGTAAGTCGACCTTGCTTGAAAATATGGCGATTCAGGATATTCAAAACGGAGAGGGTGTCGCAGTCATCGACCCTCACGGCTCAATGGCGGAGAAACTTCTCGACTATGTACCAGAGCATCGAGTAAAGGATGTGCTGTATTTCGCACCGTTTGATATGGAGTATCCAGTGTCCTTCAATGTAATGGAAGATATTGGTGCAGACAAACGTCACTTGGTGGTGAACGGTCTCATGTCGACCTTTGAAAAAATATGGGTTGATGCGTGGTCTGCGCGTATGGCGTACATCCTCCAAAACACACTGCTCGCACTCCTCGAATACCCAGGCTCAACGCTCCTTGGTGTAAACCGTATGCTTTCTGATAAAGAATATAGAAAGAAAGTAGTAGAAAATATTAAAGACACATCAGTCAAAGCATTTTGGGTTGATGAGTTTGGAAAATGGACTGAGAAGTTTATCGCTGAAGCGATTCCTGCAATTCAAAACAAGGTGGGACAATTTACTTCAAACCCGCTGGTACGAAATCTTTTGGGTCAACCTCAATCATCTTTTGATGTGCGAAAAATAATGGATGAAAAAAAGATTTTTATCGTTAACCTCTCAAAAGGAAGAGTGGGTGAGGGAAATGCAAACCTGATTGGTTCGATGCTTATCACCAAGATCTATCTTGCAGCAATGTCACGTGCAGACGCAAGTGAAGCAGAGCTCAATAAGCTTCCAAACTTCTATCTCTATGTAGATGAGTTTCAATCGTTTGCAAACAAATCATTTGCTGATATTTTGTCTGAAGCTCGAAAATATAAACTCAGTCTCACGATTGCTCACCAGTACATCGAACAAATGGAGGAGGAGGTGAGAGATGCAGTATTTGGAAACGTGGGTACGATGATTACGTTTCGAGTGGGTGCATTTGATGCAGAGGTGCTCGAAAAAGAATTTGCACCGGTTTTTACCGCAGAAGATTTAGTGAATCTTGGGTTTGCACAGATTTATCTGAAGCTGATGATCGATGGCGTGTCTTCACAGCCATTTTCAGCAACAACAATGCTTCCAATCGGTAAACCAGAAATATCATTTAAAGAAGACGTAATCAATGCGTCTCATGCTCAGTTTGCACGACCACGAAAAGAAGTTGAGGAAGTAATTGCTCAGTTCCATGAACAAGGTCGGGCAGAAGCTCCTGCACCAAACAGAACAAACGGAGGGGGTGGAAACAATGGAGGTGCTAGAAATGATGTTCGTCCGTACAATGCACAAGGAGAATATAGGGGTGGAGGTGAAAGAGAAAATAAACCAAATCCACCACGTGAATCATATGGAGAGAGAAGAAATGACACACCAAAGCCGGTGTT
This sequence comes from uncultured Candidatus Saccharibacteria bacterium, assembly GCA_964428435.1. GTDB lineage: Bacteria > Patescibacteriota > Minisyncoccia > Phycocordibacterales > DATDWN01 > UBA910. The sequence goes on along the minus strand of CAYRYA010000006.1, from coordinate 38,084 downwards.
TATTGAGGTACCTGAACCTACAATAAAGGAGGAAGTGGTTGCTCCTAAAGAAGATCCAAATAAATTGGCTTTTTTGAAGGCAGCAGAAGAATTAAAACAAAAAGAACCTCATGTACAAAAGGAAATAACTGAGAGTCTGCCGACGTCACCAGTAGTCCAATCCCAACCAGTACGTCCAGTGCAGATACCGTCTGTAGAAAAACCGGTTGTACAAGAGCAAAAGGTAAATCACGAAAAAGCAAAGATTCCGACACCTGAAAATATCTCAAGTCTCAAGAGTGCTCTTTCTACTGTTCTTGCAAAAACACCACCTCCAACACCTCCTACTCAGATTTCACCTGCTCACCAAAAGCCTATATCAATAGAAAAACCAATTCAAAAACCAGTTCCTGTGCAAGTAGAAAAGCCTGTTGTGCCAACACAAAAAGAACCAGTGGTCGAGCAGTCAAAACCCAAACAATATGATAGTCTAAGTACGTCGATTCCAGGGGTAAAAGAGGTTCCTGAGGATGTGTTACGTAAACTCCTTTCTATGGATGAGATTAAATAGTATACGAATATACGAACTGAAAACTTACGAATGTATACGAATAATACAAAAAAACGGGTGCTTATATATTCGATGGCGTACTACCCACTGATTGGTGGGGCAGAAATTGCAGTCAAAGAAATCACACAACGTATATCAGATATCGAATGGACTATGGTCACTCGACGTTTTGATGATACACATCCTGCATATGAAAAAATCGGTGCAATAGATGTGTATCGAGTGCGATGTCCTAAAATATTTTTTCCATTTATTGCGTTCTGGAAAGGTAAACAATTATATAAAGAAAAGCAGTTTGATATGGTGTGGGCAGTGATGACGTATGCCGGATTTGCAGCACTCTTCTTGAAATTAAGTCTAAAAAAAATACTATTCTTCCTAAATCTTCAAGAAGGTACTCCATTTGCTGATATAAAAAGAAAAGCTTTTTTTGTATATCCGTTGTTTCGATTGATGTTTAAAAAAGCTGATGTGATCACTGCACTTTCACAGTTTCTTGCTCATATGGCTCATGACATAGGTGCGACACATGCAGTTGTTGTCCCAAACGGTGTTGATCTTTCTTTGTTTGCAACAGAACCACCACGTGAAAAAGTGATTTCTTTGGCACGAACATTGGGAAAACGTGATGATGATATTTATCTCACTACTGTTTCTCGATTGAGTCATAAAAATGGTGTTGATGATTTGATTCGTTCGTTGCAGTATCTTCCAGAACATATCAAACTGTTGATTGCGGGAGTTGGTGAAGATGAGTATATGCTCAAACGTATGGCGGATACTCTTGGTGTGCGAGATCGAGTTGTATTTTTGGGGCTTGTGAATCAAACAGATATACCCGTATTGCTTCGTATTTCTGATATATTTGTTCGTGCTTCTCGTTCAGAAGGATTTGGTATCTCTTTTATAGAAGCGATGGCAGCAGGACTTCCAGTGGTGGCAACACCAGTAGGAGGGATACCTGACTTTATTGATGATCGAGAGACGGGGATGTTTGTATGTCCCGATAATCCAAAAAGTATTGCAGAAGCAATCAACGAGCTTATAGAGCGCGATGATTTGAGAAATCACATTGCAATACAAGGTCAAAAGCGAGTATGTATGCGGTATAGTTGGGATACGATTGTTCCACAGATGAATGAGCACGTATTTGATATGATACGTATGCGAACCTAATACTTCTATGAAAAAATACAGAATCACTATCGCAACTCCATCAGTCCCTCCGCATATTGGTGGGTCTGTATTATATGCAGAGATGTTTTCGCGCCTCTGGTCTCTCAAAGGACACATCGTTCGATGTGTAAGTTTTCAAAGTCTACAAAAAATCCCTACGGGGTTACGTCATATCCTATATGTTGTAATGCTTATTCCATCGGTGATATATGCGGATGCTGTTATTGCATTGGATACATTCTCAGTTGCACTTCCTGCTGTTTTTATGGCAAAGTTGTTTCGTAAAAAAGTGATCGTGCGTGTAGGAGGTGATTTTTTATGGGAAACATATTTAAATCGTACGAAAGAAAAAATATTTCTTTCTGATTTTTATTCTCCTTCAAGACGGTTTACGTATAAGGAACGACTTATATATACTCTAACAGATATGATGTTTCGATATGCTGATCGGATTGTGTTTTCTACCGAGTGGCAAAAACGTATGTATGAAAGTGCGTATCATATAGACACACACAAAGTTTCAGTTATAGAAAACGCATATCCAGTACGATCACGAAGAAACATTGTTCCTAAAAATAGAACCATACTTTCACCATCACGGAATATTTTCTTGAAAAATAAACAAGGGTTACAAGAAGCATTTGATATTGTAAAAGAACGTTTTTTTGATGTTGAACTCGATACACGTACATCAACACATGCCGAATTATTGCAACGTATGAGTAATGCATATATGGTCGTCATTCCTTCATTTTCAGAAGTGAGTCCCAATATGCTTCTCGATGCAGTTTCTCTCGGAGTTCCTGTGGTAGCAACAAAAGATTGTGGTATTAAAGATCGGTTTTCTGATGTGGTTGTCTGGGTTGATCCTACAAACCCTCAGGATATTGCATCAGGGATTGAATTGTTGATGGATGCTAAGATGTACAGTGAGTACATGGCTCGTATGTCGAAACATACGTATGCTCGAGGAGAAGATGAAGTCGCAGAAGAATTTTTACTTCTTATACAATAACAATTATGCATGTATTAACTATTGGTTCAGATAGAAAATTATTTGATGTACACAGTGCGGTATCGGCACGTATGATTGCGTATGGTAAAAAGATCGGAGCGCTTCATGTGGTCGTGTTTACCCATACTTCACACGGATATACAAAAACAAAACTCAGTGATGAGGTAACAATCTATCCTACAAACTCTCTTTCACGGTGGTTGTATGTATATGATGCGATTCGTTTGGGTAAGCGTATAGTAGCTGGTGAGAAGTTTGTACGAGGAGATTCGGTAATCACATGCCAAGATCCATTTGAATGTGGTTTGGTAGGGTGGCGTATTGCATCAAAATTTCGATTGCCATTACATCTACAGATTCATACTGATTTTTTGAGTCCATATTTCAAGACATCTTTTTTGCAATCAATCCGTATTATGTTAGGTAAGTTTCTGTTGCCAAAAGCAGCAGGGGTGCGTGTTGTATCACAACGTATTGTTTCTTCACTGCACCATGCAGGTATTCGTCTGATGCATCCACCACACGTATTACCGGTTCGTATTGATGTGGTAAAACCGTCATCAGGTGCAGTAGTACCGAAGGCTTTTTCTTCGTTTACGTTTACGATTGCAATGGCAAGTCGACTCGAGAAAGAGAAACGAATCGAAGATGCACTCGAAGTATGTAAAAAGGTGTGCGAGGTGTATCCTCACAGTGGACTGATTATTGCAGGGGATGGTTCACAAAAGAGCCATCTTGAAGCATATGCATCACGTATTGGTATTGCAGATAATGTTCGGTTTGTTGGATGGGTCGATGATGTCTCAATGTTTATTGCATCTGCTGATTTATTTTTATCTGTATCTGAGTATGAAGGGTATGGTATGTCAATGATTGAGGCAGGTCTCCTCGGTATACCAGTGGTGACTACTGACGTCGGTATTGCTCATGAAGTGATTATTAATAATAAGAACGGATACGTATGTCCAGTAGGTGATAAGGCGTGTATAACACGATCTATTATGGAGCTGATTGCACACAATGAGAAACGGCATGAGTTTGGAGCAGCACTTCGTGATGATATAGAGCGCAGTATCCCGCCTCTTGATGAATATGTCGACATGTATGTCAAAGATCTTCGTGATATACTAGTACGTACATAATATATGAAGCGCTTTACGAAACATCTTATCGTGCGATATCTCATATCTGGAGGAACAAGCGCACTGATCAACCTCGGAATACTCTCGGGGCTTTACTATATATTGGGCGTGTACTATCTGTATGCTGCGATTATTGCTTCAGTTATCGCTTTTTTTGTGAGTCTAATTTTGCATAAATTTTGGACATTCGAAGATTTTTCTCGCACAGACATGCATATACAGGCGGGTAAGTATATGGTTACATCACTGTTTGGACTACTCCTTAACACAATCTTTTTGTATGTACTCGTAGACCATCTTCATTTCTATGTATATATAGGTCAGATCATCGCAGGAGGATCAGTTGCATGTATTACATTTTTTATTTCAAGAGGACTTGTGTTTAAAGGTAAGAAAGATTTATTCACTTTTGATATATAAACGTATGAAAATAGCAGTTGTTGGAGCTGGTATATTTGGATGTACTGTTGCAATAGAATTGGCACAGCAAGGGGTGTCGGTAGATCTTTTTGAGAAAAATGACGATATTATGCAGGCTGCTTCCGGTATAAATCAGTATCGTCTCCACAGAGGATATCACTATCCTCGAAGTATAAAGACCGCATTGTCTTCTAAAGAATCAGAACAATCTTTCATTCAGAAGTATGGAAGTGTGGTGTTAGACGATTCAGTTCATTATTACTGTGTAGCAAAAGAAAAAAGCAAAGTTTCTTCATCAGAATTTTTAAAATTCTGTGATGCTGTTGATTTAGAATACACAGTAACTTCTTGTGATTGTGTTAATAATGAAAAACTGGATTTAGTTGTAAAGGTTAAAGAATCTTTAATAAATCATATAGAACTCAAGGATATAGTAAAAAAGAAGATCGATGATTTGAAGATTAATCTTATATGTAATCATGTTTTTTCATCAAATGAAATAGATAAGTATGCTCTTATAGTCAATTGTAGTTACGCTAATCTAAATGGATTAATTGATCATATTCCAGAAACGCAAAAGGATTATCAATTTGAGCTATGCGAAAAGCCTATTTTAAAGTTGCCAGAAATTTTTCGAAAAAAGAGTATAGTTATTATTGATGGTCCGTTTTGTTGCATCGATCCTTATGCAGACACTGATTTGCATGTAATGGGGAATGTGGTACATGCTATACATGCGTCAAATACAGGTAAAAAACCTATCATACCTGATGAATTTGCTGATGTGTTAAATAAAGGTGTTGTGAGTAATCCCTCAATTACAAATGTATCGAAGTTTATAGAAAGCGCAAAAGAATTCATGCCTGGAATTGAAGATGCTGCGCATATTGGTTCTATGTACACGATACGAACTGTTTTGCCGTATGTGGATGCAACTGATGAGAGACCGACTTTGGTTACTAAAATTCACCCTAAAATCATTAATGTATTTTCTGGAAAAATCGGTAATTGTGTAGAAGCTGCAAAAGAGGTGTTGCGTATTATTTCTGAAGAGATATAACTTTTTCAATATCACACATTACTTCAAATGCAAAAAGTCCATCAGTGAAGATAGGTTTTTTATGTGTGACGGCATGTATAAAATGTTTAATAGAATTTTGAACAGCAGATGATTTATCTAGCATAGGTATTTCCATGTACTCATTTTGTGGCATTATGCGAAAAAGAGTGTCATTGTGCCATATAAAATTTCCTTGAGTAGTGCTTATTGTGATGGTTTTATGTTTATCGGTGTGTACACGGTTAATATATGACGTTGCTCGTATTTTTTTGTTGCAGTACTCTACAAAGAGTATGTCCGATGTTGATATGACAGGGTGAGCACGTACTACTATTGGGGTTATAGTATTATGTGTAGATTTTATGATTGAGATGTCGTGACAAAGGAGGTTTGTTGTTGATGGTTCCTTAAATGAACCCCATTTAAACCATTCGCTGTGGATAGCTGTAATGTCATTTCCATAGTTCTTCTGTATAAACTGCCATACGGGATGGTAAACAAACTCATAATTTACCATAAAAGAGACATTGTGTCCTTTCGCTAAAGTATGGAGTGTTTGTAGGTGTGCACTTGAGGTTCCACCTGGTTTTTCTAGGAATAAGTGTTTCCCTGATTCAATTATATTTTTTGCAATATCAAAATGTGTATCGGTGGGAGTTGCAACAACAACTATATCTATAGATTGATCATTTAAAATGTCTTGTAGTACAGAGGTTTGTTTGACTGATGGGTAGTTTTTATTGATAAAGTCGTGAGTGGATGGGTTATTTTTATGCATACACCATACTACCTCTGTATATACAGAGTATTCCGCCAATAATCTTTTACCCCAATTTCCAACACCTATAAATGCAGTTTTAAGCATAATAATTATGTATATTGATTATATATTATTTTTTAGGTATATTCATTAATGTGAATAAAAAAACTCATATTTTTTTAGCAGCAGGTATATTTTATCCTGATGTGGGTGGACCAGCTGTTCATGTTAAGAATATTGCAGAACGTTTTGTGCAAGAAGGTTTTCATGTGACTGTTTTGGCATATGGTGATGATATCCATAATACTGAGTTTACTTTTCAAGTAAAACGTATTAGTCGTTCGTTTCCTAAATATATACAATGGATACTGTATATTTTTTATACAGTATGGTTTTCATTTAACGCTCATATTGTATATGCATTTGACCCAACTTCTGCTGGTTTGCCAGCTTGTGTATGTGCAAAGATATTTTTTAAACCTTTTTTTATTCGTGTAGGAGGTGACCCGATATGGGAGCGTGATGCTGAAGAAGGTAGGGTATTCTTAAGTCTTGATCAATATTATGGTAAGGGTTTATATAAAGCATACCCACAACACATCCTCTTTTTGCTTATTCGGAGTGTACTAAATGCAGCTAACGTTGTGGTGCTGTATAATGAAAATTTTAAAAATTTTTACACAACATACTACGGTATTGATCCATCAAAAATACATATAATTAAAAACCCGGTTTTTCGGAGACGTGTTGACTCTATTCCTCCTTTCAATGATCCGGTGATTTTATTTGCTGGACGTTTTGTAAAATATAAGAATTTGGATTTTGTAATACATGCGTTTGATAGTGTGAGAAAAATAACTCAAAAAGGTACACTGGTGATTATCGGTAGAGGCCCAGAAAAGGAATCGCTGTTTGCCTTAAAAAATAGGTTAGAGTCTGGTAAATATATAGAATTTCTAGACTCACTACCTCAACATGAATTATTTAAAAAAATAGAATCAGCACATATTGCGATTGGTCCAGCATTATCTGAGTTTAATCCAAATTTTATTCTTGAAGCGTTGTCATTTGGTAAACCTGTACTTATTAGTAGAGGTCATGGATTATCTGTGGAGCTTGATGATAGGTTTGTATTTGATCCAAGTAATATGCAAATGTTGATCGATAAAATTATTTATTTTTTTGATAGACAAAACTATCAGGGAGCTGTTTCGTATATACAGACTTTACCTCTTGAACAAACATGGGACTCGGTTACAAGTAAGCATGTAAATCTGGTTAAAAAATATCTAGAAGACGGTGTATAAAAGTGAAACATCGGATGTTTGTTGTTAGTATAAAGAGTATGAAATTATTGATCATAACCCAGTCTGTTGATATAGAGGATACAACCCTTGGTTTTTTTACTCGATGGATCGAGGAATTTTCTAAGCGCTTTGATTCAGTTGAAGTGATTTGCTTGTATGAGGGGAAGCATGCTATCTCAGGTAATGTAAAAATTCATTCGCTTGGAAAAGAAAATGGAAACTCTCGCATTCAATATGTGCGAAAGTTTTTTACGTATATATGGAATTATCGAAACGAATATGATGCGGTGTTTGTGCATATGAATCAGGAGTATATAGTGCTTGCTGGGTGGTTGTGGGTACTCCTCGGTAAAAAGATTTTCTTTTGGAGAAACCATCCATATGGAAACATCTGGACACGCATTGCAGTGTTCTTTTCAGATCGTGTGTTTTGTACGGCAGATGCTTCATTTACTGCTCGATACCAGAAGACTGTACGTATGCCCGCAGGTATAGACACCACTCTCTTTTCTGTCGATACTCATGCTCAAAAAACACCCCATTCTCTTCTGTTGTTTGGGAGAATTGCTCCAGTTAAGCGTATTGAAAAGGCGATTGGTACAGTTGCGTTTTTGCTCGCAAAAGGTGTCCCAGTCCACCTGTCTATTGTAGGGGATGCATTGCCGAGAGATAGTCATTATGTCCAGTGGCTCAAAGAACGTATTGCTACAGCCCGTATAGAGCCACATATAACCTTTGTGAGGGGGGTGGATTTCCTCAGTGCCCCTAAAACCTACCAAAATCATGAGATTTTCTTGAATTTTACAGATTCAGGTTCTTTTGATAAAACTGTGATTGAGGCACTTGCCTGTGGTACAAAAGTACTCGTCTCAAATACATCAATGAAAGACCTTGTGCCAGATGGTTCGTATACAACAGGTGAACAGAATGATATTGTAGATAAGATTATGGGACTCTATGCACTTCGAGGTGACGATCTGACTCATTACCATGCGCATGCTTTACGTATCGTGGAGCAACAAAGTCTCTCACGATTAATGGATTTATTATGTAGTTATGTTGTAAAAAACTGATAACTTATATTTGTATATTAAAAATGGTTACATCTAAACAAAAATCAATATCTTTTTTTTGTCCAGCATATAATGATGAAGGTAATTTACCAGACCTCATACCACAGGTTGTTAATTTTTTGAAGAAAAATTTTGATGCGTATGAAATTTTTATTATTGATGATGGAGCAAAGGATAATACAGGACTTGTTGCAGATGAATTAGCACTCCAATATCCACATATAACGGTTGTGCATCATCAGAAAAATAAAGGTTATTCAGCGACTCTCAAAGAAGGATTTCAGTTAGGGAAATATGAATGGGTGATGTATACAGATGGGGATAATCAGTATGATGTGCATGATGTAGAAGACTATCTCTATCTTCTAGATGATAGTGACCTTATTTGTGGGTACGCCACAAAGAAAGCAGTGTCTTTAGGTAGACGCATTCAATCTTTTGTTTTTAATACAATTATTAATATGTTATTCCAGGTAAAGTTTAAGGATATTAACTGTTCAGTAAAAATTATAAAAAAAGAGGTTTTAGATAATATACAAATCACAAGTTCGCCGTATGGTGCTTTTGTGGATGCAGAACTGGTGCTTAAAGCACATCAATTACAGTATAAAATTAAACAGTTTCCTGTTGTTCATTATGAGAGAAAGAGCGGTGTAGCTTCTGGTTCTAAACCGTATCTTGTTTTGTATACCCTAAAAGATATGATAAAGTTAAGGTTCAGTATATCTTAAATTATCCATGATTACTAAAGACAGTAAAGTTTTAATCACCGGTTGTGGCGGAATGCTCGGCGAAGCCGTATATGGTGAATTTTTTCAGAAATGTATAGTGTTGGCCACAGATATAGACTTAAATGAGCCTTGGTTAAAAATGCTTGATGTAAGAAATAAAGACGAAGTTATTCGTGTGGTTAATGAGTTTAATCCAGACTATATCATACACTTAGCTGCTCTTACAGACATGGAATATTGTGAGAAAAATCTAGATAACGCTTATCAAACAAACACTTTATCAGTACTGCATCTTTCAAGAGAAGCGACAAAAAGGAATATTCCTTTTTTATTTATATCAACTGCAGGTATATTTGATGGAGAGCAAAATTTTTATAAAGAAGATGATCTTCCTAATCCATTAAGTGTGTATGGTCGTACAAAATATTTAGGTGAACTTCTCGCATTAAGTATAAAGAAATCTATAGTAATTAGAGCTGGTTGGATGATGGGTGGTGGTCCAAAAAAAGATAAAAAATTTGTTAATAAAATAATAAGTCAACTAAAGTCTGGTAAAAAAGACATTTTTGCCCTTGAAGATAAACTTGGTGTACCTTGTTATACATATGATCTGGCTCGTTCCATATATTATTTATTAGACCAAGATTTGTACGGTTTGTATCATGGTGCTTGTGAAGGAAATTCATCACGCTATGATGTAGCAGAGCATATGTTGCATTGTTTAGATACTGATGGCAACATAAAATTACATAAAGTTACTTCGGATTTTTTTAAAAAAGATTATTTTGCACCAAGGCCATATTCAGAGCAACTTGTGAATACAGCATTAAAACAAATAAACCCTGCGTTAACGAGAGATTGGAGAGTTTGTTTGGAAGAATACTTAGCTAAGTTTAATTGGGGGTTGGATATTTAATATATAATAAAGACATCAATGCTTGGATTATTTCGAATGATTTTTGAAAGTAAAAAATTATTTTTACTTTGCTTTTTATTTCTTTGTATATTCTTTATCTCAATTCGTCTTCCTGGTCTTGATATTCCGTATCATCAGGACGAGTACAAATGGCCTTTATACGCAAACCCGGCGGTATTTGCACCGGGAAGTGTGCCGCACCCACCGCTCACTGAGCTTGTTTATCGTGTAGGTGGTCATGCAATTGGGTATGATAATTTCAGAATGATACCACTTGGGTTTAGTATCTTAAATTTTATCTTGGTCGCATATGCCGCGTATTTGATGTTTGGTAGAAAAGGGTCTCTATGGGTTACATCTCTTTTCACCTTTTCTTTCTATGGAGTATTGGCGTCACTGACGGTGGACGTCGACGGGGCAGTGATGGTGTTCTTTTTCCTCGCCTCACTGGTTTCGTATCTTCATATTAAATCAAAGGATTATCGCATTTCAAGAAACACTGTGTTGTGGAGTATTGCGTTTGTTGTGTCTGTGATACTTGGTTTTCTGATTAAGTTAAGTTTTATTATTCCTATTGGAGTTTTTGCAACGGACTTTTTTCTTGAAAAAAAATATTTTGAAAACAAAAAGAAGGTATTACTTTTTCTAGGCTACATTGTGGGGTGTGCGGTGAGTTTAGTGGGAGTGATCTATCTCTCACAGTTCATATTTCCATTTTTCAGACTTGGCTGGTCAATGGGTTATTGGGATACATTTATTCGGTTCGCACATCGTGGATGGTTCCAGACACTGATACAGTTTGCAAAGGCACTTATGTATCTGTCTCCTTTTCTCGTTCTTACTCCACTTCTTTCTACTCGTACACTATTTCAAAAAAATAGGCTATTTTGGTTGTTTATAGGATACGGCTTATTCTTTTATCTTATGTTGTTTGATTTTTCGATTGGTGCACTTGATCGATATTTTGCATTTTTGGTTGTACCACTGTGTTTTATTGTTGGTTCTTTGTATGCGGAGCATATACAGTACGACTCTCAAAAGGAATTGATTCATAAGAAAGATATATTGTTTATTGGACTTCTTGCCGCAGTCTTTTTCTGCGCACAATTTTTATCTCATGGTATACCACCTCAACATCCAAAAACTGAATGGATTAATGCTGTAACATCATTGCATTGGAATTTCCTATTTCCATTTTCAGGTGGTTCCGGTCCGACTGGTTTTTACGTATCTTTCTTTTTTATCGGGGTAATATGGCTCTTTTCATGTTTGGGGGTTATATATGCGTTACGGAGAAAATTTTTCACCCGTATCATTCTTATGCACCTTTTGGTGTTAGGGGTACTTTATAATGGTGTATTTATTGAAGAATATTTAGTTGGTGCTATTAATGGTAGTCCATACGGATTATTTCAAAAAGCAAAGAATGTCATTGTGAACGATCCGAGTATTACTTCTGTTGTAGTTTATAATGATATTGGTGGTTATGAAATACGGGAGACCGGAAAGTATGCACGACGTATGTATGCTGCTCCACAGTTTAGTAATGAATATGAAAAATATTTCAGCACGTTTAGTGGTCATGTATTGTATATAGATATTCCACGAATTGGGGAGGGGACTATGTACATGAATTATTTACAGAGCTGTGCTCCTATCTACACTGATCAAGATAAAGCGATTCATGCCAAAATCTATGATTGTAGGAAATAACAAAACTATTTATTTCTGCAGTGTGTATCCATTAAAAAATCTATGAATACAATGTATCAAAAATTTTTAAGTTTGATGTGTGGAAATATGGTTTTTTTAAGTTTTATACTTCTATTGTTTGCTGTGTTTTCAATAAATACACTTCATCCGATCGTAGCGGGAGATAGTGTTTCTTATGTGGAGAGTATTGAAGTTCTTCGTCATGTGGATGTCCCGCCAGATTTTATAGCAAATCGCATAGTAACAACATACGGTGCTTTGCAGACAATACGACTACTTGATGTTTTTTTTCAGGATATCTCAATTACATGGCTTGTTATAAATACAGTTTTATATATATGTACCGGACTATTTTTTTATCGCATCGTTGATGGTTTGGTTGAAGAGAAAAAAATAGCTTTTTTATCGATGTGGTTATTGATGACTAATTATGCAATGGTCAGGTTTGGACTTGGTTATTTAATGGATATTGGTGGTTGGTTTTTTTATATAATCTCTATTTATTTTTCATATAAATATTTGCAAGAAGAAAGAGTTCGGTGGTTAGTTGCGGCAACTTCTTTTGTTGCATTAGGGGGTTTGTGGAAGGAGTATGCTTTTTTGGCATATGTGGTGGTTGTTGGGGTGATTATATATGTAAACCGCTCATCATTAAAAAAAATATCAGTATTATTAGTTAGTTCTGGTTTTGCAGTAGCTACTCCGATTATACTCATAAATATCTATTGTTTCATAGTTTATAAGTATACGTATTTGTCGTGGTTAGCTCATCAAGAAGGACTCTATCCTGGTCAAAATATTTTAGTGGAGTATGTTAAAAGTTTTGGGTCGTTATATAATTTTAGTTCGTTTTTTATTATCGGAGGTATAGTTTTATTTATTAAGAACATTAAATCTGTTTTTGTTGATAAAAAATTATTTTTTATTGGATTGGTTATTGTTTCAGCACTACCTGTATTTGTATGGCCAGTAGTTACTCGTGTGTTGTTTGTTACTGCACCCGCCTTAATATTGCTCTCTAGTTTGTATATGAAAAAGATTGAGCGGCGATGGTATGTATTATATCTCGTCTTAATTTTGTCTGCGTTGTGCGGACATTATATGGACTCATTTATACTAAACTTTGTCAATCTACCTTTTTAGAGGTTCGTAGTATATATTTGATCTAGATTTTGTTCCAGTTTTATAAAGCAAGGAGAATTGTGTGGGATTGATTCAGATTCAAGAACCATTAGCACCTTCTGTGCATGTGCAACGTATTTCAGAGGTGGAGCAAATGGGGCCAATTTGTCTCATTATCCCACCCTCACTTTTTCTACTAGATGATCGAGTGTTTATGACACTTGGGATTCTCAAGGTTGCTGCTGTGTTAGAGCGTGAAGGGGTTAAGGTTGATATGCTTGATTTGTCTGGCATAAAGAATTTTGAGGAGGTTGTATCTGATTACATGGGAGAGTATCCTGATGTAAAAAGATTTGGCTTAACCTCAACCACTCCTCAGATGCCTGCGGCAACCAAGATTCTGAAAGTGATTAAACAAAAAAACCCACATGCTCGAGTGATTCTTGGTGGTCCCCACATTACTCTCATTAACGCCGCCTATAAAAATGAGATTAAAAGAGGGGTAGTTGGACGTGCGCATAAGGAGATGATGCATGTTCAGGAAGTGTTTGATGTGTTGGTTGCAGGGGATGGTGAGGGTGCGGTATTTGGCGCACTCAAAGAGTATTCTCCTCGACTGATTGATGCAGATGATAAAAAATCTGAGTTATTCATGTCTAGTTCAATGCTTGAAACATTACCTCTTCCTGCGAGACATCTTGTTGATGTGGGTAGTTACCACTATTCCATCGACGGTTTCCGTGCGCTGTCGTTGATCGCTCAGCTCGGCTGCCCGTACCGATGCAAGTTTTGCGGAGGGCGTCTCTCGGACAGCCTCCGGAAGATCCGTACTCGGTCGTCACAACTTGTTGTTGATGAGATGGTTCATCTCTGGCGAACATACGGTGTGACAGGGTTTATGTTGTATGACGATGAGCTTAATGTGAGTAAAAACATGTTGGAGCTTATGGAACTCATTACACAGACCCAGAGGGATTTGGGTGTAGAGTGGAGATTGCGTGGTTTTATTAAGTCCGAACTATTTACTCAACAACAAGCTGATGCTATGTATCGAGCAGGTTTCCGGTGGATATTGACAGGGTTTGAATCGGGGTCGCCTCAGATTCTCAAAGCTATTGATAAAAATGCTACACGAGAAGAGAATACTCGTTGCGTCGAATTTGCCCGCAAGGCAGGTTTGAAGGTTAAAGCGTTGATGTCGATAGGTCATCCGGGAGAAACTGAAGAGACTATTGAGGAGACTCGAAAGTGGTTACTTGAAGTGAAACCGGATGATTTTGATGTGAGTATCATTACGTGCTATCCAGGCACACCGTACTATGATGAGGCAGAACCACATCCTCATTTACCTGGAGTCTGGGTGTATACCTATAAAGGTGATACATTGTACCAGATTGAGGTCGACTACAATGTTACGGCTGATTACTATAAAGGAGATCCTAATGGTGGCTACCGTGCATATGTCTACACAGACACATTGAAACCTGAAGATTTGGTAAGACTCCGAGATTTTATTGAGCGAGATGTGCGAAAAAAGCTTTGTATTCCGTTTAATCCAAGCGCTTCGGCTGTGTCCTATGAACACTCTATGGGACAAACAGGGATTCCGCATACTATTTTACGGAGGAGTCGTTAATTATAAAACAATAGACCTCTCACTTTTACAAAAGGTGAGAGGTCGATTTTTAATCAATAAAACGATACTTGATAATTGTCCAGAGAATTTTAAATCCATGGCGCCAATTTATTTTTTTCCCTTCGGCATATCCTCGTGGGTAGTAGTGTATAGGCACATCAATAGGCTTATATCCTTTTTTCATTAATTTACATAAAAGTTCGTTATCAAAATCAAAGTCATTTGTGTTAACTTCTACACTCTCGTAGAGTCTTTTAGTAAGTGCTTTGTAACACCCTTCGTATTCTCCAGCGTTATTTCCGTACAATAGGTTTGTTGTAATAGTGATGGTATGGTTACCAAGCCAACCAAGGAGTCCAATTGATATTTTATTACTTTCCCTTAGTCTACCCTCAATCCGTACACCGTTTGTAATCTCTGTTTTACCGTCGAGTATTGGTTGAATTACTTGAGTGTAATCATTGGGTTCATACTCAAGGTCGGCATCTTGAATGAGAAGTATGTCACCGGTAGCATGCCTAAAACCGCATTTTACCGCAGCTCCTTTACCTTTTACTGTCTCTTTGTATACAATAACTCCCGGAGTATTTTTTGCTATTTCAAAAGTATTATCTTTGGAATTATTATCAATAACAATAATTTCTTTTTCTAGATGCTCTAAAGGAGTGTTCTTAACCTTATTCAGTATAACTGAAAGGGTTGATGCTTCATTATATGCCGGGATAATAATAGAAATTTTTTTCATTACAATAACTGCATGTGTTAAATAAACTAAGGATAGTTTCGCGTATGAGTATCAATTAGTTTTTTCTGATAAATAATGAATCTTCAGATACAATTGCACCTGTTACATGGTCTACTTTCTCTTGTAACGAGCCTTTATATGTAAAACCTATACCAGTAAGTGTATTATATATATCATCGAAAAGTGGCTGATTTTTGTAAAGTGTAACAAAAGAATTTTCGATAAGGATAGCATGGGCATTTTTAAATGTTTTTATCCCTCCTGTGATCACCCTATCTTCAAAACCTTGAACATCAACTTTTATAAGCAAGTTGTTGCGTATATGGATATTATCAATCTGATCATCCAGACACTCAATAGTTATGGTTTCTTCACTACTGCTGATTGTATGAGGAAAGAGTTTTTTGTGAGCGTCTGCCATTTCAAGCAGGGATGAACTTGGGGTGTATACATTTTTATTCATTGTTACAATACCTCTTTCTGACCCTAATCCAAAATTAAACGCTGTAAAGTTTTTATCAGATGTAAATTTTTTTTGTAAGTTTAAGAAACAATCCCTAATTGGTTCAAACGAATAAATATGAGCGTGAGGCAAGATGCTGCGTATCTCTGTTGCAAACTGTCCTTCATTTGCACCAATATCTAGCACAGTGTTAACATTTAGATGTCCTAAATATTCCATTTTTGTAGCGCCTTTATGTACTCTGTGTAAATCAAATCCAGTTTTTTGGATAATTTTTCTAATTTTGTTCATATTGTTAATTATTTGTATATGTATAAGCAGTATATGTTGTGAGACAAACATAGATAATGCTCGAAATTATCTTTGAATAAATAAGCCCCCATATTCCCCAAAAGTACATCATTATAAATATAAGTGCTAGTTGTGTAAGAGGGTATACTATGTTAATTATGTATAATTCTTTTGTTGATTTTTGAGACATGAGTGCGTACATAGGTAGACTAGCAGCCGATCCTATCAAGGAAAGTGAAAGTACTTGAGAATATATGATGGCGTCTGTATATGCTGGTAAAAATAAATTGAACAAAAAAGGTGCAATAAATATGTATCCGACGGATATTCCGACTGCCAGTAAAGATAACAGAAAAGTTCTTCTAAGGATTGTTTTGTGAATGTCTTGTTTTTCTTGAGTGGCAAATTTTGGAAATGCAATAGATGTAAATGATTTAAAAGCACCACCAGTTTTCTCTGGAATGATTTTTGCAAAAGTGTATAGTGCAAGATGTATAGGTCCAATAAATTGAAATACAAGAATACTATCTATTTTATTTGCAATAACACCAACAATATTCATTACACTCAGATGTTTTGCATAAGGAAGTGTATCTGGATCTATTAAGGTGTTAAGCGTGTTTTTTTGTATACTTTTAAGAAAAAGAAATAAGTTTACAAGTCCAGCAACAAGGAAGTATGTAATAACTATAGTAATTGGATTTTGTGTATAGATTATTACTATAACCATAATTATGGTATAGATGAAATTGAATGATGTGTTAAATATGAAATTTTGTTTAAAATCTCTTTTTCCAATAAATAGTGCGGTATAAGTGTTGGTTGTATTTATAATTGGTAAAAATATAGAAACAAAAAATAATGCTAAAGCGATACTGTGTGCCCCTTGAATAAAGTAGTAGAGTGCAGTTATAAGTGAAATACCAGAAGAGAGTAAGCCCCATTTAAGTTGAGGACCTATAGATTTTACAAAAGAACCATCGTATCCTTGTGCTACTGAGCGGGTGATAGAAGAGTTCATTCCAGTCAGTGAAAAAGCAGTAAAGATTGCTGATAGAGATAGTATGTATTGATATAGTCCGTATGATTCTTTGGGTATATAATAAGCAAAAGCGACTGATAGAATAAAGGCTAGAATTGATGAAAAAACAAAATTTAAATTTGACCAAAATCCACCAGACAAGACGTATAGAAGATCTGTTTGTGTGTAGTATTCTATTTTTTTACGTAGGTTTGTTGTTGCTGAACTAAACATAAGATTTCCTTTATATTACTGTATTTAATTGCTAATGACTAGCGTCTATTATGCTGATTTGATACAATCAGTCTGCTATGTTTTATCGTCTAAAAAAACTCCTTCCACAGACTTTTAAGCTCACGTTGGTTCGTATATATAGATTATTAAGAAAAAATATTTTATTTTTAAAGAGAAAATATAAGGCGCCGCATATACCAACTAATAGTGATGGGAAGGTGTATTTGAATCTTGGTTGCGGCGAAGCATCTGCGGCTGAGTTTATAAATATTGACGTTGAGCCATATCCAAATATTCATCACATACAAGATATTACAGAACTTTCAAACTTCGCAGATGATTCTGTTGATATGGTATACGCAAGTCATGTACTTGAACATATTCCAAAAGATAAACTTATAAAAACTCTACAAGAATGGAGGAGGGTTTTAAAAACCGGAGGTTTGCTGCGTTTTGCTGTACCAAATTTTGATGCTCTTGTCGATATATATATTCGCAGTGGAAAGAATGTGGAGCTTGTACGAGATCAAGTTTTAGGGCAGAATCCTCCATTCAATAATCATTACACTTTATGGAATATTGATTATGCAAAAAAAGTATTAGAGAAAAATGGTTTTGTGAATAGTCGAATATGGAATCCACACACAGTCGAACATCATAATTTTAATGATCGTGCTACGCGTACAATAAAGGTTGGTGATGAAGATATTTTATTTAGTTTAAATATTGAAGCTGAAAAAATATGAAAAAAGCACTTATTACAGGGTCAGCAGGATTGATTGGATCTGAGGCAGTACGGTTTTTTTCAAAAAAAGGATTTACTATTGTGGGTATCGATAATGACATGAGACGTCAGTTTTTTGGAGATGATGCGAGTACTAGATGGAATAATGAAAATCTTCAAAAAGAGCTTGGCGATGCATATATCTATTACAGTATTGATATTAGAGACCAAGATAAGCTCACCGAAGTTTTTCAAGAGCATGTGTTTGATATTATTATACATACAGCAGCACAACCATCACATGATTGGGCAGCAAAAGATCCTATTATTGATTTTGATGTAAATGCGCGAGCAACACTTCTCTTGTTGGAAAGTTATAGAAAGTTTTGTCCTTCGGCTACGTTTATTTTTACTTCTACCAATAAGGTATATGGAGACACTCCTAACACACTTCCATTTCATGAAAGGGAGAAGAGATTTGAAATAGATGAGAAACATGTCTTTTTTAAAGGGATTGATGAGTCAATGAGTCTTGATCAAACAAAACATAGTGTTTTTGGGGCGTCTAAGGTTGCTGCGGATATTATGGTACAAGAATACGGTAGATATTTTAATTTGAACACCGGAGTATTCAGAGGAGGATGTCTTACAGGACCTGCACATAGTGGCACAGAGCTACATGGCTTTTTATCATATTTAGTAAAATGCATAGTTTTAGAAAAAAAATACACGATATTTGGATATAAAGGAAAACAAGTTCGTGATAATATACATGCACATGATTTGATAAATATGTTCTGGCATTTTTATCAAAATCCACGTATTGGAGAAGTGTATAACGCAGGTGGAGGTAGATATTCTAATATTTCCATGCTCGAGGCAATAGACAAGATAGAGTTTCTGAGCGGTAAAAAAGCTATTGTAGAGTATTTAGATCAGGCTCGTGCAGGTGATCATATTTGGTACATTACTGATAACAGTAAGTTTAAGACACATTATCCGGAGTGGAAACAAGAATACGATATAGATCTTATTTTAGAAGAGATGGTTAAACATTATACAAAATAATAAGATGCAAGTTGTCTTTATATGTCCGTTTGATGTAGATCGCCTCACTGGAACCCCTATTAGGACGAAGCATACTATTTCAGCAGTAAGTCAATTTGCGAAAGTTTCTGTTATTGCAAATGGTGGGGAAGAGGTTGCGGACAAAAACATACAGATTAATGTTCTAAGAAAGAATAATATTTTTTTATTTACATTTCACACACTACGTGAATTAAAAAAAATAAAACCTACGATCTTACATGGTGTGAGTACGTTATCAATGTTACCAATTTTGTTATACAAGTTGTTTTTAAATAGAAAATGTAAAATTATTTTTGATATACATGGATGGTCGTGGTACGAAACAGAGAACGTGGTGCCTTTGTATAAAAGAATATTCTTCTTAATGATTGACTATGTGGGTCTTATAAGTGCACATAGAATTATATCTATGAGCTTTAGTCAGGAACTTTTTTTAAAGAGAATTAAAAAGCAATCTAATGTATATGTGATTTGGGGGGCTGCTGATTTTTTTGCTAATTATGAGAAGGTTCCTGAGCGCCCAGTATTTAAAATTGGTTACCTGGGGAATCGCTCATTTTGGCAGGGACTTGATGTTGTATTTAAAACAGCAGAGCTTTATAAAGATAAGACAGAAATTGTTTTTGAAATCGGTGGTTTTAAAATAGATGATTCTTTAAATCTTCCTAAACAAGATAATATTGTGTATAGCGGGATAATTAAGAGAAGTGACGTAAGATCATTTATTTGCGATAAAGATGTGATGGTGTCTCCACGTATCAAAGGTTCAGTAAGTGATTTGCAGTATCCTCAAAAAATATCAGAGTATTTAATGTGCGGTCGTCCAGTTATCGTCTCAGATGTGAGTGACCAGGCTCGTATTGTTAATGAAGCGCGGTGTGGAATTGTTTTGCATGATGTAACATCAAGTGAGTTATATACTGCAATTAACATTATCTACAATAAAAACAAGGAAGAGAGATTTGCTATGGGTATACAAGCTGCAAATTTTGCAGCAAAAGAATTTAGTATTGATAGTTTTAGACACAAAATCGCACTAGTGTACCAGGGAATATAGTTAGGTGGTTTGTTTAAAATTGTTTTGTTATACTGTAACGCATGAAAACAATACAAGGTTATTTACGATGGGTAGTGATTGGAGGGTTGTTTTTGGTACCGTTTGTACCATTTATCGTGTCTTCAACCATGCTCTTTCCGTTTATTACGGGAAAAGGGTTTGCGTTCCGTATTATTGTTGAGATTGTAGCAGCGTTGTATGTGCTTCTTGCATGTATTGATGTTGAGTATCGACCAAAACTTTCACTGATTACAAAGGCAGTGCTTGTATTTACAGGTATTGTATTTATTGCCGATTTGCTCGGTGAGAATCCAGCAAAAAGTCTCTGGTCAAACTATGAACGTATGGAAGGTTTTGTGCTTATTGCACACTTAGCTCTCTATTATATAGTTGCAAGTAGTATCTTTCATACAAAGGAGTGGTGGGACAAATTCTGGAACACTTCTCTGATTGCTTCAGCGTTGATCTCAGGATATGGTTTTATGCAGCTTGCAGGTCTCGCAACGATAAACCAAGGAGGTGTGCGTCTTGACGCAACATTTGGTAACGCATCATACCTTGCGATTTATATCGTCTTTCATATGTTTCTTGCAACGCAGTTCTTTATTCAGGCAAAAAACACAATGTATCGATGGTTGTACGGGATTCTTGTTGTTGCACAAGGAGTAATCTTGTACTTTACAGCAACTCGAGGAGCGATACTTGGATTGATCGGTGGAGCAGTAATTACTGCAATTATTATTGCATGGAAAGAACGTTCAGAACCAAAGGTTCGAAAAATTGCATGGGGACTCTGCATCTCGATCGTACTTCTTGTTGGAGTATTTATTGGGCTACGCAATACAACATTTGTAAAAAATAGTCCCGTATTGTCTCGATTTGCAACATTGTCATTTTCTGAAATAAAAACTCAGGGACGATATTTCGTATGGCCTATGGCAATCGAAGGATTCAAGGAGCGACCGATTCTCGGGTGGGGACAAGAGAACTTTAATTACGTATTTAACAAACATTACACACCACTCATGTATGCTCAGGAGCAGTGGTTTGACCGAACACATAACGTAGTGCTCGATTGGCTTATTGCAGGTGGTCTTCTTGGCTTCCTCTCGTATCTTTCGTTGTACGCAGCAGTACTGTATTTCATGTGGAAAAAGTCAGATTTCTCTCTTGAAGAAAAAGCAGTATTTACAGGATTTCTGTCTGCGTATTTCTTCCACAACTTCTTTGTGTTCGACAACCTAATTAGTTACATTATCTTCTTCTCATTACTTGCATACGTACATGGACGAAGTGTGCATCAGCATATCTGGGAGCGACTCACAACACGAGCAGTATCTCAAGATACATTCACATACATTGTCGTACCGTGTGTGGCACTTGTGTGTGTAGCAACCATCTATATGGTCAACGTACCTGCGATCATGACGTCAAAAAATCTGATTCGTGCAATCAGTCCTCAGACAGAAGGTCCAACAAAAAATCTTGAGTATTTCAAAAAGGCATTTGCATACGAATCATTTGGTTCATCTGAAGCGCTCGAACAGCTTGTGCCAGCGTCATCTCAAGTGATTCAATCAGCAAGTCTACCTGATGCGTTCAAACAAGAGTTCTACACCTTTACTGCAGAACAGGTAGAAAAGAAAGTTGCGCAGACTCCAAAAGATGCACGATACTTACTGTTCGCAGGTTCATTTTACAACCGAAATGGACAGTTTGATGAAAGTATTAAACATTTAGAGAAGGCGGTTGAAAATTCTCCAAATAAACCAACGATGTACTTTGAATTAGGTTCAAGTTATATCGGTAAAAAAGAATACGCAAAGGCATTCAATATATTTGAAAAGGCATATAAACTCGAACCACGATTCCCTGATTCAGATATTGTATACACTATTGGTGCGTTGTATGCGGGTAAGATCGATGTTGTAAAATCAATGTTGACTGCACTCGGAACAAAAGCAATTACTGATGACCGAATCCTCCGTACATTTGCAGATTTGAAGGATTATCAAACAGTACTCGGTATATTGAATGCTCGGTTAGAAACAGATCCAAAAAATCCTCAGACACGAATCGCACTTGCAAGTGTATATGCAGAGATCGGTCAAAAACAAAAAGCAATTTCATTGATCGAAGCATTGATAAAAGATTATCCTGATTTCAAAACACAAGGAACCGAATACATACAATCATTGTCACAGTAGGGAAGTGTTACTCTACAAAACAAAAAATACTCACGAGAGTATTTTTTGTTTTGAAAAAAAGTATTCTTATTTTCTAAATTTGATTACAAATAAGAAAATAAAGTTATCCACAATTTTTTGTAAAAAAATATTGTGTTGAAGTCGTACTCGTATGATAATTAACACAGGTCGGAATGATGAAAGTTGTAAAATTTTTATCACGAACTTTTAAAAATTAATTTATTTTTTATCAACTGGCAACAGAAGATAATAAACAAATCACATGGCAGCAAAAAAGAAAAAAGTAGCTAAAAAAGCTACAAAGAAAGCAGCACCAAAGAAGAAGAAAACAGCTAAGAGAAAATAATAATTTTTTATAGAAAATTATTTACCTCGACTTCACTTCTCGGAAATAAAAAAGTTTACTTTATTAGTTCACTTGAAGCTAGTCGAGGAAAATCTTCCAAAGAATCGCACTCAGTAATGAGATGCGGTTTTTTGTTTTTTATGTTAAAATTGCCACACAAACGAGTGCATAATGGCTCAATAAGGCGTTTGTACTATATATATGAATTTTCTTAAAAATATATTCAAAAATCAAAACGACAAGGAAATCGATAAGCTCAAACCTATTGTTGAGCGTATTAATGCACTAGAAGCCTCATGTGTGGCACTTACAGATGATGCATTAAAAGCAAAAACTACTGAATTTAAAGAGCGACTACGTGCAGGAGAGACATTGGATAATATCGTACCAGAAGCATTTGCTGTAGTACGAGAAGCATCAAAGCGTACACTCGGTCAGCGACATTTTGATGTTCAACTTATGGGAGGATTGATTCTACAACAGGGTGGTATCCCAGAGATGCGTACCGGTGAAGGAAAAACTCTCGTAGCTACTTTGCCTGCATACACCCAAGCGCTTGCTGGTCTTGGTGTGCATGTGGTGACCGTCAATGATTATCTTTCTCGTCGTGATGCGAGTTGGATGGGTCAGATTTATAATGCACTCGGTCTTTCTGTTGGTGTTATCAACCACGAAGAATCATTTATATATGATCCACGTCATACAGAAAAAGATGCGGAGCGAGATCAGGTTGGTTCATTTAAAGTAGTAAATGAATTTTTAAGACCGTGCACCCGACGTGAAAGTTATGCGGCTGATATTACATATGGTACCAACAATGAGTTCGGCTTCGACTTTTTGAGAGACAATATTGAATATGAGACTGCTACACTACGACAACGTGGACATCATTTTGCAATTGTCGATGAGGTTGACTCGATTCTTATCGATGAAGCAAGAACTCCACTTATTATTTCAGCTCCATCATCAGATTCAGGTGACATGTATTCACGATTCGCTGATATTGCGGCAAAGCTTTCTCCTGAAAGTGATTATACTGTTGATGAAAAATATAAATCAATATCACTTACTGATGCAGGTATTACGCATGCAGAAAAATTGCTTGGTGTAGAGAATATTTATACTGAAAAAGGGATTAAATACGTCCACCATTTGGAAACTGCAATAAAAGCTCGTGCTTTATTTATGCGAGACAAAGAGTATGTAGTAAAAGATAACGAAGTGATCATTGTCGATGAGTTTACAGGACGTCTGCAGCCGGGTAGACGTTGGTCAGAGGGTCTTCATCAGGCGATTGAAGCAAAAGAAAAAGTTGCAATTCAGAAAGAATCAAAAACATTCGCATCGATTACATTTCAAAATTATTTCAGACTCTATAGTACTCTCTCGGGTATGACTGGTACAGCACGTACGTCATCAGAAGAGTTTTTCAAGGTATATGGACTCCATGTGGTGACAGTGCCAACCAACAAGCCAGTGGCACGTATCGACAGAAATGATCTTATTTTTAAAACAGAGACAGGTAAGTTCAAAGCGGTTGCGCGCGAAGTGAAAGAGCGTTGGAAAAAAGGTCAACCGGTACTTGTGGGAACTGTGTCAATCGAACGTAACGAACTGCTCGGAGAATATCTGAAAGCAGAAGGTATTCCACATGAAATATTGAATGCAAAAAACCATGCTCGTGAAGGAGAGATTATTGCTCAGGCGGGTAAGCGTGGTGCTGTAACAATCGCAACAAACCTTGCGGGACGAGGAGTGGACGTAAAGCTTGGAGGTAATCCTTCAACAAAAGAACAGAGTGATGAAGTAAAAGCACTTGGTGGGCTTTTTGTGCTTGGTACAGAACGTCATGATGCACGTCGTATCGACAATCAGTTGCGAGGCCGCTCAGGTCGTCAGGGTGATCCAGGTGAGACACAGTTTTTTGTTTCGCTCGAAGATACGCTTATGCGTGTATTTGGAGGAGAGCGCCTCAAGTCAATGATGAATACACTTGGTGTACCAGATGATGAACCGATTGAAAATAAATTTATTACTCGGTCTATTGAGCAAGCTCAAGAAAAAATCGAAGGATTCAATTTTGACGCTCGAAAACATGTACTCGAATTTGATGATGTATTAAATTATCAACGAAAGATCTTTTACCAACGAAGAAGCACGATTCTTACCGGCGATCAACAGGTTGTAAAAGACTACATCAAAGAGCTCGGAGTATCTCTTACTGATGAAGAGAAAAAAGTATTACAGGAAAAGGTGGAACATGCGGATGATGACCTTGTATTAGCACTCCGACAAGCGATCCTACAAACAATGGATATGTATTGGGTAGAGCATCTCGAGGTGATGGACTACATGAGAAGTAGTGTAAATCTTCGTGCATACGGACAGAGAGATCCGTTGACTGAGTACAAACGAGAAGGGCTAAGACTCTTTAAAGAGATGGAAGATTCAATAAACGAGCAGGTACTTCGACTACTTCCTCAGATAAAAGCACATGAAATCGCTGCACCTGAACGCATCAATCTTCAGGAGATTCGCGAAGGTTCAGATATACTGACAAAAGAAAAACAAGTAAGTGCTACTACATCACACGAAGTTGGAAGAAATGATCCGTGTCCTTGTGGTGCTATTAATTCAGAAACAGGGGAGGTGTATAAATACAAAAAATGTGGGATGATTAATGCACCGCATCATAAGCACAACTAACTCTTTATTACATGATACACACTGTTATCCAACTCCTCGAGAAGTTTGTCGTCCCTTTGGGAGGTATAGGTGTGTTTCTTGCAGAAGTGATCGAAGAGATTATTGTACCAATACCTTCCGCAGCTATTTTGCTTGGCTCAGGTTTTATATTTCTCAAGGGTACAATCTCGTGGGCATTTATAAGTACACTCATGTTTACTATTGTGTTACCAGCTACTGCAGGTCTGACACTCGGATCGTTGGTAATATATGGTCTTGCCTACAAAGGAGGTAAGCTTTTTCTTGATACATATGGAAAGTGGCTTGGAGTAGGATGGAGTGATGTTGAGTATGTTACAAAAAAATTCGAAGGAGGTACGTACGATGAGGTATCTATGATATTTGCACGAATCTTTCCGATTATTCCAAGTGTTCTCATTGCTGTCTTTTGCGGTGTAACACGTATGCCGTATAAAAAGTATATTGTTCTTACTGCTATTGGTGCTTTTTTCAAAGCATTCTTTTTGGCACTGATTGGATGGCAGGTAGGTGAGTTTTATATGAGGTATGCAAGTATCATTAGCCGTATAGAAAATACAGTCTTTATTGGGGTTATTGTGTGTATAACAGGCTTTATTATCTATAGAAAAGTAAAACAAAAAGTGATACAATAAAGCCTATATGAAAAAGCAAATCGCCATCATTGTCGGAGTTCTTATCCTTGTTCTTGCAGGAGCTTTTTTTGCACAAAAAGACACTGGTTCAAATGTATATGACTCATTTGCAACATGTATCAAGGATTCAGGAGCAACCTTCTTTGGTGCTTTCTGGTGTCCTCACTGTCGAGAACAGAAGGCTATGTTTGGCAATTCAGCAAAATTACTCCCATATGTTGAGTGTTCGTCACCTGATGGTCAGACTCAGCTTGCAGTATGTAAAGACAAAGGTGTTGGAAGTTACCCTACATGGGATTTTGCAAACGGGGAGCGTGTAAACGGATCAATGGAACTTGAAGACTTGGCAGCAAAGACAGGATGTGTGCTACCAGTCCCTGAAAAATAATATGATTGAAGAACTTGCTACACCTGTTATAGCTGGAACAACACTGCTCTCGCATGTTGTTTTTGTTGTATTTCTTTTTGTGTACACAACTCAGGGTACCTTTAAAGAGGGGACACATCAGTTTGTAAAAAAATATATCGATGAAATTATTTTCCTCATTTCATTTGCAGCACTTGCAGGAAGTCTTGTGTATTCAAATATTGTAGGCTTCCCACCGTGTGATCTTTGTTGGATTCAACGTATCTTCATGTATCCACAAACAGTGATTGCAGGAGTATCTTTGTGGAGAAAAGAAAAGTTGGCAGTGTACTACACACTACCACTATCAGTGCTTGGAGGTTTGGTGGCATTGTTCCAATCACTCACTGATTGGGGGATTGGCGGGTCACTCCTACCATGTACCGCAGAAGGGGGAGCATGTGCTCGGGTGTACGTGATGGAGTATGGATACATCACCATCCCAGTGATGGCACTCACTACATTTGTGTATCTTCTAACGGTCAGTGTTGTATACAAGAGGGCTCGATAAAAGGTATCCCATCTTTTGTTCAGGTATCACAATTTAAAATCAACAAAATACCCCAAGGCACAGCTTTGGGGTTTTTTTACGAACCTGATAAGGTTCAGTGTAGGGAGGTCAATGACTGATAGTGTGTGAACGGGAACAAAGTTTCAAAGTGTACACATACATGACTTTTGTACTGGACATAAGGTTTGCTGCTGAAGAAAGATTTTTGACTTGAGTGCTGATATAGAATACATTAAAGCTATGGAAAAAAATCAACATAAAAAAATTATTACTATTGTTACACACAGTGGTCAATTTCATACAGATGATGTTTTTGCAGTTGCAACACTTAGATTACTTTTGGAAAATGATACACAAGAAGTTGTTGTACATCGTACTCGAGATACTCAGATCATCAGCACGGCAGATTATGTAGTCGATGTAGGTGAAGTATATAATCCAGCAGAAAGACGTTTTGATCATCATCAACAACAGGGTGCAGGGGTGAGAGAGGATGGTATCCCGTACGCATCGTTTGGACTTGTATGGAAAGAGTATGGGGATAGGGTAGTGGGGGGAGATAAGGATATCAGTAACCAGATTGAACAAAAGCTCGTTAAACCAATAGATGCGATGGATAATGGGATCAACTTTATGAGGTCTGACCGAGAAGGCTTGTTTATGTATGATTTAAAGGATGTAACCTTTGCATATAAGAATACATGGAAAGAGGATGACGAGATGCTCAATGAAAATTTTAAATATTTGACAGGGTTTGCAATGAATTTAATCAAGCGAGAAATTTCAGTCCTCAAGGACATAAGAGAGAGCGATATTGAAGTAAATAAAATAATGGCTCAACAGCAATATAAAACATTACTAATCCTTGATAAACCATATCAATATGAGCTATCAGTGTCTAGTAAGCCTTATATACTTTTAGTTGTTCATCCTAAAAGACAAGATGATACATGGGCAGTAGAGACGGCAAGAGATGATATTCGTTCATACAAATCAAGAATTGATCTACCTACAGAATGGGCAGGTAAAAGCGGTGCAGAATTGAGAGAAGTAACTGGAGTAGAGGATGCAATCTTTTGTCACAAGGGGAGATTTATTGCGGTAGCACAAACGAGAGAGGGGGCAATCAAGCTCGCAGAGCTTGCACTGAAAGCAGCTCAATAATCTATAAAGCCTCTTAAGTCACAAGTTCATAAAGTTTGAGATATACACTTTTTACTTTACCGACTTGATGGACTTTCGACTCTTAATCCTGTACGCTGTGAGTATGTTTATCGATGAAGTAACTCTTAATATAAAAGCTGGTGACGGAGGCGATGGTATCGTTGCATGGAGACATGAAAAGGGTATTGATCATGCAGGTCCAGGTGGTGGCGATGGAGGTAATGGCGGTGATGTTTTTGCTCGTGGAACACGAGATATTGCTGGACTTGCTCAATACAATTACGAAAAAGATTTTGCTGCTGAAAATGGCGTCACTGGTTTAAATAAAGGTATGAAAGGTGCAAATGGGAAAGATCTCATTATGGATTTTCCTATTGGCTCTGTGCTAAAAAATAAAAATACAGGAGAAGAATTTGATATTTTGTCTACTGAACCAGTATTGATATTAAAAGGGGGAAGAGGTGGTTTCGGTAACGAGCATTTTAAAGGTTCTCGTAATATAACTCCAAAAGAATCTACTCCAGGAAAACCAGGTGAACAAGCAGAGTTTTTTGTTGAACTAAAACTTGTAGTTGATCTCGGTTTTATTGGTCTTCCAAATGCGGGGAAATCAAGTCTGCTAAATGCTCTCACTAATGCAAAAGCAAAAGTGGGAAACTATCAGTTTACGACATTGTCACCAAATCTAGGTGATTTATACGGTTTTATTCTTGCAGATATTCCAGGGTTGATCGAAGGTGCTTCTCTTGGAAAAGGACTTGGATTTAAATTCCTCCGTCACGTATCTCGCACACGTGTACTTCTTCATTGTATTTCAGCTGATACACCAGACTGTCTCGAGGTGTATTCGTTGGTACGTAAGGAGCTAGAGTCATACTCAAACGATCTTGCAGCAAAAGAAGAGTATGTTCTTCTTACGAAAACAGATCTCGTTTCTCCAGAGGATCTCGCTCAAAAAAAGGATTTATTTGAAAAAATGGGTAAACATGTCCTTACGGTATCGATTATAGACGATGAATCTCTCAAAAATCTTTCAGATTTCCTTGTAAAGATGTTACAAAAAGGTGATTAGGGTACTTTTTGCGTTACATAATTAAAAGTTTTAAATTAAAAATTATTCATGTCTTCGTATAAAGCAACAATTGGTCTAGAAATACACGTAGAATTAAAGACAAAATCAAAAATGTTTTGTTCGTGTGCCAATGATCCCGAGATAGATACTCCTAATATCCATGTTTGTCCTATCTGTATGGGGCATCCAGGGACATTGCCTGTCGTAAATAAAGAAGCTGTACGCAAAGTTCTTGCTGTAGGGCTTGCTTTAGGCTCAAAAATAGCTGATTTTACCGAGTTTGACCGAAAAAACTACTTTTACCCAGATATTCCTAAAGGATATCAGATTAGCCAGTATAAATATCCACTCGTAAGTGGAGGTGAACTTGCTGGAGTAGGTATTACTCGTATCCATCTGGAAGAGGACACGGCGAGATCAAGTCATGAAAAAGAAGGTAAGAGTTTGGTTGACTTCAACAGAGCAGGCGTACCCCTTATGGAGCTCGTAACTGAGCCTGTTATCCATACCCCAGAACAGGCAATGAACTTTGGGCGTGAACTCCAAATAATGTTGCAATATATGGGTATCTCGGATGCCAACATGGAAAAAGGGCAGATGAGAGTGGAGGTAAATATTTCTATTTCTCCTACAGAAAATTTTGGTACAAAAGTTGAGGTTAAAAACATCAATTCATTTAAAGCTGCTGGTAAAGCAATCGAATATGAGTTTGCACGGCAAAGTGCACTTCTCGATGCTGGAGAAAAAGTTAAACAAGAGACAAGGGGATGGGATGAGAATAAACAACTTACATTTTCACAAAGATCAAAAGAGAACTCTGATGACTATAGATACTTTCCTGATCCTGATATTCCAAAATTCAAGCTCAGTGAGATCAAAGAATTCACAAGAGAAGAGATTTTGAAGACAATTCCCGAGACTCCTGCTCAAAAAAGGGTACGATTAAGTGAAAAATATGGCTTAAAAGCTGAAGATATTGAAAATTACGTCTTTAACCGTGAAATAGGGGCCTTTTTCGAAGAAGCAGCAAATATTATTGTATTAAAAAGTATTAATTCTTCTGAATATGAGGGAAGTTCGAGGCGGACGAAGGAAATTATTGGAGGCGTACAAGAGTACGGTGACAATAATTTATCTGAAGTCCAACAAAGAAATTCACCAGATTCAGGAGAATTGTTTAAGATACTCTCTAATTATATGGTATCTGACATTACAGGCATCACCAAAGGCTCAAATTTGCCCTTTCCTGAGGCTTTTGGGTACTTAACGCCGTTAGATGTGGCTACAGTAGTAACTCTCATTAGAAGTGGTGATTTGTCCTCTAGAGGAGCAAAGGAACTTATAAAGGTTCTTTATGAAAAGAGAACTGAAGGAGTATCTATTAAAGAAATTGCAGAAAAACAAGGTTTGATTCAAAAAAGTGACCCTGAAGAACTAAAAAAGATTATTACTGAGATTGTAGAGAAGAATCCTGACGTAGTAACTGATTATAAATCAGGAAACGTTGCGGTATTTCAATTTTTTGTTGGCCAAGCTATGAAGGCGACCAAAGGAGCAGGGAATCCAGAGGTGATTAAAAGTATTATTACGGATTTGTTGAAATAGATTTACTAATAAAATAACAAAAAACTCATCAATGGATTGATTGATGAGTTTTTTGTTAGTCCTCGAGGTGTTGGACGATAAGTCTACGTACCTGAGCCTTAGTGCTTCTCCGGAGTCCTGCATTGGTCTCTATCTCATGAATGACTCTCTCGAGATCCTCAATCTTGTAGACCCGGTAATTATTCATAGGATGCCGATGAGCTTTTAGCTTTCCGTTCTTATCCCAGTTTCTTAAAGTGAGTGGAGTCACGTTAAGAATCTTCGAAGCTTGCTTTATTGTTATGTATAATTTTGCCATATTTTTAGCCATAAAACCTTACTAAAGGTATATAGTAAACTATATAAATTTATTAAGGTTTATATATGTTATATAATGTATTTTTATTAAAATATAAAGGACATAATTATGATCAAAACCTACTAAGTTATACCGACGTAATCACATAATGACTTAATTTTTTTGAATGTAATCTATATCTTTATGTATATTTATATATACATTATACACATTTTATCTCTTTATGCATAAATAGTAGATATTAGGCATGTTGATAGTATTTTTTGCTCTATTTTCGCTATTTTTTACATGAATAAAGACTCATAGTAATGATTTTAAACTTAATATAACGCATTTTAGAGCCTTGTTTTGTGCATATTTTCTATCAAATCTCTGTTTTTAGACAAAAAATAGATAAAAAATGACTCATTTATCCTTTAGGTATAGATACATAGTTCGGCGGCAGGTATCAAAGTACATCTCTTTTAGGGTAACCTTTTTTAATCATTTTCAGTTGTTCGAGCAGTCATTTTTTTTGATACTTTGTTACTTAGTTTGCTATCCATGGTAGGGTGCTTTTTTGATCATTTTTTACCTAAAATTTGCCTCAAAAATATGCATCTCGAATGTCCGAGTTATCCTTAGTTATCCACATATTTAAGCTATCTCGGAAGAAAAAAATTAGTTATAATTTTACTAATGAGTTCCGATTTATATTTCAATAATATAAAGTTCATCTCCGCAAAAACTGCCGCATCTATTTCGGGCTATACTTCTGACTACATTGGTCAACTTTGTCGAGAAAAAAAACTTGTGTGTGAACGAGTTGGCAAGTCTTGGTATGTATCAGAAAAATCTCTCACTGACTATGTTGCATTTGCTCTTGAACAAGCAAAGCTCGCTCGAGAAGTTCAGTCTGCAACACTTAAGAGTGCACAAATAAAAAATACAAAAGTTTCTACTCCAGTTTCTACTCCTGTTGTAGAAAAACCAGAAACTAAAAGAGTTGTTAAAAATCCAATAGTAAAGCCAGTAGTTGCTTCTCCTGTAGAAAATGTTGTAGGGAAGTTTTATGTTCATTACCCAACAATACTTACAAAACTTACTGACTCAGCTCGTACACACAAATCATTTATCTATGCTGATATTGCAAAGAAAGCACTTGCAGTAGCTTTTGTATTTGTGATTGGTTTCGGTTTTGCAGGAGCAACAACATATTTTGCACCACAGGTATCAAAGGTAGCAGTAAAATCATACGGCGCATTTGCACGAGTAAATGATTTTTACGTAAAGAGAATTACTGCATTTTATAATAATACAATCGAGAATATCGGTAATAATGCTGCTCACAACAATGTTGCTTCAGTGGCGAGTGTAGATACTGCTTCTTCTGTGGATGCACCATCTACTTCTGTATACAAGAGTCTTAATAACTGGTTTACAAAAACAGGACGTGCAGTTGCAGGGTTCTTCTCTAAACGAGAGGGTGTTGTTGTGATCAATCCTACATCAAACACAAAACAAACTGTTGCTGTTGCGACATCAACAAAACCTCGTGTAGTACAAAATACTAAAACAGTCGCAACTAATACTATTGTTGAGCGAGTTGTTGAAACAGTGTTGGTAAATCATGTAGGTACAGAAACTCTTGAAAAAGAGATTGCAAATCTCAAACTTTCTATCGACAACCGTTTTGCAGGTCTTTCAACTGGTTCTGGTGGATCAGTTACAAACATTTACCAGCAGATTGCTCAGTCACAGCGTATTGATAGTTTGACTGGTACAACAATCAACAACCCAACAATTATTGGTGGAACTATTTCTGGTATTACATTCCAGTCTGGCGACATCAACTTCTCAAGTGGATTTTCTGCAGGAACAACAACCTTCACAAGTTTGATTGTTTCAAATACATCAACTTCTACATTTGCAGGAGGTATCGAGCTTGGTAGTGGATGTATTTCAGTTGGTGGTGTATGTATGGGAGGTAGCGGTAGTGGTGATGTAGGTGCAGGTACACAAGGTCAGATTGCATTTTATAATGCAAACGGCACTGAAGTGTCAGCAACATCATCACTTTTTGTTGATTCAACTGGTTTTGTAGGTCTCGGCACCACCTCACCATTCGCTCGTCTCTCTGTAGTGGGTAATGCATTTGTAACAGGAAACATCACTGGGGCAAATCTTGTTGCAACAGGTACATTATCAGTATCAGGAAACACAACACTTGCTGCTGCAACCACTACATCTCTCGCAATCACCGGAGTTACTTCATCACTCCTCAAAACAACAGCAGCAGGATCAGTAGTATCTGCAATCGCTGGCACAGACTATATCGCATCAGCAACAGGAGACTGGACAGGAACATTCGACGGTCAAGAAGGATCATACTACCTCAATGCATCTAACCTCACTAACTTCGGTACACCATTCTACTCATTCTTCTCTGCAACAACTACTACAGCTCTTGCTGAAGGATCAAATCTTTACTATACAGATGCGCGAGCACGACAAGCTCTCTCATCATCTGCTACAGGTCTTTCATACAACAATACATCAGGAGTGTTGAGCCTTACTTCTGGATACACAATCCCACTTTCTGCATCAACAACAAACTGGAATGCATTCTATGACACCCCATCAACACGCATCACTGCTGGAACAGATCTCGCATGGACAGGAAACACACTTAACTTCACTGGTTCATACGAATCTCCACTTTCATTTACATACCCACTCAACCGATCAGCAAATACAATCTCACTTCTCTTTGGCACAACAACAAACAATGTATGGTCTGGATCAAACACCTTCAACGGCAACGTAGCATTCGGTTCACTCGGAAATGGTTTCGCATACATCGGTTCATCAGGACAAATCAACTCAATCGCATCATCTTCAGTAAACCTCTCATGGTTTAACAACGATGCAGGATTCGTAACTGCAGCAGGTGCATTCCCATTCACTTCAGTAACAGGATACAATGCAACATCAACAACACTTGGACTTCTCAACGGATTCTTCTCAACCGCATCATCAACAATCTCAGGTAACCTCAACCTCCCATCACTTTCAAATGGTTCACTTGCTGTATTCGGTGGAGTTGTATCATCTGGTGCAACAACTACAGCAGGTACAGGACTTACATACTCTGCAAATGCATTCAATGTAAATACAACTCAAAACATCACACGACTTTCAAACCTTTCTTCAAATGGTTTCGTAAAAGCAATCAACGGAGATGGTACACTTTCAATCGACACAACAACATATCAGCCATCAGGAACATACCTCACAGCACTTGGTTCAGGATATAGTACAACTACAAACACATCAGTTACATTCTCTACATCAACACTTTCATTTAACGGACTTACTCTCGGTCAGACAGTTGTTCCAGGAGCAGGTGCACTTACCCTTACACCAACACTCTCTGGTACATTGAACAATGCAGGTTTGACTAACTCTTCAATCACTCTTAATGGTTCATCTGTATCTCTCGGAGGTTCACTCACTATCTCATCAACAACACTCCTCGCAGACTCTAATACATTCTCTGGTGTTAACCGATTTAACTTTGCATCAACAACATACGGATCATTCATCACTGCATCAACAACTAACCTTACACTTGGTGGATCAACATTTACATCACTTCTCGGTTCAGGTCTTACAAATACAGGTGGTGTACTTACACTTAACACAGCAGGTAACTGGACAGGAACATTCGACGGTCAAGAAGGATCATACTACCTCAATGCATCTAACCTCACTAACTTCGGTACACCATTCTACTCATTCTTCTCTGCAACAACTACTACAGCTCTTGCTGAAGGATCAAATCTTTACTATACAGATGCGCGTGTAAATGCATACATCAACAGTTCAACAACAATTGCAAAAGTATACTCAAACAATACATTCTCTGGATTGAATACCTTTAACAACACAGTGACACTCGGCTCTACAGCAATTAACTCAATCCTTTCAACTAATGCATCAGGTGCTATTGTTGCAACAAGTACACCAACATTTGGTAACTTCAACGCAACATCAACTACAGCAACTTCTACAATCTCTGGAGGACTTGCGATTGGAACATCACGATTTGTTGTAGATGCGTCGACTGGAAACGTGGGTATGGGGACTGCTAACCCAGCATACACTCTTCAGGTTCAAGGTACTGCATACTTCAGTGGATCAGTAAGAACAGGTGATTTGACTGTAAACAATAATGTCACAGCATATCGAGCCGGAACACTCGACGGTATCAATGCAGACTTTAGAATCGGAGCATATGCCGGTAGAGATATTATCTTTGCAAGTGGAACTGCTGGTGCAGAATATGCTCGAATTTCTAGTACTGGAAATGTTGGAATTGGAACAACAACTCCATTTGGCTCACTTGCAGTGAACAATGTAGCAGGTCAGCCAGGTTTCGTAGTAGGTTCTTCAACAGGAACCTCATTTATCGTAGACAAAAATGGAAACGTAGGAGTGGGAACAGTTACACCAGGAGCTACTCTTGATGTTAATGGTACAATCCGAGCAGCAGGAAACATTACTACAACAGGACTTAACTCTATTATCAGTTCTCAAAATGTTAATATTTCAAACAATAGTGTAGGTATGTACGCAGGCGCAATCAGTGCAGGAAGTACATCACAGTTTGGATTTTCTGGAACATCAGTTTTCACTGGATCACTTGATGTGGGTATATCACGTCTTTCAGCTGGAGTTATTGCAGTTGGAAATGGAACTGTGGGAACAAGCGTAGGTACTCTAGTTGCAGGAAACATTGGTGTTGGTACCACATCACCATTCCGCACACTTTCTGTAGGAGGTTCAGGTGTCTTCACTGGTGGTGACGTAACCGCATCAACATTCACTGCAACATCTTCAATCTCTACACCTTCACTTACACTTTCAGGAGTAGCAATCAATTCACTTCTTTCAACTGATGCATCAGGAGCTATTGTTGCAACATCAACAATCACTGCAAACAACATCTGGGCTACTTCAACATCTCTTACAAACTACTTTGCGGGAAATGTAGGAATCGGGACAACGACTCCAAACAGTAAACTTAGTATCGTTGGTACTAACGCTCCAACTGATACAGGTGATCCTACATACAAAGGTACACTTCGTTTGATTGATTCTGGTGGTGTTGCAGGTTCTACAGATGGTGGTCTTGAATTTAAATCAGCAGGAAGTGGTTTTGGATATGGCTTTAGATTGACTGCTCCAAACCCTGGTACTGGTGAAGTCCCATTCAATATTCAGCGACGAGTAAACTCTGCTACATGGACCGATGCCCTTACTATTTTGGGAACCAGCGGAAATGTGGGTGTAGGAACCACAACTCCAAACTACAAATTTGTAGTTCAGGGTGGAGATAACAATAATGCTGGCTTACTCATAAGTGCAGGTGGAGCTTCAAACTCAACAAACTTGTCAATTAGTCGAAATGGTAGTGCAGGAGATGTATTCTTGGGAATCGCAGGTTCTGCTGGACACTATCTTTCATCAGCAGCAAGTGGAGATGCAATCCTCCGTGCAACAGCAGGTAAGTTGCACCTCAATGCAAGTGGATACGCAACTGTAGGTATGACACTTGATACTGCAGGAAATGTAGGTATCGGCACAACTTCACCAAGTAAGACATTTGCAGCAAATGGTAGTGCAGTATTCTCTATTGACCAGACTGGAATCGTTCCACAGTTTATTGTTGAAAATAGAAACGCTTCAGGAGAAGCAATCCTCAAGTTTAAATCTGGAACCAATACTGGTGTTGACTTTATACAAGGTGTAGACGGACATGCTGCATTCTGGAATCGAGACAATAGTTATATGCACTTTGGCACAAATGACCTTGAGCGTCTCAGAATCACTTCTACAGGAAACATCGGTATCGGCACAACCTCACCATACGCAAAACTCTCAGTAGTAGGAGAAGTAGTATCTGCATACTTCACTGCAACCACAACAGCAACATCAACACTCCCACGACTCCTCACTACAAACGCAACAACATCATCTCTCGCAATCACCGGAGTTACTTCATCACTCCTCAAAACAACAGCAGCAGGATCAGTAGTATCTGCAATCGCTGGCACAGACTATATCGCATCAGCAACAGGAGACTGGACAGGAACATTCGACGGTCAAGAAGGATCATACTACCTCAATGCATCTAACCTCACTAACTTCGGTACACCATTCTACTCATTCTTCTCTGCAACAACTACTACAGCTCTTGCTGAAGGATCAAATCTTTACTATACAGATGCGCGTGTAAATGCATACATCAACAGTTCAACAACAATTGCAAAAGCATACTCAAACAATACATTCTCTGGATTGAATACCTTTAACGGAGGAGTAACTATCGGTACACTCAATGGTCCATTGCACGCAAACAATGGGGTAGTTTCTGCAACAACTTCAATCGGTCAGATGTATGGTGGAACTGGTATCACAAGCTACGCTGCAGGAGATATCTTGTATGCTGATGCTTCAGGAAACCTCGCAAAACTTCCTGTATCAACAAACGGACTCGTATTGAAACTCAATGGTGGACTTCCAAGTTGGCAGACAGACCTTACCTCAGGAGGAGGAGGTGGTGCGACTGCATGGTCAACATCGACAAACAGTATGATCATCTATCCAACTGATACGACAGATATTCTCGTGATCGGTGCGGCAGGAACTTCAACTCCAGGTAACCTCTTCGAGGTATACGGAGGCAACTCATTGTTTGGTGGAAATGTTCGTGTAAACGGTGAATTGTTGGTAACATCTTCAACAACACTCCAGAAATTTAGTGCAACAAATGCAACAACATCATCTCTCGCAATCACCGGAGTTACTTCATCACTCCTCAAAACAA
>CAYRYA010000005.1:5999-56918 GCA_964428435.1 uncultured Candidatus Saccharibacteria bacterium | reverse complement strand
ACATGTAGCAAAAAATCCCTGCAAAAGGGATTTTTTGCTACATGTGCATCGAACAAAGCGAAGTTTTGTATGCAGGACTCGAACGGATTGTCGGTCTACGAGCCCAGCAGGGGTTGTCGACAATCCAGTGTCCAGGATTTCTCTCTGTGACGACAGAGAGAAATCTAATGGAGAGACTCCTGCCATATTTGAATTTCTAACTACTTTATGTACAATAGATGGGTAAGCGGCTATGGTTTAGTGGTAGAACACGTCCTTGCCAAGGATGAGATTCGGGTTCGATTCCCGGTAGCCGCACAGAAAAATCGAAGATTTTTATCCGGGAATCGAAAGCCGGAGCGAGAGCTCCCGTCAGCAGACGAGAACGCGAGGCCGGGTCGGGAAATTTTATGAGCGACGGCGAGTAAAATATTCCTGACCGATTCAAGCATGATTACTAAGGCCCCTTAAAGCCTCAAAAATCACTCATATGCATACAAACTTCACTATTCCTATCGAAGTCTCACGTGTAACACAGACCCTCGAAAAAGCCGGTTTTGAGGCATTTTTGGTTGGTGGATGTGTAAGAGATCTTATCCTAAACAAAAAACCAAAAGATTGGGATGTGACAACCAACGCAACTCCTGAGCAAATACTTGCTTTGTTTCCTCATACATTTTACGAAAATACCTTTGGAACAGTGGGTGTTGTTTCAGATGAAACAGTGGATGATACTCTTAAGACTATTGAGGTTACTCCATACCGCGTTGAATCAGAATATTCTGATAATAGACGGCCAGATACCGTTACTTTTTCACAAAATCTTACAGATGACTTGAAACGACGAGATTTTACTATTAATGCACTTGCTTACTCAGTATCTAAAGGACAACTCACTGATGTCTTTAACGGACAAACTGATATTACCTCTCAAACTATACAAACAGTGGGGGATGCCGCTGATCGTCTCACTGAAGATGCGCTTCGTATTATGCGAGCTGTGCGGTTTCATGTGGAACTTGGCTTTATCCTTTCACGTGAAACAGAAGAAGCTATCCTTGAACATGGTCATTTACTCCAAAACATCTCTCGAGAACGTATTCGTGATGAATTTACAAAGATAATCATGTCTCCACGACCAATGGATGGACTTCTTATGCTTAAAAAGCTCAATATACTTCAGTATATTGTCCCTGAGTTAGAGAAAACTATCGGGGTAGAGCAAAACCGTGCACATTCATACGATGTATGGGAGCATCTTTTACGTAGTGTTCAAGCTGCCGCTGACAAAAACTGGCCACTTGATATTCGACTTACCGCTCTCTTTCATGACATATCAAAACCAGAGACACGTCGATGGGGAAATGAGCAAAACACATGGACATTCTATGGTCATGAAGTGGTTGGTTCACGTGTAACACGAAAAATACTCAACGACCTGCGATACCCAAACAAACTTATTGATAAAGTAGTTACTATGGTGCGTTGGCATATGTTTTTCTCTGATACAGAGCAGATCAGTCTTTCTGCTGTGCGACGTATGATTGTAAATGTAGGTAAAGAAAATATATGGGATTTGATGAATGTACGTATCTGTGACCGTGTTGGCACAGGCAGACCAAAAGAAGACCCATACCGACTCCGTAAATATCATGCGATGATTGAAGAAGCTCTGCGTGATCCAATTACTGTGGGGATGCTTAAGATAGATGGTAAACGTTTAATTGAGGTTACACGTGGAACACCTGGTCCTAAGATAGGGCATACACTTCATGCACTTCTTGAAGAAGTACTTGAAGATCCAACTAAAAATACTGCTGAATATCTAGAAAACCGCTCTGTTGAGCTGTATAATATGGAAGAAGGTGAATTGAAAAAACTCGGTGAGCAAGGAAAACAACTTAAAGAAGAAGTTGATCAGCAGGAAATATCAAAGATACGTAAAGGGCATAAGGTAAAATAAACATACGAATATACGAATTGAAAACTTACGAATACCTACGAATGAATTCATTCGTAGATTAGCTATGTATTTTGTATTATCAAAAAGAAAAAATCGCCTCAGATACTAGGCGCATGAAGGTTTTAGAGCAAGCTTTACTTGTCGTAAGGTAAGCGATGAAACTTGAAATGCAACAATACCACAAGGGTACTTCTTATTTTCTTATTCGCTCTGCTCTCAAGAAAATAAAGTCGCGTAGATGAGGTAATTTTGGCTTTTTGGGAACAAAAAACCGCCCAGTGTGGCGTCATTTGTCGCAAAGACGGCTCACGGACGGCTATAGAGAAGTATTTCCCAGCAAGAATTTAGGATTCGATAAATATCTCAATCTTAAATTAAATATAGTAGATAGTGTAGATATGTATATCTCTTGTCCTATCAAACCAAGAAACCTTCATGGGGGAGGACCTGCAGATCCTCATGTGTACAAAACGCACAACTTTATGTGTAAAGAACTTTAAACGACAGAATTGTTTGTTTCTTTTTTGATGAAACTCTCGATCCTGTTCTGGAGTAACTATATCAGACACATAAAAGTCATGTAAAGGACTATACTGTGGATAACTTTGTCTTATTAATTATATAGTGATGTCCAATTGAAGAGGGCAGTGATCTGATCCTAAAATATCATTATGTATAGTCATATTTTTTACACCAGAGAGAAGTGATTGATCAACAAAAAAATAGTCAATTCTCCATCCTACATTTCTACTTCGTGCAAATGTTTTCATGTCCCAATATGTATACACATCTTTTACATCAGGATTCTTTTCTCGCCATACATCTACAAAATCTGCTTTGACCACCACATCAATCCACGCGCGTTCTTCTGGAAGAAAACCTGTATTTTTCTCGTTTTCTTTTGGTCGAGCAAGGTCGATTGCTTGATGTGCAGTGTTCACATCTCCACAAAAGATAACGTGCATACCTTTTTTGCGAAGTTTCAAGATAAAATCGAGAAAGTGATCATAAAACTTCAGTTTGTATGCGAGACGTTCTGGACCACCTCCTCCGTTAGGGAAATAGCAATTCAAAAGTACAAACTCATCAAAGTAGGCGACAATCAAACGTCCTTCCTGATCCATCTCCTCAACTCCCATACCATATTCGACTTTATTTGGTTCAATTGTTGAGTAAATAGCGACACCACTATACCCCTTGCGAGTTTTTGAAGAATTGAAATATGAATGATATCCGAGAGGGGAACGCACTTCATCAGGAAGCTGATGTGACTCTGATTTAGTTTCCTGCAAGCAGAAAATATCTGGTTTTTGGTCAACAAGCCATTGAAACGCACCTTTTTTAAACGATGCCCGAGCTCCATTTACATTCCATGAGATTATTTTCATATACGTATAATAACTTAACCAGCCACTTTCTCAAGCATTTTTCTTAATTCCTGCTCATGATTAATCTTTTTACCTCTCATTTTTACAAACTCAAACATATCTCGTAGAAAACTCATCATTTGATCATTTGTAATCTCAATTGCAACCTCGTCTTGCCAGTTAATAATAATTACCGTTGTTCTAAATATCCATATTTCTGAATACACATTGAAATACTCTGCTGGAACAAGCGTGTAATCCGCCATTCTTTGACCTAGACTTTCGGCCGTGTCGATACTATCCGACCGAGGGTGTTCTCTTAGGTATTTTCCATACAGTTCATAATAATTTTCCTGCAAAATACCCTCAATTATCAAATCATTATCACGAACAAATTGATTAAATCTAATGAGTCCATCCGGACCAAGCTTCTCTACGATTGTAATCCATGATTTATAACTTTGAATCGCTTTGATGCGCGTATTTTTATTTAAAACTGCAATACGTGAGTAAGCTTCAATAACTTCATTTAGTCCAACATGGATTGTAAACTGACTTTCTTTTGAAATTTTGATTTGTGCACCTTTCCGTTCATTTGCTGTTACACGCATTTCTCCCAAAGTTTGCTTGAGTCTATTTTGTAATTGTTCTTCATTTAAAGAAACATATAAAAATCGTTTGCCGTGGCGAACAGGGAGTAAAAGACCTTTTTGTAATAACCGTTTTGCAGTAAAAGCAACCGAAGTGCGGGGAACATGAGTCATTTCTGCTACTTCTCCATGGTTTTTAGCTTCTTTAAATGCTTCAAGAATCAGGATTTCTTTTTTGTCCAATCCAAGGAAAGAGAGTGATTTATTTGACCAATTCATAACAAAAGTATACCAAAATGACAATATCTTTGTCAATTTATTACTGTAATATGCTTTAAAATATAGATATTATGCGATTTATGTTATTTCAATCGGTATACTGTACAACATATAAATACTATAGTAAAGTTATTTCAGAAGCTCATTGAAAGGGTTACGCGAGATTAAGAATATGACCACACATAATACGGCTCCTGTTTCCGACACTAACACTGTCATCAAGAATGACAAGCTGAAAATAGCGGTCGTTGACGACGTGAAATGGATCGTAGACGATCTCTGTAAGGCAGTTAAGGCGGCCGGATTTGAGCCGATCCCGATTGCTATCTATGACCCAATCAGGCTCTCCTTAGAGCAGGTCATGGAAAAACTCAATGCCGCTGAAATGGTCTTGCTGGACCATTTCTTCGGAGCCGTGGAGTACTACGGCGACGATATCGCTGACAAGCTCCCGAAGGAGGTTCTGATTGTCACAACAAGTGACTCCGAAGCCTCCGCGGAGTATTGCTCGAATTTCCTACCTTGCAAAAAGGAACTGAGGGAGCAATACCACTTCGACCGCGCCGTAGAGATCATCAAAAAATTCGCGGCGCTCGCACAGGAGGGTCACAAGTAGCCCACAACCTACGGAAGAGGGTCAAATCTTCCACAGGGTCAGTCGACGACTGACCCTCCCACCAGAGCATTCAAAAATTGAGAGCTGCGGTGGGAGAAATACCGAAGTTCTTTAAAAGAAAAAAGGGGATTGAATATGACGACTCAGAATACCGCTCCTGTTTCCGGCGCTAACCCCGCCATCGATCTCAACAAAGTACATTTCTTCAGGCCGGTCGCGGGCAAAACTCTTCGCGAACAATTGGCTGGCAAGAAGTTGGCCGGGCGGGAGATCGTGGAGTATATGATTTCCTTCATGAAAAATGATGGAGAAAAACTGGAAACATTTGCATTTCCCAATCACTGGCCACCTAAGCCTCAAGGAAAGAAAGAGTTTATTGAAGCATTCTGTTTCTTCGATACGGAGGCTGAGTATGTGGAGGGGTTCCTTATAGCCGAGTTCGTTCCTTGGAAAATTAACAATCGGATATTTAAGGCTCCGGAGGGAGAAAAACTTCTAGATTTAATGGTTGTCGATTCTGGAGCAACATCCGGAGAGTGGTCAGAATCCAGTTGGATCCTCATCATCGAGGAAGACCAACCGACCAAGTAACTCACAACCAAGGAAGAGGGATAGGCCTTCCAATAAGGCGTTCGGAGAAATCCGGCGCCTTTTATTTTTTTCCATGAAACTTACGGTGTATATCGCGCAAATGTTTGTCAGTCACATGAGTGTAAATCTGAGTTGTAATAATACTCGAATGTCCT
Source organism: uncultured Candidatus Saccharibacteria bacterium (assembly GCA_964428435.1). Lineage (GTDB taxonomy): Bacteria > Patescibacteriota > Minisyncoccia > Phycocordibacterales > DATDWN01 > UBA910. The sequence continues at coordinate 51,378 of CAYRYA010000005.1, read as the reverse complement.
AAAAGTGCCTGCACAGAGCGGATATCTGCACCATTTGAGAGCAGGTCGGTAGCAAAGAGGTGGCGCATGGTGTGAGGTGTTACGCGCTTTGATATACCTGCTTTGATTGCATACTGTTTGATAATACGTTCAATGGTGCGTTTGGTGAGGGGATTTGCTTCTTTACTCGTCACTTCACGTCCGACTTGAACAAACAAAGCGTCATTCATATCTTTTCGTGCTCCCAAGTATGCTTTAAGGCAGTTCTTTGCAGTGTCTGAAAGAAATACTACACGCACTTTCCCTCCTTTTCCTCGGATTGAGAGTTCATCGGAAGTAAGATCAATATCGGCGGTCAAGGAGCACAGCTCGGACACACGCAAACCAGTCGAGAAAAGAAGTTCAAGGATCGCTTTATCACGAACTGTTTTTAAATCACTTCCTTTTGGTGCATCAAGGAGGCGAGCGAGTTCTCCTTCGGTGATGAGGTCAAGGAGACGCTCTCCAGTTTTTGCGAGATCTATGCGTTCAGGCGCAAGGGAAGTGACACCTTCTCGAGCAAGGAATTTCAAAAATGCACGTAGTGCTATGAGGTGATAGTTTTGAGTTCTCTTTGAAAGAGTGAGCTTTTTCGCTTTATCAAGTCCCGAAGGTTGTCTGTTGAGCCAGAGGCGGAACTCTCGTACTACACTGTCGGTAATATCGCTCGGTTTTGATGCTTTTGTTTGCTCGAGAAAGCGTACTAAATAATGTAAGTAGTTGATGCGAGTCTGCAGAGAGCGACCTCGTTCAATCTCAATATAATTGAGAAAGTCTCGAAGAAACTTACCCAGAGGTGTCTTCGGGGTCATTTCTTCTTCCGTCCGAGCTGGAATACGTTTAGAAACTGTTTTTTTAATCTCTTCTTTGGGCATTTCTATAATTCTATCACAGGAATGTCGTCCCACAGGAGGACTTCTTGTTTTCTAAATTTGAATACAAACAAGAAAACAATGTCGCACAATAAATACTTGACATATAAATTATAATTTGTTATAGATAAAAGGTTCGAGATGAGCCCGAGGTGCCAATATCTGGCTAGCGCTAAATTGGACAATCGTCCAAAAAGCCATCATCGGACATCACACATCAGGTAGCCCCGGGGTTTCTCGGGGCTTTTTATTATCCAAACCCCTTGCAATATAATGAATACTGTGATATCTTAGAGGAGCAATGTTAACCAAAACAAAAAAGGCAAAAGTTATCGATGCGGTGAAAATCCACGACACAGACACAGGTTCTCCTGAGGTGCAGATTTCTATACTCTCAAAAAGAATCGATGAACTTGCTTCACATCTCAAAAAAAACAATAAAGATAACCACTCACGACGAGGTCTCCTCCAGATGGTAGCTGATCGAAAGGCTCACATGAAATATCTCGAGAAGAAATCTCCAAAACGATACGCTTCACTTGTTAAAAAACTCGGTTTGAAGAAATAGCAAACAGAAAGACTACCCAAAAGGGTATTTTTTCTTATGCTATACTTAAAGTGTTCTCTTTTTTTATATAATCACTTAATTTAAGAAGTTTCAGAGTGAGTAAATTTCTTATCCAAACAACGAAATTTACTAGCTATGGAATTTCGCCTTTATATATGTCAGTCATTAAACACAAGAATCAACGAGTAGGAATTTTTATAGATACTCAAAACCTTTATCACACAGCTAAAAACCTCTATGGGTGCAAAGTAAATTTTGACCAAGTAGTAAAAGATGGTCTTGCCGGACGATCACTTATTCGTGCAGTTGCATACGTAATCACCACCGAAGCAGGGGATGAGAAAGGATTTTTTGATGCGCTTGAAAAAGTAGGTATTGAAACGAAAACAAAAAATCTCCAGATTTTCTCTGGAGGCGCAAAGAAGGGGGACTGGGATGTGGGTATGGCAGTTGATGCTATCAAACTCGCACCAAAACTTGATGCAGTTATTCTCGTGACAGGTGATGGAGACTTCGTACCGCTTGCTGAATACCTCCGTACTAACCAAGGTTGCCAAGTAGAAGCAATCTCTTTTGGAAAATCATCTTCTTCAAAACTTATCGAAGCTGTTGATGATTTTATTGACCTCGATACAAATCCAGCAAAATATCTCATCGGGTACCGATCTCGAAGACCTCAGGTACGTAACTTTCGCAAACAATCAGGATCAGGGCACACACCTGATCATGTTGACAACGGAAACGAATAATTCTACTATCTAACCAGAGTATTCTTGTGTACCCCCCACGTCCTACGCACACAAGAACACCCCATGGGGGCTTTAGGGCGGAGCCCCCTCGCACTTATACAGTAAAAAATTTTTTATTCTTTGTGATTGGTGGTATAGATACACTTTCGGGTGGAAATTCACTTGCCAATGACAAAGAACTCTTGAGGGTTACGCTCAGCCATTCCTGCGTTTCCCTCTTTTTTTATATACGAAAATACTGATATACTTATATACAAATGCCCCCTCTCCCTGACAACAAGAAAAATAGTTTGCAGTCTGTGGTTGATACGATTCAATCGCAAATAAACTCTTCGTCTAAAAACCAATCTACACCAGGATACACTCCAAACCCTCAATTAAAATCACTACGAACGTTTCAAGGCGATGTGCAGGAACACATTGAGACAAAAAAAGAAACCATAGCAACAATTGCACTCGCGGAACAAAAGAAAAAGATTGAACATAACGAACCTACATACACTGAGCGTCCAAAACGTTCTTTTACTGCAGGTATACTTGTGATTATTAGTATTATTTTTCTTGCAGTAGGGGGAGTGATTATAGGGGGAATATATTTTTTTAAGACCACGACAGAACCTGTATCTTCAACCACCACTGAAAATCCGTTGATCGCATACACAAACAAAAAAGATGTGGTTTTGCCTGGTATTACACATGAGTATTTAGCATCGGCACTACGAAGCGAACGAGCATCATTTACTACAGAAGTAGATCGTATCCTCTACACAACTTTTTCATATGGGACAAGTAGTCTCACCACAGCTGAGCTAATACCCCTTATTGCACCAAATGCAGGAGACGCATTACAAAGAAATATAACGTCTGTGATGATGGGTGTGTACTCATATGACACAAATGAAGTATTTTTCTTATTACGTCCTGATGATTTTGGTATTGTATATTCAGGAATGTTGAACTGGGAAAGTGCACTTGGAAAGGATATGGCTAATTTTTTCCCCACACTACAAAACCACCTCACAACAAGCCCTTCGGTTTTTACTGACGAAACATACAAAAACAAAGATGTGCGTGTAATTAAAGACGATCGTGGAAATGTTGTGCTCTTATACGGCTTTATCAATAAAGACGTGTTGGTAATTACGGCAAATGAACGGATTTTTGAAGCCCTTATTAACCAATACAACAAAAGCAAGCTTCTACGCTAACAGTGTGCTGTTTTTGACTTGCCTGACTCGATAGACTAGAATGTACTCATGATTAACACCGAATACTTCAAAGAAAAACTTGAGGCAGAATTAAAAACTGTCGAAGCTGAATTACAAACAGTGGGCAGAAAAAACCCATCAAATCCTTTAGATTGGGAAGCTAAGGAAGGGGACATGAATACAGATACAGCAGAAGAGGCTGAAGTTGCTGAGGGCATTGAAGAATACGAGAACAATTCAGCAATTTTGAAACAACTAGAAATTCGATACAATGAAATAAAAGATGCTCTCGCAAAAATAGATATGGGAACATACGGTATCTGTGAAATTTCTGGACTCCCTATTGAAGAAGATCGTTTGGAAGCAAATCCTGCGGCACGAACCTGCAAAGCAGAGATGAATAGTTAGTTAAAAGTCCATCAAGTCCGTAAAGTCACACGTAAATGCGTAATGCGTTTCTGACTTTACGGACTTTTGACTTTATGGACTTGATGGATGTGATGGACTAAAATAGATTCATGACCATTTCTCAAATATTCAGTGCTCAAACAAACCTCCTCGATGCCTCGATAGTGACTATAGAAGTGGACCTCTCTAAAGGGCTCCACTCTTTTTCTATAGTTGGACTCGCAGGAAAAGCTGTCGACGAAGCAAAAGACAGAGTCTCTTCTGCAATTAAAAATACTGGTTTTACATCACCAAAAAGCAAGAACCAAAAAGTTGTTGTATCCCTCGCACCTGCTGACATTAAAAAAGAAGGTCCTGCGTTTGATCTTGGTATTGCAGTGGGATATCTCTGTGCTTCTTGCGATATACAAGCAGATATGAAAAAAACTTTGTGTATCGGTGAACTTTCACTTGATGGAAGTATTCGCAAAGTGAAGGGGATTATCCCTATGATTATCGAGGCGCGAAAAAAAGGTTTTGCAGACTGCATTATTCCAAAAGAAAATAGTATTGAGGCATCAGTGATACCCAACATCACCATCTATCCAGCAGAAACACTTCGAGAAGTTATTGCTCATATACACACAAACCCTCATGGTGAAAAATGGCCTGGAATAGAGCACTCAGTACTTAAAGCACTCGAAACACAGTCTCCTGAAATTATTACTACTGCACACGAAGTTGATATGCAAGATATTGCAGGTCAAGAAGTTGCTAAACGTGCACTCGAGATTGCAGCAGCGGGTGGACACAATATTGTTATGTATGGGCCACCGGGCACAGGAAAAACCATGCTTGCAAAAGCATGCAAAGGTTTACTTCCTGAACTTTCGTTTGACGATATGCTCGAGGTCACATCTATACACTCACTTCATACAGGAGGAGGGGATTTAGTAACTATCGCTCCATTTCGTGCACCGCATCACACCGCGTCATACGTATCTATTGTGGGAGGAGGGTCTAATCCACGACCAGGTGAGGTGACACTTGCCCACAAAGGTGTGCTCTTTTTAGATGAGATGCCTGAGTTTAGCACTCAAGTCCTCGAGACACTCCGCGAGCCACTCGAAGAAAGAAAAGTGCGCATCTCTCGAGCAAAGGGGAGTGTGGTGTATCCTGCACAATTTATCCTTGTAGGCGCAATGAACCCCTGTCCATGCGGGTATTATGGAGTAAAAGGAAAAGAATGTATTTGCTCACCAATTCATATTCAAAAATACAAACGAAAACTATCAGGACCGATTGCAGACCGTATCGATATGTGGGTAGAAGTTTCGACTGTTGAGCACTCCCAACTTACGGAAAAAGGAACAGGGGAGGCGACACAGTCAATCAAAGAGCGCGTACGTAAAGCTCGGGAATTACAAAAAAATCGATATGAGAACCGGGGCATTTCTGTAAACAGTGAGCTTTCGGGAAAACAGCTTGTTGAAATGATACGCCTTACCTCTGAAGCAAAAACTATCCTCGAAGCATCGGCAAAAAAGTTTGATATTTCTGCTCGGGCATATCACCGCATCATCAAAACCGCTCAAACGATTGCAGATCTTGCAGAAAGTGAAGAGATTAAACCAGAACACATCCTCGAAGCATTACAGTATCGTCCAAAAGCGTATCAGATAATATAGAAGATACTGGATTGATGATTAAAGTATAAAAAGAAAAGGCTCGATACGACAGTTGTCGTATCGAGCCTTTGACTTCATAAAGGGAAGTAATAGGCGAGTAGTGCACCTGCGGTGATACAGGTCATGTAGATGCCTGCAAAACCAGGTACCCCCCAGGAAATCTTCCATTTCTGGAGTCCTTGTGGGTAGTTGTGATAGGTGACAAACACACCCAAGGTCTGGTTGAAAGCCAGCACAAGAAGTAAAACAAATATCGCTCCAAGAATGTTGGTTGGTGTAAGTGGCCTGGAAAAAACCACCCAGGATCCCCAAATAACCAACAACCACAGGAAAAACGAAATCCAATAGAACTTAGAAACTCTCATGATGTACTCCTTGTATAGAGTATACATATTTACAAAACACCTACAACACCAAAAGGTATCAAAACTTTCATAATTTCATCCAAGGTCGCTTATGAAATTTTACATACAATACATTTAAGCTCTGAGAATTTTTGCAAAATTTCGAGACGTGAGATTTTTTAGCGACCAAAGTGTACATGTAGTACTCTGCGGGAGCTAAAAAATTGAGCAACGAAGAAATTTTGTAAAAAGACCAGAGCGACTAGAATGGGTTCCGGGCGCCACGTACTTCAAAGTGCAGATGCGTCCCTGTTGACTTACCTGTCGATCCCATGTTTCCAATGATCTGTCCTTGAGATACATTTTGTCCTACCGAAACCTGTACACCTGAAAGGTGAGCGTAGAGAGTTTGTGTACCATTTCCATGTTTGATCACCACATACGAACCATACCCTCCATTGTATCCACTACTTTTAGCAACAATAACCTCCCCATCTGCAGCGGCAAGAATATCTGCACCAAAATGAGAAACAAGATCAACTCCGTTATGTCCATGTATGCCTTGACTCTTCACCCCACCAATAATTGGGCGAGTATAGTACCCACTATACGAAGGCGCAGAAAGATACTGTTGCACCTTTTTTACCGATGTTGATGTTGTGGTTTTTGTAGTTGAGTGTCCTGCCAACATTTCTCCGTCTGGAATAATAACAACATCACCTACAGAAAGTTTTTCGCCGGCTGTAAAGTCGTTAAATTGAGTGATTTCTTCAAGATCTCCACTGTATTTCTTTGCAATAGATTGCAGTGTATCTCCTTTTTTAACTACATGACGCACTCCAGAAACAGGAAGGATCACCAATCGATCACCTGGAGATACTGTATTTCCTGAAATATCGTTTGACCATATGATTGTGTTGGTCGTCACATTAAACATCTTGGCGATTCCAGATAGGGTATCTCCTTTTCGTACCACATAGATAGTAATCTGGTCTGATGACTGATGATCTTTTGCTGTTGCAGCTACACCAGATGTCTCAGCAAGTAACGATGAATCATCAACAATAGCAATATCACCACCACCAAGAGGTTGGTTAGATGGTGCAGTAGCTGCTTGAAGTAAAGCCATATTTTGTGAATTTTGCACAAATTCAACATCAGCCGACGCGTCTTTAAACATACCAAACACAAAAGATCTAATCCCTGCAGATGCCACAAAAGGGATAGTGATAAGCACACATGCAAAAATAAACTTTGTGAGAAGTTTTATTGTAGATTCTTTGTCCGCACCCTTATCGTATGACCCAACTCGACTGTACCGTTTCCTCCGGACCGCCTTGTTTTTTAGACCATTTTGATGAGGGGCTTCTTGTGAGTTTCCCCTAATACGCGTTATGTTAGTTTCAATTCTGCCTTTCTGTAAATGGCTTTGTTGAGCCACTTTTTACAACTGTATTTCTGAAGAACTTCTTAAGTATACCTAAAGTGATACATCGGTCAACTAGACCTATCCACACAAACCATGGTCAGACTTTATGGTATAGTAAGCCCCATGAACCACACTACCGACTACCTTTCAGGGTTGAATGCTAAACAAAAATCAGCGGTACTTGCCACCGAGGGTCCCGTACTTATTGTAGCTGGTGCTGGAGCAGGTAAAACAAAAACTATAACTCACAGAATACTTCATCTTATAAAAAACGGTGTTCATCCGCACAATATCCTCGCAATTACATTTACCAACAAAGCAGGAAAAGAGATGCGTGAACGTATTGAGCATCTTTTATCTGAAGACTTAGAGCTTCGAATACAGCACCACAATGCAGCACCATTTGTGAGTACATTTCACTCACTTGGTGTATTTATGATTAAACAGTGGGCTGATCGACTGGGACTACCGAGACATTTTGGTATTTTTGATAAAGCAGATTCAAAAAAAGCGCTTAAAAAAGCACTTGAATCACTCAATGTGGACCCAAAAGAACACTTGGACAAAGTCACGGCTATTATCTCTCGAGAAAAAGGTCTTGGGGTATCGTATCAAGAATTTGCATCTCGCCAAAGCTATGATTTTACTTCTGATATCACTGCTCGTGCGTGGAGTAAATACGAGTCAACGCTTAAAAAAGAAAAAGCTCTCGATTTTGACGACCTTCTACTCAAATCACTCGAACTGCTTGAGCAACACACTGATATACGTACGTATTATCAGAACCTTTGGCACTACGTACATATTGATGAGTATCAAGATACCAATAAAGTACAGAATAAAATTGCCGAGCGTATATCTGAAAAGCATCGCAACATTTGTGTAGTGGGGGATACGGACCAAAATATCTACAGTTGGCGAGGTGCGGAAATAAAAAACATGCTTTCATTTGAAAAAAAATATACTGATGCTCAGGTAATTCTATTGGAACAGAACTATCGTTCAACAAAAATGATTTTGGATGTAGCAAACGACATTATTTCAAAAAATAAATGGCGTATTCCAAAAAAACTCTTTACTGAAAATACTAAAGGAGAAAAAGTAAGTGTATATGAAGCATTCAATGAAGTAGATGAGGCTCATTTTATTGCTCAAAAAACTAAAGATATCATAGAAGAAGGTGCATCTGCTGATGAAATCGCTGTACTGTTTAGAGCAAATTTCCAGTCACGAATTTTAGAAGAAGCATTCCTTGCATATGGAGTACCGTATCAAATGCTGGGAACAAAATTCTTTGAACGTAAAGAAATCAAAGATATGCTTTCCTATATTAAAGCAGCACTCAATCCGGAAAGTAGTATTGATCTGGCGCGTATTATTAATGTACCACCACGTGGCATCGGTAAGGTTACACTCGATAAAATAGAAGCTGAAGAATTTAATTCTCTTCCCGCTAAAACTCAGGAAAAAATAAGATTATTTAAAGAAACACTTGAACGCATCAAAGCGTTTATACTTTCAAACAAAGCATCTGCATCGATTCGTTTTATTGTTGATATTTCAGGTATGGCGGAAGCATACTCACAAGGAAACGATGAGGATCAAGAAAGGTTTGAAAATATTATGGAACTTGTCACACTCGCAACAGGGTATGATGAACTTTTGCCTGAAGAAGGAATTGAGCAATTACTCACCGATGCCGCTCTTGTATCAGACCAAGACTCTCTAAAAAAAGAAACTTCTGGAGTCAAGCTTATGACCGTCCATTCATCCAAAGGGCTTGAGTTTGATACTGTGTTTATTTCAGGTATGGAAGAAGGTTTGTTTCCTCACCAACGACTCGGTGAAAAGAAAAAAGAGGGCGAGGATAGTGAGGAAGAACGTCGATTGTTTTATGTGGCAATAACACGTGCACGCAAAAAACTTTATCTTACTCTTGCACAGATGCGAACTATTTTTGGAAACAAACAGATCAATATACCGTCCCACTTTATCGGAGATATCAATGAAGATTTTCTTGATCATGAAAAGAAAAGTATGCTGGGGCCTATGGGTAATGCAGGTGGGAAGTATTTTAGTATTGATTTCTAGTCTACCTAGAAATTTTCTCAGATTAAGAACTCTCAAAAACTTATTCGCCAAGCTATGTATGCTGTGTTAGATTAAACTTATGAAAGCTAAAAAGTCACTCGGGCAACATTTCCTCACCTCAGAAGCAGCGGTACATCATATGGTCACCGCTTCAGGTGCACAAAAAGGAGAGACGGTGATTGAAATTGGACCTGGAAAAGGAGTACTTACTAAAGCACTTCTTAAGACTGGCGCTATTGTGATTGTCGTAGAAAAAGATGACAGGATGATACCACTTCTCACTGAAACATTTACAGATGAAATCAAAACTGGCCAACTCACGATAATTAATGGAGACGTACTAACAATAGATGTTGAGAAAATATTAGGGTCTTCAGATTTGGATGCAATTCGAGGCGCGAGTGTGGATTGTGACCAAAATGTACTTAGTAGTACATTGCGGGAACAAACGCAAACGAGCAACAAAGAAGTGCGCCAAATGTGCAGACCGTACAAAGTGGTTGCAAATATTCCGTACTACATTACAGGGGAAATAATGCGTCTCTTTTTGGAACACAACCACCAACCAAAAAGCATGACATTGCTTGTTCAAAAAGAAGTTGCGGAGCGTATCGTTGCTCGTGATAAAAAAGAGAGTGTCCTGTCGCTTTCAGTAAAAGCGTTTGGCACACCATCTCTTATATCGGTAGTAAAAAAAGGGTCATTTTTTCCAATACCAAATGTTGATTCTGCCATTATTCATATTGCGAATATTTCACAAACAAAACTTGGTGCAGTATCACCTGAACATTTTTTTACTGTGGTGAAAACAGGTCTTGCACATAAACGAAAAATTCTTATTTCAAATCTGAAGGACTTATACACAAAAGACACGCTTTCACGTGCCTTTGCAGAACTTTCTTTATCTGAAGATGTACGAGGAGAAGACCTTGATGTTTCTACATGGATCAACCTTTCTCTTATTCTCCAACAGTATTAATTACAAGGTTTTGTCAACAAATCCCAATCATAGTATGCATTATTAAATGATCCGAAAAGGTTTGCATACTCCGTATTTCCACCTGCTGTTCCTGGAAGAGCCTGCAAATAATTAAACTTTCCTTGATTTTGCCGATTGAGATCAAGTGCATTTGTTGCTGTAAATGAGAAAAGTGGGGGAACATAATACGGATCACTCGGAGTGCTGTACGCAAGATTGTTTAACGTAACAGTCCATGTGTTATCACTGTTTTTCTTAAACATATATACGTATTTACCATTCTTCATACCTGATCGTGGAGCAGAACATGATGAGGTTGGAGTTGGTGTGATGGTTACTATTGCTGAAGCAGGTACAATACATGCTGAATTTAGATATGCTCGAGTTTTTTCTCCCACTACACCAGTACCTTGAGTAAGTCCGAGAATACTGAGTATTTCAGTTGCATGTGCCTCCTGGAATCTTTTCACTGCAGTCATTACTGTAGAGTCAAATGTTGATGTAGTTTGATTTAAAAACCCACCCTGCTTAAGCGCATAACTCAATGCAAACACATCATTTCCAGAATTACCAAAAGATAGGTTGTTAGCAAAAGAGTAACATTGAGAGTTTGAGGTTGTGTTTGTAGTATTAGAAGTAGGAGCACCTGGATTCAACATTGTCTGGGCATATCTATCATACTTAGATAAAATATTTTGAAAAAGTGCTTGGTTTGCACTAAAGATAGAACGAAGAACTTCTTGTACCGCTGATGCTGTTGAAAGTGAACCATTTGCTGTTTTTGTTGAACCAACAGAAGATACTGGCACAGGAAGAGCACCTTCTGGAGCAGTACATGTGTATCCACCATTTACATAATACGGTGCTTTACCTCCACACTGAGCAAACGCTTTTCCATAGGCAAGTTCTGTTTTTAAAATATCCCAACCAGGATTTACACTCTGGATAATAGCATTTGAACCTGGTGCAGCTGTAAACCCGGCAAGTAAATATGCACCATGTCCCGTAGAACCATTGACTGTACACACTCCATTAAGAATATAATCTTTCCCTGACGTAGGATCGGTGAAACCTCCAAGAGGTAATTGTTCTACCTTACAACTCATATCATACCCAAGCGCCTCTCCTTGAGCTACGGCCTTATTAACACAATCTTGCGCTGCTACTGGATCTGTACGTATCTCACCTGTACAAGTCCCTGTTGTACTTTGTGCATTAGATAAAGATGGTGCAAACATCCATACCACTAAAAAACTAAAAAGAAGTATTTTTTTCATAATTTCTGTGAATAATAATTACTGTTGATTATACCACTGTGTTATACTAAAAACACTATGACACATCAAAAAGTGTTGGTAACTCTTATTATTTGTATTGGGATCCTTGGTTCAGTATTTCTACTATCAAAAAACAAAGATGCTCCTATTAAAGATAATCAAGATATTGAACAAGTATTAAGCATAATAGATACCATACCAACATCAGATTCCGATAATGACGGGCTTAAAGATTGGGAAGAGGGCATTATTGGTACAAATTCACACAACACAGACACCGACGGAGATGGTACTACAGATGGAGACGAGGTTGCACAACAAAGAGACCCTAAAAAAGCTGGGCCAAATGATAAAGCTAGTACAGAAATTAATCCTATTAATACACCCTCTTTAGGAACAGAAGATGCTACTTTAACTGCCCAAGTATCAAAAAACTTCTTTGGGCAATATTTACTCGCAAAAAAAGGTGGGCAAGAGGTAACCCCTGAAAAAGCTCTTGAAATAGCAGAGTCTGTTATGCAGAATGTACCTGTTGAACTAGCTGTGAAAGAATATGGTGTTAAAGACATTAAAGTAGTTCCAGTAACAATTGAATCTCAAACGTTATATATTGAAAAATTTATAGCAATACTTAAAGCAAACCCTCCACAATCAAATGAAAATGAGCTTCAAATAATAACTAAAGCAATTGAAACTCAAAACACTCAGGATATCAAAAAACTTGATGTAATTATTCAATCATATAAAAATATCCTTACGGAAACTTTAAAAATACCTGTACCAAAAGACCTTGTACCTGACCATATGATTTATTTAAATGCAGTTTCTGCAGTGTACACCGACCTTACTGAAATGCGTCTTGTACTTGACGATCCAATGCGTGGATATATCGGATATGCTCATTTTCAAAAAGATGCACTTATGCTTAAGATTGGTTTTGAAAGTATTCAGAAGTATTTTGAAAATAACTAACATACACTTTTCAACAGAAACGTATTTTTATCCTATCAAAGAGTTGCACTATCTTATATAATAGAAGATATACTTCTATGAAAATACCATTTTTATCTAAAAAAACTTTGTCAAGTTTTTTGATTACTCTTCTTGTTGTCCCGGTTATTTTTTTTACACTACCTCCTAAAAAAGCTCACGCTGCGTGGCCAACGTGGAACTTTGCGAACGTGATTCAAAGTACAACATCTATGTTTACAGGTATTACAACTGCGGCAGAAACCACAATAAGTGCTTCGACTGATGTATCAAATTTTCTTAAAACATACGTACTTGACACTGTAGCCACCGCCTTTGCTCGAGCTATTCTTCGTAAACTAACTGCACAAACTGTAAACTGGATCAATACTGGTTTTAATGGAAACCCTGCTTTTGTAACTGATCCGGGACAATTTTTCCTTGATGTAGGAGATCAAACCGCTTCTCGATATTTTCTTGATGCAAATTCACCTCTAAATGGTTTATGTACAGCATTTCAACCTCAAGTACGTCTTGCGCTCGTAAAAAGTTATCTTCAAGAAGATCAGTTCCAATCTCAATGTACATTTAGTAGAATTGGTGCAAATTTTGAAAATTTCACCAGAGATTTTACCCAAGGTGGATGGGAAGCTTGGTTTACAATGACTCAAGAAAACCAAAATAACCCATATGGTGCATATCTCGAAGCATCAAGACAACTTTCTCTTCAAATCACTGCGCAAAATACAAAATACGATAGACAACTCAACCGTGGTAAGGGATTTTTAGATTTTGAAGTGTGTCCAGAAGGTAAAACAAGGGGGGAAGTTGCTGCAAATAGAGGACAAGTTGTTGGTAAACCTGGTGATGCATGTGAACTTGAAGGAGGTGCTGTATGTGGAGCCGGCCTTCGTTGTGGTAGTAGTTTTACTTGTGAAGTTGTTGATCCTTCGTATTTAGACGACAATGGAAACTATACTGCAAGCTCAGAACTTGGTGGTCTATCATCAAATGATTGTACAGTGGCTAAAAAAACCGTTACTCCTGGTAGTGTTATTTCAGAAAAACTAACAAAATCTCTCAACAGCACAGAAACAACTCTTGAACTCACAAACTCAATCAACCAAGTAGTAAATGCTCTTATGACTCAAATGATTGAACAAACGTTTAATAGTATTAAAGGTGGTCTGCGAGGTTTGAGTAAAAAACAACCTGGTCAGACAAAAAGTCTTTTAGAACAAGTGCAGGAATCTTCAACACAAACGGCGTATGAAGCTGAAAAAAATGCAATAAACGCAACAATACCGACCCAGTTCCAATCAGCACTTAATGGTGGAGACACTACTGGAATATACACCCCTCCATCAGAAGAAGAGGTGAGAATACGCGCAGCTCAAGACCAAGAACGTTTCTGTCGAGAAAATAATGAAGCAAACAATATACCTGGAGGAATTCCTGGTACCGATACTTGTGGCAGGACAGTTTCTCCTATAGACACCGAATCTGCACCATAATTATGAAATCTGTCGCACAAAAAATCCTTATAACATTTGGTTTTATCACACTTATAACACTAAGTGTGATTCCTGTTTCTGTCATGGCACAAGAAGGTCCACAGGGTACACCTTCAACTCAAGCAGATACTAAATTACCCAGTACAAATCTCTCAGTAAGTGGGGTTGTTGGTGGTGCGATAAGTGGATTGTTTGATATACAAGGAGCATTTTTGCGCGTACCACTCTTTTTCATCATGAAGATTGCTGCCGCACTACTCGGGATGGCTGGACTTTTACTCGATGAAGTGATGGTGCGTACGGTAGTAAACATGTCTAAAGAAATCGAAAAAGTTACCGCCATCAATGATGTGTGGAGGATTATCAGGGATCTTGTAAACATGTCTTTTATTTTTATCCTCTTGTACCACGGTATTCGTATGGTACTTGGACTCGGTGATGCGGGTGTAAAGAAAATCATCGCAGGTATCATTACCACTGCAATACTTATAAACTTTAGTCTGTTGTTTACTAAAGTTATTATTGACGCATCAAACGTCGTTACTCTTGGTTTTTATAATTCAATTAGCGCAGCAGGAGGGACAGCAGAAGGGGGTGAGTTTGCTGGAAAGTACAATTTTGGTTTTTCAGGAGCTTTTATGAAACCTCTTGGTATCACTGGTGCTTTCGACCCCTCAGGGTTTTCTCAAGCTACAAACTTTACGTTTGGAGAAAATGGAAACATGGTGATTATCTACCTTGGCAGTATTGTATTTATGCTTATTACCATTTTTATTTTTATGGCTGTAAGCGTATTCTTTATCATTCGTTTTGTTGCATTCATCATACTCCTTATTATGTCACCAGTGGCATTCCTTTTTATAGCTCTTCCTGGTTTAGATAATCTGAAATCAAAATACTGGGGCACACTTTCTGGTCAAGCTCTTTTTGGACCATTATATATGTTTTACTCATGGCTTGTTTTACGACTCATGGGCCCTGGGGGTCTTGGTTCTTCAGATTACACCTTGGGGTATGCTTTAATGAATCCAAATAAAGATACGATATCAGTGATTATTAACTTTATTATACTTATCGGACTTCTTGTTACATCAGTTATTGAAGCAAAAAAACAAGCAACAAGTGGAGGTATAATCAGTACAAAAATACTCGATAAAGGAACAGGTTATTTGGGAAGTGCGATTTTTGGAGGGGCTTCTATGCTCGGAAGGTCAACCCTTGGACGCTGGGGTCAAAGTGTCACTGAAGATAGGGACCTAAAAGAACGTGCAAGTCGAGGAGATATTGGCGCTCGTCTAAAACTCAGTGCTGGAAATAGACTTGCTTCATCTTCTTTCGATGCACGAAATACTAAAGTGATGGAACTAGCAAGTAAAGATGTTACTGGTTTAGGAACAATTGCTAATTTTGGTAAAGCAATTAATACTAAAGGGTATCGAGGATATGTTGAAGATACATTGAAAGCACAGATTGAAAAAGATAAAAAACGTGCCGACCAATTTAAAGTTCCAGAGGACAAACAATCTCTAGCTGAATATGAAAAATCAATTCAAAATGATCCGAGTATAGAAACCAACAAACGAGATTCAAGAAAACTTATTCTTAACACACTCATTGAAGAAGAGCAGGATAAGGTTAAAAGTGAAGTTAAGAAAGTTAAAGAAGTTATCGATAAACTAACAGAAGGAAAAGAGAAGTTTGAGGCAGAAAAAAGAAAAGTTGAGGAAGATATTCAGCGTTCTCACGAAATGATTTTGATGGCATCTCAAACAGGCGACTCGGCTACTGTTGAAATTTACACTGCAAACCTCCAAAAAGAAGAAGCTCAGTTGAAAACTTTAACCGATGCTCTTACAGATGCAAGTACCATTCTTCAAGAAAAGAAGGAGGAACTTAATAAAATCAATAAAGATGTTCTTGCTCTACAACTCGAGGCCAAAGAGATTGAAAATGGTACCTGGATTTCCCCTGAATATGAAAAAATTATTGCAGATGCAGGGGGAAGAAGTGAAAATAAAGCAGAACGTAAAAAAGCAGTTGCAAGCACTTCTGCTAAAAATATTCTTGCGTACGCAGAACGTGTAAAAAGAAAAACTGGTTTATTTAGCGGACTTCCAAATTTTCGTATTGATCGAAATTTCAGTAAGAAAAGAGCTGATGCTGTGCGTAAACTTACAAAAGAAGAAACTGATGATGCTAAAATGCTAAAACTTATAAAAAAGATGGCTGAAGATGAAAAGAAACAAGCCGAAAAAGATGCGCAAACAAACAAACCAGCAGACCCTGCACAAAACCCTCCTACTCCCACACCTCCTCCACCTTCAACACCTTAATTAATTACCATGGAAGAAGCACTTCAAGAAATAAAAGAATCGCTCAAAACACTCCCTTCACATATACGTGAGGTTGTTACTCAAACAAACTGGGAGCCAAAAATAGAAGAGCTTGCTTTGAAGTATTCACTCACTAACGAACAAAAGTGTGCGTTATTTATCGAGGTATTACTTGTGCTTGTTGCAATAAATCCAGAAGAAGAGATTGTGGAGAATATCGAAAACGAACTCGGTGTTTCTACAATACTTGCTGAGCAACTCGCTGAGGAAGTGGGGGAGCGTGTATTTTCTTGGATATATAAACTATACACAGAAAAAGCAGAGCAACCCACACGCAACATAGCATCTAAACCACCGATCAACACCCTCGATACTCCTCCACCAAACCTTCCAGGCGAAATAATCGAAGATCATCCACTTCCTCCAGTGGATTCAGAACCTTTATTTGCAAAAACTCAACAACGACCACTACGAGACACTGTTGCAGACTTTTTTGCAAAACCAGAAACCATCGAGACTACCGTCACAGAACCAACCACTCTTCCAAAACCAGAGCCTACAAACACCACTCCAACATTTATTAGTAAAAAACTAAGTCAACCAAGCACCATATCTACACAAGCACGTACACCACAATCATACACTGTCGACCCATACCGAGAACCAGTTGAATAATCGATATTTATACGACTCACCATTATATTTATGAGATTCCAAGTACCCCAATTTATTGAAATAGAAGATAAAATCGTAGGACCACTGACACTTAAGCAGTTTTTGTATCTCGCTGGCTCAGTAGGTATGTCAATTATTGCATATCGTTTTCTTCCCCTTATTGTAGCGATTATTGTGATTGCATGTGTTGGTTCACTAGGTATGGCTCTCGCGTTTTTTAAGTACAATAACAAGCCTTTTATCGACCTTCTCGAATCAGGTGTGCAGTATTACTTGGGAGAAAAACTATATATTTGGAAAAAAAAGGAGCAGGTTGTTGAAAAACAAAATACTGCTGATAAAAATCCTGCTCAGGTATATGTACCTCGTTTATCTGACAGTAAACTTAAAGAGCTTACATGGAGTTTAGATATTAAAGAAAATCAAAACCCAGTTACTCGGGAAGAAAGTAGATTAAAGTAAAAAGATTAAAGAATAATTCTTATTCATTAATTCCTACTACCTTAATCATTGATCAATCTGGTATACTATTCTTATGGCTATTCCTTCTAAAGCAACTCAAGATTTTGTACCTATTAAAGAAATACGTGATGGGGTAGTACTCCTCAAAGATAATTCTATGCGTGCAGTACTTCTCGCATCTTCTTTAAACTTTTCTCTTAAATCAGAAGATGAGCGAAAAGGTATTTTATACCAATTTCAAGATTTTCTTAACTCCCTTGATTTTCCACTTCAAATCTTTATTCAGTCACGAAGACTTGATATTAGACCATATATTGCTCTTCTTGAGGGTCGGTATAAAGAACAAATGAATGATTTGATGAAAATCCAAACTCAAGAATATATTGAATTTATTAAAAAATTTACGGAGTCGACCAATATTATGACAAAAAGTTTCTTTGTGGTTGTTCCATATACTCCCGCACTGATTCAAGGAAAAGGTATAAATCCTACAAGTTTTTTTGGTAAGAAAGACACAGATGATGATGTAAAAAAACGTATGGTAAATTTTGAAGAAAATAAGACTCAACTCGAACAAAGAATGGCGATCGTGGAACAGGGACTTGTACGTTGCGGGATCAGAGTGGCACGTCTTGGAACAGAAGAAGTAGTAGAATTATTTTATAAAATATTTAATCCAGGAGAAACAGAGAAGCCGATACAAATTTAAAAATCAAAGATCAAAATGAAAAAAAATAATACACGATCAATAAAGCACTTGGATTCAAATATTTTGATTTTTGATATTTGCATTTTACATTAATACCATGGGACTATTTGATTTTTTACAAAAAAAAGAGGAGCCATCAATATCTTCTATCATCCCTCAGGAAATTTACCAAGCAGGTACACTTGAACTGCAGGATATTATCGCACCAAGTGCGTTAAAAATTTCACCAAAAGAAATCAATCTTGGGGAAAAGGTACTTCGTAGTTTTTTTGTAATCTCTTACCCTCGATTTCTTGGAGAAAACTGGTTTTCTCCAATCATTAACCTCGATAAAGTATTTGATATTGCTATTTTTGTACACCCTATTGAAACATCCGATGTGCTTCGTACATTTCAAAAAAAAGTAGCTGAGGTACAAAGTCAAATTATGGAACGTGAGAGTAGGGGACAAGTGCGAAACCCGATGCTTGATACTGCATATCAAGATCTTGAAAATCTCCGTGACCAACTTCAACAAGCACAAGAAAAACTTTTTGACGTTGGTTTATATATCACTATGTATGGAGATAATGAAGCTGAACTTGATAAGATGGAATCAGAAATAAAATCTATTCTTGAATCAAAGCTTGTATATGTAAAACCAGCTCTCTTCCAACAAGAACAGGCGTTTAAAACAGTACTTCCTTTAGGAACTGATCAGCTTGAGGTTCATAGTAAACTAAATTCTTCTCCACTCTCAAGCTTATTTCCTTTCATATCTTTCGACCTTACCTCAGATAAAGGTATTTTGTACGGGATTAACCGACACAACTCATCACTTGTGCTTTTTGATCGTTTTTCACTTGAAAACTACAACTCAATCACTTTTGCAAAATCTGGTTCAGGTAAATCGTATGCAACAAAACTTGAAATCCTTCGTACACTTATGTTTGATACATCAGTAATGGTGATCGACCCTGAAAATGAATACGAATACATGGCTGAAGCAGTCGGAGGAAGATACTTTAAAATATCACTAAACTCAGAACATCATATAAATCCTTTTGATCTCCCTATACCTGGTGAAGACGAATCCGCTGCAAGTATTCTTCGAAGTAATATTATAAACTTGGTAGGACTTTTCCGTATTATGCTTGGAGGACTCACTCCAGAAGAAGATGCGATTGTAGACCGAGCTATCACCGAAACATACGCTCTTAAGGACATAACCCCGGACTCAGACTTCAAAAACATCGAGCCACCCCTTCTTTCTGATTTTGAAATGGTGCTCTCTGGTATGGAAGGAGGGGAATCCCTTGCCCAACGTCTCACAAAATACACTAAAGGTACGTGGGCTGGTTTTATCAACCGACCAACCAATATTGATATCAATAAAAAGTTTATTGTCTTCTCAGTACGAGACATGGAAGACGAACTTAAACCAATTGCAATGTATATTATTATGCATTATATCTGGGCTGCAATCAGAAAAGAACTGAAAAAACGTCTTCTTGTAATCGACGAAGCATGGTGGATGATGAAATCTGAAGACACAGCTTCATTCCTTTTGTCGTTGGCAAAACGAGGACGAAAATACTTCCTCGGACTAGCAACAATCACTCAAGATGTGGATGACTTCCTCAAATCTCCGTACGGAATGCCGATTATTACAAACTCTTCTATACAAATACTTCTCAAACAGTCACCAACTTCAATGGATAAGCTCCAACAAACATTTAACCTCACCGATGAAGAAAAATATCTACTCCTTGAGTCTGATGTGGGGGAGGGAATCTTCTTTGCAGGACTCAAACACGTAGCAATCAAGATTATTGCTTCATATACTGAAGACCAGATCATCACCTCAGATCCATCTCAAATCCTTGCTATCAAAAAAGCAAAAAACGACTTACTTTCTTCTTGAGATACGAGGCAAGAGATTTGAGATATGAAAAATACACCCACTTTTTTCTCATATCCCTTCGTAATGTTCAAACTTTACTCAACCACGTAACTTCTATACCATTATCTATATATGGATACTGAACTCGAACAAATACGCGAACAAAACAGATATAAACCAAACAACACCAACCAAGAACACACTCCTCCCACAAATATACCTCCCAATACAGTGACATGGATGTTGGCAACTGCTGGTTTTATCGACGGATTACAAGCACTAATCACTCTTACGGGAGTAGGTGCTATCCTTAACCCTTTTGTGAGTATATTTGCAGCGATTTTATTTTGGTTTTGGTTTAAGATACATAATGTATCTTTGCTTACATGGCAAAGAATGCTTACGTTTATATTTGGTGGTGTACTTGAAGCGATACCAGTTGTTGATGCATTACCTGGTTGGTATGGAATAGTGTGGAGAATTATACAAACAACAAAAACATCTTCGTAACCTTTACTGTTAACAACCTCTGCCTCTTTTCTATACAGTTTATGATAAAATAGGTTTATTATGATATCTCGTTTTTTAAAAATTTCTTTTTTTAAAACTATAATTTTTTTAATTATTTTTGGTATATTTTTACCAGTTTCTCCTTTTTTTGTGCTTGCTCAATTTAATGAATCCAGTGATATATCAGTTGGACTTTTACCCTCAAACCCTAAACCAAATCAATCTGTACAAATAACAATTGAATCATATTCTCTCAATCTCAATTCATCAAAAATAAGTTGGTATGTAAACAACAAACTTGTGCAACAAGGAGTAGGTATAAAGACAATATCAACTCAAGCTGGAATGTTAGGTTCAGAAACAAAAGTTCGAGTACAAGTAGATACTGGTACGGAAGTATTTACAAAAAATATTACTATATTACCCACATCAGTGAGTATCTTATGGGAAGCAAAGACATACACTCCTCCTTTTTTTAAAGGCAAAGCATTGTTTTCACATCAAAGTAATATATTATTTACAGCTATTCCTCGTATCGTAGTAAACGGAAAAGAAGTTCCTAAAGAAAATCTTGTATATACCTGGAGCAAAAACGGAACGATACTTGGTGATCAAAACGGATACGGTAAATACACTCTTCCAATAACAGGATCAGTCATTTCTCGTCCGCTTTCTATCGATGTTGAAGTAAATGATCCAAATACAGGTATTACTGCATTTAATACAATTGATGTACAACCTGTCGAACCTGAAATAGTAATGTATGCAACTGATCCGTTGTACGGAGTAGAGTACAACAAAACAATAAAGGAGACATTTTCGCTTGCAGGAAAAGAAGTAACTCTCACCGCTGTACCTTATTTTTTTAGTACTATAGATATCGGATCAGGAAATATTTCATACAACTGGTCTATTAATGGCAACACCATTTCTGATGGACAAAATACACAAACACGAGTTTTCAGAAAAGTAGGGGATGTGTTTGGTTTATCAAATATAGGTATCACTATAAATAACGATTCCAAATTATTACAATTTGCATCATACCAGCTCGCCATTGATTTTCTAAAAGACCGGTCTGAATAATTTATGAAAAAAATTTTTTATACATCATTTCTTATATGCGCCACTCTTATTGGCACTTTTGTGTACGCACAAACACCTCCAACTACCGCACCAATCACTGGAGAATACACTGTGCTTGCCCCTATACCTGGCACAACAAAAACCTGTACAGGGAGTGGTGCAGATGAAAAATGTACCGCCGATATAAATTCTTATTTAAACGGTTTTCTTGGTGTAATAATTAGTATTGGAGCAATTATTGCTATGCTTTATATTGCATATTATGGCTTCCAGTATGCTATCTCAGACAGTGCTTCTTTGAAAATGGAATCTAAAGGAAAATTATTTGAGATTCTTGGTGGTTTACTTCTTATTATTTCTGCATATGCAATTGTATACACAATAAACCCAAAAATACTTCCAGAAGGTGGCTTATCTCTTGATATTAGTACTCCTCGCATAAACTCTCAAACACCAATGGTTTCAGGTGGTAATGGTGGTATGCGAACCACATTTACAACTAACCCTGATCCTGCAGGAGATAAGGTAGTGCGTGATAGATTAATAAACAATACAGGTATATCAATCAACAGAACAAACCCTTGTACACCAACTCAACGCACAGGTTGTACTTCTTTAACCGCTTTACCTGAAGTTGCTATTACAGGCATACTTACATTAAATAAAGAGTGTCAATGTAATTTAATGATAACAGGAGGTACAGAAACACTCCCTCATAATGGTGGAGTTAATACCGAACATGGCCCAGGTTTATCTGTTGTCGATCTCAACCCTTCAACAAAACTAGACTCATACCTCGGAAAACCAAACCCTCAAGAAAGAGACAGGGTTTCAAAAATCATCAATGGTCGAGAGGTAGTATTCACCTTTGAGAAAGCTGGTGGTAATGCATCACATTCATCCACAGGAGACCATTGGCACGTTCAATTTAAATAATTATGATAAAAAAAATCCTTAAAATAAGCGCATATGTACTCATTGCACTTGCATGTGCACTTCTTGGGTATTATTTTATTATTTCAACAAACGATACTACTGGAACAAATAAAAAACCTTTTTTCGGCAATCTATTTCCTTTTGGAAACAACCCAACGGTAGTATCTGAGCTACCATTTGCAACAACTACAGAGATTACCCCTGATGAACCAGTCGTGGGCAATGTTACTCAAGTAATGCGTTTAATATCAAATGAACCAGTAGCAGGAAGTGTTTTTATAGAAACACAAAGAGGGGACATTGTTCGTTATATAGAGAAGGCAACTGGTCATATTTATGATGTTCCTACATTTGAAAATACAGTTTCTCGTATTTCAAACACAACAATACCTCAATTATACACAGCAAAATTTACTGAAAACGGATCTGGTTTTATCACTCAATACATAAAAGATGATAGTTCTCTCGAAACACTTTATGGAAAAATAATAAGTACTTCTACAGAACAAACAGTTACGGGGACAATTCTTTCTAAAAAAATTATGTCTTTTGATGTATCTCCAAACGGAAAAACCGTATTTACACTAGAGACTACACAAAATGGAAGTGAGGGGTACATATCAACTCCTAGTGGGACAAACAAAAAACTTATATGGACATCACCTCTACGAGAACTTATTCCTCAATATACTTCAGACACACATATTGGATTACAAACAAAACCTCATTCTTCTGCCTATGGCATATTATTTGATGTTGATACGAACACTTCAGCAAAAAAAATACTTGTATCAAACCACAAAAATCTCACAACACTGCCGTATATAAACAAGAATTATATTTTGTATTCAAATACAACTGGATTATTTACTGTAAATACAACCACAGGTGTTTCAGAGGAACTTTCTCCAAGTACATTTGCTGAAAAGTGCGTATGGGCACACACCAAAGCATTTATATACTGCGCAGTTCCACAAACAACACTAAATTCTAATTCACTATATGCGTGGTACAAAGGGGAGGTATCCTATTCTGACACTGTTTGGGAATATGATATAGAAAAAAATACCGCTCGAGAGTTGGTAAATCCTGTAGATGTTGATGGAAGAGTTGTTGATATATCTTCTATCTCTATAAATAAAAGCGATACGTTACTTTTGATTCAAAGTAAAATCGATGGAAGTTTGTGGACAATTAAGATTAATTAAAAAAAACGACATATGTCGTTTTTTTTAATTAACTTTTTCGTATATGTTTTCTTATGTAAAGCTCTTGTCCGATGGTAAACACATTGCTCGTAATCCAGTAAATAGAAACTGCTGCTGAAACTGACCAAGAAATAAATGTTACGAGTACAGGAAACACATACTTCATTTGTGTTTGCATCATTTTCATTACATCATCCTGCATTGACGGTTTACTTTTCACACTCTCATCTTTATTTGTTATAGGAGTAGCGTATGAGATTTGAAAATATGTTGAAACTCCTGCAAACAAAGCAAGCACAACACTTTTTCCTGCAATATCGATCAATCCAAGAAAACTCATCTTAATAGACAGTGGTGCAGAGACAAAAGAGTAGAGTAGTTCGATATTTATCGTAGGAAGACCTGATTTTAGAAATATTTGATACAATGCAATAATAATCGGAAGCTGAAGAAGAAGTACAAAAAAACCTGCAAATGGATTGATGTTTTTTTCTTTATACAACTCAATAGTTTTCTGTGTTTGTATTTGTTTATCTGGATATTGTTCTTTTATTTTTTGTAAATCTTTTTCTATTTCTTTCATTTCAATTTGAGCTTTTGTTGCTTTAATCGAAAGAGGGAACATAATAAGTTTTACAATTATTGTAAAAAGAATAACAATAACTCCCGCATCAAAAAATGGAAGTATACCCATAAGATAGATAAGTCCATTATAAAGCGGTTGATAAAAGACGGTGTTAAAAAATGATGAAATCATGGTGGATTAATAGTATATGCATTTAAAAACTTAATCAACTAACCGAGCGTCTGTGATAAGTTTTTTGATGGTAGTATCTAATTCATCAAACGTACTGTCTTTTGCTTCTTTTTTTAATGTACATACAACATAAAAAACTGGTTTTATATGTGAATATATATGCTGAACACTTCTATACACTCTTCGTCTTTGTCTATTACGATCAACTGCTCTTGTTGATACTTTTTTTGAACAAAGAACAGCAAAACGACTTGGGGTGTTTGTTTTTTGTGGGTACACAGACAAAAACAGGAGAGGTGAGTTAAAACTCATACCTCTTCCTGTTAGTGTTTTGAAGGTTGTTTTATCTATTCTTCGTGCTTTTGAAAGCATATTACTTCTTTTTGATAGATACTTTCTGTTTTACTGTAGAAAGTGCAACTCGTCCTTTTCGTCGTCGTCGGAGGAGAGTTTTCTTTCCACCAGCAGTTTTTGTTCGAGAAAGAAAACCGTGTTTTTTTGCTCGTTTTCGTTTTTTAGGTTGGTAAGTCTGAGACATAATATTAAATTTAATCTTATGAACATAACGTTAACATAATTGAGAGGCTTTAACAAGTGTTCTAAAACTTTTGACCCTATATAATATCTACAACATGGAGTTAGATAATAAAAAAATTTGGGATACGGTACTTGTTGAAATGGAGTTATCTATTTCTAAACCAAACTTTACCACTTGGTTTAAGGATACATATATTTTAAAAATAGAGGATGGTTGTGTGTACCTCTCTGTACCAAACAACTTTGTATCAGAGTGGTTATCTCAAAAATTCCATAATACTATCCTCAAATCACTACGAAACATATCAAGTTCATTTCATTCTCTTCAATATGTTATTACAAAAGAAGATATGCGCTTAAAGCTTGCTCAAGAAAAAACACAACTAATTAACAAAGAGCTTCCACTTGATAACTACTATATAAACAAAGATGATAATTTAAACCCTCGATATACCTTTGAGTCTTTTGTGGTAGGCCCTTTCAATGAACTTGCTCACGCTGCGGCTCAGGCGGTTATTAAAAAACCAGGAATCGTATACAATCCTTTGTTTATCTATGGAAATACAGGTCATGGTAAAACACACCTCATTCAAGCAATCGGGAATCATTTAAAAAATGGTCAGCGCAAAATATTCTATACGACATCTGAAAAATTTGGCCAAGAATACGTAAACGCACTCCAACTCAATAAACCGAACTTTTTCAAAGAAAAATATCGAAAATACGACGTATTAATCATGGATGATATTCAGTTCCTCTCTGGAAAAATGCGTATGCAGGAAGAACTTTTCCATTTGTTTAACCATTTATATGACAATAATAAACAAATTATCTTTTCTTCAGATAAACACCCTGCATTAATTCAAGATTTGGAAGATCGTCTCAAATCTCGTTTTAGTGCTGGAATGATTGTTGATATTCCACCACCTGACTCAGAGTCACGAGCCGCTATCATTCGTACAAAAATAACTCAAAATAATTTTCCACTTTCTAAAGAAGTTGTTGATTTTCTTGCATATTCACTTTCTGGCAATATTCGTGAACTTGAGGGTGTTCTGAACTCGATTATCTGCCAATCTCAGCTCAAAGACAAAGAATTAAGCCTTAATGAGGTAAAAAACTTCATAAAAACAAGTGCAAAACCAAAAAAGAACATATCAACCAAAGAAATTGTAAAAACAGTTGCAGATTTCTACAATATCGAAGAAAACTCAATTTACGAAAAAACACGAAAAAAAGAGATTATTAAACCTCGTCAGATTATTATGTACATTCTCCGTGAAGAATTTAACATCTCATATCCTGCGATAGGGGAAAAGCTTGGTGGACGTGATCATACAACCGTAATGCACTCTTGTGAAAAGATTAAAAATGATATGGCGCAAGATCAAAACCTAACAAATGAAATAAACCAGTTGCGTTCTATCCTTGTCTAATATAGTGTGTATAAGTATGTGGATAAGTCTGTATATCCCTGTGTATGAGTGAGGTATAAGTTCTACCTATGTGTGTACAATAAAGTAACCAGGGTATAGATATCTTTATAATCCACAGAGATATACACAGTTTTCCCACAGTTTTCCACAAGGGTTTATACTAAAAACGTCTATAGTAAGCCATTTTATAGGTTTTCCCCGTATACACACCCCTAATAGTAATAAGATTCTTTTAAAAGGTAGAATACAACTATGAAGATTGAATGCGTAAAAGAAAAGCTTGCTAAAGCATTGGTAAAAGCTGAAAAGATGACAAGTCGGCAAAGTACATTACCGGTACTTTCATGTGTATTACTGAAAGCTGAAGGATCAACGCTTTCTATTTCTGCAACAAATCTAGATCTCGGTATCGATATTACACTTCCTGTAAAGGTGATAGAGCCTGGAACTGTAGCTGTACCTGGAAATATCCTATCTTCATTTGTGACAAGTATTTTTAATGATAAAAATATATCATTAGAAACAGAAGGGTCTCATCTTAAAGTATCTACAGAGCACACAAAAACAACCATCAAAACCTTTGTGGCTGATGATTTTCCTATTATTCCTAAACTTACCGATAGTGTGTCTTTTGCTATGCCAATTCAAGACTTTATTAAAGGATTGAAATCTGTTGCATATGCTTCATCTCAATCAACCATTAAACCAACCCTTGCAAGCGTCTATATCTATCCAGATGAAGAGTTTGTTGTGTTTGTGGCTACTGACTCGTTTAGACTCGCAGAGAAGAAAATAAAGGTTAAAAAACATAAAGAGTTTTCTTCTATCCTTATACCGTTTAAAAATATTCCAGAAATCATCAAAGTTTTTGAAGATATAACTGATGATGTTGTGATTTCATTCAATCAAAATCAAATTTCTTTTGAATATGAAGGTATTTACCTTATTTCTCGTGTTGTAGATGGAAACTTTCCTGATTATAAGAAGATTATTCCCACTGAAACAAAAACAGAAGTTATTGTGTTAAAACAGGATGTTATAAATGCATTAAAAATATCAAATATATTTACAGATAAGTTTAGTCAGGTGTATATAACAGCATCACAAAAAGATAAGTTGTTTGAAGTGAAAACAAAAAATATAGATATTGGTGAAAATACGAATGCGCTTGATGCTGTAGTGAAAGGTGATGAAATTACGATGAGTTTTAACTATAAGTATATAAATGATTGTTTTCAGTCTATAGACTCAGATTCACTCTCTCTTTCATTTGTTGATCAAAGTAAACCGATGGTAATAAAAGGTTCAAGTGATTCTTCGTATCTTTATTTGGTTATGCCAATGAATAAGTAAATACAAGAGATATGTGACTTGAGATAGGAGACATGAAAAATGCATTTGAATTCTCTCTTCTCTCTTATCTCTTATCTCAAATCTCTTATCTCTATTAAATATGTTTAATATTTCCTCATTTTTAAAACGAGCTACAAATTTACTTGACTCGAGTGAGTTAAAAAAGAAAGAAATTCAGTATATTATTCAAAAATATACAGGATATACCTGCCCAGGGGAGTTAATTGATATTCAGAAAGATATACTTGTTCTTAAAGTGAATCCTGCATATAAAATGGCTTTATTTATGAAGAAGGAGCAAATCCTCGAAGAGTTAAAAGATTTTGGAATAGCTGATATTAGATAAACATACGAACTTACGAATAACTACGAATGGATTCATTCGTAGTTATTTGTAAGTTTTCGATTCGTTAGTTCGTATATTTATTGAGTTGAGTATCCGTTTGCTTGAAGCCACTTTTGAACACTGTATTCCCAGTATTTATACTGAGGGTCTGATTCAGGGTTTATTGGAATAGGACCTCGTGGATCATCTTTATTAATCCAATGGAGCTCAGAATGTATACCACCTGAAAGAACTTCAGATACTGATTCGTAAGGAATAAATTCGTTCGGTTGTTGTGTTATTGGTGTTGAGTTTGTTGAAGTAAGTGTTGAAATACCACCTTGCCATTTTCCTCGTATAATTGGTTTTATTTCATAAGAATCTTCTTTTACAGGATCAATAAAAGACTCTACTGGTCTATCTTTTAATGCTTCATCCATGAGTGCTCGCCACATAGGAGCAATAATTGTTCCAGACATACCAACCATTGGTGTATTTTCATTATTTCCTGCCCATGCACCCACCACAATAGACGGTGTGTATCCAATAAGCCACGCATCTTTATTATCGTTTGTGGTACCAGTTTTGGCTGCTACATCACGTCCACCAAAGTAAACTAATGAGTTTGAACCAAAGAGCGGTGTTCGAGCAATATTATCAGAAAGAATATCTGAAACTCGTCGAGCACTTTCAGGATTTAGTACAAGATTGCTTTTAGGAGTGTGTTCTTCAATCAATGTTCCTTTTGAATCTTCTATTTTTAATATAGATGCGTAAGGTACACGAACACCATCGTGAGCAAATACCCCATATGCAGAAGTCATATCAAGAAGGGATACTTCACCACCTCCCAATACAAGTGTAAGTCCGTATTGATTTGAATTACTGAGGGATGTAATTCCCATAGCTTTTGCAAGGTTGATTGCATTTTGTACACCAACAAGATAGAGAAGTTTTACTGCAGGAACGTTCATAGAAGAGGCAAGTGCATCACGAAGTGATACAGGGCCAGTGTATTTTGCATTGTAATTTTTAGGTGAGTAACATGGTGGTGTACTACTCATACTATCAATAGCACATGCGGTAGAAAATTGAGTCTCTGTATTAAAAAGAACTGTTTCTGGAGTATATCCTTTGTTAAAACTTTCTGCATAAATAAAAGGTTTAAATGTTGAACCAGGTTGTCTTTTTGCTGTTGCAATATTGTATTGACCATCAATTTCTTTGTCGAAATAATCTCGAGAACCAACCATGGTGAGAATCTCACCTGTTTTTGGATCTATAACCACAAAGCTCGCATTTTTACCTTTCACATTTTTTTCATTGATACGTGCGTATTTTAAAACAATTTCCTCCGCTTTTTTCTGTAATGAGTAATCAAGGGAAGTGGTAACACGTAACCCACCGTTTTCGAGTACATCTTCACCATATGTATTTACTAAATATTCTTTTACAAACATTACAAAATGAGGTGCTTTAATACCTTTTTCTTCTTTTGGAAGAAAAACAACCTGTTCGTTCTTTGCAGACTGATATTCTTCTTCGGTAATATATCCAACCTGCTTCATTTCATGTAATACAACATCTTTTCGTTCATCGAGTGCTTGTTTGTTTTTTCCATATGGAGAGAAGAAACTTGGTGCTTGAGGGAGTGCCGCGAGATATGCAGCTTCGGCAATAGTCACATCAGATGCTTTTTTACCAAAATAAGCCTGACTTGCTTCTTCTACACCATAATAATTTCCACCATAAGGGATTTCGTTTAAATAAAGTTCAAAAATCTCATCTTTCGTAAGTATTTTTTCGAGACGTAATGCAAGAATCCATTCTTTAATTTTTCTTGTTGGTGTTTTGTCATCTGAAAGAACTGTTTTTTTAATTACTTGTTGAGTGATAGTTGAACCTCCTTGGCTATATGAAAAAGATGTGAGGTTTACTAAAATTGCACGTAAAAATGCCTTAGGACGTATACCATTGTGTGTGTAAAAATCTTGATCCTCAATCGCCATAGTTGCTTCTTTAACATAAGGAGATATTTCATCAAAAGAAACAACAGTTCTTTTTTGATTTTGAAAAATGTCATACAAAAGCACTTTTCCTGTTCGATCGTATATTTTTGTTGATTGGGTGGTTTTTCGTTCCTTGAAATCTTCAAGAGTAGGGAGTTTAAATGTTGACACCCAAATAAGCATGATACTGAGAAATATAACTCCTAATGCGGTTATACCAAGTAATATATTACGCATTCCTATAATTTTCGCCTTTCGGTGGGTTTTTTTTGCCAAAGAAACACCATGGTGAATGTATTTTTTCATATAAAATAGAATTCTTAGAATTATACCATTATTTATGGTATAACATATGTATATGTTTTTCCAAAAGAAACCAAAAGTAAATACAGATGAGCAAAAAATAGAAGAGTTGTTAACTCGAGGAGTTGATAGAATTTATCCAACAAAAGAAGCATTGAAAGAAGTGCTACTTTCTGGTAAAAAATTGAAACTCTATCAGGGTTTTGATCCTACAGGTACGCAGCTTCATATTGGACATATGGTCGGTTTACGAAAACATAGACAATGGCAAGATTTGGGGCATGAAGTGATTTTCCTTATTGGTGACGGTACAGGTCAAGCGGGTGATCCAAGTGGTAAGAAAAAAACAAGAGAAAAATTTTTTACACAAGAAGAACTTCGTCAGAATGCTAAAGATTATATACAACAAGCGGGAAAAATTGTTCGTTTTGATGGTGAAAATCCGATAAAGGTTTTATATAACGGTGATTGGCTTAATAAGTTAGGTCTTGTGGATATTTTAAATATTGCACAAAACTTTTCCGTTCAACAGCTTATTGAGCGAGATATGTTTCAAGAGCGTTTAAAAGCAGGGGAATCAATTAATCTTCGTGAATTCCTGTACCCACTTCTACAAGGATATGATTCGGTTGCTATGGATGTTGATTTGGAGCTTGGCGCATCAGATCAAACATTTAATATGCTCACAGGGAGAACTCTTATGAAGGTAATGAAGAATAAAGAAAAGTTTGTTATGACCACACCACTACTTACTGGATCGAATGGTGTAAAAATAGGTAAAAGTGAAGGTAATGTAATTGGACTTACAGATACTCCAAATGATATTTTTGGTAAAATAATGTCTTTAAGTGATGACACGATTATACCGCTTTTTAAACTTTTAACCGATGTACCAAATGAAGAAATTGATTCTTTTGATATAAATAAACAAGCTTTTGCTCTTAAAAAACGTGTTGGATGTGAAATTGTTACACAACTGTATTCTAAGGAAGAAGCGGAAGGTGCTCAGAGTAATTTTGAAAACACTTTTTCAAAAGGAGAAATACCGGAAGATATAAAAGAAGTAAGTAGGGGTAAAACATGGATTGATTTGGTGGTTGAAAATAATCTCGTTGAGTCAAAAGGAGAATTTCGAAGATTAGTAGAAGCCGGTGCTGTAAGTGAAATGACTACAGGGGATAAAATAACCGATCCAAATACTGTTGCGGTCGCAGGAGTCTATAAAATAGGAAAACGTAGATTCGTTAAAGTAGTGTAAGTTGAGATAAGAGATGGCTACACGTCATCAGATTACAACTAATAGTAAATAAGAAAAAACACCTAACGGTGTTTTTTCTTAACGTGTGACTTATAACTGTCTACTGTTGACTATCTTCTACCACTCTTCTCCGTCAACAAATTCTTCGTCTTCAAGTTCTACATCTTCATCTACCTCGTCTTCTGGAAACTCTTCCTCTTCTTCACCTTCTTTCTTTTCCTTTTTTGGAAGTTTGTCTATAAGAAGCGGGTCAAACATAAGAGGGTCGTCTATATCTGTCGGTGCATCACCATCCACATCCACCTCTACTTCATCTTCCTCTCCTTCAATATGAAGACCAGGACCAAGTTTGTCAGGGTCTATCTCACCGTCGTCTCCGTCTGCCTCATCCATTGCTTCTAAAGGATCTTTTACTTCATCGTCGTTGGTAACCATACTTTTTTAAATATAAATATTAAAAGATATACCTTGTACTCAATCAATTTTTGATACAAGTCCACATATTTGTATCAGATATGGGATATTTTGCAAACACTCACTATGTGGATATGTTTCCGTAGAGTAAATATAAGGAAAAAAACAAAAGAAAAGATGATTATCGTTGGATGGCATAATGAGTAAGTCCGATAGCAATCGCATCAAATTCATCGTCAGAGGTGATGGGTTTTTGAAGAGTAATAAGGCGGGGGATCATCTCCATAATTTGTTGTTTATCACTTCTTCCGTATCCAGTGACAGCTACTTTGATTTCTGGTGGGCTGTATTCAAACACGTTTAGATTGTATGTACCTGCAATAAAAAGAATTACTCCTCGAGCTTCAGCTACAGGGATCACAGTTTTTTGGTTTGAGGTGAGAAAAAGTTTTTCTGTTGCGAGTGTTGTTGGTTTGTATTCCTCAATAACATCCTTTATTTTATTTCCAATAAGACGAAGTCTTTCGTGGTGGGGAAGTTTTGCTGAAGTTTTGAAGCATTCAGAAAAAAGCAAAGTCTCTTTGCCACGACCTTCTTTTTCGAGTATTGCTAAACCAAGTCGTTCAAAACCAGGGTCAATAGCGAGCAGTATCATAAGTACATGATACTAGATTAATGGTGAAAGATTAAGGATTAAAGAATAATGCATTTTTCCATTCCTTAATCATTAATCTTTAATCCTGCTTCCTATTCAGCATTAGTATATACTTCTTGCACCTCATCATTCTCATCAAACTCATCCAAAATTTTTCCAAGAAGCTCACCATCTTCATCTGAGAGGGGGATTGTGGTTGATGGACTCCAGCTCATATCTGGGTTTCGAGTAAATGCCCAGGTAACGGAGCCAATCCCTGCGAGAGAAAAACCATGTTTAGAAAGAATAAATTTTACTTCTTGAGCTGCTTTGTTTCGGTTTGAGGTAAGAGCTTCAATAACAAGACCACAACCACCGGGACCATATGCTTCGTAGGTGATTGATTCGAGTGCTTCTGAAGGTTCAGAAGATTTTTTGATCGCACGATCGATAATATCGTTTGGGACGTTTTCTGATTTTGCTTTTTCAATCACTGCTCGCACTCCTGGAGAAGTAGCTACTCCGTTTGCTTTTTTAATTTCAGAAGTAATGAGACGGACGAATTTACTAAAAATTTTAGACTTTTGTCCATCAGTTTTTTCTTTTTGTCGTTTAATTTTTGACCATTTATTATGTCCTGCCATATGTAAGTAGAATATAGAAGTTAAAGGGAAGAATCAAGATTACTGATTAAAATACCTGTTTTTTAAATATTCAGCAAATAAAGTAAATTCTTTTTGAGCCTTTTCTAATTCTAATTCGTTTTTTTCTTGAGTTGCGTATTCAATGCGTATTCCAGGGAAAATTCCACTAGGTCTCAAAAAGTTACCGTTCTTAGAAGAATTATATTCTTCTATTAAAGCAAGAGTTTTCTCTTCTAAACTTTTATCTAATTTACGCCATTCCCTATATTCTTCAACCTCACCATTTTCATATATACTTTCCATTGCATCTTGATATTCTTTTTCAATAACTCCATCATCAAAAATATCATTGTCTTTTGTAAGATTAAACTTTTGTTTAATACTTTGAACTACTTCTTTTTCTCCTTTATATCTATAATCAGGTTCATTTTTTTGTTTTATATACACATATGGAAGTCTAATTTTAACTTTACCATCAACTTCTTCCTTGTGTCCTCCACAAGATCCAGCAGTATTAAAATCATTCATCCATAGTCCTACCACACACTCTTTAATATTTTCATCCATTTCTAAACCTAAACCATCAACAATAGTTTCACATTTTTTAAAAGCATTTTCCCATAAAACCTGCTTTTCGTTATTTAATGGAGAAATTTTTTCCATGGTATTACAAAAGTGTCGGAGGTATGAGACCGAGATGTTTATACCCAAGCTCAGTCACCGTACGTCCTCGTGGTGTTCGATCAATAAACCCAATTTGCATCAAGTACGGTTCGTTAAATTCTTCAATTGTTGCTTCTTCTTCAGAGAGTGATGAGGCGATGGTGTTGAGTCCGACAGGACCACCTGCAAATTTATGAATAATTGTCTCGAGGATTTCTCGATCTGCAGCAGTGAGGCCGACAGCATCTACCCCGAGAAGCTCAAGTGCTTGATTGACTGCATCAAGTGAGAGTTCTGTATTGTGTACTTGAGCAAAATCTCGAGCACGTTTCAAAAAATAGTTGGCAGTACGAGGTGTGTAACGACTTCGTTTGGCGATTTCCTGTGCGCCTTGTGGGTGAATATTTACACCAAGGATGCCCGCAGAACGCTCTACAATCTTTTTGATTTCTTCATCTGAATAAAATTCAAGCTTATGAATACCACCAGAGAAACGAGAACGAAGGGGAGAAGAAATCATGGCAATACGGGTAGTTGCAGCGATCAAAGTAAATGGAGGAAGTTCAAGTTGTATTGTACGAGCACTGGGACCCTTGCCGATGATAATATCAAGAGAGCCTGACTCCATTGCAGGATAGAGGATCTCTTCGATTGTTTTATTGAGTCGGTGTATCTCGTCGATAAAGAGAATATCTCCTGGAGAAAGGTTGGTGAGGATAGATGCAAGATCACCTACTTTTTCTATAGCAGGTCCTGATGTTGTTTTCATTTGTACACCAAGCTCTTTTGCAATCAAATGAGCTAAAGTGGTCTTACCAAGTCCTGGTGGACCATAAAAAAGGATGTGTTCTGGGGGATGGTTTCTCTGTTTTGCAGCAGTTAAAAGAATATGGAGATTTTTTTTAATCACATTTTGTCCGATATATTCATCCCACTGTGATGGACGAAGAGTAGTATCAAGAAAGAGGGAATCGTCGGGCTGTTTAGAGGGTTGTTTCGGGGTACTTGACATAAAATTTATTCTATGATAGACTCCTGAGTGAATAAGCACTGTGTCTTTTGCGCTCGATGTGCTTATTTTTTTGTTCCAGGAAATAAATCTCTAAGCGACTGGGCCCTTACGGGTTTACGAGTGTATCCTGCGAGGACGTACTGGGTAACATTTCGGTGTTATCTGTGACTATCCTTTGCGAATCACTTAGCTTTTGGTATAGATATTAAAAGTGTCGCTTAGAGATTTATGTTCTGGAACTCTATTGTCTCAATAATACAATGACAACATCTCACATGGAGATGTTGTTTTTGTATCTACATATAATTATTCACAAATATAAAACTCTCGCAAGCATTTTTATCACTACAACCTTAAAAAAAATCACTGGCAACCAAATACAATCTTCATGAATATGTTGTTCTACAACAAATGGTCGCGTTGTGCGCGACCATTCTGTAAGTTACTAGCGTGCAGGAAGAAATACATTTTCTGCAGCAGGAATTCCTGCATAATGCTCTCTCAAATCATGTCTTACATCTGCTGTGATTTGTTCGGCCACATGAGGTGTCCACCACGGACACGGTACCAGGACCACCCCACCAAACCATTCCTGCAATTTATCCTCATTCATTTTCTTGAACCCTTTCTGTATAGAACACTAACAGATAGTAATATGGGTGTGCAAGAGTGGTTGTTTCAACATTTTTACTCTTCCATATCAACCACTCGCGTAAGTTCTTCTAGTGTAGTAATTCCCTTAAGTATTTTTATCACCCCGTCTTGTTTGAGGTCGAGTATCCCTTGAGAGAGGGAAGCTTTTTTAATTTCACGTTCACTGAGGTTTTCATTGATCACCTTTTCGATCTCATCGGTCATACGGATAGCTTCGTGAATACCAATACGGCCTTTGTAACCTATGTTGTTGCATTGCTCACAACCGACCGCTTCAAAATAATGATCTGTTTGAAGACCTTCGATTTGAGTTTTATCAACAACAGTTTCCAGTACCTCAGTAATAACTTTTTTGTCTTCTTCTGTGATTGGTATTTGTTTTTTACATTCTTTACATAATGTTCGAACAAGGCGTTGTGCCATTGCAATATTGATTGCAGAAGAAAGTGTTTTTGGATTTACACCAAGATCTACAAGACGAGGGAAGGTACCAGCTGCATTGTTGGTGTGGAGTGTCGAAAACACCAAGTGTCCAGTGAGCGCTGCGTTGATAGATGTCTCTGCTGTTTCTTTGTCTCGAATTTCTCCCACCATAATAATATCTGGGTCTTGACGAAGTGCTGAACGAAGTCCTTCGATAAATGTATAGTTTTTCTTTTCGTCTGTTTGAGTCTGAACAATACCAGGAAGGTGATATTCAATTGGGTTTTCAATAGTAATGATTTTTGTACCTGGTATATGTACTTTTTTCAAAAAGGCATACAAGGTTGTTGTTTTACCTGAACCTGTTGGTCCGGTGTTGAGTATCATCCCGTTTGGTCTTCCAATTTCATGCAAAAGAATTTTTAGGAGGTGATCGTTGATACCGAGCTCCGCCAACCCTACAGAGATTGCATCTGGGTTCAAAACTCGAAGTACTACTGACTCACTGTATGCTCCTGGGATAAGTGATGTACGGATTTCTATTTCAGTGTTTGAAAGTTTAATACTAAATCGTCCGTCTTGTGCACCACCCACATTGAGTTTGAGGTTTGAGATGAGTTTAATACGAGAGAGGAGTAATTTAAATGTTTCAAGGTCGAATTCAATAATGTCAGTCAGTACTCCATCGAGACGATAGCGAAGACGAACGTATGCTTCTTCTGGTTCAAGATGAACATCGGATGCTTTGACTGCAATTGCTCCCGCAAGAATAATCTCAAGAATACGAGAGATACGGTAAGCTTTTTTCATTGAAAGAACTTCGTTGATCAAGGTAGCTACATCTGCAGTGGTATGCACTGAAGAAAGAAAGTCGGTGATTTGATCGTTTGAAATATCAAGTGCACCACCTTTTGTTTCAAAAGAAAAAGATAAATCTTTATACCGAGACCAGACTTTTTCGAGGCTTGTATGAGAAACCATAAACAAATCAACTACATTTCCTTTGCTTTCTATTTTTTTAATAACCGCTTGTGCCTGGCTGTTTTCTGGAGAAAGTACAGCAACTGAAACTTTTTTATCAACTACGTTAAATACAGCAAGAGATGCTTCTCGTGCCTCAAGCTCTGAAACATAACGAAGAGCATCAATGTCAATCGGTACTACTGTAAGGTCGAGATAAGGGAGTCCGAAACGAGTAGCCATAGTTTGTGCTAAGCGTTCCTCTTCTTGTTTTTTTAAATCAGATATTCGTTTATTTTGTTTATCCTCATCAAAATCAATTGTCATGACTATAGTATAGAGTAAAATAGCAGAAAATACATGTGTAGAGCGCTCAAAAGTGTGAAAGAGGATATATTGACAAATATACTATAAATGATGTATAATATTAAACGGAAGGACGTATCCCAAATCCGTCCAAATTTCCTTAAGGAGCTCAAAATGAGCAAAAAATATTTCGTTGTGATTCTGTGGCTGACTATCTTGGCTGCTTCTCTCCCAGTGCTTGCGCTGGATGAAAAAAAGAAAGGGCCTTGTTGGGAGGAAATCCGACCAGAAGATCCGACTGGGTGCTTAACCCAGTTAGAAAAAACCATTCTCCGTGTAAAAGCGGAGAAAACACTTGAAAATAAAAAGTCGAACGAATTGGAGGTAAAACTCCTCGAGATTGACAAAAAGAAGCTGAGAAAGCTTCAAAAAGAAAAGACCACGGTCGTTCGGCGGGCGGTTCAGCGGCAGGAGCGGGAAAATCAAGCTGAAGGTAATGCTGATATCTCATGTCCTGAAGGGCAACGAGTGCAAATTTATAACACCGGTCACTTGTTGTACAGTCGGTGGCAGGCGTTCAATCGAGTAACAGTGATCAACACTTATCCATTTACACTCAGAATCTCGGCTATTGACCCGAATCGTAATAAGTCGGGTAAAATTATTGATCTACCGGCAGGGTGCACCGTTACTCTGTCTCGTTCAATCGTTCCGTTTCTTGAAACAGGATACGGCGGTGTGCGTTTTTCTTATCTCGCTCAACCGGTTGACGTAAGTGCGGCACCAAAAATTGCACGTTCCCAGGAGTTTTATTTGTATGGCGGCAACAGCAACCAGCAGATGAATACTTCTGTTTGGGAAATCAGGTTTTATTAGTCACTTCGGTGACCTCAGGGTCCGGCGTACGCCGGGCCCTTTTTCTATGCTAAAATACCTTCATGAACGAACGTAAAACACTTCATAACCTCATAGAAACACAAAATTTTGCAAAAGAATTTGTAAAGAACCTTGCTCCACAAGAACATAAGGCAACAGTGCTTGGGTTGTATGGTGATCTTGGTGCAGGAAAAACTTCGTTTACTCAAGGTCTCGCACAAGCACTCGGTGTATCTGATACAGTAGTGAGTCCGACATTTGTTATTAAAAAAATATATACACTCGAAGGTCAAAAGTTTTCTCATCTGATTCATATTGATGCATATCGTATTGAAAAGTCAGATGAGATGCTTCATCTCGGTTGGCAAGAAATTATTGCAAACCCACAGCACCTTATTGTTGTTGAATGGCCGGAGTTAATTGCTGATATTATGCCGGAGCATATACAGGTAAAGCTTGAGCATGTGTCGGAGGATGAGAGAGAGGTTCAAATTTCTCAAATGTAAATATCAAAAATCAAAGATCAAAATGACAGATAAAAATTTAAAATTTGGATTCAACATTTTTATTTTGCATTATAATTTTCCATTTTGATTTTTTAATTTTAAATTACAAACATTGTATGTCAGCAAAAACAAAAGATAAAAACAAAACACTTGTATTGCTCGATGCTCATGCCATATTGCATCGCGCATATCACGCACTTCCAGACTTTATGTCGACAAAAGGGGAGCCAACTGGAGCATTGTATGGTTTTTGTACACTCCTCTTGAAACTCATCAAAGATCTCAAACCAGATTACATTGCAGCATGTTTTGATCTACCTGAACCGACTATGCGACATGAAGTGTATGGTGGGTATAAAGCAGGGAGAAAAGAAACAGATGAAGCATTGGTAGTGCAACTTGAACGTGCGAAAGATATTTGTATCGCGTTCAATATTCCGATTTACTCATCTCCTGGTTTTGAGGCTGACGACATGCTCGGGACTATTGTTGAGCAAACAAAGGAACAAAAAGATCTTGATGTGGTGATTGCATCAGGAGATATGGATACACTTCAACTCGTCTCTGGTAATAAAGTGCGAGTATATACTCTCAAAAAAGGTATTAAAGATACGGTTATATATGATGAAGATGCGGTAAAAGAACGTTTTGGTTTTGGACCAGAGCTTTTACCTGACTACAAAGGTCTCCGAGGTGATCCATCTGATAATATTATCGGTATTTCAGGAATCGGAGAGAAAACTGCAGAAATTTTGATTTCAAACTTCGGTTCAATTGAGGATATGTATCAAGTGTTAGCAAAACACCCTGAGAAGTTTGAAAAGGTGGGTATCAAGGGAAAGACACTGGAGAAGATACAAGGAGGCAAAGACGAAGCGCTTTTTTCAAAAATGCTCGCCACCATCAGACGGGATGGACCAATACATTTTAGATTACCTGAAACAGAATGGATTCCAGGAGTGGATCAGGAGAAAATCACCAACTTTCTTTCCGAGTTAGATTTTCGAGCACTGAAAGGTAAAGTTGCTGAAGCTTTTTCATTTACCATATCTGAAGAATATACTGACGCATCACCAGAGGATGTGAGAAAAGCATCGTTGATGTTGTGGGTGATTGATTCAAATAAAACAAATCCAAGTATTGATGATTTACTTTCGTATACACGTACAAAAACAATACATGAAGCCATAAAAGCTCTGGAGAAAATTATTGCCGACCAAAACCTTACGTATGTGTGGGAAGATATAGAACAACCGCTGATGTCGATTACAGATCAGATGCGAGAAGTTGGTATTCAGGTGGATGTTGCGGTACTCAAAAAACTTTCAGAAAAACACCATAAAACCCTTGCAGAACTTGAACAGAAAATTTGGAAAGAAGCAGGTGAAGAGTTTAATATTGCATCACCAAAACAACTTGGGGAAATATTGTTTACCAAAATGGGTATTTCAATAAAAGGTCAAAAGAAAAATGCATCAGGAGGATTTTCAACAAAAGAATCTGAGCTTGAAAAAATGAAAGAAGAGTATCCGATTGCAGGATACGTGCTCGAGTATCGTGAACTCGCAAAACTTTTAGGAACATATATCGATACAATACCGCAACTTGTTGATGGGAGCGGTAGGCTTCATGCTACATTTTTGCAAAATGGAGCAAGTACAGGACGCATGGCTTCGGCAAACCCAAATCTACAAAACATTCCCAATAAAACAGATATTGGTCGGGAGATTCGCATAGCTTTTGTTGCGAAAAAGGGTAGTGTGCTTGTCGCATTTGATTATTCTCAAATCGAGCTTCGTATCGCTGCATTCCTCTCAGGTGATCAAAAGTTGATTGAAATTTTTAAGAATGGTCAGGATGTGCATACTGAAGTGGCGAGTCGTGTATTTGGAGTACCTCCAACTGAGGTGACCAAAACGATGCGTTCTCACGCAAAGACAATTAACTTCGGTGTGATGTATGGCATGGGAGTCAATGCGCTTCGGGCAAATATGGGGGTGGGCAAAGAAGAAGCACAAGAGTTTCTCGATGGATATTTCAATACCTTTTCTGGGCTCGCTGAATATTTAGAAAAAGTAAAACGAGAAACTGCACAGAAAGGATATACCGAAACTTTTTTTGGAAGACGACGATATTTCCCGGAGATACATTCAAAGCTTCCGTTTATGAAAGCACAGGCAGAGCGTATGGCTATCAACGCTCCAATCCAGGGGACAGAAGCAGATGTCATCAAACTTGCGATGATACATATAGATGAATATCTCAAAAAAGAAAAACTTGATACAAAAGCACACCTACTGTTGCAAGTGCATGATGAGCTTGTATATGAAGTGGAAAAAGATGTAGTAGAAAAGATCACTCCTGCAATCAAGCAGTTGATGGAAAACGTAATTGACCCGAAAAAAACAAGTGGGGTGGTCTGTGTGGCGAATGCATCGGTGGGGGATAACTGGTCTCATATGAGTTCTCTATAATATGCTCTACTTTTTATACGGTACAAATACAATAGAATCTCGAAAAAAACTCCAAGCACTTTTGGTGTCTTTGGCAAAAAAACGTCCTGATGCTGAGGTGTTTCGACTCAAAGAAGATAATTGGAATGAAGCGGTGTTCCAGGAACTATTGAATGCTCAAGGATTGTTTGATCAAAAGTATATTGCAGTACTTGATAGTCTTCTTGAATACAAAGAGTCATCTGATCTTGTGTTGGAAAATGTACAGGTAATGCAGGAGTCAACACATGTGTTTTTGATGATTGAAAACAATCCTACAAAGAAGACGATAGAGGTTGTTGAAAAACACGCAGAAAAAACACAGGAGTTTGCACAACCTGAAAAGAAAAAAGAATTTTTTAATACCTTTGCACTTGGAGATGCACTCGGAAGTAAAGATAAAAAATCTTTGTGGGTAGGGTATCTAGAAGCATTGAAAGCAGGTGTTAGTGCAGAGGAGATTTGTGGTGTGCTCTTTTGGCAAGTAAAAAATATTACGCTTGCAATGCATACAAAAAGTGCAAGTGAAGCA
Organism: uncultured Candidatus Saccharibacteria bacterium; assembly: GCA_964428435.1. Taxonomy (GTDB): domain Bacteria; phylum Patescibacteriota; class Minisyncoccia; order Phycocordibacterales; family DATDWN01; genus UBA910. Next base: position 9,390 of record CAYRYA010000005.1, on the reverse strand, counting down.
AAACTTTCTCCTTTTGTGGATTCGAAAGCACGAAAGTTTGCAAAGAATTTTACTAAAGAAGAATTACAAAAAATCTCCGGCGCACTAGTGGATGCGACAGAGAAGGTGAGAAGTGGTGAGGGGGAGATGGAGGTGTTGCTTGAGAGGGTGGTGCTCAGTGTCTAAAGTGAAACCGGCCCTATTGGGCCGGCTCTGAAAAATGAAGTACGCAGTCTTCGAACGGGTTTTGGTAGGTGTGGTGACCAAAGATTCGCATGGCTTCATGAAGTTGCATCGTGTAGTACCAGTTTTTTCCACGGAACTGTCTTTTGTTGAGGGGGCTGTCGGGACACTCTTTGTTCCAGCTGGTTATGTAGTCGTCCAGGATAACCTCACCTGCATCAGTGAGTTTAAACCAAACAAAGTCATTTGTGTTTACTTGCATAAATTTCTCCTGATACTAAACTAACACATGTTGATTAAAAGTAAAGTTTTAGTGTAAAAAAAGCAACCCCGCCAAGCTTTGAGAGCTTGGCGGGGTTTTGGTTAGCTCGATAGTTCAGAAACAGGAACCTTCTCCTCTTGTTGTGTGATGGTACCAATTTCAACACCAAGCACATATACGAGTTCAGTGAGGTTGGTACATGATTCTATTGCCTCAATTGCTCGTGTTTTAGCAAGTTGGAAAGCAATGTCTTTTCTTTGGTCTACTGTACTAAAGTCAGCCGACATTTTTTGGTGGACTCCTGAAAGTAAGATTAGCAGCTATAAAAGCAAAGTAAAGGTTGGACAAATTGTTATTTTCTGATATATTTTTAGAGTTACTTTAATGCGCCTGTAGTTGTTTTGGTAGGTATACAGTGTACAGGCCGCTCATAAAATAAATAACAATACGCGCCCGTAGCTCAGTCGGTAGAGCAGCTCCCTTTTAAGGAGATGGTCGCAGGTTCGATTCCTGCCGGGCGCACAATTAAAAAATCCCTGTAATGGGGATTTTTAATTGTGTACCCGAACAAAGCGAAGCTTTGTGTGCAGGAATCGAAGGGATTTCCGGTTTACAAAGTTAGCAAACTTTGTCGGAAATCCCCGTTTCCATATTTATTGAGTGACGACGAAATAAATATGGAAAAGATTACCCTGCCGGGCGCACCAGACAAAAAATCCCATCAGTTTGGGATTTTTTTGCTACTGGTGCGCGACGGAGACATGTTTTTTGCAGCAGCAAAAACGGTCGAGTCGTGGGCCGAAGGAAATTTCAATTCGACGGAATTGAAATTATCCGAAGTGCACATATCTACAATCTGCGTTTTCAATTTCTGTTGAGTAACGACGAAACAGAAACGAAAAAGATTATCCTGTTAACTAGAAATTTTACAACGGCAAATCAAATGCAAATGCTCCTGCGCCGAGGAACATCAAAGAAAATGCGATCAAGCCGAGGGTAGTACGGAGGTTTGCCTCTGTTCTGTTGAATGTACCAGTTTTACGTTCGATGAAGGATTCAACGATAAGAAGAGCCATAACACCAATCAATGCGCCCTGAGTATAAAGACCGAGTGTGACAAAAATAGCAACGATTATTTCTGCAAACGCTATATATTTATAAGGTTTTTTAAAACGAGCTTTTGCAATCAATACAAACTGGTACGCAAGTACAAGTCGAAGAAGGCAGTAGGCGAATAATGGAAACGTAAATAAGTTTGGGAAAAGTGATAGCATAGATATATAGTATCAGGTATAGTGGTCAGATGAAAAGGGCTAAACCCCAAACAAATAAAACCCAGTTTGGGGTCGCCCGATCCGCCAAAGGCGGATTTAGGGACGTTCGTGTACTTCTGCACAATATCCGTAGTACCCACAATGTGGGTTCGATTTTCCGTACCGCAGATGCGGCAGGGGTTTCTCATATCTATATTTCTGGCTACAGTCCAACTCCGCTTGATCAGTTCAATAGAAAAAGAAAAGATATTGCCAAAGTAGCGCTCGGTGCGGAGGACAGTGTGAAGTGGAGCAAAGCGGCAAATATAAAAAATCTCATTGCGCAATTAAAAATCGAAGGTTTTTCCGTGGTTGCACTCGAGCAGAGCACGGATTCGGTAGATTATAAAAAAGTAAAAATCGGCAAAAAGGTTTTGATGATTGTGGGTAATGAAGTAAAAGGAATGTCACTAGAGCTTTTGAAACTTGCCGATGTTGTAGTTGAGATACCAATGAAAGGGGAGAAAGAGTCGCTTAATGTGTCTGTTGCGTTTGGGATTGCATTATTCCAGTTATTAAAAATTTAAAAATTACCCCTAGGGTGGCCCTAGGGGTATTTTTTTTCTGTTTTTTTAGTATTTAATTACCTGAGTGACTGGTTTACCAAGTGTGTCGTATAGGATTACAGTGTCCTTTCGGTATCTCCAGAGAGGTTCGCTGCGTTTGAGATATACATACCAGTTGGTCCCCCAAAAATCCTTATCATTTTTATGGTTTGAGATACAGTACGGATAATTTATTTTTTCAGTCAAAAATGCTTGGCATTCCCATGAGTATGCATTTGAAAGAGGTTCAGGAACGCGGCATGAAGAGAGGGAGCTAATCAGGTCAAAACAATTATCGTTTACAATTCGTTTTGGAATTGCCGACTGATCTTCATCTCGTGGTGCAGGACAGTTTGTCCATACCCCAGGATAAAAGTTTGTGTACTGAGAAAGATATCCTGAACATTTATTTACCTTAAATCCATATCCGATAGGTGAGCGTCCTGTAATAATGTACGCACGTTCGCCTGGGTTGAGATATACATCTTGCTCGGTATTTTGTTGGCCCGCAAAGTAGAGCAGTGTGCTTTTAGGTATCACTACACTTTGGTTTGTGGATGTGCTTACCAATTTCCAACCAGTAATCAAAATAGGCTCTTTGTTTCCATAGTTTGCTTGGATATCAACATACTCACTCGAGGCATCAGCAGATGTGTTTACATACATCGTAACTTTATCTTTGTACACAGAAGAGTTTTTTCGTTCGTTTTCTCGAGCAATCTCTTGTTGTAGTTGTTCAGTTTTATATTTTGTTTGAGTGAGGTTGTATTCAATTTCACTTTGGGTGAGTTGGCGTTCAGAAGGAGAGGGGATGGTTGAACCGTTTTGATATATTTTTGTATTTTTTGCACCACCAAAAACCATCAATGCAAGTACGGTACATATTAATACTAAACCCCAGTCCCATTTCATATGTATAATAGTACACCAAATTATTTTTGATGGGTATTACAAAAATGTGCACTCCGTCCACCGATAACTTTTCGGAGGATAATACCAGAACATCCTTTTTTCAGACATGGTTGTTTTGTACGTCTGTATGCTTTGTGTGAATTTTGAAAACCACCTCGTTCACCATATATATTTCGATAATCAGACATTGAGTCACC
>CAYRYA010000005.1:0-5899 GCA_964428435.1 uncultured Candidatus Saccharibacteria bacterium | reverse complement strand
TGATTAAAAGGATCTTTGAGTTTTTCTTCTTCTGCTACCCATGTTTCTCTTGTTTCTCCTGTTGACTTATGACTGTCGACTGATGACTTCTTCTTGTAGGTGCCATAGAGAAGGTGCCCTGTCATTTTCATGTGGATGAGAATTGTTTTGTTTCCAGTGAGATGAATAAGAATGTTTTTTGCCCGGCGTTCTGCAGAAAGAATAGTTTCTCCGATAATTTCTTTTTTAAACATGTCAAAAAAAGCTTTGTTTTTAATCACATCGCGAGATTTATTTTTTGTGCCGATATGGTAATCAGACCATGTATCAGTAATGATGAGGTGGGGAAGGACTTCGTTCAGTCCTTTGACGGTAGTGGTCACTTCAGGGAGTTCTGGCATGGAAATATATATACGAATATGCGAATAATACAAATCTACGAATTAATACGAATAAATGCATCAATTCGCAACCATTCGTAAGTATACAATTCGTTAATTCGTATGTTTATCTTAACATTTTAAGAGCAGAGCGGATTTTTTCTTGAGTTGTTTCGCCAGAAGCCTTTTTCAGTGCTTCACGAGCGTCTTTTTCTGAGTAGCCGAGAGATTTGAGTGCTTCGAGTGTATCGTCATCTTCATGATGATGTGTGTGTCCTGGTGATGTCTCTGGTGCTTTACCTTTGAGTTCGAGGACTATTTTTTCAGCATTCTTTTTTCCGATACCTGCTTGTTTGGTGAGATGTCCGGCATCATTATTGTTGATTGCATATGAGAGTGTGTCGAGTGATGCAACAGAAAGTATTGCAAGGGCAGATTTTGGGCCGATACCTGAGACAGTGAGGAGAAGTTCAAAATAGTCGAGCTCTGCTTTACTACGGAAGCCGTAGAGGTCAAGCGCCGTTTCTCGTACCGCAAGATAGGTGAAAAACTCAACTTCTTTTTCGGAATCAAGTCCTCCAAGGGTTGTGTGTACTTTATACCCGACACCCCCTACGTCTACCACCACAGCTTTAAGGTCCTGCCACACTATTTTGCCTTTTATGTATCCGATCATGAGTGTATTATACAGGATTTTAGAAATAATTTTTAGAAACAAAAAAGCCTCTTTTAAAATTTAGAGCGCTTTTTGGTTTTTCATTTATGATATTTTTATAATATTATTACTTTTTAACAATATTATTCTAAGGAACAACGAACAACTGTGGAGGTTTTAGTGTCTAAGTGCGGTAGGGCTCGGGAGTTCGCTTAAGCGAGCACACTTACTGATAATGTTGCGATTTTGCCCGGTTGCGGACATTACAGTACGACGACCATGGAACTCCAACTCGAAATACACCAGAGGTGTGTTCCATGCGAGGTAGACTCTTTGTAAGTCTGTCAAGTTAGAAAGACGGGCCTCAAGACCCTGCTTGATGCCAAGAGGTGAGGAGGCATCAAAATAGCTTACCATGGTTGCAAAAAGCTCAAGAGCCGTTTCGCGATCCACAGCAAACATTCGTGTCGAACACCAAACGATCATGTTTACTCCTGTGCTGGGGTTGCCAGCGGTTTTCTGTCACTATATAACTATATTATAAAGCATCTGTCAACCTTTGATTTTTCCTTATTTATATGTATTATAGGAGAGTCTGGTAAAAATCTAAGTACATAAAATTTATTAAGACTTAAGTTTGCCTGCTAAAATTCCCAAATTTCGGCTGCAAATCATGAACTCCTCCTTAGTATATCTCAATATGCTTCGTCGGACCTCATGATTTTCGCTCGAAATTTGTGATTTTTATCTAGGCATTAGATTTGAACCAGACTCTCAACATGCCAATCATTAAATCAGCTAAAAAAGCCCTTCGCTCATCGAAACGAAAGAAGATGTTTAATCTTCGAAAGAAGGATCAGGTGTCTAAGAGTGTAAAAACACTTAAAAAACTTATTTCAGAGAAAAAAGTTAAAGATGCTGAAAAACTCTTTCCTCAGGTGCAAAAAATAATTGATAAAGCTGCTAAAACAGGTTTGATCAAGAAAAATGCAGCGTCTCGAAAGAAATCTCGATTGAGTGCAATGGTAACAAAAGCAAAATAAAAATTATGAATTTTTGCTTCGACGTCGCATCTCGAATGTAAGAAAGGTCACCCTCTTCCTACTTTACTCGAAGCTAGTCGAAATAAACACAAAAAATCACTTCCTTCATGGAGTGGTTTTTTGTTATACTGAACTCTTCATGAATAAAGTATATTTTCCTCACCTTGATGGCCTTCGGTTTCTTGCATTCTTTGTGGTACTTGTATCACATCTCAGTATTTTTACAGGATTTACTGCACAATACTACAATCCTATTAGGAAACTTTTTCTTACGCATGGTGATCTTGGGGTAACTTTTTTCTTTACGTTATCTGGCTTTCTTATTACATATTTATTATTACAAGAGAGAGATTCGAAAGGGGATGTATCTCTTAAGCATTTTTATATTCGTCGAGGGTTACGTATTTGGCCGGTGTATCTTGCGGTGATATTGGGTGGTTTTTTTATTTTTCCGTACCTCATCGATACACCACTCGCGCTTTCCTTAGAGGCTCCTTTGTCACGATTACCTGCATACATATTCTTTTTAGGTAATATCGATTTGATTTATATGGGGTATGCGTCAGTGATTATTGGTGTGCTTTGGTCACTCGCGGTCGAAGAGCAGTTTTATCTCATATGGCCTTTTGTATTTAAAAAAATCAAAACATCTATCATCCCGTGGGTGTTAGGGAGCGTGATCATCGCCTCATTTGTATACCGATTTATTCACTGGGAAAACTATGAAATTATTCGATACATGACGTTTTCTGTGTTTTCTGATTTGGCGATTGGTTGTTTGTTGGCATATCTCGTATTTTTTAAAAAAGGTTTTGTAGAATTTTTTGAGAGATTGCCGCGATGGGTGATATTGATTAATTACATACTCGTATTGTTTTACCCGGTATTGCGCGGGGTACTATCATTTCTTATTTCAGGATGGGTGTATCACACAATGTACGCTCTTGAATCAGTTATCTTTTGCATCCTTTTTTCAGGAATTATTTTAGAACAATGTTTTAATAAGAATTCATTTTTTAAACTAGGGAACAGTAAAGCTCTTACGTATTTAGGAAAAATATCTTATGGGTTGTATGCATATCATATGGTTGCGATGACTCTTGTGTTGTGGGCGGGAGTTGTCTTTTTTGGTTTACCTCTCGAATATAGTTCGGTGCCAGCTTTGTTGGTTATATCAGTTGTAACCGCAATATGTTCAGGTATTTTTGCACACATTTCATATGTATATATGGAAAAACCAATTTTGAAATTGAAGGAAAAAGTAGGGTACTTGAAATAAGTGTGGGAAAAATAATTAAGATAAATCCGGCATATGTACAGCCATCCCAAGACGGATACATTGTTTTTTATTTTGACAAACGAAGAGTAAAGTAAAAATGTACTCACTTTTACTTTCTCTGAGTGCAGTCAAAACGAACATGGTTCGTTTTGTGAATACCCTAGGCGTTAGCCTAGGGATGAAACAAAAGTCTACCCAAAGCTCTGCTTTGGGTGTGAAATAGCTTTGACATTTCACTGCAACTTGACACCTCGTCCCGTAACAACGGCTTTATTGCGAGAGCACAATAGAAAAACTCCCTCTAAGGGAGTTTTTCTATTGTGCTCTCGCCAGGAATCGAACCTGGATCGCCAGCTTCGCAGGCCAGCATTCTATCCATTAAACTACGAGAGCGTAATTTGCTACCACACAAAACTAACATAAAAACATTAAAACCCAAAATAAATGAGGAGTTTTTCAATAAAGGGTTCAGAATGCTTAACTTCAGGGAGATGGATGAGGAGTTCGTCTCGCACCTCATCAGGATTTGCACTACCCAACAGTATGGTTATGTACGGAGCAATTTTTTTGGTGGTTTTAAACAGTATTCGAGGTGTAAGTTGATGTTCTTCGATCCAAAAAGATTCAAGGTTTGTATAAAAGTAAATAGATTCGTGGACTTTGATTCCTGTAGGTAGGAGTTCAATGTGGATATTTTTTGGTTTGCGAGTACTGTAGAGTGTGAGAGTAAATGATGCAACAATGATCAGTACACCAAGTATACTATTTTCAAGTAGTACAGAAACAAGTGCGAGAGTGATTGATACAATTCCAACAATCCAATACCAATCAGTATTTTTTTCAGTATGTATGTATTCAGGTGCACTCCAAGAAATAGACATGTGTATATTCTAGCATAGGAATATACGTTGTGTAGACACATAAACTACCGTACTATACATATCATGGAACAACTTATTTTCTTTTCAATATTGAGTTTATTTTTATTGGCAGTGTCAGGATTTACAGCGCTCGGTGCGATTATTGGACTTGGTGCAACATTGTTTTTAAAACGTGTCATTATTAGTATTGCACTGTTTACACCACTATCATTTATTCTTGCGAATGTGTGGTTTCGATATTCGCCGAGTGTGGTTTCTCAAGTATTTTATCTGATCACCTCATACATTGGAGGTTTGTTTTTATATTGGTTTTTTGCATCAGTTATTATTTGTGGTTTCTTTTTGCTCGGTCAGTTTTTCAATGTACCGTTGGTGAAAATATCTTTTGTGTTGTATATGATCGCATCAATCATAGGGATTATTGGTATTGTGCAGGCGTTTATGACACGAACTGTTACGTATACAGTCAATGCGCCTGCGCAGTATAAAGAGCTTGTAGGTAAACGAATCGTTCTTGTTGCTGATACACATCTTGGTCCGGCAAACCAAGCGCTTTTTGCTCGACATGTGGTACAAAAGATTCTCGAAGCAGAGCCTGATGCAGTGCTTGTTGCAGGAGATATGTTTGACGGTGCCGCATTTGATTTTGCTGACACAGAAAAAGAGTTTAAAAAACTAACCGAACGAGTTCCTGTATTTTTTACACCAGGTAATCATGAGGAATATGGACCATATAGTGAATTTCTATTGAGTGCACAGCGTGCAGGTATGACAGTGCTTGTTGATAAGAAAGCTCAAGTTTTTGGAGTGCCAGTGTTCGGGCTCAATTATCGAACTATTAAAGATGGTAACGAGGTTGCAGGGGTATTGGCTCAAGAAGGTGTGACAGCATCCAGTCCAGCAATAGTACTGAACCATGAACCAATATTCCACAAAGAACTTACAGATGCTGGAGTGTTTTTAGTGGTTTCAGGACATACACATGGAGGACAAGTGTGGCCAGGTAATTATATTGCACGACGAGTGTATAAAGAGTATATGTACGGATTGGTTTCTAAAAATGGTCTCAATAGTATTACTACCAATGGTATTGGAACGTTTGGTCCTCGCATGAGAACGTTTAATAGAGGGGAAGTGGTGGTGATAGAGTTTAAGTAAAAATATGAAAGCAATATTTTATCCAGGATTAGGAGAAAAAAAAGAAAATTATAAATCGTTAGCACAGCATATGATTGTGGCTGATGTTGATTGGAATACCGTAAAAGCTACACCAGCAAAAGATTGTGATACAGTGGTAAGTTTTTCTTTAGGAGCAGTATTTTCTCTTGAAGCCGCCCTTAAAAAGAAATTGAAAAAACTTATTTTATGTTCACCAACACCATTCGAATCACTTCGCAATCATAAAGCAGAAGAAGTTATTTTTATTATTGGTGAAAAAGAAGTATTTCTTCAAAAGATTTTTAAACCTCTTTGTAAAGGGAATGTGAGGATGATTATTGTACCGGGAGGGAATCATAAGATAGATAAGAGGTATAGAGAGGTGATTTTGGGGAATGTGTAAAAATATTTCAAATTCTTTCAAGAAAAAATGACTCAACATTTGAGCCATCTTTTGATTTGCGGAGGAGGTGAGAATTTCTCCTACAATTTTTTCTCGTCGTCACTCGAAAAAATCCTAGGCG
>CAYRYA010000004.1:0-78524 GCA_964428435.1 uncultured Candidatus Saccharibacteria bacterium | reverse complement strand
CGGTACTCTATCCATTGAGCTACGGATGCAATACATGTATCATACCTTTTTTCTAGATTTTGCCAAGTTTTGTCTTTGTAGCTAAGGACAAATGGTTTGTAAAAGCCTATATTTCAGACAAAGTCTTTGATTTAAAGTCAGTTTTACACAAAATATGTTGAAAACTGTGGATAAGTCTGTGGACATGTGTATTAGACAGAGTCTTTAATCATCAATAAAGTATAAGACTTTATGTCTAAAAGTTTTAAAAAATGGCTTTATATAAAGGAAATTGTGTACGTTACAGTAGAAAACTGCAATAATTCATATACATAGTATATGTTACATATGTAACATATACTATGGTTACACGTGAAAGGATTAAGCTTGTATACTATAGATATGACAGAAAAAGAGCTTTCTCAATCTGGCACAAAGACTCAAAAACAGATAGTGGGAACTATCGGAGAAGATGCCGTATGCACATACCTTAAAAGAAAAGGTTTTAAAGTTATTGATCGTAATTATTTTAAAAAATGGGGAGAGTTGGATGTGGTGGCGATAAAGGACAAAAAAATTCACTTTATTGAAGTAAAGAGTGTATCGAGAAAGTTTGAAGATGTGCCACATGAAACACGAGTAGGGTATAGACCAGAGGATAATATGCATCCATGGAAGCTCCAAAGACTTGCTCGCACGATACAATCGTATGTACTGGACAAAAATATCTCAGATGACACAGAATGGCAGTTTGATGTGGCTACGGTGTATGTGGATCAAGAAAAACGTTTATGTAAGGTGATTATGCTTGAAGATGTGATTTTGTAAATTGTAATTTAGGATATTTATGTTAGACTAACTTGGTAAATATCAAGGTTTACCCACGGGGTGTGGTGTAACGGCTAACATGCTTGATTTGGGATCAAGTGACTCCGAGTTCGAATCTCGGCACCCCGACAGAGTTTTTAAGTTATATATCCTATGGAACGTTTTAAATTTCTCGCTGTTGTTAATATTATCTTGATTAAAAGCAACGAGATATTACTTGCGCGTCGGTATAATACCGGTTTTCATGATGGAGATTATGAACTTCCTTCTGGACACATTGATGGAAATGAGCCAGTAAGAAAAGCAGCGGCTCGAGAAGCGTTTGAAGAATTAGGTATACACATAAAGATCGATGATTTATCTGTGGTACATGTAATGCATCGATTTGGTGAAAAAAATGAACGAATGGAGTTTTTCTTAACTACAAAAGAGTGGGAAGGGGAACCAACTAATGCAGAACCCGAAGTGTGTGATGAAGTGCGGTGGTTTCCGGTCAGTCAGTTGCCTGAAAATGTGATCCCTAAAGCAAGGTTTGGAATTGAACAGTTTTTGGTTGGAAATACTTTTTCTGAGTTCGATTGGAAATAATTTTGATAATTATAGTTAATTGTTCTACTATCTACTATAGGAGGTGTGAGATGGTGTACGTCAATTGGAAAAAGATCTTGGAAAACCCGCCAAGACCTGCACTTAGAGATGTTTTGTGCTCAGGTGACCTAAAGCTCTTAAAAAGTTTGTATGTAAGTGGGTTCACTGAGTATTTTACAGAGGATTGTTCGCGGATGATTACTCAAGAACATGCGATTGAGATGTTTCGAGGAGGGGTGTTGAATTCTACCCTCGATTCATTTTTAATAAATTATCCCGTACCATACTTCTTGTTTGACGTCATCGGTTTTAAAGTTGGGAATGCATTAAGCTTTCCTTTGTGGCTTAATGAAAAAGAAAACAAATTTATACAGTCGTATGTTGCTGTTGGGAGGGAAGTAGTTTATGAAAAGATAAACTATATTGTTTTGTTTAATCAGTTTCATCCTGATCCTGTTCAAAAACCTATGTTTAGGTATCAGTTCTTGGCAGTACCTAAGGCTGTGTTTCCTTTGCCAGCAGGCACACCAGTGTCATTTGACGAAATAATGATTGAAACCTCTCAGGGATGAGAGGTTTCTTTGTGTGTATTTATGTTAGTATCTAAGTATGTTCAAAAGAACTATTGAGGACTTTGTGTGCGAACATTGTGGGGAAACGGTGATAGGGAATGGTTTTACTAATCATTGCCCGGTGTGTTTGTGGTCTAAGCATGTAGACATTGATCCGGGGGATAGGGCGGAGGTCTGTGGGGGGATGATGAAACCTGTTGAAGTACAAAAGAAAGGGAAGGAGTACAGTATTCTTCAGGTATGCCAAACATGTGGCTTTACTCGGGCAAATAAAGCACAAAAGGAAGATAACTTTGATATGATCTTGCAAATAGCTGCAGAAAAAGCAGCTCGCTAGCTAGTCTCTTTCAGCAATGGCTTTGAAGGCTTCATTTACTTCTCCTTTGTGAAGTGAAGAAAGGAATTTTTTTAATGTATCAAAAATAACAGGAACCTCGAGGTAATCGATGAGAATAGCAATCCATGCAAGCCACGATGGCATTAGAATAGTTTGTGTAAATTGACTCACGACAAACTCATCAGTAATCCAGAAAAGGTGAAGCCATTGGGTGTTAAGAAAAATCAGGTAAATGATAGCTTTTGGGCTTATTTTTTTGCGCAAATCATCGATATATACAAGAGAGGCACTAATGAGTGCTGGGATTTCTGTGTAATCTACAAGTACAACAATACGTTCAAAGATTTCATGGGGTGTAAAAAGTGCATGGTCAAATGCTTTTGTCCAAATAACACTTGTGAGAAGCCACATGAGATGGAAAATTTGTAGACCAAAAAGCCCGAGGGTGATACCGAGGGTCAGAGTTGGGTGACTGTCGTACCAATTCCAAAACGAATCCCAAATTTTTTTCATAATCTGTACATTGTAGCAATACCTGTTATTTCTTCAAAATCACATCACTGAGGATTTTAGTAAGTCCAGGTGCTACGTTTGTGTTAAATGTTTGCGCAAATGAAGCGCTTGCAGATGCAAGTGAGGCGATTGTTTGTTTCGCTTCTTTGATTAAATCACGGTCAATATATGCAAGCGTGATCGCGTGTAAGTCTCGTGCTGTTGTGGTATCTCCATCTGAAGTGGTAGATATAATGCCGATAAGCGATCCGTTTGAATCTACTACCGCACCACCAGATGATCCTTTTTGAGCTACAACACTTCCACCAAGAGAAATCAGATCAACAGTGTTTTCTCCAAATGTATATCGGTCAGCCACCGTAGTGATCGCACTGCTTTGGTACAAATTTTGTACAATTGTCTGTCCACCTAAAAACCCAGCAGGATAAGAAACGAGTACTGTTGGAGTTCCTACTTCAGTGTATTCAATAAGATTGATAGGTAAAAACGAGAACGGTGTAGGTGCAGGAGTACCATCGGTGCGTTCGGTGATACGTAAAAACGCATAATCATATTCACCGGTGCTTTTTGGATTTTCTAATATAATATCATTTTTATGTTCACGTACCCATGCAGGTGAGATATATACCAATTCAGCGTTATAGGTTGGATATGCTGGATTGCCAGTACGAATTACACAAGTAAGGAAATCTTTTTGGTTGTTAAAGTTTTTAAGGAGAAAATACTGGGCTACGTGAGCGTTGGTGAGAATAAGTCCGTCGTCACTTATGATAATCCCTGTACCTGTGACGGGTGACATGTTTGAATATTGGTTTGTGCAAAATATATTAACAACAGCTTTACGAGCAGTTTCATTGATCGTTTCAAGGGAAATTGTTGGGGTGGGAGGTGTAACAGATGGGGGAGTTTGAGTTATCACAGGAGGAGTTGAGGTTGCTCTGGTAATAGCAGATTTCACTTGCTCTACAACAGGTTTGGCAGCACTTTTTTGTGCTGTGTTCGCTTGAACGATTGTGGATTGAGGTGAAGTGGTTGCACCTATCTGCTCTATAGGTGATACAGGTGCACCAAATGGAGCTTCTCTGTTTGTTTCCTTTGGAACAAAGCCAAAAAGAAGAGCAAAAAACAAGAGTATTTTTATGAGTATGCTAAAAATCATGCCCACAGTATACAATATTTTTAAATTGCCGAATATGATTTTTTCTGCTAAAGTATTTCCATCGCGGGTGTAATTTAGTGGTAGAATGACTGCCTTCCAAGCAGTATACGGGAGTTCGATTCTCCCCACCCGCACACATAACAAAAAACCGGTTTTGGCCGGTTTTTTGTTATGTGTGCGGGTGAGCAAAGCAGAGCTTTGCGTGGGGAATCGAAAGACGGAGCGTGTACCAGCTCAACAGAGCTGGTCGCGAGTCAGGGTCGTGAAAATTTTGATTCGACGGAATCAAAATTATTCCTGACCGATTCTCATGTTGTATTTGCCAGCAGAAATATGTGAGCGACGGCGAACATATTAGCTGGGCTTCGATTCTCCCCACCTTGCTATCTTCTATGATATATTTACCATATGCCTAAACAGATTGTCGTCATTCATGGAGGGGATACGTTTGAAACGTATGAAGCGTATCTTACTTTTCTTCGTGATTTTGAAATTAATATTGAACGATACAAAACAAGTAAAAGTGACTGGAAGCCGTGGTTACGAGAAAGATTGGGGAGTGGGTATGAAGTTATCTTGCCTACAATGCCAAACAAAACAAATGCTCAGTTTGATGAGTGGAAATTATGGTTTGAGAAATTAATTCCTTTTCTAAATGATGGAGTGATATTGGTAGGGCACTCTCTTGGTGGTGCTTTTTTAGCAAAATACCTTTCTTTGTATACATTTCCTAAAAAAATACACGGAGTTTTTCTGGTGAGTGCAGTCTATGACACAGATACTGAAGGGTATTCGATTGCAAGTTTTTCTTTGCCCAATACGCTTAATCTACAAACTAATGCTGTCTTTTTATACCACAGTGAAGATGATCCAGTGGTTCCAATTTCTGCATTGGAGAGTTATAAAAAAGCATTACCAGGTGCAACAGTAAGAGTGTTTACTGACAAAAAACATATCAATCAAACGGAATTCCCAGAATTGGCGGAAGATATACTGACTGTGGCAGACTAATTTTTCTTACGAATTCTTCAAGGTTTTCGCTCCAATCCACGCAAGCTCAAATGTTTTTTTCATTGCATCTGCAATTTCAGCACTTTCTATAATAATACCGAGTTGCTCTCTCCATGAGGCAATCATTACTTTGTCGTTATAAATGTTTATTTCCGGGTGGAAACTAAATTTTTCTTTTGGTACCAGTACGGACTCTCGTCTTTCTTCTGTATCAAATTCTTGCAACTCTTGTGCCTCCGGTGATTCAGGGAAGATGGCTCGAATTGATATTCCCTTTTTTGCCCGTCTTTTGTAATAGGACGGGAAATAGTGGGGGAGAGTTTTATGGACGTCATCAACACTCGCATATGCCCGTATTTCTTCTTTTGAGGTGAGTGTGTCTTCATATACTTTTTCCAACCCCTCTTTTCCTTCATAAAAAAGTATTTTAGGGCGGTTGTTTTTGTTGTGCATTGAAGCAAGCTCTGGAATAATCTTTTTTGCTTCTTGTATATACACCTCATAATCCTCCTTTTTTTGCGTAAGGAGTTTTTCTATATAGTCTGGAGACTGGGCAATATATTCTTGTTTTGGCTCTTTACCAGAAACCTTTATCACACCTTTTGACTCAAGAGAGGTGAGTACGTGGTATCCGCTGGGACGGTTGATCCCAGCTTTTCGCGCTATCTGAGTAACGGTCCCTTTTCCGAGTTGGAGCAGGGCTAAATAGACTAAGACCTCTTTGTGACTGAAGCCAATAAATTCAAGGGTTTTTATGAGTGAGTAATGTTCATTATTCATAAATATAGCTTAGTATAATGCTTAAAATTTGTCAATCATAATCAACAAAATATTTCATATTCTATTATAACCAAATAAATATGGCTATATTCAATTAATTTTGATTATATATATTGACAATAAATATAATCATGATAAAATATGCGACAGGAAGGAAAAAGTACCTTGAAAAACAACAAACTTCGTCTGTTTCTGGCATTTCTCTCTGTTTTGAGCCTCTGTAGTATTGAGGTTAAGAGCATGGAGGTCATTCATCCAAACTATGTCGGTGGTGCTTGGAACGACACCATGGATCCATTCACTCGCATCAAGCTTTCCGACGGAAAGATAATTGATTGGCGGGATTATAGTACTCGCATCATAACTGAAGAGTGTGATGTGTGGTACCGTGTCGAAAATGGTACGCATTGGCATCACCGCCATAAACCGAAGACTCAAGTCGTGGTAACTCTGAAAAAACTCGATGCGATTAAGCAAGAACCCATGCTTTGCATGGCAGTTTTTGCACGGCGACGGGTGATGCTTCAGTATCCGCCCGCAGGGGGTGTGTGGCATATACCTGGTGGAGTTTCGCAACTCACTGCTGTACTTCGACAAAAAGGACATGAGGTGAAACAGCGCTTTGGGCACATTATTGGGCTTGAGTATCTGCTTAAGCAACACGGTGGTCTAGTAGCTCAAATGGCAATTTCTGCTGTGAGAGTAGCGCAAGGTAATGCTTATGGTTATTATCAAGCACGCTATTCTCTCGAGCGAATTTCCACAGAGATTAATACCCCTGACAAGTTTCGCTTCGAGCGTAACAATGTCATCTACCAATCGCAGTATCATGATGGTTCCATTAGTGGTGTTTTGAAAGCGATTGAAAATCGTGAAAACCACCTTTGGTATCAATACTTTGCTGAAGTGGAGATTCCGGTGGCACAAGTCTTTGATCCGCGTGTTTACGGTATATCGATTGGTGATGAGCGACAACTTTTCCCCGGACTCGTCTTGGCCTCCATGGTTAAAGATACACTCCCGGACTGCGTTGTTATTGTTGGCGGCAACTTCTTTGGAAGAATGCCAGATCCGACTCTTTATCCTGAATTCATCGAGCTCTTCAAACATCTCGATGGGGTAGTTTATGCCGAAGGTTTTCAGCCTTTGGAGGAGATTGCGGAAACTTTGGATGTGAGTACAACATCGGGAATGATTTGGAGAAAAGGTGTTGAAGTTGTGAAAAATCCTCGAACTAAAAGTCCAACCGATTTCTATTCACTTCCAACACCTGCTCTTGATGGTGGAGCAACACAGTGGGCGCCGGAAATGGTACCTACGCTCTACACTCAGTCTCACTGTCCACTTGCATGTGACTTTTGTGCTATTGCCGTCCAGTCAGATACATTTGCTCCTGGACGACTCGATACTGTACAGAAGCTCAAGCCTCGCTCAATGACACCTCGGCGTATTGCAGAACATATGCAATCGACTGGTGCTCATAAGTTTGATATTGCAGACGAGCTCTTTTCAATTCAGAGACAACTCGAGTTGGGGCGAGAACTCCGTAGTGTTGGATATGAAGCCGTCTGGCAATGCTATTTGACGGTCACCGATAATCTCCTGAACCCGCAAGTAGCTCATGATCTCTACGAAGCGGGGTGTCGTGCGGTGCAGTTTGGACTTGAGACGCTTTCGAAAGATACGTTGCTCAAAATCCATAAGCAGTGGAACACACCATCGAGCTATGATCGGATTTTGAAAAATTTCCGAGATGCTGGCATTCATACGCACGTTTTTATCATGATTGGCTTACCGAGTGAATCTTTATCTGAAGGTTTGAAATGGGTAAGCTTTCTTAAGAAGTATGGTCGTAACATCTTGACCGTCAAGTCGGCTCGTTGGCGGCCAGCTCGCTTTGCACCTGAAGTGGAGAAGAACCTGCTTGCGGACCAGGTGGAGTTGTATCCCGATACCAAACCATTTCAGACAAATCGGTCATTCCGCTACCGCAGTACTACGCATTCAAATACAAAAGTAGATGCAATGCGCGACATTGTGGAGCAGGCGTGTCGACGGCACTGGGCGTACAACGTTACATCTACCATTCCATGGTGGATCAATCGCAGCCGCTATACGTGGGAGGAGTTGGAAGATATGGCGAAAGAATTGCCTATCGAGCCAGATATCCCATACCTTGATGACCGGATCGCGCAAATGCGATATTTGGTCAGAACAGAATTGAAGCGAGAAGCAAACTTCCAAACCTGGGAAGAACTTGTCGCTTTTACCGAAACTTTGTTGTAATTAAATCGAGCATATCCGAGTGATATGCAAGCCCGACCGCATGGTCGGGCTTTTGTAAGCAAAAAAGCACCAGAAATGGTGCTTTTTTGCTATCCTCTAGAGAATATAATTACTTCACTGCATCCTTAAGTGCCTTAGCTGCTCTAAATTTAGGTACTTTCATCGCAGGAACTGAGATTGATTCACCAGTTCGTGGGTTTCGAGCCTGTCGTGCTGCTCGAGTTTTTGTAGAAAAGATACCAAGACCTGCTACAGAGACCTCACCACCTTTTTTCAAAGTAGCTACGATATTATCAATGATAATATCAACTACTTTCTCAGCCTGTACTTTTGTACCACCGAGCTCTGCATATACTGCGTCTACCAATGATGCTTTATTCATGGATGTTGTAAAACTAAATTTGTAATCTTTCAAGATTCACCCTATCTACTATAGAGTTATTATATACCAAGGCTTTTCGAGCGCAAGGGGTTGACGAGTAAGTCGAAAGTCCGTAAAGTCACAAGTCCATCAAGTCAAAATCCAATTAGTATTCGTATTTACTTTCGACTATCTCGCGTATTCGATCGTTCTACTTTCACGAATCACATTCACCTTAATTTCTCCCGGATATTTCAACTCACCTTCGATTCGAGTTGCGATATCTCGTGCCATTTTTTTTGCTTCGAGATCAGTTACTTCTTGTGGAGTCACAAAAATTCTGATTTCACGGCCAGCCTGCAAGGCATATGCTTTCTCAACACCTTTAAATGATGTTGCCACACCTTCGAGGTCTGCAAGTCGTTTCAAGTAGTTTTCTACTGAGTCACGGCGAGCACCAGGGCGACTTCCTGAGATAGCATCGGCACACTGCACAATGATGGATTCTATCGTTTCATATGGGTATTCTTCGTGATGTGCCTGCATTGCTTTGATTACCGCTTCATCGACGTTAAATTTTTGCAAGATACGACGACCGATTTCAACATGCGTACCAGCAACTTCATGGTCGAGGGCTTTTCCGAGGTCGTGGAGGAGTGCACCAGCTTTTGCTACTTGGACATTTGCACCAAGTTCTTCTGCAAGCATTCCCGCAATATGAGCCATTTCAACTGAGTGGGCGAGGACATTTTGTCCGTAACTTGTACGGTAGTGAAGACGTCCAAGGATAGCAACTACTTTTGGGTCAAGGTTTAAGATTCCACATTCATAGACTGCTTCTTCTCCTTTCTCCTTTATCATTTTGTTGATATCTTCCTGAGCTTTTTGGATCATTTCTTCGATTTTTGCAGGCTGAATACGTCCATCAGCGATGAGTTTTTCGAGAGCTACTTTTGCCACTTGTCGGCGGACTGGGTCGAATGATGAGATGGTGATAGAGCCTGGTGTGTCGTCTACGATAATTTCAACACCACTCATTCGCTCAAATGCTTTAATATTTCGCCCTTCTTTACCAATAATCTTACCCTTGATTTCATCAGAGGGGATAGGTACGTTGGTAGTGAGCATGTCTGCAGTCACTGAGTTTGCAAGACGTTGAATCGATGTTGCAAGAATATCTTGTGCTTTTTTCAAAAGCTGTTCCTCACCGTTTCGTTCAAGTTTTTGCATACGCGCCAAAATATCTGCTTCGTATGTACGTTCGGTATTGGTGAGTATCTCTTTCTTTGCTTCTTCTGGAGAGAGGCGTCCGACTCGCTCAAGTTCTGCTTGGCGTTCTTCTTTAAGTTTGTCCGCCTTTTCGCGGATCTCTTTGATTTCAGCGATTTTTTCCTTAATCATATCAACCTCAGAATCAATATCGATCTGACGTTTATCAAGCATCTCTTCTTTTTTGATGAGACGTTCTTCTGTTTTTTTTGCTTTTTCTTCCTTTTCTTTTATTTCACTTCGAGCCTCTTCAAGGATCTTCTCTGCTTTCTGTTCTGCTCCTTCAATGATTTCTTTCTCACGGTCCTTTGCAGCAAGCTCCATTTGTTTGAGCTCAAGCTCCATAGAGCCACGTTTTCCGAGGGAAATGATCAGTCGTAGGTAGTAACCTAAAGCAAGTCCGATGACGGATGCTCCAGCCAAAAGGGCTGCTACTATTTTTAATGACATATACGTACAGTAACCTACTGCCTTACACGGAAGCCTAAAAAGTTTTTATGGTGTCAGTACAAGGGGAGTGCAGATATTCGGTCAAGGCGGGAGTTGGAAAGCAGTCGGTTACACAATTTAAATGGGTAATATCTACACGATACATTAATTAGTTAACTTTGTCGAATTGGTAAGAAAAAACTGCACAGTGTGCAGTTTTTTCTTACTTTTAGAGTACTTTGTCTATAATTCCATATTTCTTGGCTTCTTCTGAATTCATCCAGAAGTCACGATCAATGTCTTGAGCTACCTTCGCTACAGTCTGACCAGTGTTTTTAGCCATGATTTTTGTGAGGTTTTCGCGGAGTTTGAGGATTTGTTTTGCTCTGATCTCAATATCAGTTGCTTGCCCTTCTGCACCTCCGAGTGGTTGGTGGATCATAATCTCAGCGTTTGGGAGAGCGAAACGCTTACCTTTTGTTCCTGCAGAGAGCATCCATGCACCACCTGATGCTGCCATACCGATACATACAGTAGAAACATCGTTTTTAATATGATTCATCGTGTCAATCATAGCGAGAGTTGCAGAAGCTGACCC
This sequence comes from uncultured Candidatus Saccharibacteria bacterium, assembly GCA_964428435.1. Taxonomy (GTDB): domain Bacteria; phylum Patescibacteriota; class Minisyncoccia; order Phycocordibacterales; family DATDWN01; genus UBA910. The sequence goes on along the minus strand of CAYRYA010000004.1, from coordinate 67,814 downwards.
TCCTGGAGAGTTGATGTAAATAGAAATATCCTTCTTAGGATCCTCAGATTGGAGGAAGAGAAGTTGGGCAATCACGAGGTTTGCGACAGTGTCATCAATTGGTCCACCTAAGAAGATGATATTGTCTTTTAGAAGGCGAGAGTAAATATCATATGCTCGCTCACCCATATTGGTCTTCTCAATCACAGTTGGTACTAGATAGGACATGGTTTTGTTGTTTGGAACTTCCAAATTTCACCAATCTCATCGTCTAAAATTTGAAAAAGGTTCTCATCGTACTGGTAAGTACGCCTCCGAGCCTTTTTAAGTTTTATACGCAACCTTGGAGAAATTGTGAAAGTTCGTGATTAAATGAATACAATTTGATTGTTAATATGTTAACTATAACAAAAGAAAAAAAATATGCTAGTCTTGTTAAAGAAGGAGGTTCGATGGATACAAATAACATCAAGAAGGATCCGGCATGGCCAGTGATTGTCATACTGATGGCGCTGTTCATGCTTTTCTCTGGTTTCGCTGTGTATAGATCGATTGCACCAGTTGATGGGATTGGTATGCCGATCGGATTGAGAGTTCCACCGGCAAAGTAGTTCGAGAAGCCTAGTTACCTTTTGGTACTAGGCTTTTATGTTGTATGATTATCTTATGAGACTCCATCGATTTTATATTGCTGAAAAAATAGGTGAAAAAGAGAAAAGTATACAGATTTCTAACAGAGACCTGATTCATCAGTGGCGGAAAGTGTTTCGGTATAATGTGGGAAGTCAGGTGATTGTATTTGATGGTTCTGGGATTGAGTGTCGAGCAGTAATTGCAAAAATTTCTCCTTCTGACGCAGAGCTTTCAATACTTGAAACAAAAGAAATTAGCACTCCTACAAAAAACATTTGGCTTTGCCTTTCGCTCATTAAAAAAGATAATTTTGAATTGGTAGTGCAAAAAGCAGTTGAGCTTGGGGTCAGTCATATTGTACCTATTCTGGGAGAACGAAGTGAAAAGAAAAAGCTTAATATGGAGCGATTACAAAAAATAGTACAAGAGGCAACAGAGCAGTCGGGAAGAGGAGAATTACTTAAGGTGCATGAGCTTACAACACTTCCAAAACTTTTTGAAAGCGGAATCCTTCCTCAAGAAAAAATATTTTTCCATCCAGAATATCCACCAGTACAACAGTATATTGCGGCACATGTAGAACAGTATTCTTTTGCGTACTTTATTGGGCCAGAAGGAGGATTGAGTGAAGAAGAAATTAAACTTTTTAAACAATACAATGTTGCCGGGTTTTCACTTGGATCAAGAATATTGCGTGCAGAGACTGCGGCAATCATGGGTGCGGTGGTTTTAGGAATGTAATACAAAAGCCGGGCAGGAGGCCCGGCTTTTTCTTCGATGTCGTCCTGATTCCTTTCTACAAGATGCCCTTCAGGGAAGGGTCTGTGTAGAGAGTATATGAATACAGTGTGTATGTCAATTAAAAAAAGCGAATGGTAATATGGTTTTTTCGTCAACTATTTTTGTTCCTCAAGAAACTTAAATACCAAATCATTAGTGAGAAAAGTTTCTACATACATTCGTACACGGAATCGTTCAGCATCTTTGTGATGAGCAAGGATTTTTTCCATCTCAGCTTTGATTTCTGTTTCTTCAGGAGTGATATGTTCATCTCGCGCAATAGTGTTGAGAATAATCTGAGATTTTGCACGTTTGAGGGCTGTGTCTTTCCAGTCTATTTTCAAATCATCTTCTGTCTTTTTTGTGTATGAAAGGTAGTCTGTAAGTTTAATTCCTGAACGCGACAAATCATCTTCAAATTGTGCTTTCATTCGGTCGAGTTCTCCATCAATCAAAATCTGAGGTATCTCAATTGTCGATGCAGTTATAATTTCTTCGAGTGCTTCTGTGCGTTTTTTATCTTTCGCTTTAAATGTTTTTTCTTTGAGAAGATTATCTTTAATTTTCTCTTTAAGGTCTTCAACAGATGCAAACTCACCGATTTGCTTTAGGAATTCATCGTTTACCTCAGGTAAATCTTCATCTTTGACTTCTCCATGAGAATGGTCGTGTTCGTCGTGACCTCCTTCTTCATGCATCTTTGCATGGGCAACGTTTTTACGAAGATTTTGGATAACATCCTCAATATCTTTTTCTGTAACTTCGACAGCAGACTCTGTTGAGTAGATTTTTTTAGCAATTTTTTTGTAATCACCAATAGTCACAGCTGGCATAAGGGCTGTTTTAATTTTAAAACCGAGTGGACTACCAACACCGATTTTAGTAATTGTTACTTCGGGTTTACCGAGAGGGTCTAGTTTTTCATCGGCAAGAATATCCGGGTACACCTCACCAAGCGCAAGTTCTCCTGCTTCCTCAAGTATTTTTACTTCACCAATCTGCTGTACTACAAGGTTTTCAGGTGCAGTACCTTTTCGAAATCCAGGAAGAGTAACTTCTTTCTTTAGAGAGTCGATCGCTTTTTTACGCATCGAGTCCATTTTTTCTGTTGTGATTTCACCAATAATTTCAACTTCTTGTTGGGGAAGTTTTGTTATTGTTATATTTGCATAATCTTTTTTTGCCATACTGGTGAGTATTACGGTTAGTTTTAATATACGAATGATACGAATTTTTCAAGATAAAGCAAGCAAAAACCCTTCATAAGAAGGGTTTTTGCTCATTTTCGAGTTGGTGTCTTTTACTCAAGTTCTGCCCCAAGGTCAGAGGTGATCGTTGCATTAAGTTCTGCTTGCAATGTATCTACTTCATCACTGGTGCTTACCGCCTGGATTGCTGCTGCTTCTTGAGCGGCAGCCTGTTCCTGGTTGATAAGGGATGCTGTTTCTTGCTGTGTACTAATACGTTTGCCCCAGAAATATAATCCACCGAGGATGATAAGGGCGATGATGATAATTGTACCGATGATACCACTTGTTGAAGATTTTTCAGGTGTCATTGACACAGGAGCTTGTTCAACAGGTGTTTGTGGAGCTTGAAATTGGTTTGTTGTTTCGTTTTCCATATAGACTATTAATTAGTTGGTGTGGTTGTTGCTTGAGAGCTCAAACCTTTAAAACTTTTTAATGCTTTCTCTAAAGCGCTTCGAGCTACTTTCAGATCCTGCTCTACAAGTTTAACAGATGATTTGATTGTTTCAGCTGTACTTGATGCGGTGGTTGAACCTGTTGGTACTGTGATACTACTTACTTTACTTTTAGCACTCGCGATTGCACTTTTTGCTTCTGCTGAAGCTGCTGTTGCAACAGTTACATCAGCACCTTTTTCTTTGAATTTAGCGATACGTGCATCAAGTTTTTCAATAAGTTTCTCAAGGCGGGTGATGGTTGCATTGAGTCGATTGACTACAATAGTTACCATAGCCTCGATTCGAGCATTTTTACGTTTATCTTTTGATTCTTCACGAAACTCTTCTCGTTTTTCTTTATTTTCCTCACGAAGCTCTTTGCGATCTTCCTTTACACCCTCTCGAAATTCTTTTCGCATTGCTGGTGTAGTAGAGGCAGTACTTGAAGCGAGTGCTTTTCGGTCTTCACGTACTTGCTGGTTAAATTCTTTTTTCTCTTCTCGGATTCCTTCATTCATCTCCTTACGATCTTCTCGAATTTCTTTTCGAACTTCTCGTATTGGAGCAAGTGGTCTTGGTTTTGGCGCACTTGTTGGTGTGGTAGCAGAAGTTGTCTCTGCTGTTCCTGTTGTACCATCTTCTGCGTACACATATGGTGTACACAAAAGAGCACAAGCTATGATTGATGTATATAAGTATTTTTTCATTAGTATATTTACGATTAGATAGATATATGCGACATATACCTATCCTTATATTATATAAGTAAAAGACCCGTCTGTATATTTACAGACAGGTCTTTCTGGGGATTAGTTTTTAAGCAGTTATTTGAAAGCGAGGATTGCTTTGTTGAATGCATCCATTGCTGCTTGTTTGTCACCAAAACCTTTGATTATCACTTCTTTATTCTGAAGTTTCTTGTAGGTAGTAAAGTAATGCTCCATTTCTTTGAGTGTGTGTTTGTTTACATCAGAAAGGTCTTTGATTTCTGCAAAACGAGGATCTTTGACTGGTACAGCGATGATTTTTACATCACTTTCACCATCATCCACCATATCCATCATGCCTACAGGACGAACTTTAGCCAAAATACCAGGGTGAAGTGGGTATGTAGTGAGGATCACAACATCAAGCGGGTCACCATCTTCCCAGAGAGTCTGAGGAACAAAACCGTAGTCAAATGGCATGTCCTGAGAGGTGTGCATTACTCGATCGAGAGCAATAAGGCCTGTTTCTTTGTCGATTTCGTACTTATTCTTAGAGCCTTTTGGAATTTCGACGATTACATTCATCTCTTCAGGTGTCCCTGCACTGATTTCTTTGATTAAATTCATGGGATAGATATTAGATTAATGATTAAGGATTAAAGAATAATACAGGAAAAAAGCAGCATATGCAAAAACTTCCCCTAGGCCTGGCCTAGGGGAAGTTTTCTTACATTATCTTTTAATCTTTAGTCTTGTTTCTCTGTCTCAGAGGCTTCAGCCTTGAGGCTTGAGATATCTGCAAAACCTTCATCAGAATCAATGGTTGATTCTGGAGCTTCTGCACTTGCAGTTGCAAGTGGCTCTGTAGAGCCGTCTGACTGGATATCGATTCTCCAACCAGTGAGTTTTGCTGCGAGGCGTACATTTTGTCCACCTTTTCCGATTGCCAATGATTGCTGGTCAGAAGACACTGCCACTTTAGCTGATTTATCAGCTTCATTGATATCAATCGAGAGGATTTTTGCAGGAGAGAGAGCTTCTTCGATGAATTTCTTCGGATCTGCATTCCATTCGATAATGTCAATTTTTTCACCACCAAGCTCAGACATTACAGTAGCTACTCGCACTCCTCGCTGACCAACCATTGAACCGACTGGGTCAATATGATCATCGGTTGAAGCCACAGCGATCTTTGTGCGTGAACCTGCTTCTCGAGCGATAGATTTTACTACCACTGCACCTGTTGCAAGCTCTGGGGCTTCAGCTTCAAAAAGTTTTTCAAGGAATTTTGGATGTGATCGAGAAAGTCGCAAGAATACACCTTTTCCTGAGTCTTCTACGCGGTACATATATGCTCGTACTCGCTCACCTTGACCGTACCGTTCTCCTGGAATCTGCTCTTCGTACGCAAGGAGACCTGTTGCTCGGCCCATATCTACAAAGATATTGCCTCGTTCGATACGTTGTACAGTACCACTGACGATTTCACCCTCTCGTTTACCGTATTCACCAAGTACTGAAACTTTCTCAGCTTCACGGATTTTTTGCATGATTACCTGTTTTGCGGTCTGCGCTGCAATACGGCTATAGTCAGCCTTATCTTCGAGGGGGAAGACTATTTCTTCACCAAGTACAGCATCTTTTTTGATAAGTTTGGCGTCAGCAAGTAACATATGATGTTCTGGGTTGTAGAGCTCCATACCTTCTGGAAGATCTACATCATCTGCCAGTTCCATAACCACTGTTGACTCATCAACAACAATTTTTACTTGGTACATTTCAACTGCACCTGAGTTGAGGTCAAATTTAGCCCGAACAATCTGGCCTTTTTTGCCATATTCTTTCTTGTACGCAGTGGCGAGGGCAAGCTCAATAGCCTCAATGATTTTTGCTTGAGGAATGCCTCGCTCTTCTTCGAGCTGAGTGAGCACAGAATGTATTACTTTAAGATCAAACATGTTACTTTTTGTTATTTTGGGTAAAAAATTGATCCGCCTTTCGGGCGGACTTGTCAGATACATGTATAATACCGCAAGAGAAAAATGTTGTCAAACATAGGTGATGTATGTATAGTGGTATATAGAAGGAGGTGCGTATGGTAGAGATTACCATCTTGTTTGCAGTGTTATTGCAAGCATGGTTTTTGTTTGGGGTAAATGCCACTGTCTACGACAAAATCGCGGCTATTTTAGGGGTGGTAGCAATACTTTCCGCCTCTTATGTTGACCACTTTTTGGGCTTCCGGTTGGCGTTTATACTCTGGTTTGCTGTCATGGCGTGGCAAATGGGCTCGACAGTCCCTAAAGGGTTTAAGCTTTTAAATTTAGCACTTTTCATCGGCATCGGGACTACCTTGATGGTGCAAAAGGGTTTCGGATGGGGATGATTACAAAGGTCGGTTTGCACATAGTGTTGACCGGCCTTTCTTGTACACATTTTTATACTAGAGAATATTACTTTTTTGATATACTGAAACTATATAATTAAAGTGCAAAGTCGACTCGGTAGACTTTCGACTTTAAGACTTTTTACTTTCGTATGCACATTGAAGAAACACAACTTAAAGATTTCATTATTGACTCAGGTCTTGTATCTCGTGCTGAGGTTACTGCTGCCGCCAAAGAAGGCGAAGAGTCAGGTGAAGGATTAGGGAAGATATTGGTAAGTAAAGGAAAACTAACCGAAGATGACCTTCGTCGGATGCAGGCGTATATTCTCGGCATTCCTTTCGTAGATTTAAAAGGTGAAAAACTGGACTTTGAAGTTCTTTCAATGATCCCAGAACCTATTGCACGTAACCATAATATTGTCGCATTCAAAAAAACAGATACTGCACTTGAAGTAGCGATGCTTGATACTGAAGATTTGACAGCGATTGATTTCGTTAAAAAGAAGGTGGGTCTCAAAATTCTTCCACGTCTTACTGATGGGGAATCTATGAAGTCAGCGTTGTTGCAGTATCAAAAAAGTTTGAAGGCTGAATTTGGTGATCTTATTCAAAAAGACGCTCTTTCTTTGAAGAAAGTTGAAGATCTGGAAGAAGATGTTTCAGAAAGTGATCTGAAAAAATTGGCAGATGATGTACCGGTGGTGCGTATTGTTGATACGCTTTTAAAACATGCCATCTTACAAGACGCATCCGATATTCACATTGAACCAATGGAAACAGAACTATTGGTACGATACCGTATTGATGGTCTGCTTCACGATGCGATGGTGTTGCCTAAAAATGTTGCCCCATCGATTAGTGCTCGTATAAAAGTGCTTGCAAGTCTCAAGCTTGATGAAAAACGTCTTCCACAAGACGGTCGTTTCAAGATTGACATGAACGGTGAAAAAGTATCGTTTCGTGTATCAACACTTCCAACATACTACGGAGAAAAGACGGTAATGCGTTTGCTCCGAGAAACTGTATCAGGTTTTACACTTGAAAAACTTCACTTCCATGGAGAAGGTCTTGAACGTATTCATAAAGCAATCAAATCAACAACAGGGATGATCCTCACTACAGGTCCGACAGGTTCAGGTAAAACAACAACATTGTATACGATCCTCGATATGCTCAATACTCCTGATGTGAATATTTCAACGATCGAAGATCCTGTTGAGTATCAGATGAAACGTATTAATCAAACACAGGTACGCCCAGAGATAGGTTTTACATTCTCATCGGGACTTCGTACGCTTGTTCGACAGGATCCTGACATTATTATGGTGGGGGAGATTCGAGACAATGAAACAGCATCTCTCGCTATCAACGCATCACTTACGGGACACGTTGTGCTTTCAACACTGCACACCAACAGTGCGGCCGGAGCGATTCCTCGATTGATTGATATGAAAGTAGAACCATTCCTATTGGTATCAACAATTAATATTATTATTGCGCAGCGTTTGGTGCGTCGTCTCACTGAAGAATCAAAAGAAAAATATTTCCTGACAAAATCAGAGATTGAAACTCTCGGCAAATCGGTAAATCTTGATAAGATTGCCGAAGCTCTTCGTGCTGAAAAAATAATCGGTAAGAGTGATAATTGGGAAAAAATACCTTTCTTTAGACCTAAAAAAGGTACTGCTGATGCTGATGGATATGGTGGGCGAGCAGGTATTCACGAGATCCTAAAAGTGTCACCAGCGATTAAAGAGATTATTATGAAAGGGGGTACTGCAGATGAGATACAAAAGCAGGCAGAAAAAGAAGGTATGCTCACTATGATCGAAGACGGTATTTTCCAAGCGGTGCAAGGTACAACCACAATTGAAGAGGTGCTTCGTGTAATTTCAGAATAATATGACAACATTTACATACAAAGCAATAAATGCAGAAGGTAAAGAATATGAGGGGGTAAAAGAGGCTCCTGATAAATTTTCGTTATATCGAGATATAAAAAAAGAAGGGGGACAGGTTCTCTCATCATCTGAGGTGCACACTCAAAAGTTTTTCTCAGCGTCTTTTTCGATGCCATTTTCAGGAAAGGTAAAAACCCATGACAAGATTGTATTTGCACGAAACCTTTCTTCTATGATTGAGGCAGGACTTCCGATTACCCGAGCAATATCTATTATGGGTCGACAGTCAAAAGGTCAGTTTAAAAAAATCCTCACCTCTCTTGAAGAGGAAATTAGTAAAGGAGTTACTCTCTCTGAAGCAATGAAAGCATATCCAGAAGTGTTTTCAATGCTTTTTGTTTCAATGGTGCGCGCAGGTGAAGAGTCTGGGAACCTCATTCTTGCACTCAAGAATATTTCAAACCAGATGGAAAAGACATATCAGTTGAACAAGAAAATCAAAGGAGCAATGATGTATCCTGCGGTTATTTTTTCTCTCATGGCTGTGATCGGAGTATTGATGATGGTATATATGGTTCCGACACTTACAGAAACGTTCAAAGGGCTCGGTATCAAACTTCCGTTATCTACACGAATCATTATTGGTATCAGTGATATCATGAAAAACTATTTTCTCGTAATGATTGGTGGAGTTATCGCATTGTGTGCTGGTGTGTACTATGGATTAAAAACAGAAAAAGGAAAGCGATTGTCTGATTATGTTGCGATCCATACTCCAGTGATTGGAGATATTGTTAAACAAGTGAATTCAGCACGTACTGCACGTACACTCTCATCACTGATTAGTTCAGGTGTTGATATTGTCGTTGCTATTTCCGTCACAAAAGAGGTTATTCAAAATACATACTATAAAGCTGTGCTCGATAATATTGAGCAAGTGATCCAGAAAGGAGAATTAATGTCTGCGATCTTTTTGAAACATGAGGATCTATATCCTATCTTCGTGGGAGAAATGGTGTCGGTTGGTGAGGAAACAGGAAAAATAGGGGATATGTTGGTTGGAGTCGCACAGTTTTATGAAGACGAAGTAGATCAGAAAACAAAAGATATGTCTTCTGTAATTGAACCTGTATTGATGATTGTGATCGGTGCAGCAGTGGGAATATTTGCGATTTCAATGTTGGCTCCGACTTACAGTTTGGCGGATGCTATATAACAGTACACAATAAAATCACTTCATCTGCTTTGTTGCAATTCAGGTTTTGTTGCTTACGGCTCACTCCAAAACCTTCTTGCGTCTCGCATCTAAAGCAATTTTATTGGTTCATAGTTGCTTGTTAAGAGAAAGAATGAAAAATCTATTCAAAAACAAAAAAGGGTTTACACTTATTGAGCTTCTGGTTGGAGTTTCTGTGTTTACGGTTATTATTGTTGGAGTATACAATGCATATACATCTATTTACCAGGCAGTATCTGTATCGCGACAAAAAATTGCAGCAATTGACCTTGCCAATGAACAACTTGAAATTGTAAAAAATCTACCATACGCAAGTGTGGGTATTGACGGAGGTATTCCTGATGGATTGTTGACTCATGTGCAGACGTTGGTTCGAGACGGAACAACATTTATTGCAACTACCACAGTAAGAAACTTTGACGATCCGTTTGATGGAACGCTGGGAGGTAGTCCCAACGATCTTTCGCCTGCAGATTCTAAGGTTGTTGAAATAGAAATCGGATGTGTGTTATGTCGTAATTTTAAACCAGTAAGTGTGACTTCACGTGTCGCTCCAAAAAGTCTTGAGACAGCTTCAACAAACGGCGCTTTGTTTATTCGAGTGTTTGATGCAAATGGTAATCCGGTACCACAAGCAAATGTGCATATTGAAAATAATCTTGCAACAAGCACTATCTCGATTGATGATGTAACCAACAACGACGGACTACTCGCAATTGTCGATGCACCTCCAGGCATCAATGCGTATGAAATTACAGTAACCAAATCGGGATATTCTACAGAGCGTACGTATTCGATTACAGTAGCGAATCCAAATCCTACCAAACCTCATGCGACTGTGGTGTTGCAACAAGTAACAGCACAAAGTTTTATTATCGATGAACTAAGTACGTTATCCGTAAATAGCTTTGCATCAAACTGTGGAACAGTGACCAATATTCCACTCACACTCACGGGTACAAAAACAGTAGGTACGAATCCGGTAATTCTCAAATATGATCAAGATCACTCAACTGGTGGCTCTGGAGCGCTTTCTTTATCAAATATGGAGTGGGACACCTATGCACTCGCAATGACGTCAGGTACATATGATTTGATTGGAGCAAACCCTCTCATTTCTTTTTTGCTTTCCCCTGATTCATCACAACAAGTAGATCTCGTTGTTGCACCAAAAGATCCTCAAACAGTACTTGTGGCGGTACGTGATAGTGCCTCATCGCTTCCACTTGCTGATGCTACGGTTGAACTTCTTTCTTCGGGTGGTGCCGTGTTGGCGACACGTGTGACAGGTAAAGGTTCATTGGTACAAACAAATTGGTCTGGAGGGGGAGGTCAGGCAACATCAACAAATATGTCACAATATTTAAGTAGTGATGGAAATATAGAAATCAATAATCCCGCGGGTGATTTAACGTTAAAATATATTCTTGGGCAATATCAAACAGATGGGACACTCACATCATCTTCTTTTGATACCGGTGGAGTCTCAAATTTTCAAGAAATTGTATGGTCTCCAATGGATCAGGCGACAAGCACGGGTGCAAACGCAGTGCGTTTTCAGATTGCAACAAATGATGATGGAGGTACATGGGATTATGTTGGACCAGATGGTACAAATGCAACGTACTTTACAACCGCAAATCGCACAATACATTCCTCAGCGAGTGGAAAACGTTATTTAAGATACAAACTTTATCTTCATACAGATGACACAAGTCGTTCCCCAAATATTTCTGATATTGCTTTTACATTTACTGCTTCATGTACTCCGCCAGGTCAAGTGGTGTTTACAGGGCTTTCAAATGGTACCTACAGTCTTCGAGTGACTAAAACAAATTACGAGACACAGACAATTCCACTAACAATTGATAGTAGTTGGAAGTTACAAGATGTTATACTAGTGAGTGAATAATATGAAATATACACAAGGTGTCACTCTTGTTGAAATAGTTGTGAGTTCTGCAATTATCGGCCTACTTGCGCTTGCAGTAGGAACATTTCAGCGTGATATTTTTACCTTAAATTTTTCCGCACAAAATAGTCTCTCGGCGCAACTTGATGCTCGTCATGTGATTAAGAAAATAGTCGCTGAGTTACGAGAAGCATCACCATCTTCTCTCGGAGGTTATCCTATAACTGTCGCAAGTTCATCTGCGCTGACGTTTTATAGTGATATCAATAATGATGGGAATAAAGAGAGAATACGATATTTTATGTCTGGTACAACGCTTCGTCGAGGGGAGCTGTCTCCAACCGGTAGTCCGCTTGCATATGTAGAGGCAAATGAAAAAGTTTCTTCGGTTGTCTCACATATCGCAAACAGTGCAACAACAACTTTGTTTACGTATTACCCGAGTACATTTGCCGGCACCACATCGCCACTGAGCCAGCCAGTAGTGATTTCAAATATTCGAATGATAAAGATTACGTTGGTTATTGAGAAAGATCCAAATAAAACACCAATACCGCTTATAGTGACCACTACAGCAACACTCCGTAATCTTAAAGATAACTTATGAAAAAGATATACATCACTGGGTACCACCCACAAAAAGGTTCTCTTCTTGTTCAAGCACTTGTGTTTGGAAGTATTGCGGTAGTTATTATTGGAGGTCTTGTCTCATGGGCTGGATTAAATATCAAAGCATCGCGTCTTGCATTGTATCGCGAACAAGCTCTCCAGATTGCAGAATCTGGAATCGATTATTATCGATGGCATCTTGCACATGCACCAACTGACTATCAAGACGGCACAGGTACGAGCACACCATCTATTCGTCCATTTTATGATAAAGATGGAAATCAAATCGGAACATTTACATTAACGATTACACCACCACAGCCAGGGTTTACTATTGTGACTGTGAAATCAACAGGTCGTATCACAGATGATCCTTCTGTTGCACGTTCAATTACCGCTCGTTTCGCAATCCCTTCTCTTGCAAAATATGCCGTAGTAAGTAATGACAGTCTTCGTTTTGGAGAGGGTACAGAGGTGTACGGTCCAATTCATTCAAACGGAGGGATTCGGTTTGATGGTCTTGCTCATAATGTGATTTCGTCGTCACGAGATGTATATGATGACCCAGATCACTCAGGAAACAATGAGTTTGGGGTACATACCCATGTAACATTACCGAGCGGTAGCGTAAATGACACATTTCGTTCTGCCGAGGCGCCACCAAACAGTGTCCCAGCTCGTCCAGACGTGTTCGAGTCTGGAAGACAATTTCCAATTCCGGCGGTTGATTTTGTGGGCTTAACTACTGATCTCGCATCAATTAAATCTGGTGCACAAACATCAGGAAGATATTTTGCCGCATCGGGATATCAGGGATATCGTGTTGTATTTAAAACAAATGATACATTTGATCTTTACCGTGTGACAGCTCTTCAGGCAGTAGGGAACAACTGTTCTAATGCGCAAAATCAATCAGGGTGGGGTTCATGGAGCATCCGTACTTCTGGAGGAGGGGGTCAGACATTACTCGGTAACTATGCGATTCCTTCAAATGGACTTATTTTTCTTGAAGATAATGTGTGGGTAGATGGTCAGATTAATACCGCTCGTGTCACTCTTGCAGTGGGACGTTTTCCAGATAACCCTGCGACACGACCAAGTATTACCATTAATGCAAACTTGCTCTATACCAACTACGATGGACAAGATGTTATCTCTCTTATATCACAAGGGAATGTTAATGTAGGACAATACTCAGCAAATAACTTACGTATCGATGCGGCATTAGTAGCACAAAATGGTCGTGCGGGAAGGTATTACTATCAAACATCATGTTCAGATGACAGTAAAACTTCTCTCACGTTATATGGAATGATTGCAAGTAGTTTGCGATACGGTTTTGCATACACAGATGGTACAGGTTATGACAGTCGAGATATTATTTATGATGCAAACCTTTTGTATGGACCACCACCAAGTTTTCCGTTGACTTCGGATCAATACCAAATAATTTCATGGGAGGAGACCAGATAATCAAAAAAACACTTGTATATACAAGTGTTTTTTTGATTATCTGGTCGGGTGGCTTTATGTTACTATATTTGCATGGCACTAAAAAAGAAAAAACTTGTTATCGGTAATTGGAAAATGAATATTTTTAAGCTTACAGAAGCTAAAAAGTTAGTTGAGGGTATTAAAAAAGGTAGTTTAAAAGCTAAAAATACTGATGTTGTTGTTTGTCCACCTTTTGTATATGTTTCTGATTTGAAAGGTTTGGTTTCGAAAAAGGTTGCTCTGGGTGTGCAAAATATATATGAAGAAACATCTGGCTCATATACAGGTGAAGTTTCGGCACAACACCTTCCGCAGTTTAAAGTCACCTATGTTATTATCGGGCATTCTGAAAGACGAGTTCGTGGGGAAAGTGATACATCTGTATCTAAAAGAGTAAGTCGGGCGCTTGAAAATAAACTCATTCCTGTGCTTTGTATTGGTGAGTCAGCTCGAGATGAACATGGTGAGTATCTTGGGTTGATTAAAAGTCAGCTCGCATCTGGTCTTGCTGGAGTGTCAAAAGCTGTTATTTCTGATGTAGTGATCGCATACGAACCTGTATGGGCTATTGGTGCTAAAGAAGCGATGAGTTCACATCAGGTACATGAAATGTCGTTATATATTCAAAAATGTATTAAGGAAATGTATGGCACAATGGCTCCATTACCAAGAGTGCTCTATGGTGGTGCAGTAACAGCCGATAATGCACGAGAAATTGTAGAAAGGGGTTTTGTTGATGGTTTGTTAGTGGGACGAGAATCTCTTAAGGTAGAAAATTTTGTAGGGATTATCACTAATGTGGACTTAATAAAATAAAAATTTAAAAATCAAAATGGAAAATGAGGGGCAAATTAAAAAGTTAGCATCCCATTATTTTGATTTTTGATATTTACATTTTACATTGATATGAAACACTTACCTACTATTGAAAATGCAGGGGATATTGCAGGAAAGCATGTATTGCTTCGTTTGGATTTAAATACACCAATCGTTGATGGAAAGGTTGCTGATCCATATCGTATTGATCAGGCGATTCCTACTATAGATTTACTTCGTCTTAAAAAAGCAAAAATTATTATCCTCGCCCATACAGAAGCAAAAGGAAATACAAGTCTTCATCCGATGTTTGATTATTTAAATGGTTTTGTGAAAGTACAGTTTGCACAAAAACTCTTTTCTGCTGAGACTATAAAAATGATTGCTGACATGGAAGAGGGTGATGTGGTAATGCTTGAAAACCTTCGGTCAGATGATGGAGAAAAAGCAAATGATCCAGAGTTTGCAAAGAAGCTTGCTCATTATGGTGATATATATGTAAACGATGCATTCTCTGTGTCTCATCGTAAACACGCATCTGTTGTGGGTATTCCTGCCTTACTTCCCTCATATCTTGGACCTTTATTTGTTCATGAAGTTGAGAATCTTTCAAAAGCATTTACACCAACACATCCATTTCTTTTTATCTTAGGTGGAGCAAAGTTTGATACAAAGTTACCATTGATTCAAAAGTATTTGGATAAAGCAGATCATGTAGTTGTTGCTGGTGCACTTGCAAACAATGTGTATAAGACACAGGGATTTGAAATAGGAACCTCGTTGGTATCAGAAGGTGAGTTTGGAATTAATCATATGCTTGAAAACCCTAAATTTGTTGCCCCTACAGATGTGACGGTTAAAAAAACAAACGGCGCACTTTCTTTAAAAAAAGCAAACCAGGTAGAAGCCGATGAGTACATTGGTGATGTGGGACCAGAAACAATTGCTCATATTGAAGAGTTGGTGAAGAAGTCGTCTTTGATTGTATGGAATGGTCCACTGGGTAACTATGAGGCAGGATTTTTTGATAAAACGGAACAGCTCGCACAGATTATCGCAGATTCTAAAGCAACAAGTATTGTAGGAGGAGGAGATACATTGGCGTCTATCGAAAAGCTCGGACTCATGAACAAGTTTACTTTTGTCTCGACTGCAGGAGGAGCAATGCTCGACTTTTTAGTGAACGAGACATTGCCGGGGATTGAGGCTGTCAAAGTCAAAAGTCCATCAAGTCTGTAAAGTCCATCAAGTCAATTCAAAAATATGAAGATTGAAAAGTTCGAAGATATTATAGGATGGCAGAAGGCAAAAGCTCTGAGTATAGGCGTCTACACAAGCTTCAGACTTCTAAAGGATTATGGATTTAAAGATCAAATTCAAAGAGCATCTGTTTCAGTAATGAATAATATTGCAGAAGGATACGAGAGAAGAGGAGATAAGGAGTTTAAGAAGTTTCTGTTTATAACTAAAGGTTCAGTGGGTGAGGTGAGGTCAATGCTTGATCTTGCTTTTGAATTAAAATATATCTCTAAAAATAACTTCGAACCTCTCTATAAAGAATCAGTGGAGATATTAAGAATATTGTCAGGTCTCATTAAATCCCTTGAATAAATTTGTATTTGACTTGATGGACTTTCGACTTTAAGGACTTTATAGACTAAAGTATATTTTCTTTAACTTTTTTTAAATTTCCTTCAAAATCCTTTGGATTCCCAGAAACTTCTTTGTTTGGAAATACCCAGATGTGGGCATGTTCTACTTCGTCACCAACAATTTTTGAAAGTATCCATTCGGTGTCAAATGCTCTTTGTTGAGCGAGGGCGATTTTCCGCACAACTTCAAAGTATTCGCCGACATTTGGTACCTGCCACACCCACCGATGATGCTTTTTTGGTATCACCTGTACATGCCCCGGGGACTGAGGGTGAATATCCAAAAAGGCGAAAAAATTGTCATCCTCGTATACTTTATACGAAGGAATCTCTCCGTTTATAATTTTGCAAAATATACAGTCATTCATATATGTAGTATATCGAACTTTTGTGTAGTAAAACAGGTCGATCATGGATCGACCTGCAATTCGAAGACGAGGACGCCCTGGTTTTCTTGGGTCTCGTTGTATATTTCGCGCAACCTGTTGATAATGCGCTCCTTGTTCCACTTAGGCATAATTTTTTCAGGATCCTCATGTTCGAGCATTTCTTCAAATGAGAGGTAACCACAAACCCTTACTACTTTTTTGGTGGTTTTGCGGTTAAAGATGATGAGGTCTCCTTTCTTAACCTTTTTTCTTTTTTCATCCGCCACCCTGACTTCAATAGACTTTCGTCCTTTCTTAATCAGGTTAAAATCATGATTCATTAGTTTAAACTGATGAGTATTGGGCATATTTTTCTCCACCTCCTACTTTACGTTTTCTAGTGCATCTGTCAATCAGTTGGTTTTTTTGAGCATGTTACAATTACCTCATGAAAAAATATGTTGTCCGGGAGCAACCAACAGATATAGTAAGAGAAAGTCTAAAAACTCACCATCCAATTCTCCAAGAACTTTTGTTTGCGCGAGGAATCATTGAACAATCTGATGCAGAGCTTTTTATCGCACCGGATTTCGCTCGTGATATTCATGATCCATATCTTTTGAAAGATATGACAAAAGCAGTGGAGAGAATTTTAAACGCACTTGAAGTGGGGGAGCGTATCGGAATCTTTTCTGATTATGATGCAGATGGTATACCTGGTGCAGTGGTGATATCTGATTTCTTTAAAAAAATTTCGTACGAAAATTATGAGGTATATATTCCACATCGAAATGATGAAGGGTATGGGATGAGTCACGATGCAACAGATCTTTTTAAGAAAAATGGAGTGACACTCATGATCACGATTGATTGTGGGATTGCAGATGTTGCTGAAGTTGAGTATGCGCATTCACTTGGACTCGATGTGATCGTTACAGATCATCATCTTCCGCATGAAGTGCTACCAGAAGCTTTTGCGATTATTAATCCAAAACAACCTGGTTGTGAATATCCAGAAAAAATGCTGTGCGGGTCTGGAGTAATATGGAAAGTTGTATGTGCGCTGTTGCAACACGACGAATTCAAAAAGAAATATTCTGTCACAGAAGGGTGGGAGAAATGGCTTTTGGATATGGTGGGACTCGCAACGTTATCTGATATGGTTCCACTCCGTGGAGAAAACCGCGTACTCGCATCATATGGATTGGTTGTGTTGCGAAAATCTCCACGACCAGGACTTCAAAAACTTTGTCAGATATTAAAAATAAATCAAACGCATCTTACTGAAGAGGATATTGGCTTCATGATTACTCCTCGTATCAATGCTGCGTCTCGGATGGGTGTGCCTCGTGATGCATTTCTAATGCTTGGGGAAACTGATCCGGTACAAGCAAGTGTGATGGCAGAACATTTAAACGTAATCAATGATGAACGTAAGGGAGTGGTTGCAAGTATGGTGAAAGAAATTAAAAAACTAATTTCTGAGCGAGAAGATGTGCTCGGTGATGTGATTGTATTAGGAAACCCAAAATGGAAACCCTCACTTCTTGGACTGGTCGCAAACTCATTTGGAGACGAACATAATCGCCCTGTGTTTCTTTGGGGAAGATCAGGAGAAGAAATGAAAGACGAAGATGGTCATGTGATCCTTAAAGGTTCATGTCGGGCTGGTGGGGATACAAATATCATGACACTTATGGAACATGCAAAAGATGCATTTCTTGATTTTGGTGGACATGCAGGTGCGGGTGGGTTTTCGGTGTCTATGTCTATGGTGCATGATTTAGAGAAAAAATTAAATGATGCATTTAAGGAGCTTCGTAATGAGTTGACTGAGCCTGAAGCGTGCGTGCTTGATAAGGAAATTTCCATCGATGATGTTGAGTGGAGCTTGTATAGTCATGTAGAAAAGCTCGCGCCTTTTGGCACCGATAACCCAAAGCCACTTTTTCTTATTTCTGATGTGGTAATCAGCAGTTTGAAACAATTTGGAAAAGAAAAGAATCATCTTGAGCTTACGTTTCACAAGAAGAATGGAAGGAGTGTGCAAGCTATCGGATTCTTCTCTGATCCAAGTAAATACAAGGTTACACTAGAATCAGGACAAAAAATTAATCTCGTAGCGCATATAGAAAAATCAATGTTTCGCAATTTTCCGGAGTTACGGTTGAGGATTGTGGATGTGCTATAAATTCAAAAATTAATAATCAAAGATTGCAATGTTTATGTATTTTGAATTTTGGTATTTACAGTTTACACTATCTGTATGAAATCAATTATATTTACTGATGGATCGTCGCGAGGAAATCCGGGGCCAGGAGGTTGGGGTGCAGTTGTTGTGGAAGGTGATCGTGTAACCGAGCTCGGTGGTCGTGAAGGGAATACGACCAATAATCGAATGGAGCTCACTGCTGTACTTGAAGCGCTCATGTATACAAAAGCTGATGAGGTAATCGTGCACACCGACTCAAGTTATCTCATCTCTGGTATTACACAATGGATCGAAGGATGGAAGAGAAATAATTGGAAAACAAAAACAAAAGATGATGTGCTCAATAGAGATCTTTGGGAAGCGCTCGATGAGGTGATCACTTCTCGTGAGGTGTTGTTTCGAAAAGTTTCAGGTCATGCAGGTGTGCCCGCAAATGAACGATGTGATGTGATCGCTACTTCTTACGCAGATAACAATCCCGTCGAGCTTTTTGTGGGAAGTCTTGATCAGTATGGTGTTGATGTCGAACAAATTGAAAACTCAGTTGGTACAGAAAAGAAAAAGAGTGTGTCAAAAAATTCATACCCTGCGTATTCATATATCAGTTGTGTGGATGGAGTGGTGATGGTACACAGAACGTGGGATGAGTGTAAAGCACGAGTGCATGGTGTATCAGGAGCATTGTTTAAAAAATCTCAGAATGCAGAAGATGAGATGCATATTATCAGTGAGTTTAAAAAACAGTAACCTATGTTACTGTTTTTTATCGCAAGTTTGTGTGGAGTAGGAGTTTCATTTATAAGTGTTTCGTATGCACTCTGTATCGTCAGTGTGATTTTTATATGTTTTTGTTTTGTATATCAACAATACGTGCATAATACTGATATACAAAAAGGTGCTCGTGTACTGCTTATATTTTTTATTGGAATCTTGTGTGGTCAACTTCGGGTTATGGGTGTGTCGTATCCTGATATACAAGACTTACGTACACTAGAGTCAAAAAAGATTACTGTACAAGGTGTTGTTGTTCGTGAACCTGTGTCAGATGGTGAAAAACAGCGTATAGATATACGGAGTGAGCGTGTATCATTTGGAACAACCACAAAAAAAGTAGATACATATATACGCATCGATACGCATGCATTTCCAGAATTTTCATACGGTGATTATGTGGTAGCCACAGGGACACTTCGTGTACCGGGGCGTATTGAGGCAGATGATGGGAGAGTATTTGATTATCAAATGTATTTGTTTAAAGATTCTATTACGCATACACTTTCATTTGCATCAGTCTCTGTACACAGACATGAAGGTAATCATCTATTGCGGTACATATTGAGTATAAAAAAACATTTTTTGCATTCCATACGAAGTGTTATACCAGAACCACATGCAGGGTTATTGGGGGGTATTCTGTTGGGGGTTGATGCAGTTCCAAAACAAGTTAAAGAACAGTTTCGTGTTGCAGGGCTTTCACATATTGTAGTGTTGTCTGGATACAATATTACCGTTGTTGCAGAAAGTATATTGGTAATTACAAAATTTATTTCCAATCGGTTTGCATTCGGTTCATCACTGTTAGGTATCTTATTTTTTATTTTAATGGCTGGTAGTGGGGCGTCTGCTGTACGAGCAGGTATCATGGCAAGTATTGCATTGTTAGGAAAACAATTTCATAAGACGTATGATGCGTCACGTGCATTACTACTTGCAGTGTGGGGAATGGTTATGTGGAATCCGTTTGTACTCTTTTATGATCCATCATTTCATTTGTCTGTGTTGGCAACTGTTGGTGTGATGTATGTTGCGCCGATTGTTGGAACACACCTCTCGTATATAACAGAGCGATTTGGTTTAAGGGAATTATCTGCAACAACACTTGGTGCACAGATTTCTGTATTGCCATATATCATATATATGTCAGGTAATTTTTCTGTGTATGCGTTTCCCGCAAACTTTATTGTATTGCCGTTTGTACCACTCACGATGCTTCTTGGATTTTTGACTGCACTTTTGGGATTTGTTTCTCGTTTTATAGGACTGCTTCCAGGAATTCCAACTTATCTTTTTCTTTCGTGGGATTTGTTTATTGCAGAGATTGTTTCAAAGCTTCCATTTGGAACTATTCATATACCGTATATCCCTGTGTTTTGTTTGATGAGTTGTTATGTGGTTTTTGCTTTCTTCTTGTGCCGTTTTCATACAAAACAAAACCCGAGTGCAACAGAGTCGCACTCGGGGGATGATTCGGTTGTTAGCTTTTGATGGAACTTTCATGTCTCCGTTTTTTGAATGCTTTGTTGCTTTCTTGTAGTAGTCCGGATACAAAATCTGCGTTCAGACCAAGTTGGATGAGTTGGAAAGTTAAGTTTTTGCGTTTTCTTGCTGAACAGGTATTGACGAGATACCCGATAAGGACAAGTCTATCTTCTTCAGTTAGTCGTGCTAGTTCCTCCACGACTAAGTCTCCTACCAAGTTTGTCATAACTGTCTCCTATTAGTACACTATCACACCGTCTTAAACTCGCAAGAAAAAACTCCAACACATCGTATGTCAGAGTTTTCGATAGACCCTCCCGCGACTTTCGCGTAATGCTCGTCGCCGGGATGTATATCGCTGTTTTGGTTTTGGGGAAGGGGTATCGTTGATGCAACACATATTCTTCATTGCGGAAACCGCATCATCGAGAATTGTTGAATATGGGTCAACTACTACAGGACCAGGTGATGCAACATTTACAGATCCTCCAAGTATAAGATCAATAATTTCACCTGGTGAGAGGTAAAAACGAAAGTCTCGCATAGTCTGTAATACAGACTATCTATAAATACACCATGAGTCAACTAGTTTACTGCGTGTAAAAAGTTTTCTTCGATTACAGACCAGTTAAGGTTTTTGAAGAAATCTTCGATGTATGTTTTCTTCCCAGATGCTTTGTAGTCTGGTACAAATGCATGTTCCCATACATCGAGTGTGAGAATAGGAGAAAGTCCGGTAAGGTGTCCCAAGTGTTGTTCGTCTACCCAAGAGTTCAAGAGGCGTCCAGTGGTTTTATCATAGTAGAGGATTGCCCAGCCAATACCTCGAGTGAGTGCGACTGCTTTGAAACGTGCAAGCCATGCATCAAATGATCCAAACTCTTCAGTGATAGCAGTATAAAGGGCACTTTCTGGTGACGGTGCGTGTGCACCACCTTCAAGCGACTTGAAATAGTATTCATGGTTTCTCATACCATCGAATTCAAACCCAAAACGTCGTTGAAGTTCACCTAATGCATACGCATGAGCTTCTGAATCTTTACTCATTTCTTCAATTTTAGAAATAATAAGGTTGGCGTGTTTAACATACCCAGCATACAGTTTAAGGTGTTCGGTGATTGAGTCGGCAGAAATACCAATAAGCTCGCCGATATTAAATTTCATTTCCTCGAATGTTTTCATATGTGTATTAATTGATGTCTAATTGTTGTTATACTATAGCATAGCTATGAATAAAAACTGGATTAAAGAAAATATCCATACGTACTGGAAAATATATACACTCTTTACGCTGTTTGTGTGTGTGATCGCAGTATTATTTTTTGTTTTTCAAACACATGAACGTCCACTTCGAGTCGCATTCCTTGATGTGGGACAAGGTGATGCAATTTTCATTGAATCACCAACAGGTAATCAGGTTGTGATTGATGGTGGACCAGGTAGTGCTCTTGTTTCTAAGGTTGCTGCGCAAATGCCTCTTATTGATAGAAGTATCGATATGATTATTGTAACCAATCCTGATCGAGATCATTTCGAAGGTTTTATACCACTTTTGTCACGGTATGATGTTGAAGCTGTGCTTGAACCTGGTGTAAAAGCTGATAATAATCCAATATATCAAGAATTTAAACGTATTCTTATGGAACAAGAGGTTCCCGTGTTGGTTGCACGCACAGGACAAAAGATTTTGCTTGGAGGCGGTGCCTATATTGATATTATTTTTCCAGATAGAGATGTGGAAGATGTTTCGCATAATGAAGGTTCACTGGTTGCACGACTGGTGTATAAAGATACGTCTATTATGCTCACTGGTGATACTACAAAAAATATAGAGCAATATATTGTAAACCAATATAAAGAATATCTGGACGCTGACATACTCAAAGTTGCACATCATGGCTCAGATACATCAACAGGAGATGAATTTGTAAAAGCGGTTAGTCCAGAGGTTGCAATTATTTCTGCAGGAAAAGATAATTCGTACGGGCATCCAAAACAAGCCACACTCGATACACTTCATAAAAACAACGTAGAGACGTTGGTAACGATGGACGAGGGGACTATTGTATTTGAGTCGGACGGTAAAGTGTTTAAAAGAAGAAAATAAAAACCTCCATCTCTGGAGGTTTTTATTTTCTTGCATGAGATGAGAGTTATGTAAAGAATCTTTGAGGATTTTTCGCTTAGGTCGCTTATGAAATAAGTGAAAAAGACCAAAGAACTTAGACTAACTTAGCTTTTCTCAAAGTAGCATACACTCCATTTTTCTGCATAGTTTTGATTGCTCGAGTAGAGAGCTCCATAGTAATACTCTTTTTGAGTTCAGGAATATAAATCTTCTTTTTCTGAAGGTTTGCGTATTTTCGTACGATACCAGTTGGGTTGAACTTGGTTGCACGAGTTCGGTTTGAGTATCCGCCCTGGAGTTGAGAACTCTTTTTAGTTATTGGACATGCTTTTGCCATATATTTGTATGTGGGAATATGGTAGCATAATTTTACCAATATGCAAATCGATTTTATCTTTTCATTACTTATCCTTATGTTTTCAGTGGTTGCTCACGAGGTTGCCCATGGGTATGCTGCGTATCTCCAGGGGGATAACACTGCACGGTTCCAGGGTCGACTCACGCTTAATCCACTCAAGCATTTAGAGTGGTTTGGTTCAGTTATTCTGCCATTTTTAGCATACCAGCTTGGTGGTTTTATTATTGGTTGGGCAAAACCAGTACCTTTTAACCCGTATAATCTCAAGAATCAAAAATGGGGTGAAGCAATAGTGGCTTTTGCTGGACCATTCATTAATATATGTATTGCAGTGTTTTTCGGACTCATTATACGCTTTGCAACAATAGGTGTGTTTTCTGTATCTACGGATTTTCTGCACATATCAGCAACTATTACCATAATTAACCTTGTTCTTGCATGCTTTAACCTTGTACCCATCCCACCTCTTGATGGATCAAAGATCCTCTTTGCCTTTTTACCCTACAATATGGCTCACCTACGGGCTACCATGGAAGCCTACGGCACAACAATCCTTATTTTCTTCGTATTTTTCTTGTCACAGTTTCTCTCTCCGGTAGTGAGCTTTCTTTTCCAGGTGATTACTGGGGTGGGGATGTAACAAAATCCGCCCTCCAACGGATCTTGTCCGTGAGGGCGGTTGGCGAAACTATAGGAAACTTTTCTTCATTCGATCGGCTTCCATCTGACTCTCTAGGAAACGATAAACCATCATGCCTGCGGCCATTGCCATGGATGGAATTTTCTTTTCTTTCGGATCGTCAGACATCACAAGAAGACCGCAAAGGTCGACACAAAGCATCGAAATCTGAGTATTTTCCTGTGCAACACGACTTGAAAGACTTTGAGAACAACCCTTTGGGTCTCTCAAGTACTCTTGTTGAATAGGAGCACCAATATGGTCATCGAGCCTCGGCATGTTTTCAGTTCCTATAGTCATCTCGATTGCTTGATAGACCATGAAGCCAAATGTAACCATATGTCCTGCCATTCTCTTGTCTTTGTAGACAGTAAGAATTTTGAAGAGAAGTTTGGATATAACAGGATTAAGTCCTTCCCCACCCTCCTCAATCTGTTCTAACCTCGTGCACATAGCACTGCAGTATTTTGAGGCGTGCTCGTAAGAATAAAACTCCGCCATCACAGCCTGTCGGGTCTTTCGGGATACAACTGGAATGATCATGAAGGAGAACTCCTGTTTGTTGATTGTACTACTGTTCGAAAAAAATATATCACACTTCACATTAAAAAACAAGTGTGTCAATGGTTCCGTAATACTCGGAAAGTCCCCTGAATAAATGTCTTTTTCGCGCCCCCGCAGGCCCAAAGCATGGACCTGTCAAGGCACCCCGTTCTTGACAGGTTTGGGCTGAGGACGGCTGAGAGCCTCGCCGGAGGCTTGAAGGAAGCAAGAAAAAGATGTTTATTTAGAGGACAGGTAAAATACTTTAAAGAGCTGTTGCATTTTTACCTGATATGTATTAGAGTAGTAGCCAATGTCAACGATAAATCAATTAGTAAAGAAAAGCCGTTCAAGCGTAAAGCGAAAAGTGCGATCAGTTGCGCTTACTCGTGGTTTTAACGTACTTAAGAACCGCCCTATTTTTTATTCATCACCATTTAAACGAGGGGTGTGTACAAAAGTAACTACAAAGACTCCAAAGAAACCTAACTCAGCGATTCGAAAAATTGCCCGAGTTCGACTTTCAAACGGTATGGAAGTTACTGCATACATCCCAGGTATGGGTCATACACTCCAGGAACACTCAGTGGTAATGCTCCGAGGTGGAAAGGTAAAAGACGTAGGACTCCGATATCAGATCGTTCGAGGTGTACTCGATGCGACAGGTGTAGACAAACGAGGTAAATCTCGAAGTCGATATGGTGCAAAGAAAGGTAAAGGTGGTGCAACTAAGAAATAGATTAAAGATACAGGATTAAAGATTAAAGAATCAGAGAAATCCCTTTCATTAATCCTTAATCTATAATCATCAATCCAAACAAAACATGCGACGAAAAGTAACAAATCGAAATATGGTGTCTGCGGACCACGTATACAACTCAGAGAAAATCTCTAAGTTTATTAACTATGTTATGGAACGAGGACAGAAAGAGACTGCACGAGGTATTGTATATGGTGCACTCGAGACTATTAAAGAAAAGGCAAAGGTTGAAGATCCTATGGAGGTTTTCGATACAGCACTCAAGAACACAGGACCTTTGATGGAGGTACGATCACGACGAGTGGGAGGTGCAAACTACCAGATTCCTCGAGAAGTTCGACCAGAGCGACGAAACTATCTTTCAATGAAATGGATTGTAGAAGCAGCTCGATCTAAAAAAGGCTCTCCGATGGCAGAAAAGCTTGCAGAAGAAATCATGCTTGCAGCTAAAAATGAGGGTGAAGCAGTGAAGAAACGAGAAAACACTCATAAAATGGCTGAAGCCAACAAAGCGTTTGCCCATTTTGCCTGGTAAATTAAAACCATCCGAAAGGGTGGTTTTAATTTCCAGTTGCAAAATGGAGCACGCCGAGTACTCTTGGCGGCCCATCCATTTAAAAAACTTTTTGAGGTTTTTACTACGCAAAATAAAGAGGATTACCTCTGGTTTCGACGTCGCATCTCGAAAATAAAAGAGATTACTCTTCTATTTCACTCGAAGCTAGTCGAAATAAAACAGTGCATGGTAATTTAAAAAACATCCGGAAGGATGTTTTTTAAATGGTATTGTTTTATATAAGTTAACGCCTCCCCTAACTAGGGGAGGCGAGGTTGGAGAAATAGGTGCTAGCGCCTTGTCAGGGAGAGCTCGCTGTGCGAGACTGTGATGGCGGTCAATCCTTGGCGGACTTTGTAAGAGGGCTCGTTAGGTTTAAGCCGACGATTTACCTCCATGACGATGAATACGCGATTCCCATTGTGCCAAGCTTCTTGGCCCGCAGCGAAAGACGCCGTCTCTGGGGGGGTGGTTGTTGAAAGAACAGACATGAAGACTATTTAAACATGTACAAAATATATGTCAACCAAGTTGCCCACAGGGCGCTTTTAGTATATAGTTTTGGGTATTCAAGTCGCCTCAGCTTTTTTGAGTTGTATTGATTTGTGTATGCATTTCTGTATTATTCTTTAATCTTTTATCATTAATCTTTAATCATTATTTTATGAATCGCGATTATCCACTCGAGAGAGTACGAAACTTCGGTATTATTGCTCACATTGACGCAGGTAAAACTACAACATCAGAGCGTATTTTGTATTACACAGGTATGTCTCACAAGATCGGTGAAGTGCACGATGGTGCAGCAACCACTGACTGGATGGAACAAGAAAAAGAGCGTGGTATCACTATTACCGCTGCGGCTATTACCTGTTTCTGGAACCCAACATACATGGGAACAGATATTTCAAAGAAATTGCGATTCAATATTATCGACACACCAGGTCACGTAGACTTTACCGTAGAAGTAGAGCGATCCTTGAAAGTGCTCGACGGTGGAGTGGTAGTTTTTGATGGTGTAGCGGGTGTAGAACCACAGTCAGAAACTGTATGGCGACAGGCAGATAAATATCATGTGCCTCGAATCTGTTTCATCAATAAACTCGACCGAACAGGAGGATCGTTTGATCGATCATTCAAGTCAATCGTAGAACGGCTCAACAAAAATGCAGTTCGAATGCAGCTTCCAATTGGTGAAGAATCTAACTTCGAAGCAGTAATCGACCTTTTGAAAATGAAAGCATATTATTTCGAAGGTGAAATGGGTATTAAGATCAGAGAGGAAGAAATCCCAGCAGAATACATGGCAGATGCAGTGAAGTACCGAGCAGAGCTTGTAGAGAAGGCTGTTGAGTTTGATGATGCGATGATGTCTGGATATCTCGAAGGAAAAGAATTTTCAATTGATGAATTGAAAGCAGTGATTCGAAAAGCAGTAATCGCAAATAAACTCTTCCCAGTGTTTACTGGTTCAGCACTCAAAAACAAAGGAGTACAGCTTGTACTTGACGCAGTGGTAGACTACCTCCCATGTCCACTTGATATTCCACCAGTACACGGTACAGATCCAGTGACTGGTGAGGAGATTTCTCGAAAGGCATCTGACGATGAACCATTTGCAGCACTTGCATTCAAACTCCAGACAGACCCATTCGTAGGACAGCTTACATTCTTCCGTGTGTACTCAGGTACAGTAGAATCAGGTTCATATATCTATAACTCAACTACAGGTGAAAAAGAGCGTCTTGGACGTATCGTGCGACTTCAGGCAAATGACCGAGAAGAAGTGAAAAAAGTATACGCAGGAGAAATCGCGGCTGCGGTAGGTCTCAAGAATGCGAAAACATCGCATACATTCTGTGATGAAAACAAACCAATTATTCTTGACCCAATCAAGTTTGCTGAACCAGTGGTATCTCTCCGAATTGAACCTAAAACAAAAGCTGACCAAGAGAAAATGGGTATGGCATTGAAGAAACTTGGAGATGAAGATCCAACATTTAGAATTTCATCAAACACTGAAACAGGAGAAACTATTATTTCAGGTATGGGTGAGCTTCACCTTGAAATCATGGTTGATCGTATGAAACGAGAGTTTGGTGTGGAAGTAAATATCGGTAAACCACAGGTGGCATATCGAGAAACTATTCTTGGTTCTGCTGAAGCTGAACACAAATACATCAAACAGACGGGAGGTAAAGGTCAGTACGGTCACGTGAAGATCTCTATCAAGCCGCTTGAGCCACTTGCTGAAGGTGAGAAAGTTGCTAAAAACGTGAAGCGATATGATGAGTTTGAATTCATTGACTCTATTAAAGGAGGTGTGATCCCACAAGAATTTATTCCTGCTGTAGAGAAGGGTGTTAAAGAGGCGATGGATCGAGGTATTGTGGCAGGATACAAGATGGTAAACGTATCGTGTGAACTTACATTCGGTTCTTACCACGACGTGGACTCATCTGAAATTGCATACAAAATTGCTGCATCACAGGCATTCCAGGAAGCAGCAAAGAGAGCAAAATCTGTTATTCTTGAGCCGATTATGAAAGTAGAGGCGGTAATGCCAGAACAGTTCATGGGAGATGTGACTGGTTCACTCTCATCAAAACGAGGTCAGATCGAAGGTATGGAAGAGCGATTTGGTTTGAAAGTTATCAAAGCAAAAGTTCCTCTATCAGAAATGTTTGGATACACCACAGATATTCGTTCTATGACTCAGGGTCGTGGATCGGTAACAATGGAGTTTGATCATTATGAAGTGGTTCCACCTAACGTCGAGAAAACTATTGTGGAGTCTCGGAAGTAACACCTTGGTCCTTTTGCTCGATTTCTTCGTTACTCGTCTGATAGAATTTTCCGCCGTACAACTGTTCCTTACAGGAACTGTATACCTTGTCGATCTTTTGATTACAAAAGCTCTGGCAAGGTCTTGCGAAGTGAGGTCACTCACTTCTCACGTCTACAAATTCTCTCAAGACTCTTGCCTCGAACTCAAGCATAAACCCTCAAGGTAAGTTGTAACTCATAAAAAATGAAAAAACAAAACTGGTGAAATACCAGTTTTGTTTTTTATACACATACGAAATTTTTTTTCATTGCGTCTGTGGTCACTACCGAGATACAATGTACACATGGAAGATTCTCAGAAAATATACGAAAAAGAACCACTTAATCCAGACCGCGAAAAATATCTTAAGGAGTTAGCAGAAATGCTTGAAGACACAGGGGTTAAAAATCCTTTCGGTGTGTTAGAAGAACAAGAGATTGAAGAAGGTATTCAGCAGGCGGCAAAAGAATCTGGAAAAATTTTGAAAAACAGAATATCTACTGTTTCTAAAAAAATAGTACCAATACGTGTTTCCATACCACCTCTACAAAAAAATGAGTTAAAGCCAGTAGAAATTACTGCAGGACAATTTCCAATTTCTGATATAGAGAAAGATGTTATAAGTGTTACAAAAGAAACTCCGCTCACACCGGATCAGATTGTTAACGCAATTCTACGAAACAAAGGTGAAGGTGATCCTCGATCTGGAAGAGGATCAAATCTTCGTCTACGTATTAGTAGGGCATTAGAGAGTCTCTTAGATAGAAATCTTTTGAAGGGTGGTGTTGATGGAACATTTAGACCAACCTTTGGCTTTGCGGGGGGATCTGATCGTTCACAAGAACTTTCACAGGTAGATAAAGTAAAGAGTACTCTTGTAGATGGTGCGGTGTGGGTTGAGGATATATTAAACCAAGGAAATATTGAGGGGATAGATCCTTCAGGCGAAGGTTTTTTGGGTCAATCAGGTTTCGATACGTCAACACCTCAACCAGAAAAGATGGCTGATGATGCTTCGCGATATAATACTGAAGCAAAGGTACGCAACGCATTTATGATGCGTCCTGGTATGACTGATGATGCGTCTGGATACAACACTACTGAGGCAAAAGTACATAATGCATTTATGATGCGTCCTGATATGGTTGAAAAACCTCAAAATCCTACGTATAAGAAAATAGTGGATACGTTCAACGGATTGATAAAAAAATATGATATTGAAAATAAGAACATAAAAACAGCACTAAAAACATTTTTTAGATTCAAAGTAGATGGTGAAAAAATTGAAGATATCATTAAAAATTTAGCTGATGTTAAAGCTGTACTATTACCAAGTGAATATGAAAGTTTGGTACAGATTGCGCAAGGGAAAGATACAGAAACAACTTACCCTGATTGGTTGACGCCAGAGCCACCACCGGTTGTGGGATCAAGTATCCCTCTGCAGAGTCCAAAGAAAATCATACCCCCTGTCACCACCATAAGACCTACTCAGGTGGTATCTCACCCTGTGATTACAGTAAAAGATGTTGCTGAACGAGGTGTAGCACCTCCACCGCCGGTATATACTGAAAAACCTTTATCTGAAAGAAGTCTTGATGAGCGTGTCAGTGACGCCGCACTCAAGGCTCAGCGAATTGAGATTTCTCCAAATGCTGTGCATCAGTTCATTGGAGCAGCATATCCTGAGCCAGCAGGACCAATGACGCAAGATCAATCAGAAAAAATAGAAAAAGAACTCTCGTCTAAATTGGAGGAGTCACTTAAGCATTTTGCAGCACAAGAAGCGCTTCGTAAAGAAAAGATTCGTTCAAGCAAGAAAGTGTATGAGAAGATTATGACTGAACTTGGTGTTCCGTCTAAACAGCGTCCTGATGCTGAAGGAGATATAGATCAGGCCTATCTCGATGCTAAAAAAGAATACATGGAGGCTGGTCGTGCATTGAGAAATTTTATTGCACGACGTCATGTTGAGGTAGAGGAAACAATTTCTCGGCCGCATGATTTTTCTATTATTGAGAAAAAAACAACGAAACATCTTGATATTGGAGTAATGGAACAGTTTAAGAAGGAGCGAGACACGCTCAATACGCTTATTGCAGAAGCTCTTCCTGAAAAAGAAAGAGGTATTATGGCAAGGTCTATGGATAAATGGGCACAGTTACCTGTCCTTGCTCGTGTTGCACTATCATCAGCATTCTTTTCTCTCGTTTCGGGTGGTGTAGGAGGTTTTGCTGCAACTGCATCAATGCGAGCAGCGCGAGGTTTCGCTGGTGCAATGGGAGCAAAGTATGCTGGGTCTGTGGTAGGTAAACAACAACAAGAAAAGATGCTCGCTGAAAAAGAAAAAGCTTTGAAAAATTTCGCGACAATTGACGGTGGGCAACAGGATGAAAAAATTGGAGATTTTGAGGCATATGAGTCAGAAGCAGAAGTTCAGGCAAAACGTGATCGTATAAAAAAAGCTGCGCTTATGATGGCAGTGGGAGGAGCTACGTCCGTGGGTACTGGCGCAGGAATAAATGCTGCACATGATGCACTTACAACAGCACATTCTGTTGTTGATGTTCCTGCTCCAACAAAATCTTCATGGTGGAATAAACTCATTAAGGAAGATGCTCCTACACAAAAGACAGCCATTATTGAAAAACCTACCGCCTCTGTTGTGGAGCAGAGTATTCCTGTAACAATGCAACCAGTTGAAGTAGGGCTTTCAAGTAAAGGTTTTATTGACACAATAGATCAACTTAAAAAAGCGACTCAAGGTCAGTCGCTTACACCTGCATTTGAAAAACTATTTGCTCAGTCTCCACAAAAGATTGCTCTCGATTTAGGTCTCTTTAAACCAGGACAAGCTGCAGAAAGTGCATTCGGGTTCAAAGGAGAAAAACTTGCTATCGATGCAGAAGGAAATCTTTCCTTGGTGCGTGATGGAAGTGGTGCAACGGAGATACTTATGGAAAGTGATGGCGCAATACATCCTTATACAGGAAAAATGTTTGACGCGGACGGTCTGTCAACTTCAACTGATCCGACTCCTGTCGAAGATCATGTTGTTAAAACACAACCTCCTCAGGTTGCACCTGCTACACACCCTTCAGTTCTTGAAAGTACACCAGAATTGAAAGTATCAGCTACACCAGGAGAATCTATAGCTGCTGATGCAGCAACTATCGTAGCGTCTTCATCGATAGAGAATATCCCAGCTCGTTCTGTTAATTTTAAAGATATTGTCTCAGTGAATACTGAACAAATACGACCTTCAGATATTATTTCAGGAAAATTACCACTTAAACCTGAGTATCAATTTGATCCAAAATTCAAAAATATTCGTACTGCATACAATATTGAACTCGAAAAAAGACTTATGGATTTACCTGCAGATATGATTGACTTACGGTACCCAATCGAGTATAACGGAGGACGAATCAATGTGTTTCAGAAAGGCTCAGAGCTTACAATATTACTCAATGGGCAGAAGATTGGTACAGGTAGTGTCATTGATGAGGGTGTCGGTTTGCAGTATGACCGTTCACTTGGTACTGGTATGTTTGGTGTAAAGAGTGATTTTGAACAAGCATTTGATTTTGCTCGAAAAGCAGTGGAAAAAAACAAAATGTTCTTTAAATTGAAAAAATAACATATGAACCCTATATCAAAAGACATAGTATCTGAATGGGGGCTAGGGGATCTGCCTCAGGAGGAGCAAATAGACATGGTTGATCGTATTGGACGCTTGATATACCAGGCGATTTTAGTGCGTTCACTTGATATTCTCTCGGAGGTTGAGCAAGATGAGTTCGATCTTCTTCTCAATGAAGATGCAACAACTCCTGAAGACGTTGTACTTTTTCTTGAACGCAAAATTCCAACGTTCACACTCCTGCTTAAAGAAGAGATTGCAAAATTGAAAGCGGATATTCTCATATAGGTTTTTTTCTTGTTGACTCTAGGGTCTCTTTCGTTTATATTTAGTGGCATCGCTTGTACGCGATTTTAAGCTGTAGAAGTTCACAAAATTTGGTTTTTCTCGAACATCAAGTTTTTGGAGTTTCCAAAATGGCAATTATTAGTAATTTATACGCATAATTTATATAAAAATATGGCAGATTTTGATCGATCAAAACCACACCTCAACGTAGGTACTATTGGACACGTTGACCATGGTAAGACAACATTAACAGCAGCTATCTTGACCGTACTTGGTCGAGCAGGAGAAGGATATTCATCTAAAATCAAAGGAGTAGGTGAAATCGACTCAGCTCCAGAGGAAAAAGCACGAGGAATTACTATTGCGCTTTCTCACAACGAGTACTCAACACCAACTCGACACTACGCTCACATCGACGCGCCAGGTCACGCTGACTACATCAAAAACATGATTACTGGTGCTGCTCAGATGGACGGTGCAGTGCTTGTGGTAGCGGCTACTGACGGTGCGATGCCTCAGACTCGAGAACATGTGCTTTTGGCAAAACAAGTTGGTGTGCCAAAAATTATCGTATTTTTGAACAAATGCGACATGGTTCCAGATAATGATCTTATTGACCTTGTGGAAGCTGAAGTTCGAGAACTCCTTTCAAAGAACGGATTTGATGGTGATAATGCACCAGTTATCCGAGGATCAGCACTCAAAGCTCTTGAAGCAGCGGACAACAACGATGAATGGTCAAAGAAAGTATTGGAGCTTGCAAACGCACTCGATACATATATTCCAATGCCAGAGCGAGATTTGGATAAACCATTCCTTATGCCAGTAGAGGATATCTTCTCTATTGAAGGACGAGGAACAGTGGTAACAGGACGTATTGAACGAGGTGTTGTAAAGGTAGGTGAAGAAATCGAGATCGTTGGTCTCAAGGATATCACTAAGTTTACAGTGACTGGTATCGAAATGTTCAACAAATCTCTTGAATCAGGACAAGCAGGAGACAACGCAGGTATCCTCCTCCGAGGTGCTAAGAAAGAAGACATTTCTCGAGGACAGGTTCTTGCTAAGCCAAAATCTGTAAATCCACACACAGAATTTGAAGCAGAAGTATACGTTCTTAAGAAAGAAGAAGGTGGACGACATACTCCATTCTTCTCAGGTTACAAGCCACAGTTCTACATCCGAACTACAGACGTAACAGGAGACGTGACTTTGAAAGAAGGTGTTGAAATGGTTATGCCAGGAGACACAGCAACATTCAAAGTTAAATTGATTGCTCCAGTTGCGCTTGAAGACAATACACGTTTTGCGATCCGAGAGGGAGGCAAGACTGTTGGCGCAGGTGTCGTTACAAAAATTGTTGCCTAAAGTAAGTCTGCTCTGGTCTTTTTCACTCATCTCATCGTTTAAAATTGAAAAAAGGTTCTCAATGTACCATTAAGTACATCTCCGATCCTTTTTCCAATTTTATCCGCGACCTGAGCGAAAAATCCTCAGAGTGTGATTGTCTAAAGTAAACTCAAATACAGAAAACCACCTTCGGGTGGTTTTTTGATTGACAAAGTTTATAAAGGTAGTATTTTGTATTTTGGAAAGGACCTTAAGCGAATATGAATGAAGACCAGTTTGAGTTTTGGAATGTGGATAGAGAAGGTGAGATTTGGCTTAGAACAGTGTGCGCTATCTTACAGGGAAGTAATATCTCGCCCAGAGAGATGTCTCAAACAATCAGCACACAAACTGTCTCCGGTGCTGTAATGATTGCCGATAAGGTGATCCAGCAATATCGGAAACGAATACCAAAACAAAGATAGGATGCAGACCCGCAGGAAGCCAAATGCTTCCCGCGGGTTTCTCGTTTCACTTGCCATATTATTAAATGTTTGGTAAGCTACTCCGTAATGGCAACGAAAGAAACAACAACAAAAAAAGCTCCTAAAAAAGCTGCAAAAGAGGACGCGATTTCTAAATTGCGAATCCGAGTACGAGCATATGAGTACAAAGTACTCGATATCTCAGTACGACAGATCATGGATACTGCTCTTCGATACGATGCAAAGGTTTTGGGTCCAATCCCGCTTCCAACTGAGATCAAGAAATACACAGTAAACCGAGCTTCGTTTGTGTATAAAAACGCTCGAGAGCAGTTTGAAATGAGAACTCATAAGCGATTGATTGATATTTTGAACCCGACTCCAAAGATTATGGAATCACTCACAAATCTCTCTCTTCCATCTGGTGTTAATATCGATGTAAAGATAATTTAGTCAAAAGTCCGTAAAGTCAAAAGTAAACAAAAACCGCCCGAAAGGGTGGTTTTTGTTTTCAAATAAAGAAATATGTGCTTATATAGGTGGTAGGAGGCGATATGGAAAAACCCTTGAACGAAAATGAAATAAGGCGGCGCAAGAAAGTTGAAGAGTTGTCTGCCGGGTTGGGTCACCAGATTGGTGACTGGAAAACTGTCCCAAATGAATTCAGACCTGGGGTAAACAGCCATATGGGGGTGTGTCAAAAACCTGGTTGCAAGTGTAGAGGTATTGTCCAGCTCACCCCTGCTGGCTGGGCTCTCGGAGGAGGGTATTTGACGGGGCAGAAGTGTCCCGTATAAGTGAAAGTGTTGTTTCGAAGAGGCTTGCATCTGCAAGCCTCTTTTTGTTTATAGCCGTCAACGGGAGATGGGTACAGGCTGACGGCACTCAGAAATTATAGTCGTCTGAGTACAGACTTGGTAATTTCTTTGAGCCCTCTTGAAATAAAAATCATTATCTGCTAGTATTGCCAAATCGCCATTTAGGCTATTTTTTATGAGGACTAGTGATGGGCAATGTTGAGAAAAAACTTTTCTCATTACTGTCCGAAAAATGTCTTCAAAATCAATACAATCATATGAAATTCATCCTTGGAACAAAACAGAATATGACCCAGATCTTCGATGAGCAGGGTATTGTGCATCCAGTGACTGTTATCAAAACAAGTCCTAATGTAATCACTCAAGTTAAGAACCTCTCAAAGGATGGTTATACTGCTGTGCAGGTAGGTTTTGGTTCTCGAAATCCAAAAAATATCTCAAAGGCTGTAAAAGGTCATGTAAAAGAACTCGGTTCATTTGCTCATATCAAAGAATTCCGAATTGAAGGGGGTGAATACAAAGTAGGTGATATTATCGATATCTCTACATTTGCTGCAGGAGACGGAGTTACTGTATCTTCTATCTCAAAAGGAAAAGGTTTCCAGGGGGGTGTTAAGCGACATGGTTTCCACGGAGGACCTCGATCACACGGACAGAAACACTCAGAGCGAGAACCAGGATCTCTTGGAGGTGGAGGAAGAGACGGAGGACGTGTAGCAAAAGGAAAGCGAATGGCAGGACGAACAGGTGGTGATCGCATCACTACAGGCGGTCTTACTATTGCAGGTATCGATGCGGAAGCAGGAGAAATCTTTATTCGAGGTGCTGTCGCAGGACGCCGAGGGACACTAGTAGAAGTCAAAAGTTCATAAAGTTGAAAGTCCATCAAGTCAGATGCCAAACGCAACCGACTTTACGGACTTGAAGGACTGGATAGACTTTATGACTAATTTTAAAATCATGGAAGCAAATATTTACACACAAACAGGTAAAACAGCAGGAACAATAACTCTCCCAGAGAGCGTGTTTGGTCTTAAGTGGAATGCTGACTTGGTTCACCAGGTTGTTGTATCTATGGAATCAAGTGCTCGAACACCAGTAGCTCACACTAAAAACCGAGGGGAAGTATCTGGAGGTGGAAAGAAACCTTGGAAACAAAAGGGAACAGGTCGCGCTCGACACGGTTCTACTCGATCTCCTATCTGGGTAGGTGGAGGTGTAACTCATGGTCCTCGAAACGAAAAAGACTATACTCGAAAGGTAAACAAGAAAATGAAGGCAAAAGCTTTGTATACTATCCTTTCAGCTAAATTTAAGAAAGGACAAATCCTTTTTGTAGACTCTTTGAATTTCTCTGCTCCAAAAGCAAAAGATGCAAAAGGAACACTTGCATCATTCTCAAAAATTGGTGGTTTTACAGACATTCTTTCTAAAAAGAAAAATTCGGCATGGATTGCGCTTTCAAAAGACAGTGTAACTACAAAGAAGAGTTTTGGTAACTTCAGTAATGTTGAAGTAGATGAAATCCGAAATATCAACCCTGTTGATTTGATGAAATATAAATACATTGTGATCGAGAATCCAGCAGAGTCTCTCGCAACAGTTAGCTCTAAACTTGCATAATAAAATAATATGAAAGCAGACCTTAAAACAGTATTATTGCGACCACGAATCACAGAAAAAGCTGCGCTTAAGTCAGAGTCTTCAGTGTATACATTTGAGATTCCAAAACACGCAACAAAGACAGATGTGATCAAAGCAGTAAAAGAAATCTACAAAGTATCTCCTGTAAAGGTGACTACGGTGACTAACCCTCAGAAAAAAGTATTTGTACGAGGAAAAGTTGGTTTCAAAAAAGGTCTTAAGAAAGCATATGTATACCTTAAGAAAGGTGAGACGATAGAAGTCATTTAAAAATCAAAAATCAAAAATGAAAATGAAAAATGACAAAGCAGAGTTAAAAAATTAAGCATACAACATTTTTATTTTTGAGATTTCAATTTTACATTTATGAAGAGATACCAACCAACAACCCCATCACGTCGAAACATGACATCGATCAACTACGGTGCAGTTTTGACTACCGCAAAGCCTGTAAAGTCACTCACACGAGGTTTTAAACGATCAGTTGGACGAAATAACCAGGGTGTGATTACTACTCGACATAAAGGGGCAGGACATAAACGACTTTTCCGAGAAATTGATTTCGTATACAACAAAATCAATATTCCTTACACAGTTAAAACTGTTGAATACGATCCAAACCGATCGGGATTTATCGGTCTTGCAGTATACAAAGATGGTGAGAAGCGATACATCCTTCTTCCTAAAGGAGCTAAAGTAGGTGATACATATATCACTGCAGAAAATGCAGAAGTAAAAACAGGAAATCGACTCCCACTCAAAAATATTACTATTGGTACATTTATCTACAACGTAGAGGTGAAACCACAAGGAGGAGCAAAGCTTGCTCGATCTGGTGGAAGTTACATTGAGCTCATTGCGAAAGACGCAGGATACGTTGACCTCAAAATGCCTTCATCTGAAGTGCGAAAGGTGAAAGATACTGCATTTGCAACAGTTGGTGAAGTAGCAAACGATGAAAACCGACTCGTAAACCTCGGTAAAGCAGGACGCTCACGCTGGCTCGGTATCCGCCCTACAGTGCGAGGTACTGCTCAGAACCCAGTTGACCACCCATACGGAGGTGGAGAAGGCCGACAAGGCCGAGGACGACGTCGAGCAGTGTCTGTATACGGACGACCGACAGGTAAGGGACAGAAGACTCGAACTCCTAAGAAATATTCTAATAAACACATCGTCTCTCGACGAAAAGTTGGAAAGAGAAAGTAAAACAAAAAGCACCCCTTATAAAAAGATAGGGGTGTTTTTTGACAATAATACTTTGTGTGGTAGCTTAATCACCAGGAGAGTGACATGTTGAAAGGTTTTGTAGTTAAGTTAGCGCTTTTAGTGTATGTACTGTTTGGGTTCCTTGTATCAATGAGCTTAGGGGGGTACATAACTTATTCTGTGATTGGTGTTATTTTTGGGTCTAGCAGGTACTTCTGTCTCGACTGCAAGAGGTTCAGTCTCAGGTATTGTACTGAAAAACATCGGAATGAATACGGTGGTGCTCCCATCCTCCAACATTTCAGGTACTGTAAGCTCTGTGAGATGGAACAGGTTTATAAGGATTGTGAACCTGACGGAAGCTGGTTGATGGGGTTCTCGGAATGGAGAAGGGTAAATACTGGGAATTTTCCAGGGGTAACTCACTATCACTAGATGAAAAATCAGTTTTCTGTAAGAGCGACAGTCTCCATTGCGGGGATGGGTCGCTCTTTAATTTTGCCCAAAATTACCCTTAAATATCCGACTTTACAGACTTTAAGGACTTTTGACTTGATGGACTCTAATCCGTTTGACATATCGTCGCATTTTGTATAGTATAGAGCGCACGTAAGAGTTTTCCTCTTGCATCTCGTTTTTGTTTAGGGTATTTAACACTCTTGCAAAATAAAGAGTATTTTTCATCAATTTTTCATGACACGATCATCACACAAAGGACCATATGTAGACCCACGAGTTCTCAAAAAGATTGAGGGTAAAAAACCTATTGAAACTGGGGTTATTAAAACATGGTCACGAGCATGTGTAATCTCGCCTGAAATGGTAGGATTCAACTTTGGTGTACATAACGGCAAGACTCATATTGAAGTTCTCGTAACTGAAGATATGGTAGGTCACCGATTGGGCGAATTTTCTCCTACAAAGAAATTCCTTAAACACGGAGGTAAAATGCAGAAAGAGCTCGAAATTAAAAAGAAAGAGTCTGAAATTGCTGCTGCAAAAGCATCTAAAGCAGCTCCTGACGCTAAGAAAAAATAATCTAATACCATGGCAAAAGCATCCGCTACACTTTCAAATCTTCGACAGTCTCCACGAAAAGTTCGTGTAGTTGCTGACCTTGTGCGTGGTAAAAAGGTAACTGACGCTATTCTTTCAATGCAGTTTACTGAGAAACGAGCTTCAGCTCCGATCCGAAAGCTCATCGAATCAGCTCTTGCAAACGCAAAAGCACAATCAATGCCTACAGAAAACTTGGTTGTAAAAACTGTGGAAGTAAACAGTGGCAAAACTCTGTACCGACGAATGCCTGCAGCTCGAGGATCAGCTCACCCTATCCGAAAGCGAACAAGTATGATCTCTGTTACTCTCGAGGAAGTACTTCCAAAAGCAAAGAAGACTAAGGTAGTAATGGAGGAAAAAGCAGAGGCAAAAGAAGTTAAATCAAAAGTAAAAAAGCAAAAATAAAAATGACAAATCAAAATTTAAAAATTAAGAATACAGTAGGAGAAAATATTTTAAATTTTGATTTTTAAACTTTCAATTAACAAACATGTCACACACAGTACACCCATATTCACATAGACTTGGAATCATTAGAGATTGGAAATCTCGATGGTTTGGCGTGAAAACTAAATTCAAAGAATTCTTGAAGAGTGATGTGTTGATTCGTGAATTTCTTGAGAAAAAAATGCGAGGTCAGTATGTAGCTGACATCCAAATGGAACGAAGTGAAAAAGCGCTTCGAATTATTATCGAAACTTCACGACCAGGTGCTATCATCGGACGATCAGGTGAAGGTGCAACAAAACTTCGAGATGAAATTTTGGCATTCATGGCTAAGAAAAATCTTGTGTCAGGTGGTGAAGTAAAAATCGACATCAAAGAGGTAAAATCTCCAGAAACAAATGCAACAATTGTGGCACACATGATTGCAGAAGGTCTTGAAAAACGTATGCCTTTCCGACGAGTAGGGAAGCAGATTATTGAAAAAGTAATGGCGAACCGAGATGTACTCGGAGTGAAAATTGAACTCTCAGGTCGTCTAGGAGGTGCGTCAATGGCGCGACAGGAAAAAATGAAAAAAGGTCGAATTCCACTTCAAACTCTTCGAGCTGATGTAGATTATGCAGCATATCCTGCACGTCTTCCATACGGAGCGATCGGTATCAAAGTGTGGATTTACAAGGGAGAAATCTTTGCTAAATAACTAAACGTATATGTTGCTACCTAAAAAAGTAAAATACAGAAAATGGCATACCATGAGACGAAATACGTCTCGTATTGGTACAGCGACACGTGGCGCAACACTTGCGTTTGGTTCATTTGGGCTTAAAGCAACTACTGATGCACGTATTCGATCAAATCAGATTGAAGCTGCTCGAAAGGTGCTTTCACGAGCAATGGGTAAAACTGGAAAAGTGTGGATTCGAATTTTCCCTGATATGCCAATTACTCGAAAACCAGCCGAAGTAAAACTCGGTAAAGGAAAAGGAGATTTGTTTGCATATGTTGCTCCAGTGCTCCCAGGACGAATCATTTTTGAAATTGATGGTGTTACTGAAGCGATTGCAAAAGAGGCACTTCGAAAGGCGGGAACAAAACTTCCTATTAAATCTAAAGTAGTAGCACGATAATATAGAGTTATGAAAGATTTTAAAAATAAAACAGAAAAAGAACTTAAAGCTCTTCTCGGTGAAAAACGAGTGGCACTTCGAAATTTTCGTTTTTCTGTTGCTGGTAGTAAGGTTAAAAATATAAAAGAAGGATATGCAATCCGAAAGGATATCGCACGAATTTTGACTGCAATTAACGTAAAATAAATAGTATGGCAACAAAAAAAATACAACCACATACAGAGAAATCAGAACAAGGACGAATCCTTACTGGTATTGTTGTATCTGACAAAATGAAAGATACTGTGGTAGTACTCGTAAACCGATTTGTAAAGCATCCAAAGTATGGTAAATTCATGCAAATCAGTAAGCGTTTCAAAGCTCATGATGTAGGAAATGCTCATAAAGTAGGGGATAAAGTAGAGATTAAAGAAACTCGACCAATTTCAAAAGATAAGCATTTTGTTGTTGTAACTAAATAAAATTATATGATCCAGCCACAATCAATTGTTAAAATCGCAGATAACACCGGAGCAAAAATCGGACGAATTTTCAAAGTACTTGGAAGTTCAAAGAAGCGATATGCACGATTGGGAGAGATGGTTGTTCTTTCTGTTCAAAAAGCAGAACCACGAAAAGGAGCAAAAAAGAAAGACGTGCTCTATGCTGTAGTGGTTCGACAAAAGGCTCCATTTCGAAGAAAGGATGGTTCATATATTCGATTTGATGAGAATGCAGTAGTTATTGTTTCAAAAGAAAAGAAGGAACCAGTAGCTGGTCGTGTGTTTGGACCAATCCCCCGAGAGATCGGAGAAGCGGGGTATCAGAAGATTATCTCACTCGCCCCAGAGGTGGTATAGATGAACATACGAATATGCGAATGTACGAATGATGCGAATGGTTACGAATAAGAAATTAAAAGCATTCATTCGAATCTATTCGTAAGTTTCCAATTCGTATATTCGTATCAAAGCATAAATCATATAAAAACAAATGAAACTTAAGAAAGACGACAAAGTAATAGTGATTACAGGAAAAGATAAGGGCAAAACAGGTACAATTGCTCGGGTGCTTCCTCGTGAAGGAAAAGTGCTTGTGTCAGGTGTAAATGTGGTTAAAGCTCATGTTCGAGCGCGTCGTGGTGGTGAAAAAGGTCAGATTATTGAAAAAAATCTCCCTATACATGCCTCAAACGTCCTTCTTGTAGATCCGAAGACAGGTAAAGGTACACGAATCTCAAAGAAAGTGATAGACGGAAAAAAGGTTCGAGTGGC
The DNA here is from genome assembly GCA_964428435.1 of uncultured Candidatus Saccharibacteria bacterium. Taxonomy (GTDB): domain Bacteria; phylum Patescibacteriota; class Minisyncoccia; order Phycocordibacterales; family DATDWN01; genus UBA910. Next base: position 26,026 of record CAYRYA010000004.1, on the reverse strand, counting down.
ACAGAAATCAGGAAACACAGTATAGATTAAAGAATCAGGATTAAAGATTAAAGAATAAGAAAAATCCCATTCATTAATCCAAAATCTTAAATCATTAATCCAAAAAAATAACATGGAACACATTAAAGACAAAGTAGAAAAAGCATACGGAGCTCTCAAAGGGGAGTTTGGGTATAAAAATGCTATGCAGGCACCAAAAATTTTAAAGGTGGTTGTTTCTGCTGGAGTGGGATCTTTTAAAGATAAGAAAAAAATAGAGCATGCATACAGTAGACTTGCTGATATTACTGGACAGAAACCTGTAAAAAAGGGCGCAAAACAGTCAGTTGCTGCGTTTAAGGTTCGACAAGGAGACACTGTAGGTATTCAGATTACTCTCCGAGGGAAGCGAATGTATGATTTCCTTGAACGACTTGTAAATATTGCACTTCCTCGAACAAAAGACTTCCGTGGTATCTCTGCAAAAGGTATCGATGAAATGGGTAACTATACTCTTGGGATTAAAGAAAACACTATTTTTCCTGAGTCAGCAGACGAGGAACTTAAAGATGTATTTGGACTTGCGGTAACCGTAGGTACAAATATTTCAAACCCACTTGAGACAAAAGCGTTCCTTACTCATCTTGGTTTCCCATTTAAGAAGGATGAGGGGTATCCAAAAGTGAAGGTAATTAAAAGAAAATAAGTTTGACTTGGGCCGCACTTCCTGTTAGGATGAGGCTCGTATAAATTAATAACAATGGCAAAAACATCAGTAATCGCACGATCATTAAAGAAAGCTAAGTTTACTACAAAGAAGGTAAACCGATGTTTTCGATGTGGTCGAAAGCATGGATATATGAGAGATTTTGATCTCTGCCGTATCTGCTTCCGCGAACTTGCCAACGAAGGGAAAATCCCTGGAATTAAAAAATCATCGTGGTAAGTTTTGGGCCCTCTTGGCCTGAAATACTCCCAACGAAATAATATGACAGATCCAATTGCAGCAATGATTAATGAGATATACAACGCAGGACAGGTCCGCAAGGAAACTGTTGTGTTGTCGTACTCTAAACTTAAGATGGCAATTCTTGATGTACTTGCAAAAGCAGGGTTCATTAAAGGTGCCACAAAGAAAGGAAAAAAAGTAATTAAGTATATTGAGGTAACACTTGCATACGAATCAGACGGATCACCAAAGATTCGAGGAGTAAAGCGAGTTTCAAAAAGTTCAAAGCGAGTATATATCAAAGCAACTGAAATCAGACCAGTAAAAAATGGTTACGGTATTATGGTTATATCAACTCCAAAAGGAGTGATTTCTGATGAGGTTGCTCGAAAAGAAAAGGTCGGAGGAGAAGCGTTATGTACACTCTGGTAGAGTAAGAAACAAGATTAAGGATTAAAGATTAAAGAATAAGAGAAATCCCATTCATTAATCAAGAATCCAAAATCATTAATCCAAAAAAACATGTCACGTATAGGAAAAAAAATAATTACCATACCGAAGGGAACAGAAGTTACATTTACTTCAGGTCTTTTCACTGTAAAAGGTCCTCAGGGTACATTGTCAAAACACTTTTCTGATCAGGTTGCACTTACTATTACTCCAGAAACAATCACTCTTGCACCATTAAAAGAAACAATTGCAAATAGAGCATTGTGGGGAACATATGGGTCACATATTACCAATATGATCAAAGGTGTGCATACACCATTTGTTAAAAAACTTATTCTAGAAGGTATCGGATACAAATCTGAAGTAAAAGGTACACAGCTTGTACTTGCTCTTGGGTTTTCACATCCAGTACATATTGATATTCCTGCGTCTCTAAAAGTGACAGCTGAGAAAAATGTTATTACTATTTCTGGAATAAACACAGAAGAGGTGGGAGCATTTGCTGCAATGGTTCGAGATTGGAAAAAACCAGAGCCATACAAAGGTAAAGGTCTTCGATATGAAGGTGAAGTGATCAAGCGTAAGCAAGGTAAGAAATCCGCGTAAAGGTCAAGATTAAGGAAGCAAGATTAAAGATTAAAGATTAAAGAATAAGAAAAATCCCATTCATTAATCAAAAATCCAAAATCATTAATCTAAAAATTTTTATGAATAAAAATATTTCAAAAACTACACAGCGAATCAGACGAAAGCTCAGAATCAGAGCGAAAGTTTCTGGTACAGAAGCTCGTCCTCGATTGGCAGTATTTAAGTCAAATCAGCATGTGACAGCACAGCTTATTGACGATTCAAAAGGAATGACGCTTGTTTCTGCACACACAAAAACAGTAAAAGGTAAAACTCTTTCTGAGAAGGCGTTTGCTATTGGTCGTGAGATTGCTACAAAAGCAAAAGCAAAAAATATTGAGACTGTTGTGTTTGACCGAGGAGGTTTTATCTACACAGGAAATATTAAAGCTGTTGCAGAAGGTGCTCGTGAAGGTGGACTAATATTTTAATATACATTTGTATGACAGAAGAAATTAAATCACATACGCAGACTGCTCCAGTAGCTGATGCATCAAAAGATAAGCGAGGCGCACGAAAACCAAATCGTGATCGAAGAGATTCTCGAGAGCCTCGGGTAAAACCAGAATTTGATCAAAAAATCATCAGTATTCGACGTGTAACTCGAGTGGTAACTGGAGGACGACGTTTCAGTTTTTCTGTTGCTGTTGTTGTAGGTGATCGAAAAGGTAAGGTAGGAGTAGGACAAGGAAAAGCAACTGATACTCCACTTGCAATCGACAAAGCTGCACGTGATGCAAAGAAAAATATGATCAAGATTCCTCTTACAAAGAATCACTCAATTCCTCATGAGGTGTTTGCAAAGTTTTCTGGATCACAGGTGTCTATCATGCGAGCACCGGGAAAGGGAATTCTTGCAGGTTCATCTGTACGTACAGTACTTGAGCTTGCGGGAGTAAAAGAAGTTGGTTCAAAACTTTTTTCACGAAGTAAAAATAAAGTAAACAATGCAAAGGCTGCGATTAAGGCATTGTCACAACTTCGAGCAAAATAATACACTACCATGTTACATACACTTAAACGAACACATAAAAATAAGAAGTCACGACAAATCGGCCGAGGAGGGGTGAAGGCTAAAACGGCTGGTCGTGGAACAAAAGGACAGAATGCTCGAGCAGGTCACAAAAAGAGACCAGAACTTCGAGATTTTATTAAACGAGTTCCTAAACTTCGAGGACGAGGTGTAAATATCAACACATCAATCCAGAACGCATATGTTCCAGTTACACTTGGTTCTATTTCTAATGCATTTTCAAATGGAGATAAAGTAACTCCAGCAACTCTCGTTGCAAAAGGGGTAATTACAACAGTGTACGGTAAAAAACCTTTGGTAAAAATTCTTTCAACTGGTGAGATAACTAAAAAAGTTACTGTGTCTGGATGCGCACTCTCTCTTTCTGCTAAGGCCAAAATTGAGGCAATTGGTGGTAAAGTGGTAGTATAGACATACGAATATACGAATGAAAAACTTACGAATTGCCACGAATAAGACAAATTCAAAAGCATTCATTCGTATTAATTCGTAGATTCGCATAATTCGCATATTCGCATATTCGTATATTAATTTCATGAAAAACTTTTTCTATAAATTCGGGCTCGTATTACAAGACAAGGCACTTCGTACACGAATTTTGTTTACACTTGGGGCACTTGTTGTGTTTCGTTTTCTTGCTATCATCCCTATTCCTGGTGTAGATGAATCTGCACTTGCTTCTTTGTTTGCAAATAGTGAATTTCTCGGACTCCTTAACTTGTTCTCTGGAGGTGGTCTTTCACAGCTTTCTATTGTAATGCTTGGTGTTGGTCCATATATCACAGGATCTATTATTATGCAGTTGCTCACAGTTATGTCTTCACGTCTGAAAGAAATGTATCAGGAAGAAGGGGATGCTGGTCGTCGAAAGTTTGCTCAGTATGGACGTATGCTTGCAATACCTTTTGCACTTATCCAAGGATTTAGTTTGATTAAACTTCTTGAGTCTCAAAATGTTATTGCATCAATGTTATCATTTGACTTGATGGTTAATCTTGCGGTTATTACTGCAGGTTCAATGTTGTTGATGTGGATTGGTGAATTGATCACTGAATATGGTATTGGAAATGGTGTGTCATTGATTATTTTTGCAGGTATCGTATCTCAGCTTCCAATGGCTCTCTCTCAACTTATATACGTATTTGATCCAGCGCAACTTCCACTCTACGCACTCTTTGCAATTATCGCTCTTGTTGTAGTGGTTCTTGTTGTAGTGGTCACTGAGGCAGAACGACCAATTCCTGTGACATATGCAAAACAAGTACGAGGCATGAAAGTGTACGGTGGTACATCTACCTATCTTCCATTACGTATGAACCAGGCTGGTGTTATGCCAATTATCTTCGGATCAGCAATATTGTTGTTCCCGCAAATCATATCTCAATTCCTTGCAAATGTTGATTATCCTGCAATTAAAAATGTAGCAACTGCAATGAATACATTTATCTCAAACTCATGGGTGTATGCAATCGCATATTTCTTCCTTGTGTTTATCTTCACATACTTCTATACAGCAGTAACCTTTGATCCAGATCAGATCTCAAAAAATCTTCAGAAAAACGGAGCATTTATTCCCGGTGTACGTCCAGGTAGCCCTACCTCTGATCATATTGCAAAAACACTCACACGACTGACTCTTGTCGGTGCGCTCTTCCTCGGGGTGATCGCAGTTCTTCCGCTTATTATTCGAGGTGTGACTGGTATCACTGCTATTTCAGTGGGGGGTACGGCACTCTTGATTGCGGTTTCTGTAGTTATCGATCTGATCAAAAAAATCGACGCCCAAGTCTCTATTCGCGAGTACTAGTCGTCCACATTTGGGGTATTTCGTTGTTGGAAAGCAAAAAATATTTTCCATCGTACAACGAGTACGTCTACAAATATTTTTCACTTTCCGCCTAGAACTACCCTCAAATCTGAACGACTCAAGTCCGTGGTTAAATAAAGTTTCTCAAAACACAAAATCCCCTAGAAATAGGGGATTTTGTGTATTTAGCTTTATGGGCTTTCGACTTTATGGACTTTCGACTATACTATAGCCATGACACCACAAACCATAGTATTGTTTGGAAGAGCGGGTTCAGGAAAGGGTACACAAGCACAGCTTCTTATGGAGTATTTAAAAACTCACGATGAGGGTCGTAAATGCCTCTATCTTGAGACTGGGCAAAAGCTTCGTGATTTTATTGTCCAAGATAACCATTCAGCTCGACTCACAAAAGAAGTGATGGAGACAGGAGGACTGATGCCTCCGTTTATGCCTGTATGGCTCTGGACGAGCTTTCTTGTAGAGAATTTTACAGGAGATGAGCATTTGGTGTTTGACGGCCTCTGTCGTCGTCGGTACGAATCACCAATTCTCGATACTGCATTACAGTTTTACAAACGAAAAAATGTTGTGGTGATTATTATTAACACATCAAATGAGTGGTCCATGGCGCGAGCTCTTGAGCGAGGACGGTCTGATGATGAGTTGTCAGAAATCAAAAAAAGGTTAGAGTGGTTTGATACAGAAGTGGTTTCAGCAATCGAGTATTTTAGAGATAATCCGGGATACACAGTGCTTGATATTAACGGAGAGCAGACGATTGAAGAGGTGAATAAGGAGATAATGGATAAATTAAACATACGAATTAACGAATAATACACATCTACGAATTGTTACGAATAAATTCATTCGCATCCATTCGTAAGTATCCAATTCGTATATTCGTATATGAATATATGATTCGAATCAAAAAACCAGAAGAAATAGAGATTATGAAAGAGGGTGGTGCACGCCATGCATATATTTTGCGTGAACTCAAAAAAATGGTTGCACCTGGGGTAAGTACTCAAGAGCTCGAAGATAAGGCTCGAGAGCTCATCGAAGAAGGGGGAGACAAAGGGGCATTTTTGCACTATACTCCACGAGGTGCTAAGCGGGCATATCCTGCAGCACTCTGTGTATCTATTAATGATGAGATTGTGCACGGTATTCCTAATGAAGATGTACAAACTCTGAAGGAAGGTGATGTGGTTACACTTGATCTCGGGCTCACGCATAAAGGTCTCATTACTGACAGTGCTATCACAGTAGCCGTGGGAGAAGCGGGTGATCGAGAGCGTAAGCTTATTGCTCACACAGAGGAGGCACTTGCTCGAGGTATCAAAGAGGCTCGCGGAGGGGCTCATATTGGCGATATAAGCTATGCAATCGGTTCATTTGCACGTTCACTCGGGTATGGTCTTCCAGAGAGCCTGGCAGGCCACGGGGTGGGCTATGCGGTACACGAAGATCCATATGTGCCCAATGAAGGATACAAAGGACAGGGCGAGAAGTTGGTGCCTGGTATGGTAATAGCAATCGAGCCTATGCTTACCCTCGGAGGGGACAAAATAGTGCTTGCAAAAGACGGGTACACTTACAAAACAAAAGATAAGTCTATCGCGGCTCATGCGGAGCATACAGTCGCCATCACCGAAGGTGATCCGATAATTCTCACTTGTTAGTTTTCTCGCATTATTCCTTTATCATTAATCCCTAATCCTTAATCTATATGATACATCCAAAACAAGAGAAGACGTTGGTGATAATAAAACCCGATGGAGTACAGCGAAGTTTGATAGGGGAGCTTATCAAGCGGTACGAGCGAATCGGACTGAAGCTGGTAGGTTCAAAAATGCTCATTCCAACTGAAGAGATGGTTGAAAAGCATTATACTGTTGATCCAGAATGGAAACGAAAAGCGGGAGAGAAAACGATTAAAAGTTATCACAGTAAAGGACTGACTCCACCAACAGAAGATCCTATTGAAGCAAGTCAAAAGATTCTCGGAAGACTCAAGGAGTACATGTCATCAGGTCCTGTAGTAGCTCTCGTATGGCAAGGAGCACATGCAGTAGCTATTGTGCGAAAGATTACCGGAGGGACAGAGCCACTTTCTTCTGATATTGGAACGATTCGAGGAGACTTTGTCCTCGACTCATATGAGCTTTCAGACACCGACAGTCGCTCAGTGCGAAACTTGGTGCATGCATCAGGAACAGTGGATGAAGCAGAGAAGGAGATCGCACTATGGTTTAAACCGGAAGAAATACTCTCATATAGATTGGTTCAGGACGAGATTTTGTACGACGTAAACTTAGACGGTATTCTGGAATAAATGCAAGTTGTCAGAGTTTTTGAGAAGAGTATAATGCGTATAGGGTTGCTGTATATTTTCTAGCTAACCATTTTTCAGGGAGCCTTATATTTAATGTGACCACGGGACGCAAGTCGCAACGTTTCATTGTGCGGGCACCCACCTAAGTTTTTAACTTAGGAAGTATACCGCGACCCTATAAAAAATCTCACGCTGCTGTGTGGGATTTTTTTATAGGGTTGCTTTTGTGTTGGATTGCAAAAAGGTATTGGTGTTTTGAATTTGTCGGCTGTCGCGGTATTATTATTGATATGCAAAAAAGTACACTCTTTCGAGCGATGTTTTGGGTTCTTTTTATTGTTGGAGCGTTGAATGCGATTGCGTACAAGCTCTATCTCTTTTGGACTGTGATTTGGTTTGATATGGTAATGCATTTTCTTGGAGGACTATTTGTAGTACTCTTTTTCTTTTGGGTATTATCACTCTTTAAATCAACACTGTCATACATAGAAAAACTTATGCTCGGAGTTGTGTTTACCGTACTTGTTGGTCTCGTATGGGAATATTTTGAATTAATTATTGGAGTGACCAATCTTGCATCGTTCGAATATTGGGGGGATACAGGCATGGATATTGTTATGGATACACTTGGTGCAGTGCTTGGTATTGTGTATGTACATAAAATAGAGAAGAAGAATGTCTAAGAAACTTGAAATTACATTTTGGGGAGGCGTTGGTGCGGTTACAGGTGCAAACTTCTTGGTAAGAGGTGAGTATTCTGCATTCATTGTTGACTGCGGTCTTCTTCAGGGTGTGCCCGAAGCAGATCAGGAGAATACAGCTGACTTTCCATATAATCTTGGGGAGATAGATTATGGTTTTATTACACATGCACATATGGACCATATCGGTAAAATACCTAAACTTTTTCGTGACGGGTTTACTGGTTCATTGTTTTCTACACCAGAAACTAAAGAAATTGCTCGAGTAATGCTCACTGATGCGTTGAAGATTATGGAGCAAAATAAACGGGAAAAACAGATTGCTCCACTTTATGAACAAGATGATCTAGATAAAGCACTCTCTCATTGGCGCACCATTCCGTATCATACTCATACAAAAATAAATGATGAATTTTCTGTATTCCTGAAAGATGCAGGACATATTTTAGGATCTTCGATGTTTGAATTTACATATGGTACTAAAAAAATTGTCTTTACAGGAGATTCAGGTAATTCTCCAACACCAATTTTGCGAGATACAGAAAAAATTACAGATGCTGATTACGTTATTATGGATAGTGTGTATGGTGATAGAAATCATGAATCAAAAGAGGAACGTGATGCAAAGTTTAAACGTGTTCTTATAGAAGGTGTTGCTCGTGGCGGAACGATTGTTATACCTGCGTTTTCACTTGAGCGTACTCAGGTTATTTTGTATGAAATCAACAACTTAGTAGAAGAAAAACAGATTCCTTCAGTGCCAGTTTTCTTGGATTCTCCACTTGCACTTAAAGTAACTGATATATATAAACATACGGTTAAATATTTTAATCAAGGAGTACAAAAAGAAATTAAAGGTGGAGATGATATTTTTAATTTTCCAAAACTGCGTATTGTGCGGGATGGAAAAGAATCGAAATCTTTACTTGAAGAACCAAGTCCGAAAATTATTATTGCAGGTTCAGGGATGTCATCGGGAGGCAGGGTTGTATACCATGAAATGAATTATTTGCCAGATCCAAAAAGTACAATCCTCCTCATGGGGTATCAGGCAGTGGGCACGCTCGGACGAAGCATTCAAGAAGCTCCAAAAGAACTCATGATTCAAAATGTAAAAATTCCTGTCCGTGCGCGTATTGAAATGATTACCGGGTACTCATCTCATAAAGATGGAGAACATTTACTTGATATGATTGCTGATACTGCAGAGACGGTAAAGAAGGTATTTGTAGTGATGGGGGAGCCAAAAGCGTCGCTTTTTCTTGTGCAGCGTTTGAGGGACTATCTTGATGTAGATGCTTTGTATCCAAAAAGAGGTAAACCTTATATTCTGGATTGTTAACAAAAAAGACCCGTCAGGGTCTTTTTTGTTATGCTGCAACTTTTGTTTTTGTTGCTTTTGGAGCTTCTGACATATCTGCCATCGCTACGATTTTTTTGAAAGTTTCAGGTGCTTCGAGAGCGAGCGTAGAGAGAATCTTTCGGTCGAGGAGGATGTTTTTCTTGATCAAACCTCCCATGAGTTTACTGTATGAAGTACCGAGTTCTTTTGCGGCGTATGAAATTTTTACATTCCAGAGTCTTCGAGCATCACCTTTTTTGTCTCGTCGGTGTGCAAAGGCATATGTACCTGCATGAGAAATAGCCTCAAACGCTTGGCGTTGTTTTGATCCTCGTCCGTTTCGGTAACCTTTTACCATCCGGAGGGTATTTTTTCGTGATTTAAGCGCGTTTACGCCTTTCTTTACTCGTGTCATGTTATTAAAATTGATTATTGATTAATGATTTTGGATTAATGAATGGGATTTAAGAGTTTTTGAATGTTCTTTTATTCTTTAATCCTTAATCATGTTTCCTGAATCAGTGTTTATTATGCGTTTGGTAGGAAACGGGTAATCTCCTTGTTACTCATTGGGAAGTTCTGTGAGCCTTTCTTTGCAAGGTTTCCTCGCCCAGATACTTTTGCATTGAAGTGGTTTTGACCCTTTGCTCGCGCCAAAATCTTACCAGTTTTGGTTACCTTCAATCGTTTTGTGTATGATTTGTTTGTTTTCATGTTTTTTGTTAAACATTCAAATTTGAACTAGGCCGCGTATAAAATTTCAAAATATGACAAACCTTACACGTGTAAGGTGCGAAATATTTTTAAATTTTAGACGATGGGATTGTTCATAATTTGGATGTTTTATTTATGCTTTCTCGATGATGAGACTGAGTCCTTTAGGGCTTTTTTTAGCAGGATCAGCAATCTTGAATTCTACTGTTATGAGCTTGAGCACTCGGTCCATTCGCTCCTCAAGAAACTTGATGTCCATGTACTTTGAGCGTCCTGGCAGGAAAAGGTCAACCTTAATTCGGTTACCTTCGGCGAGCCATTCTGAAGCCTTTTTAGCTTTGAGCTCCAAATCGTGGTCTCCTGTACCTATTTTGACCTGAATGTTCTTTACTTCAACAGTGTGAGCCTTGGCTTTGGTAACCTTTAGCTTTTTGTTTTCAGTGTATTGAAATTTACCATAATCCATGATTTTTGCAACCGGTGGAATGGCTTTTGGGGATATTTCAATAAGGTCCAGTCCAAGCTCCCGGGCTTTGTCGAGAGCATCTGCTCGACTCAAGACCCCGAGGTTGTCGCCGTTGTCGAGGAGAACTCGGAGTTCAGCGGCTTGGATTTGATGATTTATACGTACGTTTGTGCTCAAATGTTCAAATTTAAATTACTAAAATTATCGTCTAAGAATACCATTTTTAAAGAAAAACACAAGTTTTTACGAACTCCAGTGTGAGGAAGGTAAGCCAGCATGTTTGAGAGATAAGAGTAGCGAGAAATATGGAGAAAATAGGGATTTTTTGGTTACGATCGGTTAGATTGAGCTTCTTTTTGATGTTCTGTAGATATATGCCATTAAGACCAAGGATACCGAGGAGGATGAACTGGTAGGTGATTATGGGTGTGAGGGGTGAAAAGGAGAGGGTACCAAGAAGACCTACGACAATGCCACTCCATCCGAGCCAGATCAACGGTTGGGTGATTCCGGTCATGCTGTACACAAAATCCATTGAACGTTTCTTCAGAATCCAAAAAAGTCCCGCAGTGTCTATGGTTACCACTGCGCCATAGCCGATAATGCAAGAAATAAATATAAGTGCTTGAAAAAAGATAGGAGTCATTTGATTGTAAGTGAATTAACTATGCTCATAAACATCATCTCTGATTCTTCTTTTGATATTGCTCCAGGGACGGCAAGTATTTCTTTGATTAATGTTTCTCCTCGTACGCCCGAGAGAGCTTGGATTGATTCTTTTTGAATAATGAGAGTTCGGTTTCCTGGAAGGGGAAAGTAATGAGTTGTCATGCCACACCCTTCCGCCCCTTCATAAATAGCAAACCCGTTAAGAGATCCTGCTTCAAATGAATCGATGAAGCCTGGATTTACTTTAAGTACATCCCCATCAAAATTCTCTTCGGGTATGTATGAGCTCATTTGTCTCACGGTTTTCACAAGTGAGGTTGATGCTATGCGAAGAGTGACATGAAAATCAGTGAGTGTGTCGTATGTTTTTTCATCACCAATCATGTCACATGCACCGGTGTTTTTGTAAGGGATATCGTGGTGAAGTGAAACAATCCCTTCTTTTGTTTCTTTGTACAAAAAGGCAGGGTAGGTAAATGTCATCTCCTCGGAAGTGTGAGTGTAGTGAAGTGGTTCGCCAGGAAGGATGCCTTGTGGCTCTGGTAAAGGCGGTTTATTGTAAAAAAGTATAAAAACTAAAACTCCTGCGAACATAATAAAAATAGTAATAGCGATGTTTCGTTTGAGATGTTCCATGTATTCATTTTACACGGTTCAAAGAAAAAAAGTATTGTGATTATTTGCCGTGCATAATCACATCTATAAGTGTGTGTAACGAAGATGGGAACATTAAAAAATATTCCACTTCCATCCGTTTGTCTTTTTTGACGGTATTGGTGAAATCTAGATGGAACCGGCACATAGTAAGCGAGTAGTAAAGTTTCCCTAGGGTCATGCCTCTCTGGAGCGTCGCTTCATCTGTGTATTTTTTCCCAATAGACAGCATGCGCGAATCAAGAGCGGTTTGAAATGACGGGGAAGACCATGCTCGTGCACGCACATTTCCATAGTCGTACATAAGTGCGATGAGTGGATTTTTTGTATGGCTTACCCATTCGAAATCGAGAAGCTCAATTTCACCATGTGGATGTTTGTAGATGTTGTCGAGTGACATGTCGCCGTGGACAAGATAGGTTTTGTTGCGAGCTGACTCTTTCCAATTTTCTGTAAATACTGAAAGCGTTTGCTTCAGTGGGTCTTTGATGTTTGTGTATGTTTTAATGATGTTCTCTACGGTATCAAAAACTATATCTCCATTTTCTTTTTTGTGAGTAATACGGATTGCAAAAAGGTTGTGTATTTTTTTAACGTAGTATTCTTTTGAAAAATCTAATGCTCGAGTGTATTTCCAAATTGTCGGATCAACATGGTCGCCGATCTGGTGAAATGAAAACAATGCTTCGACAAGTTTTTCTATTTCTTTAGTTGTGAATTGTTCGTACGACTCTTTTCTGTCATCCATAAAACCAAAATCATTTCCTGATTCTCGTGTTTCGAAAATAGCGTAAGCAACAGGGTGTGATAGGTGAGAGTGAAGTACGTTTAATGTAGGCGCTATGTAGGTAGGGTCACGATAGAGCATCTCTGAAATCTTCACCTGTCTTTCAAAAAGGGTAAATGTACGCCATGTGCCATCGAGTACGACTTTTAAGAATCGTTTAACTGTTTGACCATTCTCGTTTCTTTCAAGAATAATGTTTCCGTATCGAGTACCTTTTTGATTGCCTTTCAGTAGAGTGTTGATGTCGTTTTTTGTATAGGTAAACTTTTCTTTTTTTAAAATATTCTCGATGAGGGAAGGGGTTGCTTTCCTGAGTAAAAAGTAGTTTAAAATCGTGTTGAGCATACAATAATTATACAGCTCTTAAGAATATAATTCATCATGACTACCGACATACAATAAGTTTACGTTTTTCTTATTTTTTTGGTATTCAAAAATGATGCGCACTTTAAAGTTCACGGAAAAAGCATACGTATTATCAAGTGATCCTTTTAGCTTGTGTACCTTGAGTTTTAAATGATTCTTGATAGTTCGAAATGAATCAATCTTATCTTTAACCTCGCCCTGTAAGACAGGATCAAGATGTCTGTATCTGCGGATAAAATTAGGAGTGTAAAAAATAGTAAGCATGGAGGTTTGTTAAAAGCGCTTTGCAAGCGCATCTAAATCTCCGGTAAAAAGCTTACCTTCTTTTGCCTCTTGTTTTGCCTTGAGAAGCTCAGTAATGAGTGCATCCTCCTTATATCTAATAATTGCAGCACGAACAAGTTCGGCTTTGTTTGGCATTTTCCCAAGTTTTACTTGCTCGTTGATAAACTCATTAAGTTCTGTGCTGAGGGGGACAGTGATTGTTGTCATGGTTTTTGTATTACTAAGATATAGTACTATATTATAGTATATTAATAACTGAGTCAAGTGTGGGAAAAAAGAAAGCCGCCGGAAGCGCGGCGGCTTTCGGCGGGGTGCGGTTGTGCTTATGGTGTTGTCGGACAGTCATAGGGTACATAGTACCTCCCATTCCATCTAACGATGTCCACTTTCCATCCTTTCTTGAAGGACGGGCACTTTTTCTTGAAACCAGTATTGTTGTAGAGGGCGCCGAACTCGTGTCCACTCGACACCATTACCCTTATTGCCGATGGAAGCATGTCATCATCCGACCGATCCTTTTGGTCGGAGATGATGACTCCCGACATTTTAGAGGGGAATTCGACATCTTTTTTGGTTGGTTCCTCACATTTATTTGCCCTGTATCCTAATTCGCAAGCAATCATCGCAATGATGCCTACAAACAAGGCTCTGAACAGTATAGTTAACATCAGGTGTTCTCCTTATATTATAATAAATATATTTATATACTTTGTCAAGTGCTGGTAAAAAAGTAGAGGAGGTGACATCGCCCCGCGACTCATTCTGTCGCCGTCGCGCCAGAATGGTCTGGGCACCGGCTCACGTCCTGATTTTGCTAAATCAGGAATCGTTCCGCCGTTTCAATACCACTCGCAAAACATGTTTTATTGGTGACATTGAACCTTCGACTTTTTCCTCGCCGTCGCTCGGAAAAGTCTATACCACAAGGGTACTTCTATTTTACTAACATCGAGTACGATGAAGTAAAATAAGTCGAGCACCACCTCGCGGTCCCGTCTGCTGACGGTTTCCTTACAGGAACGGTACGCCTTTCACATTTTGATTACAAAATATTCAAGGTCTTGCGAGGTAATAACACTACCTCTCACCCTCGCTCCGGTGGCTTCGATGCACACGCAAAGCTCTGCTTTGCTCACTTCCACAAAATTGTACAGAAAAACCGCCCTAAGGCGGTCTCTGTACAATTTTGTGGAGATGGTGGTATTGAAACCACGTGCATAGAGAGAATACGAACGGGTCTACACTACATAGAATATTTTAACATTTAGACTTTTTCTCTAAAAAATATACAAAACAAGAAAAAGGCGAGTTTCATTGTTTGAGTCACTTCTTGAAACAGGGAAGAGACCGGATCTCAAGGTTATATGAATGAGACATCGTATGAGATATCAGATGTGTCACCCCCTCTTAGGGACGAAACTTAGATTAAGCTCGTGCGTAAGAGAAAGCAAAGTCGTTAACTCCAAAATATGGAGAAACAGAAGCTTTTGCTCGTGCAACAGTATTGTTTACACGTATGGTTTCGAGCAGTTTAAAGAGTAACTCGAACTCTGTAGTGCGCGAACGGATGCAGACTATGTCAAAACCTGGCACCCCCCTAAAACAAAGCTTTGCTTTGTTCGGGCGAACATTTTTGTTGCTACAAAAATGTTTTAGCCGAACTTACACATCTAATGATCTTAAATATATATCTTTAATTTTCTTCTTCTCTCTTGAACCCCAGAGACTTTTTAAAAATCTCTCTCTGTTAAATGCTTCTGCTTTATCTTCAAATGTTTCTGTGTGAATTAAAGTGATTGGTCTCCTGTGCTTTGTAGCAGGTACCTGACCACTTGAATGTCGCTGCATACGACTAGAAATATTTGAAGTGCATCCAACATAGAGTCCTTTATCTTTCTGACTATATAAGATGTAAATTGTGTAAGCCATGCTTTAGGCGGGACACGTTTCTCTTTTCAATGAGCTTAACGATCACTAAATTCTCGTCTGATGTTTCGGTCAACCTCACGTTTTTTAGTGGTTTCTCGTTTATCAAACTTCTTTTTACCTGTTGCAATACCGAGGTCTATCTTCAAAACCTTGCCTTTATTATACACTGAAATAGGTGCTATTGTCAATCCCTTTTGCGACTCGATTTCTCCAAGTCGAGCTATTTCATTTTTATTGAGAAGAAGACGGCGATTGCGAAGCGGATCGTACTCTTTTGGAGTATTTCCTTCTTGGTATGCAGGGATTTGCATACCAATAACAAAAGCTTCACCTCCGCGTACGGTCACATAGGAGCCATCGAGGGAACCTTGTCCGTTACGGAGAGATTTCACTTCAAAGCCAAAAAGCTCAATACCAGCAGGTATTGTCTCGGTGATTTCGTAGTTAAAGTGGATTTTTTTGTTATGAATCAGGCTCATAAGTCTAGTTTAGCAGAAATGATGTATTTCATCACCTAAATACGCTATAATACCCCCATGAATCCAAACACTAAACCATCAAAAAACAAAGATAAAAAGAATGCGTCAAAGAAAATCCCAGAACAAAAAGGTCCCCGGGAAGTGTCTGTATTTAACTATGTTGCGACGATACTTTTGATTTTCCTTCTTCTTTCAGGTTTGTATTCTTTTATCAGTGGTCGTCAGGCTGCTCAGACAGAAATCCCACTCTCACAACTCGCACTTGATATTAAAGCGGGGCAGGTTACAGAAATCGTTGTCCAAGGGGAGTCCTTGGATATGGTGTATGTAAACGGAGATAAAAAGTTTACAAAAAAAGAAGATGGTACAGCACTCACTGATACGCTTTCAAACTACGGTACTACTCCAGCAGAACTCGGAAAAGTAAAAATTGAAATTAAAAATGAATCAGGGTTCGGTTACTGGGTGATGAATCTTGCACCCCTTTTGGTGCCGATTATTTTTGTGTTGCTATTTATTTGGTATATGACTAGACAGGTAAAAGGTGCAGGAGCACAAGCGTTTACTTTCGGACAATCAAAAGCACGAATGATTGATCCGAATGATCATTCACAACGTGTTACGTTTAAAGATGTGGCAGGAGCAAAAGAAGCAAAGGAAGAGTTATCTGAAATTGTCGACTTTCTTAAAAATCCAAAAAAGTTCTTGGAAATTGGTGCACGTATTCCAAAAGGTATTCTTCTTATGGGTGCACCGGGTACTGGTAAAACTTTGCTTGCACGAGCAGTAGCGGGTGAAGCTGGTGTTGCATTCTTTTCAATTTCTGGTTCTGAATTTGTTGAAATGTTTGTAGGTGTGGGTGCATCTCGTGTACGAGACCTTTTTATGCTTGCGAAGAAAAATTCTCCTGCGATTATTTTCGTTGATGAGATTGATGCAGTGGGTCGCGTACGAGGGGTAGGTGCGGGAGGGGGAAATGATGAGCGAGAGCAAACATTGAACCAAATCCTTGTTGAGATGGATGGTTTTGAACCAAATGAAAAGGTTATTGTTATGGCAGCAACAAACCGTCCTGATGTACTTGACCCTGCACTTCTTCGTCCGGGACGTTTTGATCGTCGAGTGACACTTGATCTTCCTGACCGCGATGATCGTGAAGCAATCTTGAATGTGCATTCAACTAAAAAACCATTTGCAGAGGATGTAAATATAAAAGTGATTGCGGAAAGAACACCGGGATTTTCTGGTGCAGACCTCTACTCACTGATGAATGAAGGGGCGATTCTTGCAGCACGAGAAAACAGAACAAAGATTTCTCAGTATGACCTGATTCGTTCAATTGAAAAAGTAATGCTTGGTCCAGAGCGAAAAAGTCATATTCTTTCAAAAAAAGAAAAAGAAATCACTGCATATCATGAAGCTGGACATGCGGTACTCGCATCGCTCCTCTCGTATGCCGATCCTGTTCATAAAATTTCAATTATTTCTCGAGGACGTGCTGCAGGCTACGTACTCAAGCTCCCACTGGAAGACCGAAAACTTCAGTCTCGAAAAGAATTCCTCGATGATATTGCGGTATCACTTGGCGGGTATGTGACCGAGAAAATGATGTTTGATGATCTGACTACTGGCCCATCAAATGATTTGCAGGTATCGACTGCGCTTGCTCGAGACATGGTGACTAAATACGGAATGTCAGACAAGCTCGGACCAATTGCTCTCGAGGGAAGTGGAGGAAAGGTTTTGTTTGGTCGGGGAGTAGAGTCAGAAGGATATTCTGAAAAGGTTGCCGCAGAAGTAGATGCAGAGATTTCAAAAATTATGAAAGAGGCAGAAGAGAAGGCAAAAACTACGATTGAGGCAAATAAAAAACTTCTTGATGCAATTGCAAAGCGATTGATGGAAACAGAGACGATGGAGAGGGAAGAGTTTGAAACAATGCTTAAAGCTCATGGAGTAACTGTTAAAAAGAAGATGGATATCGAACACCAAGTGTAATCAAAAAAACCGGAGTAATCCGGTTTTTTTATATTATATTTTACTGTTTCCGCCGATATTTATTTCCATATGTATCTATATGCCACTCCAGATCACTTGTTTTGTTGTAGTAACTTCCAAGGGTGGTTCCAATGATTATTCCACATAAAATATACACTGCTTCTAAAGTCTGAATATTTTCATTATTATATATGTATATTCCGCGAGATATTACTATTAAATAAACAAAAAGCATAAATAAAATAATGAAAGGGATACTTTTTATAATTGCTTTGTTTCCGAAATAATAACGATTTACTCCACCTCCAGTATTTGTTGAAACAGGAATACTTATGCGTTTTTTTACAAATATATCAATAATAACCACAAGCAAGAAAAAGGTAAAAGAATAGATTCCAATCATTATTTCAAAAAATGACAAAATACATACAGTAACGAAAATAAATAAAAACCAATTGACTTTGTTTTTATAATCTTTCCTTTTCTTTTTATCTTGGAGAACCCACTCATTAGTATTTTCTTTTTCCATAGTCAGTTAATGATGTATGTAAGATTTCGTTTAATAACAAAACTTCAAATTATTTCCCCCAACGCCACTTCGGTTTTTCACCTCTACAATAGCAGATAATGAGTAGAAAGATTGTATTGATAACAAATGGAAGTGTAAAGTTCACAAGGGTATCACTAGCAGAATGTGAGTATAAATCGATATTTCTAAAGTGAATACCTACGGCTACTAGGTAGAGTGCAAGCACAGCCCACCCTTCCCAAGAGATAGGAGTCCAGCCCCATCCATACATTTTTGCTTTAAACCAAAGTTTTTGATTTTTCATGTTTAGTAAAAGCATAGCATAAAAGATCTGCTTGTTTAAAGAAAAGTGGAAAAGTTGTCTCAATCTGATAATTGGTATAATCTTACAGATGTATACATATGCGCGTGTAGCTCAGTTGGTAGAGCGGTCGACTTATACTCGATTGGTCCCTGGTTCGAGTCCAGGCATGCGCACAAAACTTTTTGATCCTGTAGCTCAGTTGGTGGAGTGAGGTTGGGGAGGGACCCAACCGCAAGACCGGAGGCCGACGGGCCGAGGTGGGGTCGCAAGCAAAGTCAGCAGACTTTGACTTGTGACTCGACTTATACTCGAAATGTCCCAAGTTCGATCCTTGGCGGGCGGACAATAATAAAAAATCTCCATTACTGGAGATTTTTTAGTTTCTCGGAAACTCATCTAAAAGTTCATTTGAATCATAAAACTCTTGAGCAAGGGAGCCGAAGGTATATGTTCTATTTCCAATTGTAATCACTGCACCACCTGACTGTGGGTTTGCGTGTGGTTTTGATCCAACAAAACCAATATTGTAGAGAGTGGCGAGAATATCTACTCTATCTGAAATAGGGAAACCAGCAGATTTCCATTGGTGCATAAATTGTTGCAAATAGAGGCCAGCGTAGAGGTAGCTACCATAATGATCATGTTGATTAGTCATGCGGATGAAACGCTCAGTCTCCGTATCTGCTGTATGAAAATCTAGTAAGTGTTCGTATTGTGGACCAAGGTAGTAAGGAGAAGATGTATTTTTTAAATTACTCTCAATTTCTAATGCAGTTTCTCTTTTAATACCCATAACGCCCCATGAAAATTGGGTCTGACTACCGAGGATTTTGAGAGGCGAAAAGAATTTTTTGAATGACTCTCGGTCTGAGTTGAACATGCGTAGCTGCTCCACTACGAGTTGTGAGGCAATAATACGAGCGGGGACACCGGTGGTGGCTTCGGCGCGGTACAGCACTGCTTTGTCTTTAATGAGGGCGGCTTTCAAAACTTTCCATTCTTCGGTTGTTTGCCAGTATTCAGTGGTTCCACCAATTACATTTGCAGTTTGGTCCTTGCCAGCATTGAGAAAACTTTCTGTTTGCTGGTCGACCCCTCCTTTGGTATCAGTCCAACCCCATTTAACTGCAAAATACATCGACACAAACCCTGCGCCGATCAGAGCGAAGATTATTAAAAGAACAAATCCAACTTTTTTGAGAATTCTAAAATACATGAATGATATGTATATCATACTCTTGTATTTTTTCAAAAAAATATACTATTCGAAGTGGATGCGATCGGTTTCAGACTCTATAACCTGCTTCAGTAGGGGATATTTTTTTAAGTCAGGATCATCTGTTATAAGTTTTCGTGCCTCGGTACGACTCGCTTCGACGAGTTTAATGTTTTGTATCGCTTCCATGGCAAGGTCTCCAACCCCCCACTGTTTTTGTCCATAGAGCTGACCCGCTCCTCGAGCGCGCAAGTCAAACTCTGCAAGTTCAAAACCATTTTTGGCGGTGACCAGTGCTTTCATGCGGTCTCTTGTCTTTTCTCCAGTGCTTTCCGTAAAAACATAGCAGTAGGCCTGGTGGTTACTGCGGATTACACGTCCACGAAGTTGATGCAGTTGAGAGAGCCCGAAACGCTCAGCACCTTCAATAATAATCATGGTGGCATTTGGAACATTCACTCCCACTTCAACCACAGATGTTGCTACTAAAATATCTGTTTTATGTGCAGCAAAATCATCCATTACTTTTTCTTTATCCGCCGGTGTCATTTTGCTATGAAGTGTGCCAATATTCCAATCAGTAAAAACTTCTGCTTTGAGACGTTTAGCTTCTTCGGTTACTGATTTGGCAATCACTGCATTTTCTTTGGTCGGGTCCACCTCTTCGATACGCGGACAGATGACGTAGAGCTGTTGCCCAGCACGAAGTTCTTTTTTAATTTCTTCATATGTGTGTGTCCGGTCCATTGGTAGTACGACTTTTGTAATAATTGGTTTTCGTCCAACTGGCATTTGGTCGAGGATGGAAAGGTCGAGGTCACCATAGAGAGTGAGGGAGAGTGTACGAGGGATCGGGGTTGCAGTCATAGAAAGTAGGTGCGGAGCAAGCTCGTTTTTGGTTGTGAGTTTTTGTCGTTGAAGTGTTCCAAAACGATGTTGTTCATCGATGACTGCAAATGCAAGATGTTTAAATTCTACACTTTTGTATACAAGCGCGTGGGTACCGACTACAATCGGTATTTCTCCATTTTTTACCCATTTCAAAAGTTGAGCTTTTGAAATCGAAGTCGAAGTGTTTGGATCGGTTTTTGAAGGAAACTTCTTACATCCACTTCCGGTAATGAGACCAACTTGAATTCCGGTTCCCCGAAAGAAAGCGACGAAGTTTTCAAACTGCTGTTTGGCGAGGATTTCTGTCGGTGCCATGTATGCAACCTGGAGATTTCCAAAGTCTTTTCCATTGGGTCTCGATGTGACTACAGAAAACACAGTTGCCGCTGCCACTGCAGTTTTTCCTGAACCTACATCTCCTTCAAGAAGGCGAGACATCGGAAAGCCACGGGTGAAGTCAGAGAGTACTGTATCGATTGCTCTTTTCTGAGCATCGGTAGCTTCGAACGGAAATGTTTTCATGAAATCAGCTACTTTTTTCTTGTCTGCGTTTATCACAAACGCTTGGTTTTTCTGCCAAGTGAGCTTTTCCTGTTCTTTTCGGAGGTGTATTGCAAATATTTCTTGAAAAGCAAAACGTTTGCGAGCCGCCATTGCGTCCGACTCTTTTTTGGGAGCATGGATCCAGATCATTGCCGTTTTAATATCCGGTAAATGATATGCATCGAGAATGTATCGAGGGAGAGGGTCGGGGAGAAGGTCCAAGGTGCCTGATTTAAAGATGCGTTCAATCGTGTGGTACATCCAGTTTGAGGTCACGCCCTTGCTCTCTGGGTATACCGGGTAGAGGTTATGCTCATCACTTTCTGCTCCAAAAAGACTTGATCCAACGCCGGTTGGTATTTTATTTGCAATCTCTATTTTGGGATTTGAAAAGTACAGACTCTTATCTTTTTTTCGCTCGGTTACTTTTCCTTGAACACGAACCATTGCTCCGTCAGTGAGCATTTTTGCAATATATGGTTGGTTGAACCAGACGATCTTGATATGCCCCGTTTCGTCAGAAAGACTCGCCTCAGACATCGGAGTTTTCTTGATAAATGCTTTGCTTGTTTTCAGTCCGTTAATTCTTCCGAACACCACCGCATCTTCGCCGGCTTGTAGGCTCTGAATGTTTTTTATTTCCGCCGTATCACCATAGCGAACAGGGAAGTGATACATCATATCCTCAACAGTTTTAATACCAAGCTTATGAAGCGCTCTTTTGTGTGCATCAAGCACTCGTATTTCTTTTTCGATAGGGGAAAGTGGGTCCATAC
The DNA here is from genome assembly GCA_964428435.1 of uncultured Candidatus Saccharibacteria bacterium. GTDB lineage: Bacteria > Patescibacteriota > Minisyncoccia > Phycocordibacterales > DATDWN01 > UBA910. The sequence continues at coordinate 4,194 of CAYRYA010000004.1, read as the reverse complement.
AAGCCTAATTGTAGCGGTTTATGAGGGGATACAAAAGTACTTGACAAATTGGTATATAATGGTGTATAATAGTTGTTAGAAAACTTGCTGTGATGGCAGGTTACGAAATACGCCCTGTGATGGGGTTTAGGAGAGTTTGACATGAAGACGACGAATAAAGAGGGGCTTTTCCCGAAGGTGCTTTTCCATCGCTCCAGCCATAGCCAGCTGGCTATTGGCGGGGCTATGATGGATCATGTACTTGAAGATGGTTACGATGGTGAAAGCTATCGTTGCCGTATGTCCGGGGAGGGTACGTGGCGGACTCGGTTCGATGGAGGAGATCATCCTTCCAGAATACTCGATTTGCCCACCGACGTGGTAGCTATGTACGCAGAAGGTCGGATAATTATATCTGGTTGTGAGGGTGCATACGACTCGGAAGAGTTGGTCGCTCCATCGTGCTACGTCGTGGTTGTCTTTCGCCGCAAGGTAGACAAGAAGGTTGTTGAAAAGTACATGTACCTCAGGAGCCACTTGAACTTCGGTGATCGAATCTGTCATGATGGTCTGTATGATCTGCAGGGTGCATTCGAGGTTGCACGTAAAGGTGGACCGACGATGACATTCGATGAACGTATTACTCATTTCCAAGAAATCGGTTGGGACAATGCCAAATGGGAGCGCGAGTGGCATCTTGTTGGCAAAGCTCGGGTTCCCGGGCGTATCCGGCAGGTACTTCATCGAACCGTCAATACCGTTAAAGAGACTATCGACAACAATTTCGGGCAAGGAAAGAAATTCTTCCAAAACCCGAAAACCAAAAAACGTTTACGCTAGCTAATCATCCGCCAGACGGCGACGGGAAATCCGTCAGCTCGACTGGCGGATTTTCTCATACAAAAAATTTTCCCTTCTCTTTTTTAATTAAATTTTCTTTTATCATCTGTTTCAGATTTTTGTGTATCACTTCACTTTCATATCCAAGAGTTTTAATAATTTCTTTTTCTGTTCTTGGTTTTTCTAAAATCAATTTCAAAATCTGCGAACGTTTCTCACGATTCGAACCCTTGAAAGGGGACTGCTTCACATAGTGTTTGCTTTGGGTATTGGGGTTTCGAGTTTGTTTCAAATATGCTCCATAATCAAAAAGCGCCCAGTACCACTCTCGTGGGTTTTTCATATCGAGTGTTTGCTCGATAAAAGGAAGTAGCTCTTTGTCACTAATGAGCGAACTTACCTTTCGAAATTTTGATGAAGGAGGAGATGGAGTCTCTGCCCGAAGGTTACTTCGTGCATAAGTGTTCGTCTGAGTGTCCGCTAGCGCTCCCTCAACTCCCTTAAAGAAATGAATGAAAACAGAGCGGATGTTGGTCTCGATGACGGGGACGGGGATGTTGTATGCAAATGCTAAAATGTCGCCTGCAGTTGCAGGTCCAATGCCGGGTAAGGCGACGAGTTCTTTGAGATTTTTTGGAAATTTACCTCTATATTCAGTGACCACTTTTTCAGCACATAACTTCAAATACTTTGCCCGTCGATTGTACCCAAGCCCTTGCCATTCGAGGAGTACGTCTTTAAGTGGTGCTTTCGCAAGAGCTTCAACGGTTGGAAACTTTTCCAAAAAGCTTTTGTATTTTTCAATGACTCGGGTCACTTGTGTCTGTTGAAGCATCACTTCTGAGATGAGAATCTTGTACGGGTCTTTTGTTTTTCGCCATGGCAAATTGTGTCGCCCATTCTTTTTATAATAATCCCAAATAGTTTTTTTGAATTGCCCCAAGTTCATACGAGGGAAGTATAATGAGAAAAAAATCTTCTGTAAACAAATTCCCCTAGGGTTACCCTAGGGGAATTTGTTTATTATTCGAGCTCTGGTGTGCCTACTTCAGGAGGATTCTTTTTTACTGTAGGTGGACATTCTGCGAATTCACAGTTTGGTCCAGTGCGTCCGACGTATGATCCGTCTGGACACTCTCGTGCATCTGCGGTACAGAACGTGCTGTCATCATTTCGTCCAGGAACAATCGGGTTTACAGTAGGTTTTTGAGGATAAAAGATATATCCAGCGGTGGCAAGAGCAATAAGGGTGATGAGAATAATCATTGTTTTTATATTCATACGATATAATATAGCAGAAATACTATGTTAAAAATAGAAGAATCGTGGAAAAAGGTTTTAAATAATGAAGCAGAAAAAGCGTATTTTAAAACCCTTTCGGCTTTTGTAAAAAAAGAATATCTGTCGTCTGTAGTCTATCCACCACCAAAGGATATTTTTCGTGCATTTGATTTATGTCCTTTTAATCAAGTTCGTGTGGTGATTCTCGGACAAGATCCATATCATGGCGCAGGACAAGCAAATGGTCTTTCTTTTGCGGTGCATACAGGGATACCACTTCCGCCATCGTTGCAAAATATGTTCAAAGAAATTGAAAATGATCTTCGCGTTGTACCTCTTCGTGACGGTGATCTGTCTCGGTGGGCAAAACAAGGGGTATTGCTTTTGAATGCAACATTAACTGTTCGTGCATCATCTCCTGGTTCACATCAGAAAGTGGGATGGGAGACTTTTACTGACAAAGCAGTGCAAGCACTTTCAGAACAAAAAGAACATCTTGTGTTTTTGTTGTGGGGAAACTATGCAAAAGAAAAAGGGAAGATTATTGATCGCACCAAACACTGTGTACTGACCGCGGCACACCCATCACCATTTTCTGCTTACAACGGATTTTTTGGATGCAAACATTTCAGCCAAGCAAATGAATATCTAAAACAACAGGGTAAGAAAGAGATTGATTGGAGTTAAAATGCTTTCAAGTTTTTAATAATTTCTTCTACAGCTTCAAATCCAATTCCAAAACTATAGTTGTACCGAGGTGCTGTGGCGAAGATATATGCTGCGTTTCTACCACGTTCAGTTGGTCCTATGGGTGCTGCAGTAGGGTAGCCTTCAAAATTATTTTTCTCCCATGTGGTCCATTGTGCGATTGGGTAGATGAGAATTGGAACATCCATGTATGGATTTTCTTTACTCCAGTTTGGGTGACGTAAGGTTACGATCTCTCCAAACTGTACGGTACCAGGTACGACAGTAAAGTTTTTCCAGTCTTTTGGAAGGATCAGACTAAAACCATAGGTTTGGTTGGTATAGGTAAATTCTCGAGGATTTTCTAGGTTTGCTGAAAGAGTAGTGTCTGGGTTCTTTGAAATATTCTTTATGGTGACGAAGTAAACGATTGCAACCAGCGCTGCAATACAGAGAACGATAGTTATGATGTGTTTTTTCATATTTTTTTAATAATTATGAATATACACTGTAGTGCAGAGTACTGGTTATTATATTTCCCTCAGACAGTTTCTTTATGAAAATATCTGGGGGGATAGAGTAAATATTTTTACTGAAGAAACTTAAATGTAGAAACAATTTCTTGAGAGGTGAAGCTTCCGTTAGTCCAATCTTCTGGGGTATCTTGCCAAAAACTATAGGCGTATACTAAGTCTCCATTTTTACCGAGGAAGCCGTGCTTGGGTCCTTCTTCTGACTGCAATTTATCCCAATATGAAGAATTAAAAATGTGGATTCTCATGACGGTGGCATAACCATCGTTTCCGTGCTCATCTGTCCAGGTAGTTGATGTGGTGGGTACTCGAAACAAAATCGAACCTGATCCAAAATTACTACTCATCTCTACAGTTTCTGTTGTAAAACCTTTCCAAGAACCTGGTAGTGTTAATTGAAAATTATAGTCAACATTAACATAAGGGTAGTTTTCTCTGTCTTTTACAGGTTTTAGATTGTCTCGATATCGAATCCAATCAAAGAGGGAGAGTTTATATTCGAAACAAGGAGGTATGGTAGGGCATATTGTTCCACCTTTCATAAAAGGAATGAATCCGCCAATAATAAATAAAACGATCACTATTAAAATCCAGTATCTTTTTTTCATAGCTATATTGTACAACAAAATAATTTGCGGAGGAAGAGAGAATTTCTCCTACAATTTTTTCTTGCCGTCGCTCAAAAAAATCCTAGGCGCCAGATTTCCGACATTCGCTGTTGCGAACGTAGACCGGAAATCTGTTCGAATCTCACGCGCAAAATCTTCGATTTTGCTTTCCTCTGCAAATCAAAAACACCCCGAAGGGTGTCTCTGATTTGCGGAGGAAGAGAGATTCGAACTCTCGATACTCTTTCGAGTATGGCGGTTTAGTA
>CAYRYA010000003.1:53187-102961 GCA_964428435.1 uncultured Candidatus Saccharibacteria bacterium | reverse complement strand
TCAGGCATCATGTACCACGACGGTCCCATATCAAACGTATAACCATCTTCTCGTATGAGTCGTGCTCTTCCACCGACCTGATCATTTTTTTCATACACGTGAACATCAAACCCTTTTTTTGCTAGGAGTGCTGCGAGAGAAATACCACCAAATCCTGCACCAATGATCACTACTTTTTGTTTAGTATAAGACATATGTTATTATAATCAGCCATATTTTTTCTAATGTTGTTGAGCGAACTCGTTTCTCAAAGATATTGTATTGGTTTTGTTCAATTTTATCTAAGATTTTTTCATAGAGGCGTGATGCTAATCGCACAGGGAATTGTCCATTGTGAGAAAGCATACAGATGCCAAGTTCAGCTTCTTTAAATAATTGACGTGCACGGTGTACTTCAAATTTCATGAGGTTAATAAACTCTGGAGTTGGTTCTTGTCGGGCAATCATAGCTTCGGTTACTTTGAAACGGTTCATGTCTTCTTGAGGTATGTATATACGACCGCGGTCTTGATAGTCCTCTCGTATATCACGAAGAAAGTTTGTTAACTGCATAGCTTCTCCAAGCGATGCGGCGTGCGGAAATGCATGTGGGTCATAGTACCCAATAATATACGTAAGCATCAGTCCTACAGTTTCTGCTGAGCCATGCATATAGGATTTCAAGTCAGCATATGTAGTGTATCGTGAGACAGTCACGTCCTGAATCATGGCGTCGATAAACGTTATGCTGAGATCAAAAGGAATATCATAGCGTCTAAATATTTCAGCTGTTGCAGTAAGGAGTGGATTATCGGTTGTGTGTCGGTGGTATGCATGTTCCCATTCAGTTTTCCATTGGAGGAGTTTTGTACGGGGGTTGCTTCCTGGTTCTGGATTATCGACAAATTCATCAGGTGTTCGTACAAATGCGTAGAGAATAAACACAGCTTCTTTTATTTCTTTAGGAAAAAAGAGAGTTGCTATATAGTAACTTGTTCCATGCTTCTTTTCGACATGTTCAGCTTGTATAAGTGTTTCTGTGTGTATCATAAGGTTCTGTTGCGTAACAGTGAGATGATTGATGTAAACACAGAAGATGTATGACTATCGAGGTGTGCGTTCTCAACTAATTGTTCCGCTTGAGTAATATAATCTTTGATAAGTGTTTGAGCGTACGCGATACTTCCAGAGTTAATGAAAACGTTTTGAACAGTATCTTTGTCGAGCAAATGTTTTGGTGTGCCACAGAGGGTATTGAGTTGTTCTGTATACACAGGGGATGCGTTTTCACGTATATATGCAGTGAGTACCGTGTGCTGGTTTTCTTGTAAGTCAGTGAAGATTTCCTTTTTTGTGTCTGTGGGATTGCCAATAATATCAAGAAGGTCATCTTGTATTTGGAAAAGCATGCCAATGATTTCTCCAAAACGAAGTGAAAAATCAATCAAATCTTCGCGTCCTGCAATGAGTGTTCCGATATGGAGAGGGCGTGCAAAAGAGTAGTACGCAGTCTTTAATCTGTTTTTTTCTATAATGGATGAAAGTGGTACGTGTGTTTCTGTGGTGAGATGTATATCAAGCATTTGACCGATGCACACTTCATCAACGAGTGTGGTAAATACATTTCGTATTTGTTCTCGTGTCTTTGGTGTACTCCATGTAGATGTATTGAGTAGCTCAAATACATAATTGAACAGAATATCACCTGCTAAAATAGCCTGATTTTCACTTGCTCGTCGAGTGTTTTTTTCGAGATGATTTTTAGTAAGTAATGTCTCTGTGTAAGCATGTATGGTCGGTGTACCATGTCGTACCAATGCTTCATCCATGATGTCGTCATGAATCAAACAAAAGACATGAAAAAGTTCAACCGCAACAAGAAGTGGAGCGATATCTTCAATTGACGCGTCTGTGTGAGTAGACTTGTATAATGACCATATAATAAATGGACGTAATCGTTTACCACCAGTACTTACGTTTTGTATATGTGACAAAATCGAGAGCACTGTTTCTTCAGATGTAATATTTTTATATGCAGTGTACTTTGACGCAAGATGGCGAGCAAGAAGAGGGTCAAATGTTTGTTTGAACAACGCTATGTCCATAGGAAATGATGTACTTACTGTAGCGTATTTAGGGTTTTTTGTATACACAGTTTGTATGGATTATTCTGGTGTATACTGTATGTATGGATACCGTATTTAAAGCAGATATTTTTTTTGTAGCCACGACTATCGTGGTATGTATTGTTGGTTTATTGATTTCACTTGTGCTCATTTATTTAATCCGGATACTCAGTGATGTTAAAAAACTGTCTCGAAAGGTGCGGCAAGAAGGGGAGGCTTTGGTTGAGGATATTGATGACTTGCGCGAAAATATAAAAAGGAACACAATTAAGCTATCGGATATCCTTTCTTTTGGGTTTCTCAGAAAAAAGGCAGTACGAAAAAACATTAAAAAAAGTAATTAATATATTCATTCATGGTAAAGAAACAAGAAAGTGGTGTAGCAGTGGCGGTTGGTCTTGGAGCTCTCGCAGCTCTTTCGGCAGGAGCATACTTTTTGTATGGAACTAAAGAGGGTGCAAAAAAACGAGTAAAAATTAAAGGATGGATGTTGAAAGCAAAAGGAGAAGTATTGGAAAAAATGGAGTCTTTGAAAGATGTAAATGAAGAGACATATAACAAAGTACTTTCTACTGTTATGAAAAAGTATGAAGGGCTTAAAAATGTTGATCAAAGTGAAGTTGCTGAATTGGTAACTGATCTTAAAAAGCACTGGAAGAATATAAAGAAACATATTGATGGTGCAACAAAAGCTAAAAAGGTAGTTGCGAAGAAAAAATAATTTGAAGCTCATTCGAGTACACAAAAAAGCCTGCGTGATGCAGGTTTTTTTGTGTACTAACGAGTATCTTTTAGTGCGAGTGACCAATAGGTGCCAAGGATAACGGTAATCCCAAGAAATAGGAATATATAGTTATATGGAAGGAATTTAAGTGCAAATGTTGCAGCTATTGGTCCAATAATAAAACCAAGCGGACGGGTAGTACGATATATACTGATTTCATCTGTCTGGCTTTGATTTACTTGTTTGAAGAAAAAACTATCAGAAGTAATTTCTACAAAAGATGCACCTGTTCGGGTGAGAAAAAGAAGTGCTGTCCAGAGAAGAAAGTTTTGTGCGGTTATAAAGCTAATACAGAGTGTCGCAAGTCCCATGATGATGAGGCCTATAGTAAGAATCTCTTTTTCTCCATACGTGTTATCTGCAAGTTTACCGATAGGAAGTTCAAAGAGGGCAAAAGGGAGAAGCATAATTGTAAACATAACACCGATTTGTTCCCATGAGAAACCTATGTGGGCATTGAGGTGTACGGGCATGTAGATGATCATGAGAGCGTAAAAAAGTTGCAAGATCAGATGACACATAAATATCTTGAAGAGGTTAGGTACCTCAAGGAAAGTGATGATCGCTTCGCGTACTTTGATATGTGCAATCGGCACATCTGTATAGTTTTTAAAATATCGTCGAGCCAGTATAAAAAGAGGAATAAGACAGAGGAGTGAAATGAAATATACACGGTTGAATTGGTTGTCTGCCAAAATAAGACCGACAAGCATTGGGGCTATTACGAGTGTAATATTTGCGAGGGTGAGATAGGTGCCACGGATACCACCAGTTTTTGTTTCATCAACAGATTCACTCTCAAGAAATACATCTAGATTAAAAAGGATGAGGGATACAACGATTTGATGTATGAGAAAAAAAATACCAACCAATAAAGGATTTTGTGCAAATATGAGTCCAAAAATCGCGAATGCTTCGAGTGCTATAGCACTCATGATGATGGTGTAATTTCCAACCTTGTTTAGTATTTTTGATACGTTTAAAAGAAGAATGAGGTTTATGATTGATCCGATGGTGTAGAGATTACTTACGCGATCATCATTAAAGAATTGAGATAAGAAAGATGAGTTAATATAGATAATAAAATAATAATGGAAAGAGAGAAAAATATTTGCGAGGTATACAACGGTGAGTAATTTGTGTTGCTTAATGCGCTCAGTAAATTTTGTAAGAATAAAATCCATATTTGTATAGTATAGCGGAAAATAGTGCTTGAACAAAGTAATATTTTTGTTTGACGGTATGTTTTTCTGATGTATTCCGTAAACAAAACACCCTGCCGGGTTAAACTGGCGGGGTGTTTTTCTTACGTAATACAGGTTTAAGTAACCTATAGCTATACTCCCAAGATTACAGGGATTACAATCGGTTTCTTTGCAGTTTTTTGGTAGAGATATCGTCCCACATTATCTGCAACATTTGCTTTTACATAATCAAAGTTGATTGGATTCATACCTTTGGTTGTATCTTCAACTGTCTTTTTGATAATCTGGCGAGTTTGGTTCAAAAGTTCTTGAGATTCGCGGAGATACACAAATCCTCGAGAAATAATATCAGGAGATTTTTTAAGTTTACCTGTTTTTGCATTCACACTTGCGACGATCATAAAGATACCATCTTGAGCGAGTGTTTTTCGGTCCCTGATCACAAGCTCCTGCACATCTCCAATAGAAAATCCATCTACCATAACAACGTTATCAGGAGCTGATTCCTTGAGACGAACAAATTTTGTTCCACCGTCCTGGATTTCGAGGATAGCGCCATTGTCAGGAACAATAATGTTTTCTGGGGGCATACCAATAATTGATTTTGCTAAATCTTCATGTACACGAAGCATATAGTGACTGCCGTGCATTGGCATGAAGAATTTTGCTTTTATTTTTTTATGAAGCCATTCGAGCTCTCCTCGGTTTCCGTGTCCAGTTGAGTGGATATACACATCAGAAGAACGATAATGGATGATCTTTGCACCTTGTCGTGCAAGGTTGTCTTTAAGTTTTTGTACAGCTTTTTCGTTTCCTGGAATAATCGAAGATGAAAGGAGTACGGTATCTCGTGGAGTTACTTTGAAGTACTTATGAGTCTTATTTGACATACGCATCAGCGCTGCAAATTCATCTCCCTGTGCTCCTGTTGCAAGTACAACAATACGATCAGGGGGATAGTTTTCCATGTCATCAGAGGTGATAATTGTGTCTTTTTTCACTTTCAACATATCTATAGTACGAACAATATCAATATTGTTTTTCATACTACGTCCTTCAACTACAACTTTCTTCCCATAACGCTCAGCGATTTCAATGATTTTCATCACACGTTCAAGCTGTGATGCAAATGTTCCAATAATGAGACGACTTTTTGTGTTTTTAATGATCTCTTCTAGGTTTTGGTGTACGAGGCGTTCTGGTGTAGAGAATCCTTGGTTATCAACGTTTGTTGAATCCATCATCAAGAAAAGAACTTTTTCTTTTTCGAAACGAGAAAATTCTTTTTCCTCAGCTTCAGTAGGTACTCCATCAACGTGATCAAGTTTGATATCTCCAGGTGTTACCAATGCACCATATGGTGTATCGATAATAATACCCATTGAATCTGGAATAGTGTGAGTTACCGCAAAAAAACGTACCTTGAGTTTTCCAAGAAGAATTGCATCTTCTTTTTCTACTACTCGAATATCAAGCGCAGGAAGATGAGGGAACTCTTCTTGGCGTTTCTTTACCATAATAGAGGTTAGTGCACGAGTATAGAGTGGTGGGTTACCAATTCGATCCATAATATATGGAATACCACCAATATGGTCGAGGTGTCCGTGGGTAATAATCACTCCACGAATCTTATCCTTTCGGTCTTCAAGGTATTTTGTGTTAGGGAGGATGTAGTCTACTCCTGGTGTATCGTCATCTTTGAACTGAAATCCCATATCGATCACGATGATGTCGTCTTTGTATTCGATAAGGGTCATGTTTTTTCCAATCTCTTCTACTCCACCAAGTGGAATAATACGGATTGAATCTCCAGCTGGGGGAATCACATCATCTTGTTTTTTTGTAAGACGTACGTGAGGTGTGTGTGGACGACCAAAACTTCTGCGTGGAGAACGTATGTTACGATGTGTCTCTCGAGGAGTGTGTGGTGTATCGTTGTGTGTGTCTGATTGGTTCATATATGTATTGTTACGTTAGATTAATGTTTAATAAAGAATTTCCATACATCGTTTGTATTGATATACCACTCATGTACATTGAGAAAACGTTCTCCAGAAATGGTGAGTTGACCAAGTGTGATGTTTTTGACTCGTGTCGGTGTGATATATATAAAGTAAGGTGCATAGAGGAAGACGGCAGGAGTATCATCTTTAATTTCGGTTTCAAATGAAGAGAGATACTTTTTCTTTACGGCATCATCGGTTGTTTTTCGGTAATCTTCAAGAAGTTTGTCAGTTTTTGGGTTTACATACAATGCGATATTGAGTCCGGGGTCACTTCGTTGTGATGAGTGCCAAAATGGATACACATCGAGATCTCTCCCGAGAACTTCTCCAAAAAGAAGTGAGTCATATTTACGAGGTCGAATGATGTTTTGATTTAAATCACCAACTTCAAAAATTTTCACTTCTACTCGTGCACCGAGTTGTTGCCAACGAGTTTGTATATTTTGAGCGAGTGCTTTGAGTTCAGGTGCATCAGAGGTAGAAATAGAGAAAGAGAGGATCTCAGTATCTTTACCTGTCTTTTTTTCGTACACTCCCTGATCGTTAAATACCCATCCTGCTTTTTCAAGAATTGCCCGAGCGTCACTCAAACGTTCTTCAGGTGTTGTTTCAGTAGGGTCGGTTGTGTTGGTGTGAAGTGGGCCATTGAGTGCTTGTCCATAACCAACAAGAACCTCTTGAATAATTTGATTTTTATCAAGTACACGATCAAGTGCAACACGTACTTCTTTGTTTACCAATACTGGATTTTCATTTTGATTGAAAAATACACCAAAGACACGAGGAAGAGGTTGGGTAATAGTACGTGCATTATTTGTACTGAGTAATGCAACGTTTTGTGGAGATATGCTGTTTACACTTTCGATATCTCCATTTTCAAATCCATCAAGTAAATTTTTTTCGTTTGTATAAAACTTTAATACGAGTGTATCGATGTATGGTCTGCCGAGTGAGTATTTTTTGAATGAATGGAGGGTGTATGTTGTCGGGAGGCCAGATGCATTTGTTGCAAATGAGTCGACTGAATATGGTCCACTACCTACTGGTTTAGTGTTAAAAGTACTAAAAGGAAAACTTTCAGTATCTACATTTTTCCAAATATGTTTTGGCAAAATACCGAGAGTGGTGTTTTGAATAAATGGGGAATATGCTTGTTTGAGTACAAATCTCACTGTGTGTTCGTCAATTTTTTCAACTTTTACACCATCCCAGTTGCTTCGACGAGGACTTTTTAAAAATGCATCTTGTGCCTTTTGGACTGTAAATTCGATATCGTCAGCAGTGACAGGTGTACCATCATGAAATACAGCAGTCTTTTTTAATATAAATGTATATGTTAATCCGTCTTCTGAAATAGAGTATGTTTCAGCAAGATCTGGGTGTAATCCACCGTCAGATGTCGCTTTCATCAAACCAGAATAGACAAGAGATGTAAGGTCTCGATCTGCATCAGAAATTGCAAGAATGGGATTTATAAATCGAGGTGATCCTACAATACCTTCAGTAATACTCCCACCGTAATCAGGCACTTCTACAAGAAAAGACTTGTTGAGTGTGTACAGTAGGATAAGTCCAGAAATTACACAGATGATACTAATACATGCAAAAAGTATCTTTTCTGTAATTGAAAATGATGAAATGAGAGATCGTATAGTAGTATAGTGAGTCACTATCCACCCTTTGTGTGCTCTAGTGTCAGGTAGTTTGGTTTCCACGAAAAATTGTGTTAATGAGTTAAAACACTGAGTAGTCTAAAAAAGACGAGAGGAATTAGTTCAGTCGAAGTATAGCAAATGAAAGGGCAGTAAAAATCACTGCAATAACAATAGTTGCAATAAATACTACTTTCTCACCTCCTCGTTTTGTGTGATGTCCAGATGAGAAACTATCACCTCCAAAAGCACCTCCAAGACCAGCTTCTGATCTCTGGAGCAGTACACCTCCGATGAGGAGTACAGATAGTGCGATCTGAACATACGGAATTAAGTTAACAATACTCATGTTGGGAACAGTATAACAGATAGGGAATAAAAAGGTATATTGACACAATAGTATTATATTGTACTTTTTGTTGACTTGTTAACAATCAAAAATTATACTGTATGCGTACATTAATAGAATTATTAAGCAAAAGATAATATGAAAAAAACAGAGACGAAAAAAACGACCATACAACCTCTTGGAAATCGAGTGCTTATACGACCTTTTACAAAAGAAGAGGTTACAAAGAAAAATAATTTTGGCATTATTTTGCCAGATGCTGATAGTAAACAGAAAATGGAGCAAGGGACAGTGTTGGCAACAGGTCCAGGACTATATATAGACGGAAAGCTGGTAAAAGTGGGGGTGCAGAAAGGAGATATTGTGGCATTCTCAAAATACGGGTTTGATGATATTGAAGTAGATGGGGAGATACTCTATTTAATTAAGGAAGAAAACGTTTTAGCAATCTTAAAAAATTAAAATGTAAATATCAAAAATTAAAATAAAAGCATTCACATTTTCGATTTTGATTTTTGAATTTTGAATTAACTATTATGTCAAAACAAATACTATTTAATGAAGAGGCACGAAAGGCACTCAAGCGAGGAGTGGATGTGGTCGCTGATGCAGTGAAGATTACGATTGGGCCAAAAGGTCGTAATGTGGTACTTGATAAAGGATATGGCGCACCGATTATTACCAATGATGGGGTGTCGATTGCAAAGGATATTACACTGAAAAATAAGTTTGAGAATATGGGTGCCGAGATTATCAAAGAGGTGGCAACCAAAACTAACGATGTGGCTGGAGATGGTACCACTACTTCGGTTGTGCTCACGCAAGCAATTATTCAAGAAGGTATGAAGCATACATCACAAGGTCTTGGAGTGATGGGTGTGCGGTCTGGTATGGAAGCTGCAACAAAAGATGTTGTTGAAGCGTTGAAGCAAATGTCTAAACAGATAAAAACGAAAGAGGAAATCCGTCAGGTAGCACATATTTCAGCTGAGTCGGAAGAGCTTGGAAAAATTATTGCAGATACGATTGATCAGGTTGGTACTGATGGTGTGGTGACTGTAGAAGAGTCACAGACATTTGGTATTGAATCTGAGGTTGTTGAAGGTATGCAGTTCGATAAAGGATATATCTCTGCGTACATGGTTACTGATACAGCTCGTATGGAAGCTGAATACAAAGATACTCCGATTTTGATTACTGATAAAAAAATATCTGCAATTAAAGACGTGCTTCCACTCCTTGAAAAAATCGCTGGAACCGGAAAGAAAGATTTGGTGATTATTGCAGATGATGTAGATGGGGAAGCATTAAGTACGTTTGTAATCAATAAACTCCGAGGTGGTTTCAATGTACTCGCAGTCAAAGCACCTGGTTTTGGTGATCGAAAGAAAGAAATGTTGATGGATATTGCCACTGTAGTTGGCGGTACTGTTGTGTCAGATGAGACTGGGGTACGACTCGATACTGCTGAGCTTGCTCACCTCGGACATGCATCAAAAGTAGTTGCTTCAAAAGATGCAACAGTGATTGTCGGTGGAAAAGGTAAAAAAACAGATATCACTGAGCGTATCAATCAAATAAAAGCACAGCGAGATGCAACAAAAGCAAAGTATGATATAGAAAAACTCGATGAGCGCATCGCAAAGCTTTCTGGTGGAGTAGCGGTTATTCGCGTGGGAGCTGCTACAGAAACAGAGATGAAATACTTGAAACTCAAGATTGAAGATGCGGTGAATGCAACTAAAGCAGCGATTGCTGAAGGTATTGTGATTGGTGGAGGTTCTGCATTGGTGCGTGCAAGTGAAAAAGTTCGCATAGCGTTTGCAAAGACTGCAGATAAAGTGAATGCAGAGTATAAAGTGGGATATGAAATTGTACTCAATGCGTGTGAGGTTCCACTACGACAGATTGCGGTAAATGGTGGAAAAGGTGATGGGTCTGTGGTAGTAGAAAAAGTAAAGGCGCTCAAAGGAAATGCCGGGTATGATGCGTTACATGATGTGATGGTTGATGATATGTTCCAAAAAGGAATTATCGATCCGGTGAAAGTAACTCGTACAGGGCTGCAAAATGCATCATCTGCATCGGCTATATTCCTGACAACAGAGGTGGTTATTACTGATGAGCCGAAAGAAGAAAAAGCTTCGGCTGATATGGGTGGGATGGGATACTAAAAGTAGAAGATCCGTATTAGAAGTTAAAAATACCACCCCAAGAACACCTCTTGGGGTGGTATTTACGTATTTATAAAAATGTGATATGGTGAGAAAGGAGGACAATATTGTCTAAATCGTATATGATCGCGCTGGTGCTTGCATTGGGTCTGCAGGCAGGCACCATTGGGCTTGTAGTGCCCGGGATTAACCCTAACTACACGGCGCAGTTGCCGCCGGACCAAAGCAACAACACGGGGGTTTCGTTGAGCAACTTGCTCATTCAGAATCCTCAAAACGTTTTCGCATTTACGTCTCAAACCGATTCCGGTCCGCGGAATCTGATTGGCTACTTTGATCCGATCCTACCTGCTTTGCAGGTAGTCTGGACCACACCGTATGTGGCGTGGGTGCTGTTGGATGAACCGAATTTTGAACGGTTCATTCCACCGCCAACTGGCTGTGAGGTGACGCATTCATGCCCACCCCCACCCCCGCCTCCCGGCGGTTGTGAAGTGACCGGTACATGTCCACCTCCGCCCCCTCCTCCGCCCCCTCCTCCGCCACCAGCGGTAGAGGTTCCGGAAGGGAACCAATTGCTCTTCGTGATCATTGGACTGATGCTCATGGCCTGTCTCTATCAGTCCCCTCAAAAAAAGAGATAGGCTCTCTACCGGCTAAGGTGTGTTCGCACACCTTAGCCGGCTTTTTTATGGTATAATGGAAAAAATTATTTTTAACACAAACAAATATGCAAGAGAAAAATTTTATACAAAGAAATCTCGGATGGATTGTTCCAGTGGGTATTATTGTGGTGTTGGTGATGTGGGGTGTTTCTGTATACAACGGACTCATCTCACAAAATGTTGCTATCGATGCGCAGTGGGCACAAGTAGAAAATCAACTTCAGAGACGTTTTGATTTGATTCCAAACCTTGTCGCAACAGTGAAAGGTATAGCAGGTCAGGAACAAGAAGTGTTTGGTGCAATCGCCGATGCACGTACACGATATAGTGGTGCAGCAACAGTAGATGCAAAAGCACAAGCTGCGGGGCAAGTAGAATCAGCTCTTGGAAGACTTCTTGTTATTGCAGAAAATTACCCACAGCTTCAGTCATCTCAGTCTTTTCGTGATCTTATGGTTCAACTCGAAGGTACAGAAAATCGTATTGCAACAGAGCGTATGAATTATAATAATCAGGTGAAAGTGCTAAATGCTTCAGTAAAACAACTTCCAACTATGTTGTTTGCTCGAATATTTGGTATCAATGAACGAGCATACTTTGAAGTAAGTGCCGAAGCTCAAACAAATCCTACTGTAGATTTCAAAAACTAATTTTTCTGAGGATTTTCTCATGAAAAAAATTATAAGTACATTTTTGTTTATGTTTCTTATGCTCCCTATTGTCACGGGGGCATTTGATGTACCTACTAGACCATCAAGTTATGTAGCAGACTATGCCGGATTACTCTCAGGAGATGAAAAACTTTCCCTTGAACAGAAGTTAAATGTATTTGAACAAACAACTACCAATGAAGTTGTTGTTGTTACTATTACGTCTCTCAATGGTGAAGAGATCGCTGATGTTGCTCAACAAATATTTACTTCGTGGGGGATTGGTAAAAAAGATAAAAATAATGGCGTGCTTTTGCTTATAGCGCTTGATGATCGCAAGACTCGTATTCAAACAGGTTATGGTGTAGAGGGAAGTCTTACAGATCTCGGTACGTCATATATCCAAAGCGACCTCATCACTCCAGCATTTCGTGCAGGTGAATACGCAAAAGGAATGAATGATGCAGCGGATGCTCTGATTGAAGCGCTTGGCGGAGCTTCGATTGTTCCAGAAAATTATGTTCCAGAAAACAAAGATGGTTTACCGTGGGACTTTATATTCATCGCCGGATTTATTGTGCTTCAATGGCTTGCTGCAATTCTTGCTAAATCAAAATCATGGTGGGGAGGGGGTGTACTCGGAGGTGTAGCGGTATTGGCAATAATGTGGTTTATAGGTATCTTCTCGATTCTCTTTCTTATTGCATCAATTGTATTTGGATTATTTTTTGATTACATAGTATCGAGTGCATATTCGAAAAGTAAGGTGTCTGGAAAAAGTTTGCCATGGTTTTTTGGTGGTGGAGGAAGAGGTGGAGGAGGGTCTTTTGGTGGAGGTGGAGGCTTTGGTGGTTTTGGCGGAGGTTCATCTGGAGGAGGAGGTTCTTCAGGGAGTTGGTAATCGCCTTGTGCCACAAGGGCACTTCTTGTTTTCTAAGAAAACAATGTTGTCCACACCCTCTACATACACGACTTTTGATAGAATAAGGTCATGAAAAAATCTCCAAAAAAGACAACTAAAAAGAGAATGACAATTGAAGATCTTGCACGCATGTTTGCAAATAGCTTTTCTGAACTCAGTGGACGTGTCGATGGACTACAGGATGAAATGCGTGCCGGTTTCAAAAAATCAGACGATCAATTCGAAAAGGTTAATCATCGTCTTGATGTGCATATTGCTCAAACAGCGCAGGGTTTTGAAGATGTCGATAAACGTTTTGACGCACTCGAAGCGGGCACACATCGGAGAATAACACTTGTGGAAAGTACTGTTGCAGGTATGATGAAAAGAGAGGTTAAAAAATAAATGGAAAGACCGGAAGAAAAGACTTTGTTTCTCGCTACTTTGGTATTTCCCGTACGAAATACAGAGCGAGATCGTCAGGTAATGCTTGCAACCAAGATGAAGAAAATTGGTGCAGGTTGCTTAAACGGTTGGGGTGGCGGAGTCGAAGAAGGCGAGTCCTTGCTCCAGGCTGCCGCAAGAGAATTTCATGAGGAAACTGGTGCAACCATTTTCTCAGAAGATCTTGATAAGATCGGTATCGTCCATTTCAAGAATCATAAAAGTGATGGATCTGTATTTGTCTGTACAGTACATGTGTACACCGTTTCCAAATGGACTGGAGAAATACGCTCAACTGAAGAAATGGAAAATCCAAAGTGGTACTCTGTTGCGGATATTCCACTCGAAAAACTCATGTGTGCCGACCCGCACTGGCTCCCTCGCATGCTCAATGGAGAAAAGGGAATTGCCTGGGCCGAATATGAGCCGTATCAGAAGGCTCTGATTGGGGAAGTAAAATTTGAGCCAATGTCTGGCTTCGAAGAGGAATGATTCATTTGTTCCTCTTTTTGTATGATATATTTGATCGGTATTGGAGGATTCGCATAGCGGCCTAGTGCGCTCGCTTGGAAAGGTGGTATGGGGGAAAATCCATAACGGTTCAAATCCGTTATCCTCCGCAAAACACAGAGAGAAATGCGAAGCATTGAACGACAATGTTTTGCGAGAATGATATAAGGGATTTGAAAGACGGAGTCGGTATATAAGATGAGCAAAGCGAGTGCTTGTCGACGAGTCGGGGTCGGAAGTTCTTATGAGTGAAGCGAATAGGAAACTTGTGACCGAATCTCCTGTCCTCTGCTTATTGACAAAATGCTAATATATACTGCATAATAAATAAGTGGTTCTTTGAATCGCCGGCGGGCACAACACGCACAGAAGGAGTCAGCATGAATCTGCTTTTTTGGAGAAAGAGTGAACCTGTTTTGAACGAGGTTGGTCTTCTTGACAAGCCGTCGGAAGTACCAGCTCCAGTAGCGGTAAAAGAGCCTGTGCCTGTCGCATTGGCCGAAAACCTCACCATTCCAGTCAACGAGTTCACTGAATATCGTCGTATCGCCGACAAGATCGGGTGGAAGAGTGCTTCCGTTGTGGACGAGAGATTTAGACATTTCTTCGCTGAGAACGGCATAATCGTTTTTTCGCTCGAAAAAGTCGAGAGCTTCCTTGATTCGGAGTTCGGTCTTCCTAAAGATGGAGCACCGACGTGGTACTGGCGTCCTCTCCGTGAGAAGGACATGCAGGCACAACTCGAAATGAACAAGTCAGGTTGCAAGAACGGCAAAATCAACAACGACGACTGGTACCAGCTGAAAGTTCCTCTTCCGGTACTGATGATCATCGAGAAAATCCACGATGAGATCCCCGAAGCCTGTTTCTATATTTCGGAGTCCGTCGAAGAGGGCGACCCGTTTCTCATGGTCACAGGACCAGGATCCACCGGAGCAGTCTTCGTCATTGAACGCTGGAACGAGCCTTCGTTCCGGATGTAAACAAACACTGGCCAGGCAGAATACAACTGGAGCCCCACAGAGATGTGGGGTTTTTCTGTGTTGTATTTAACACCTTATTATTTTAAAAGTTCCAACTTCGAACCACACTCTCCGCCAAAATAGGGAAACAGAAAAATAGGCAAAGTTCGAAGTGCTGGCATAAAAATGGTAGAATGTACCTGTTATGCAGACAAAGATATATAAAATAATACCCCTTACACTCCTTGCGTTATTTGTCTTTGTGTTTATATTAGCTCCGAGCTTGGCCTCTGCGGATCAACCGATCATGTTCATCAAGTCACCATTTGGTTGGGGGCTTATTGTCATTATGTACCTCCTCGCATTTCTATTCGGCTTCATCTACCGCACGATTTTGAAAAAGTTTGCCAAAGGTTCCGTGCGTGGAGTTGCACAAAATATCGGCAAATCTGACCGCTTGCTTCGCATTGCTATCGGTGTAGGATTACTCCTATGGGCCATCACCACCACCTGGAGCCCTATCCTCATCTTCTTCTCCGGCTTTGCATTTTTCGAGGCAATATTTAGTTGGTGCGGGTTTTATGCAGCGATAGGGAGGAATACCTGTCCGGTAGAGTAAATTTATGGCGAATAAAAATCTGACAAACGCAAAGAAAGCAAAGAATGATGAGTTCTATACTCAGTTTTCAGATATTCAAAAAGAAGTTGAATCGTATCTTGAATATGACCAGAATACTTTTAAAAATAAAGTAGTTTATTGTAACTGCGACGATCCTTTTGAAAGTAATTTTTTTCGTTATTTTGTATTAAACTTTAATCGACTAGGACTAAAGAGTCTTATTACGACAAGTTATAAACCATCACCTGTAGCCAATACACAGTTGGGTTTGTTTGGTGATGATAAAACTTTAGAAAGATCAAAAGGTCGCCCAAAAGTGACTGCAAACAAATTCATTATCAACGAAGTTGGTGATGTAGATGGTGATGGTTCATTTACACTAGAAGATATTGCAAAACAGCTCAAAGCAAACAAAAACAATGAATGGACCCCACTTGAAGGTGATGGTGATTTTATGAGTGATGAGTGTGTCGAGTTACTCAAACAGTCTGACATTGTAGTCACTAATCCTCCATTTAGTTTATTTCGTGAATATATTGCGCAACTTTTTGAACATAAAAAACAATTTTTAATTATTGGAAGCATGAACTCAATTACTTACAAAGAAATATTTGCGTTGATTAAAAATAATAAATTGTGGTTAGGTAATGGGTTTAATGCTGGTAATGCATATTTTTCAACGCCCAATGCGCGAAAAGATTTTGCTTCTGGTGTGTATGATGAAAAAACCGGTCTTGTAAAATTTCGGAATTGTCATTGGTTTACTAATTTAGATCATGGTCGTCGTCATCAACCTCTTAATTTGATGACAATAAATGAAAACTTAAGATTTAATAAGAAAATGCAAGGCAAAACTACTTACGATCATTATGACAATTATGATGCTATTGATATACCATTTACAAAAGCTATCCCTTCAGACTACGAAGGAGTAATGGGTGTTCCTATAAGCTTTCTTGATAAATATAATCCTAATCAGTTTGAGATATTGGGCTCTGACACAGACATAAAAGAGGGTAAACTTCCACTTTTAATAATAAGTAAATGGAATGGAAAGTTAGACAGAGGTTATATACATGGAAAGAGAATCTTCAGTCGAATGTTCATTAAGCATAAAAAGAAATAACATGAAAACAACCCTAAAAAATGACATCACTATAAAAGAAGTTTGTGAGGGTTTTGAGTACAACGAATTCGAAGGAAAAGGGTTGTTTGGTCTATCTGGCAAACTAACAATTCAACCAGAGTATCAGCGTAATTATATTTACGCGGATGGTAAACGTGATGTTGCTGTGATTGACTCAATTTTGAAAGGCTATCCACTAGGTTTAATTTATTTCAACCAGGTCGGAACTGATAAATTTGAAGTGCTCGACGGACAACAACGTATTACGAGTATTGGTCGGTTTGTAAAAGGTATGTTCGCTATTAAAGATAAGAATGGTCACGAACAGTATTATAGCGGTATGGCTACCAGTCAGCGGGAGCAGGTGTTAAATACTAAACTACTGGTTTATATTTGCGAAGGTGATGAACCAGAAATTAAAGACTGGTTTAAGACTATAAATATCGCTGGAGTGCCATTAACTGAACAGGAAATTCTTAATGCAGTATATTCGGGACCTTTTGTAACGAAAGCACGTGAAGAGTTTAGTAATAGTCAAAACGCTAACATTCAGAAATGGAGCAGCTATATTTCAGGTGATATTAAGCGTCAAGCATATTTGGAACGGGCTTTAGATTGGGTTTCTGGTGGTGCAATCGACAACTACATGAGCATGCACCGCAATGACAAAAATATCACCGAACTAAAAAAGCATTTTGATACGGTGATTGATTGGGTTTCAACCACCTTCACTGAAGTTGAAAGTGAGATGAAAGGCTTGGAGTGGAACAGGCTTTACAAAACTTATCATAAGAAAAAATTCAATCCAGCCACCATCTCTACTTCGGTTAAAAAACTCTATGCCGATGGTTTCGTAAAAAGTCGAAAAGGCATTTTTGAGTATGTTTTAGGTGGAGAAGTTGAAACAAAGCTACTTGAAGTACGAGTATTTGAGGATTCAACTAAACGTTCAGTATACGAAGCTCAAACTGCTAACGCAAAGAAAAAAGGAGTTTCAAATTGCTCTCATTGTGCGATTGGACACGATGCAAACAAGGATAAGATTTGGAGTATTGCAGATATGGATGCTGACCACGTTGCTGCATGGAGCAAGGGTGGTGTTACAGATGTAAAAAACTGTGAGATGTTATGCAAGACACACAATCGAGCTAAAGGTAATAGATAAAATTTATTTCGGAAAATAGATTTTTATGAAAATACTTAAATTTGAAACTAAAGATCATCCGATATTGGGGAATTGCACCCTAGATTTTTCCCGAGGAGGTTCAGTTTCTGATTTTGTCCTTATAGCAGGATCAAATGGGTCGGGTAAAACTACTATATTAAATGAGCTTTTTAGTTTTCTTTCAGATATTTCTCCTAAAAATCAAACTCATGACACTATAATAACTTTTGGTCTAGATCCAGAAGAGGTAATAAAGTTAAATCCAGCAGATACAAATGTTGATTCTATTTTGCATATTCATTCACTCAGAAGACCTTCAACTAGCGGGAATCTTAATTGGGGACAACTTAAGGCTTTTAATTCTAGTAAGGAAATTGATGACAATTTTACTAGAGCAGAAGTATTTCAGGGGCTTCTAAAAATTGTCTATTCTACAGTAGAAATTAACTTCTCTAATGTGGTGATAAATGCTACAACAGCACAGAACGTTGATAGCGAACAAGCTCCCAAGGAAAAGTCTGATGCTGATATTTCTAGAGATATAGTACAGCTATTGGTGGATATCAAAGGGTTAGACAATCAGGATGCAGCAGATTGGATTGATTCAAATCATGGACAACAAGTTCAGGTTATACGTCATGAAAAGAGAATTTCCCGTTTTAAAAAAGCTTTCGACTCGATTATTGAAGGAAAAACTTTTGAAGGTGTTAAGAATGAAGATGAGAAAAAGAAAGTGTATTTTAAGGACTCATTCGGTAATGAAATTGATATATCAAGTTTAAGTTCAGGAGAAAAACAAATTGTATTCAGAGCAGGTTACTTATTAAAAAACATAGGTACCTTGATAGGAGGAATTGTTTTAATTGATGAACCGGAAATAAGTTTCCATCCTTCTTGGCAAGAAAAATACTTAGATTTTATTAAGAATATATTTAGCGATAATAATGGAAAGATGCAGGCACAAATTATTATTGCAACACACTCACCGTTTATTGTTCAAAATCCAAATATCACAGATGAAAGGATTATCATTTTAGAAAAACAAGGCAGAAATATAGTTGAGTCTAAATGGCCAAAATTTTATGGGTATAAACAACCTGAACCAGTTTTTGTACCTATCGAAGCGACTACTAAACCAATTTTGCTTGTTGAGGGAAAGAGTGATAAACAGATAATTTCTTGTGCTTGGGACAAATTAAATCAAGGAACAGAAATACCTTTTGAAATGAAGTGGCCTAATGAACCATATGATGGTGGCGCCAGAGAGGTGCAAAAGCAACTTGCGTATTTCGTGCAGCATGGCAACCAAAAAGTCTTGGGAATGTATGATGCTGATCAGGCAGGTCTAAATAATTTTAATGGGACGGACTGTAAAACCCAGCCTTTTATAGTAGATTCGACAATTACCAATTTCAAGATTTCAAAAAAGGTTGGAGCTACTTGTATACCATGTTGTCTGGGTAGAGAACTTTATTTTAATGAAAATCCACAGTTAGCCTTTTTTGTTTTAGAGATGTATTTGTCTGACTCGAGTCTTCAGAGTCTAGGTATTATTGAATCAGTAAAGATTGTGTTTGCTGAAAAAGAATTAATAAAAATTAAACCTAATCACTCAATCTCTGACAGTAAACTGCTTGCTCTTGATGCAGAATCATTCGATAACTTTAAAACCTTATTCAGTCATCTTGAGCAATGTTTTGCTAAGTTAACTTAAAATTTAAATCTTTCAATTTTTTTGGTTACCTTTTTAATTTTCTCACTTAAAAATGTAGGCTGCTTATCTCATAGAAATGGGGTCAGCCACCAATTCATCAAACCAATATAAAAAAAGAATTCTCGACTGATTCTGGGATTTTTTTATATGGAGTTCTCCACAGGTGACCTCCTGTACTAGTGAACGATTGTTCACTGTATAATGGAGGGGTGTCAAAAAACAGAGTAATTTTTCATATGGATGGGGATGCTTTTTTTGTTGGATGTGAGGTGGCAAAAAATCCGAACCTAAAAGGTCTTCCAGTGGTAACCGGGCAGGAGCGCGGGATTGTTTCTGCGCTTTCATACGAAGCCAAAGCACTCGGCATAATCCGTGGTATGCCTATTTTTCGTGTAAAGAAAAATTTCCCAACTGTCTTGGTGTTGCCGGGCGACTATGCGTCCTATGTAATGTATTCAGAAAAAATGTTTGACATTGTGCGTCGGTATGCAGACGATGTGGAGGAATACAGTATTGACGAATGTTTTGCAGACCTGACAGGGCTCGACAGACCGCTCCATATGACATACACACAAATAGCCGAGAGAATTAAAAAAGAAGTGGTGGCAGAACTCGGACTTTCGGTCTCTGTTGGACTCGCGCCGACAAAAGTTTTAGCAAAAGTTGCATCTAAATGGAAAAAACCAGATGGGCTGACTGTGATTGACTCAGAATATACAATGCAGTTTTTGAGAGAGACATCGATAGACAAAATCTGGGGTATAGGACCACGCACCGCAGAGCATTTACAGAGATTGGGGATAAAAACAGCAGGAGACTTTGTCGGCAAAGATATGACGTGGGTCAAAAATAATTTGTCTAAACCATATATAGAAATATGGATGGAGTTAAACGGGATGTGCGTACACCGCGTCGACCCAAACCCAAAGACAACATATTCCTCGGTGCAAAAAACGAGAACTTTTTATCCGACCACAAACGACAAGGTTTTTCTCCTTTCGCAACTATCCAAACATACAGAGGAGGCTTGTCGCAAAGCGAGACACTATAACCTTGTTCCCAAAAAATTCTCTTTCTTTTTGAAAAGTCAGGATTTTAGATATTATTCACATACAATAGTGTTAGAGGCGCCTACAAACGCACCAGAAACGTTGGTGAGTATTGCACGGCTTCATCTCGACAAAGTCTGGCGTCCAGGCGTGCAGTTTCGGACCACAGGCGTGACTCTTTCGGAACTCGAGCCAGAGGGTGTAAAACAAGGTGACTTGTTTGGCACGATTGAAAAAGCAACAAAGTTTGAGGTTATACATAAACAAATAGACAGTCTAGAAAAAAAGTTTGGCAAAGGCGTCGTGCATCTCGGCAGTACAGACAAAGCGATAAAGAACAGAACCCTCGGCACTGACTCTGACGATCTTTCCCGTGACTTATTGTTTTTGTAAGAAGGTATCCGCACCAGGAAAAAAGTGTCTGACATTGATTATTAAGAAACGGTCATTATAAAAATCTCCCCTAGGGTAACCCTAGGGGAGATTTTTTGAGAGAGTTGTGGAGAGTTGGCTACTGATTCATCTTCATGAGTGGTTTGATACCAGCAGTATCAAGAAGTTTTTTTGCTTCATCGAGCTTACCATCTTTGATCAGAGCACGAGCTTCTTTCATGATTGTTTTTTGTGCGTCGGTGAGGTGTTCAAAACGAGGGTGTGCACCTTGGAGAAATGGTCCTTTATGTTCTGGAATTTTAATACCCGCATCGGTAAGTAATTTCTTTGCTTCCTCAGGTTTTCCAGCGTCAGTGAGAACCTTTGCTTGTTTCAAAGTCTCTTTTTGGGCATCGGTGAGATTTTGGAAAAAACCTTTCATATGTTCATAGTCTGGTTTTTTAAGACCAAGCTCAGTCATGATTTTTTCGGCACCTACCTTGTCACCACTTTTACGAAGTTTGTGAGCTTCAACGAGTTTGTTGAATATAGCTTCGGTAATTTCGATATCATCAAATCGTGGGTGGTTTGAGGAGAGTGTTTTAAACGTGGTGTAGTCTCCTGAGTCAAGAGCGGTTTCAAATGCTTCTTTGTTGGCTCGAGTCTTGTTTGTTGTTGGGTTGTTTGCGGCACTTACTAAAAAAGGAAGTGAAGCTGCGCCAACAAATACAAGTGTCATAAGTGCTTTTCTTTTTTTCATATAGTTTTTCTATACCAGTAAATATTGGAGGATATCTCTCCAACATATAGTTATACGAATAGAAAACTTTTTTCTTTCACTACTGAGGTGCACTATCAAAACAGAGAGTTTCTTTGTTCTTTATCGAGTAACAAATACTAGTTTGTCACAAGGGTTTGGATGAGTACTTGTACTGATAAGCATCATTTTTGCTCGGTTACGTAGAGGTTGTGGATGTGGACGAAGAGAGAGGTTCCAAGGGAGCGCAACACATACAAGGAAATTCTCATCATCAAGTTGTTTGCCTACAAAACGAGACATAGTGTCATGTGTAATATGTGTGGTGGTAGGGAGAAATGATGTATCAAGAATCCATTGCTTACTATTTAGGTCTGTGAGCAAAACGACCTCTTGTTCGATGGTGATAAGTCCAGCGATATGTCCTGTTTCAGGGTGTGACCAAAGCTCTTTATGTTGACGTTCGACAGGGTAGCGAATGATAGGGTTGCGATATCCACGCATGTCGATAAGGTAAAAGAGAGTACCGAGTCCAATACTCATCAGAATACTTGCGCCAAGTACTTTTTTTGAATTAAAACGGTAACCTTTTGGAGTGAGGCGGAGTGTGTGTACAATGATCCCCATAAACAAAAGGAATGAGCCGACCCAGATCAGAGGTATAGTATGTAAGAGAAACTGAATTTTACTTGGCGCAATAAAGCGTTGGTATTCTATGAAGTTTGCATGATGCCACGCCAAGAGGATTCCTGCCCATGCACATGCACCCACAAGAGTTACCAGTGTTCCTGGTATCCAGAGTAGTGTGTGGTTGAGTTTAAAACGCCACTCCGGTGTGGGTGTAATATGCTCGTCTTCTATCTTTTTTAAGATACTTTCTGTTAAGTTGTTTGGTGTGTTATTCATGATGATGAAGTAAATCTTTTAGAATTTTTTTTGCTCGATTGAGGTGGATCGCGACAGTTCCTGGTGGTATCTGTAAAATATCAGCAATTTCTTCATAACTTTTCTCTTCGTAAAATCGCAACTCTATAATATCTTGGTATTTCTTATCAAGTGCTGAAAGAGCTTTTTTGAGGAGAGTTTTTTGTTCTTCATGGAGTGCAACAGAAGACGTGTCATCAGTTGAGGTTAGGGAATGAAGAATTGTTTCATCTGCATCAAATGATACAGACGGTTCCCGTTTCTTTTTTCTGTACCAATCAATCATTTCATTGTAACAAATACGGTATATCCACGAAGAAAATCGCAGGCTCTGATCAAACTCTTTCATGTTTTTATATACTTTAATAAAAACATTTTGAAGAATATCGTCTTGATCAGAAGGGGATGCGTTTGATTTTCTGCCGATATACGCACGAAGTTTTGTTTCGTATCGTCCTATAAGATGTGCAAAAAAGTTCCTCTCTTTGAGGGAGTGCTTCAAAACTTCTTCATCGGTGAGGTGTTCGACAGAATCCATTCTCTTTAGTATATACGAAAAACAAGGTCCGTTTCTTTCATATAATAATCGTATATAGTTTTAAAGGTCTTCTGATATACTAGAACGTATATGAATAAAAAACCTCATGTAGTAATTGTGGGTGCAGGATTTGGTGGTGTGTATACTGCTAAATCATTGATTCCGTATGTAAAAAAAGGTGTGCTTGATGTAACGATCGTCAGTAAGACAAATTATTTTTTGTTTACACCACTGCTTCATGAGGTGGCAACAGGTGGTCTCTCAGGACGTTCAGTGACAGAGCCGATTAGACATATATTTTCTGGTACAGGAGTGATGTTTCATCAAGGTACGGTTGAATCATGTTCACCAACAGAACAGACTATTATTGTCGATGGAAAACGTATCTCCTATGATTATGCAGTTATTGCTACTGGTGCGGTAACTAATTTTTATGGAATTCCTGGTGCACAAGAACATTCGCTTGTATTAAAAAATCTTGCCGATGCAATTGAAATTCGAGAACAGATTATTGATGCAGTAGAAGATGCATCATGTATTGAATCTGCTGACGAACGAAAGAAAAAACTCACATTTGTGGTGGTTGGAGGTGGAGCAACTGGTGTAGAAATGGTGGCAGAAATGGCAGAGTTTATTCATACCCTCTATGATTTATATTTTAAGGGCACAAGTATAATAGAAAAGAAAGATATTTCTGTTCATTTGGTTAATACCGGACCTGAACTACTCACCATGCTTCACCCAGCCTTACGTGCAGAGACTATGAAGCGACTGATCGACCTTGGTGTACAGCTACACATGAACATGTCAGTAACAGAAATCACAAA
This sequence comes from uncultured Candidatus Saccharibacteria bacterium, assembly GCA_964428435.1. Classification (GTDB taxonomy): domain Bacteria; phylum Patescibacteriota; class Minisyncoccia; order Phycocordibacterales; family DATDWN01; genus UBA910. The sequence continues at coordinate 79,463 of CAYRYA010000003.1, read as the reverse complement.
AGATACTGTGGTATTTAATGATGGAACGTCAATTGTTACATCGTTTGTGTTTTGGGCGGGAGGTATTGTGCCGAGTATTCCAACATTCTTGATGCAGCAACCTACGGTGATAGGAGGAAGACTTGCAACAAATACTTTCCTGCAACTCAAAGGAGATCCTCATATATTTGTGTTGGGGGATAGTGCGTGTGTAGAAACCAATGATGGTAAAGGATACCCAGCACTTGCACAGATTGCTGTGCGACAAGCTGAGGTTGTGGCATACAATATTGTAGCTCTTTTGAAACATAAACCGCTTAAGGTATTTACCTATACAATAAGAGGTACGCTTGTATCCCTTGGTCAATGGTATGCAGTGGGGCAAATGTTTGGAGTTCGACTCTCAGGAAGGTTGATGTGGTGGATTTGGCGCACAGTGTATTTGTTTAATTTCCATTCATGGAATAAAAGATTCAAAATTGCATTTGAGTGGACGGAGGCTCTATTTAGTCCACGTGATATCACCAAGTTGAGATAATTATTACACCACACTTTTAAAAAAAAGAAGGGCATCTTCCTCCGGTGGAACTGGAGGAAGATGCCCTTCTTTTTGGGTAAGAAAAAGCCCCGGCGGTAAAACCGGGGCTTTGTTTTTTTGGTTGACGTCAGTTACGACGCCGGAGAACAGCGATGCCGATCAAACCGGCGCCCATGAGGGCGAAGGACATGGGTTCGGGGACTTGAGCACCGTTTACTGTCATTTGACTGGTGGTGGTTTGTCCACCACCGGTAGGTGTGGCCGATAGCGTCACGGTGAGTTGGTCGGTTGGATTCCATCCACCCAATGGAGTGGAGATGAAACTGAACCCAAGGTACTCGGAGTTTTGGTTTCCAGTGACATTCCCGTTTATCGTCATCGTTTCTCCGGGAAGCGTGGGGTCCCAATACGAACCTCCAAGAAGAGGGTGAGTTGGGTCAAATGAAATATTCAACCCTCCGTTGGTTACATCCGTAATGGTCAGGACGTAACTGAAGTTGGACAGTAGTGCTCCGCCGGTTGTCTCGATCGACCAGTCGACATTACACTGCATTCCCGTGCTGCAGGTGTAGTTGTTACCTGTCGGCGTGATAGGGCCAACGTAGCGTTCGGCCAGTCGCACCGAGAGTGTGAGGTTGCCGTCGGTGACGGTGGTAAATCCACCATCGACACCGCCGGTTCCGCTGTAGAAGCCGTGCCCACCAGCAGCATTGGTGTTGTAGGTGGTTATGGGAGCGCCAAAGGCTCCCATAGACAAAAGGGCTAGGATCATTGTGATCCGCATCATATGAGTTTCCTCCAAACAAAATAAAGAAAAACCTCTAGGCTTTCTTCTGGTAAAGAACCTATCACACGTGTACATCAATTGCAAGTATGAAAAAAATGTGGTGAAAATTTGTAAAAAGAAAAAGCCCCGGCGGTAAAACCGGGGCTTTGTTGTGTTCTGAAAGAACTGCTTTTGTTAGGCGGCGTGGCGCCGCCGAAGAGCGGCGATACCGATGAGACCTGCGCCCATGAGGGCGAAGGACATGGGTTCGGGGACTTCTGAGAATCCGTAGGTGTTGTTCACACGTGAAATTTGACCTGTCCCGTTAGCAACACCGTTGGCTACGAAATCTTTACTCGCCCAGATAACACCTGAGTCCGGAAAGTACATCGTATCGCCGAGGATTGGAGGCGGGTTAAAAACTTGCGCAATATACGTGTCACCTGACGGACAGGTATTCGTCGGACCACTGGTGCAGACAATTGACGCAACACCAGTTGATCCTCCACCTGTCGCTGACCCATTGAAGGTCAAGGTGTCGCTATTGAACCTTAATCCATTCAAACCCGTGAGTTTGAAGTTGAAGTAGAGGTCCTGGAAGTTCCCGGCACCAGTCGCCGACATTCCCATGTTCCACTGCATACCCAGTTGCCCAGGTAAACTATTATCAAGCGTCAACATGATGCTTGACGCCGGAATAGCGTTACCTGACGGGTTTGCCGTCGAGACGAGACTGAAGTTCGACAATTCTATGTTACCGATGGTGCAAGTTCCTGTTGACTGGAACGTCGCCCAACTTGCACTCATGGCGCACGTAGCGCCAAAAGCCCCCATCGAGAAAACAGACAAAAGAATTAAAAGGGTAAAACCCTTTTTCATATGGTTCATTTTAACTCCACAACTTTTTTTCTAAGTAACTTCATCTCAGGTCCTCTTCGAAAAAAAACCTGAAAAGATGTCCGCTCAGAACATTAGCATGTAATAATTGTTTTGTAAAGTACTTGACAATAGTATATATAATAAGTAGTGTATGACTTATTAATCAAATAAATAATACCATTTAGTTTTATCAATACTATGAATATTTACCCACAAGTTTTCAGAAAAAGCATTGCTTTTGCTAGTCTTTTTGCACTTGTATTTGTGCAAATTGCTCCATTTATTGCACACGCAACAACATCCGAAGTGGGTCCGCAGTCATATGTGACCTATGATACAGCAATCATAAAAGATTCGTATGTGGATCAGGATACTACTGGTGGTAAAAATAATGTTAATTACGGTACTGCGAATAGTATTGAAGTTAAGTCTTTAAATGGTAAAAACCGAAGGATTTTTATACAGGCAAATACTCCTACGGTTCCATCTGGAGCTGTTATTGATTCTGTTAGGTTGAATGTTTTTATGTACAACCGACCAAGTACAAGTATTCGTTTATATAGTATTTCTCAGGTGATGAACTCATGGGATGAAAACACTATCACTTGGAATAATCAACCAACAGTTGCACCTGTTCCTATTGCAATACATTCAATTCTACCAGTAAATAATACATGGGTTACATTCGAGGTGACAGCTGATGTTCAGGCTGTACTTGATGGACAATCTAGTAATAATGGTTGGGTAATACAAGATAAATTTGAAAATTCAGGTAGTTCATATTTAGCTGAATTCCGATCACGTGAATATTCAGGTGTTTGTGCGGATAGTCCAAGTCCTCTTTGTAAACCGTATCTTGAAGTTACTTATCATTATGAAGGTGGTATAACAGGTAATGTATGGAATGATGTAAATGTAAATGGAATAAAAGATGAGGGTGAGCTTCCAAAAGAAGGTGAAGTTATATGGATTTATAATGAAACAACTAATCTTACTGCTACTTCAACAAGTGATGGTACGTACGCAGTAAACGGACTTGTTCCTGGTGAATACAAGGTGTGTAGAAGTACACTCAATACTACAACACAAAGTTTTCCAACTTCAGGAGTTTTATGTCCAGGGAACACACAAGGTAAATATGTTGAAGTAATTAATACTGTAACGTCTGGTCCAGATTTTGGTGTATTTGATGCTGGATCTGTAAAGATATTATTGAATACAAATCCTATAATTACTGAAGATTCATTTAGTTTTCATCTTGCACATAATAATGCAACAACTACACATACTCTCTATGCAGGTCAGACAGAATATATATTTACAGGAGTGGTTCCAGGAGAATCATATTCGATTTCTCAGGTAGTACCTTTATGGTGGGCTCAGGATTCTGTGTCATGTGTATCTGGAGAAACTCCAGTATCCCCAGACTCATTTGCAGTACAAGCAGGAAATGAAGTTGTCTGTACATTTTCAAATGTAAAAAAATCTTCATTGTCAGTGACGAATTATGTGGAGCCAGTTTTAGGGACGTATTCTTTCACACTTAGTTCCGTAGATAATCAAAATATTCTTGGTCCAGTTGTATTAGGAAACAATGAGTCTCATGTTTTTATCTCACTTACTCCAGGGATGTATAATCTTGTTGAGGTTGTTGAAAATAATTTAGATGAAGAGACAGCACTTTGTACTGTAGGAGATACTGTTGTGGATCCTCGTTCTGGTCCATTCGAAATTCCTGCGGGCGTAAATATTCAGTGTGTTTATAATCATAGTCAGCTTGGTGTTGTTCAGGGTACCGTTTTTGAGGATATGAATGGGGATACTGTAAGAGATGACGTAGATCTATCGCTTTCAGGGTGGATTGTAAAACTGTACAAAATTACAGAAGAAATGATTACTTCAGAAGGAAGTGAGGTGCCTGTGCCAACTCTAGTAACAACAGAAGTTTCTTCACGAACCACAAACGAAATTGGATATATGTTTGGTCAGCTTAATCCAGGTACTTATAAAGTGTGTCAGGAGAAACAGATTCCATTTATACAGTCACTACCACTTACTAACGAAGGTTGTGAGACATCTCGCGGGTATACAATGATTGTTAACCTCGGAGAGATTATAAATAAAGATTTTGGTAATTTTAATCTTGGAACCTTATCAGGTGTTGTGTTTTCTGATGTGAACAATAATGGAATAAAAGATGAGGGGGAGGTTGGTATTCCTGGAGTTACTGTATATCTTGGAAATACTGCTGTAACAAATTCAAACGGGGAGTATAATTTTACCGAGTTAATGCCAGGAAAGTATGTAGTTTCACTGAGTGGTGGTCTTCCTGCATCCGCATCATACTCATCTCCAATATCAGGAAAACATGAAGTTATAATAACATCTGGTTATGATTATAAGAGCGTAGATTTCGGTATCTTTACTGACACAGACACTCCATCTCTTCCTGTACATCAAACCCCTGCTTCTGGTGCTGTTGTTCGTGCTCTTGGACTTATCCTTGATTGGTCAGATTCAATCGATCCATCTCTTTCAGGTGTGTCATATCACTATCAATCATCAGTTTCATCTGCAACAACAACCGGTAATGCACTTTCAACTCCAATATATGGAACAACAATTTCTGCTTCACAGATCGATGCATCAGGTACAAGTGAAGGTATGTATTTCTGGCAGGTGAAAGCATGTGATACTGCGTACAACTGTACTTCATGGACAAACCCATGGTCTGTAACTGTTGATACAACTGCTCCAGTTTCTACATTTACATCTCCAAATCCAGATTCAAATATTGAAGATGAACATATTGTAATTGCAGGATCAACAACTGATGCACATATGGTTGCAAGTACAACTCTTGCGTACGCTCCATATATCCAAGCTACAGAAGAAACAGCAGCATCATGTGGTGCATATACATCGATTACTTCATTGGTAAACGAAACAGCATCGACTACATTTAACTGGAGTTATAACTGGACACCTGAGACTGATGGTGTGTATTGTCTCACCGCACATGGTCAAGACGAAGCAGGTAATACTGAAGCAAGTCCATTTGTTACTAATATTACATTTAAGAAAAAGGCGGTAACTACAACAAGTGGAGGAGATTCTTCTTCGGGAGGTGGTACAGGTGGTAGTGGAACAGGAGGAGGTTCTACTGCATCAAACGGTCCGATTGTCGGATCATTTGGTGGAAGTCAGTCAGGAGGAGCGCCAGTAATGCTTGCAGTTGGTGGAAGTCCTGATGGTGCAGTAATCCCAACACAAAATTCTTCTACAGAACCATCTTCATATCAGTCTACTGGTGGTACGTCAGGTGCATTTTCTGGAAACCTGTATACAGGAGGATCTACAAACGATTCTGGACTTACGGATGCTCCACGTGCTTCAACAACACGTATTCAAGAAAATAATGACACAGAGAGCGAATCTGATAACAATGTTGCCGCTGTATCATTTGCAGGAGAGTGGAATAATTGGTATTGGTTGTGGTTGCTACTTCTCATTTGTATCATTCTTGGTGTATACTACTCTACACGACGACGTAACGAGTAAAACCAACTCATCTACTGCGTTGTAGTTACGGTTTTGTAATTTGCTATACAACCAGTATGTCCTATTCTCAACCCTCACTACAGCAGTGTGCATAAGTTGGTTTATACTTGTCACGTGTGAACAATATACCTTTGGTTGACTGTTCTTCGTACATTAGTAGCTAAGTTATACACACGTAATGAAAAATATTATTTTAAGTCTGATCGTTATCGCTTTAGTTGGGTTTGCAGGATATAAAGTATTTGGTACACCAAAAGAAAGTGCACCAGCTACAGAGACTGCAACAACTACACCTGTTGCCGCAGAAACAGTAGAAAAGGATGTGTATGTGGTTGATACTGCAACAAGTACGATTGCATGGAAAGGATCATTCGTATCTGGAGCAAAATCTCATACAGGTACTATTATGCTTAAAGCAGGAAAAGGTAAATTTGAAAATCTCGCAATCACAACAGGTGAGTTTGTGATTGATATGGCATCTATTAAAGAAAGTGAAGGGAATGCTCAACTCGAAACTCATTTGAAATCAGATGATTTCTTTAATGTGGAGAAATTCCCAGAAGCAAAGTTTGAGCTTGTTTCTTTTGAACCAGCAAAAACACAAGGGACATTTACCGCAAAAGGTAAACTTACAATCCGTGATGTAACAAAAGATTTTTCTTTCCCAGTTACAGTTGCTGTTGAAGGGCAAAATATGCTTCGGGTAAATGGAAAGTTCACATTCAATCGAGCTGATTATAATGTGAAATATGGCTCAAGTTCATTCTTCAAAGGTTTGGGTGACAAAGTGATCTCAGATAAAGTTGAATTGACACTTAATCTTTTGACAAAACCAATCGAAGTATCAGAACAAGTGCCTCCCAGTAGTGTCCAATAATACAAACACGAAAAATATTAAAATGGTAACATTGGAAACAAACCACGGAAATATTACGATTGAGCTCTATCGAAATGATGCTCCAAAAACAACAGAGAATTTTGTAACACTTGCTTCAAAAGGGTTTTACAATGACCTTACATTCCATCGAGTAATCAAAGGTTTTATGATTCAAGGTGGAGATCCAAATGGTAATGGTACTGGAGGTCCAGGGTATAAATTCGAGGACGAATTGAATCCAAATACCGCATCGTATAAAGCAGGGTATAAGAAAGGAGTGGTTGCGATGGCGAACTCAGGTCCAAATACAAATGGTAGTCAATTCTTTATTATGCATCAAGACTATCCGCTCCCGAATGCATATACTATTTTTGGGAAAGTAGTGGAAGGTCAGGATGTGGTGGATAAAATTGCCAATGTAAAAACAGGTGCAAATGATAAACCAGTTTCTCCTGTTATCATCAAATCAGTACTACTTAAGTAAATACACAAAAGCTGCCTCCCAGGGCAGTTTTTTGTATAGTTGACTTGTGTAGGGATGTAGCGTATCATTATAGCTAATGTAAGTTCTCGTAGTTTTCGTGAGAAAAGGAGAGAGGCTAGTCGCCTTACAGTTTACAATAAAGACTAGTTAAAAAGAAAATGGCACAGAAGTTGTACGTAGGAGGTATTGCATATGCAACAAGCGATGCAGCATTAAAAGACGCATTTGCTCAGGCAGGTAATGTAGTATCAGCTACAATTATCATGGACAAAATGACAGGCCGATCAAAAGGTTTCGGTTTCGTAGAAATGGCATCTGATGCGGAAGCACAGGCAGCTATTGATATGTGGAACGGAAAAGAACTTGACGGACGAAAACTTACTGTAAATGAAGCTCGACCAATGGAACCACGAGCTCCACGAACAGGAGGATCATTTGATCGAGGTAATGACCGAGGAGGTCGTTCATGGTAATCTTTCTTTAATCTAGAAACAAAAAACACCCGAAAGGGTGTTTTTTGTTGTCCACTTCTTGCTCTTCACAAATATAAAAAAAGGAGTACTATACAAACTTTGTGAGTGTCATTCTTAATCATTAATTTTGTTTCTATGCAATCATTTATTTCACGTAGTATTGCCAAAATAAAAAGTAATTGGCAGTCAGGTTTAACGGTGTCACTTGTTTCTATTCCGCTTTCAGTATCTTTGGCGGTAGCATCAAATAGTACACCAACCGCAGGTATTATTACTGCAGTGTGGGCAGGATTAATGGCGTCATTGTTTGGAGGAAGTAATTACAATATCGTAGGTCCGACAGGGGCACTCTCAGGTATCTTGGCTGCATACGCGCTCACTCATGGAGCAAATGCACTTTCAATGCTTGCTATTGTCTCTGCAGTATTTATTTTAATTTCATATGCGTTCAAACTTGAACGATATCTTGTGTTTATACCTGCATCAACCGTACATGGGTTTACGTTGGGAGTTGCGTTTATTATCGGACTGAATCAAATGAATTTCGCACTCGGTCTCTCAGGTCTTACAAAACATCCAGAATTTATTAAAAATGTTATTGAATCTTTTTCACATATTGGACAAGCGTCACTTCCAACATTTGGAATATTCTTGTTATTTGTGATAGGTTTGTTTACATTGCTCAAACTTACTCCTAAACTCCCTGGAGCAATCACACTCACACCTATTGGAATTTTGCTTGGATATTTAGGAACTACCGGAAGACTTCCGTTTGAATTAAAAACATTGGGAATGCAGTATGCCGATATTGCTCCTAAAATCATACAACCATTTCATTTTTTCTTTGATACGTCGCTTTTGCTGCCTGCATTGACGGTGGCAGTGGTTGCGATTCTTGAAACTATGATTTCTGCAAAAATTGCAGATGGTATGACAGGTACAAAATATCAACCTCGAAAAGAAATGCTTGGACTTGGTATTGCAAATATTGTATCAGGCTTAGCTGGAGGTATTCCAGCTACTGCCGCGCTCGCACGTACATCACTGAACGTGAAAACAAAAGCGAATGATAAAATGTCAGCGACGATTTCAAGTGTGTGTATTGCTCTTATTTCATTTGTATTTTTGACATACTTTAAATACATACCACTTGCTGTTGTTGCTGCTATTTTGGTGTTTGTTGCGGTGCGTATGGTAGAGATTGTGCATTTTTACCGAATGTTTAGCTTTGATAAAAAAAGTTTTACAATTTCTGTACTTGTTGCATTGGTTACTATCTACGAAGATCCAATCGTGGGTATTCTTTTTGGTACTGCAGTTGCACTCCTTCTGTTTGTTGAAAAGCTTTCAAAAGGTCAATTTGAGTTGATTATCAATAATGCTGAAAAACAGATGACCGACCATGTGGTTGGAGAAGATATTGATGATGAAAATATCTGTAAGGATTGTCATACATTAGTATATTCAATCAAAGGACAACTTGCGTATGTAAATGCTCAGGCGCATATTTCTCGATTTGAAACCAAGCTTAATGCTGATTTTGAAAACGTAGTGCTTCGTATGCGAGAACTTTTCTTCATTGATCTTGATGGAGTTGATGCATTTGAAGAGATTGTGAATCTCATCGAATCTCAGGGTAAACAAGTGCTTTTGACAGGAGTGAATCCGTTGATCGAAAAATCACTCGAAGAAAGTAAGGCGTTCCAGCGCATACGAGACACAAAACGAGTATTTCCTCACACTCGTGAAGCTCTCCAAAAACTCGGATATTCTTTATAAGCAAAAGCCTCACTGTTATGGTGAGGTTTTTGATATACTAACATCATGAAAAAAATACTTATTAGTGTGTGTTGTGTGGTCATATGTATCGGCATCATATATGTTATGAGCACATCACATACAGTATCGATTGTTTCGTATAATACAAAACAAGTTGTGCTCGGCAATACTCCATACACTCTCGAAGTTGCGGACACTGATTTGTTGCGAGAGAAAGGACTCTCATATCGACCATCTCTCGACAGACAAACAGGAATGCTTTTTGTATTTACGGTTCCAGGAATAGTGAGATTTTGGATGAAGGATATGAATTTCCCGATTGATATTATTTGGCTCGATACGGATAAAAAGGTGGTATATATTGAACATTCACTTTTACCCTCTACATATCCAATGTCTTTTGGTCCAGAGATTCCCACTCAATACGTAATCGAAATTCCCGCAGGGGATGCAGTAAAGGTGGGACTTACGGTGGGAGATATAGTGTCATTTTAAACAAGTTGCAGTGAAGTGAGTCAAAAGTCCTTATCTAAGGGCTTTTTTTGACGAAAAATTTTACACAGCCTTACTTTTGTATCGCGGTGGGAAATGGAGTGAGTTTTCCACTGTTTTTTACAGTTTTTTTGGATAGTTTTAAGGTAAAATAATTGTCCAACCATATTTTTCACTAAAAAAAGTAAAAATAAGGTGAAAATATATTAATTATTAAGTTAGTTTAGTAATACTTTCTATGAGCATCAATGTAAAACGTCATGACGGTACTGTAGTGCCCTTTAATGCTGACAAGATCAATCGATCGATTGAACGAGCATGTAAAGGGCTTTTTGATCCAGTTGCAAAAGTTACTCAAATTGCAACCGAAACGCGGTTGACGCTCTATGATGGTATTACAACAGAAGAGATGGATCAGGCAACGATCAATGCCGCAGTGCAGAATATTATTTCTGATATTGAATACGATGTAGTTGCAACACGACTCCTTTTGAAAACAGTGTATCGTCGAGTAGTAGGTGAATACGACAAAGATAATATTGCAGATCTCGAACAAAAACACAAAGAAGCATTTGCTCGTTTTATCAACGAAGGTGTTGCTGATGGACGACTTCATCCCGCAATGAAAAGTCGATTCAACCTTGATACGATAACTGCCGCGCTCCGTATAGAACGAGATGAGCTTTTTCAGTACGCAGGACTCGATAGTTTGCTTTCTCGATATGCGATGAAGCATATTGATCAGACACCTCGAGAAACTCCACAGTTTTTCTTTATGCGCATTGCAATGGGTCTTGCGTACAACGAACAGTCTCCAACAGAGATGGCTATTAAGTTTTACAATAAAATGTCAAAACTTCAGTATGTTGCAGGAGGTTCAACAAACCTTGCTGCGGGAACTATAAATCCAGCACTTTCAAACTGCTATCTTCTCGAAATCCATGATGATATGGCGCATATTGCAAAGTCAGTTTCAGATGTCATGCTTCTTTCGAAAGGTTCGGGAGGTATCGGTGCGTCAGTAACCAAACTTCGAGCGTCAGGTTCACCACTGAAGTCTAATAATGGTATTTCTACAGGCCCTACACCGTTTGCAAAGATTATTGACACTGCAATACGTGCGATTCAGCGAGGTGGAAAAAAGAAAGGAGCGCTTTGTTTTTATATGGAAAACTGGCATATTGATTTTCCAGAATTTCTCGACTGGAAACATAATGCAGGTGATGACTATATGCGTATGCGTACTGCAAACACTGCAGTATTTATGACTGATGAGTTTATGAAGCGAGTACAGAATGGTGAAGAGTGGTATATGTTTGATCCTGCAGAAACAGCAGATCTCAATGAGTTGTACGGTAAAGCATTTTCAAAACGGTATGCAGAATATATTGAGATGGCAAATGCCGGAAAACTACGAACCTTTAAAAAGGTGCCAGCAAAGGAACAGTATCGACAGATTCTTGTTGCATTGCAAACTACTTCACATCCATGGCTTACGTGGAAAGATACGATCAATCTTCGTGCGCTCAACAATAACACCGGAACAATCCATATGAGCAATCTCTGTACAGAGATCTGTTTACCACAGGATAAGGATAATGTTGCAGTATGTAACCTTGCATCATTAAACCTTGCTGCACATATTAAAAATAAAGAAATCAACTGGTCACTGCTTGAAGAATCAGTGCGTCTTGCGGTACGTCAACTCGATAACCTGATCGATATCAATGTACTGCCAATTCCTGAGGCAGAGAAATCTGACAAAGAAAACCGAGCAATCGGACTCGGAGTGATGGGGTTTTCAGATACAATTGAACAGCTTGGTATGTCATATGATGCAGAACACGCATGGGATTTTGCCGATCGAATTTTCGAATTTATTTCATATATGGCAATCGATGAGTCAGCAAACTTGGCACAAGAAAGAGGAAGCTATACACACTTTGCTGGATCTGAATGGTCAAAAGGTAAAGTACCATTTGATACGATTGCAAAAGTAGAAGCAGAGCGAGGTCGCCCACTAACTGTAGATAAAGAAAGTAAACATAAGGGATTGAACTGGGATGTGCTTCGAGTAAAGGTACAAAAAGGTATTCGAAATGCAACGCTAATGGCTGTTGCACCAAATGCAAATATTGGTCTTGTCGCAGCAACTACTCCAGGTATTGATGCGCGTTTTGCACAAATCTTTTCTCGAAACAAAATTTCAGGAAAATATATTGATATCAATCATAACCTCGTGAAAGATTTGAAGAACATGGGAATCTGGGAAAAGGTGAAAGGCGAGATTGTTGAACGACAGGGTGATATCGCGGATATTGCTGGGATTCCGCAACACATCAAAGATATTTATAAAACTTCATTTACCACGTCTCCGTATGCGTATATTGAAGTAGCTGCTCGAGCTCAGAAATGGGTTGACCAGGGTCTTTCTCGAAATATGTATCTTGAGACACGAGATATTGATGAGACAATGAAGATATACCAGACTGCATGGGAGAAAGGTGTGAAGACTACCTACTATCTTCACATGAAGCCTCGTCATACTGCTGAACAGTCAACTGTTGCAGTCAACAAAGCACAACAGATTGGTAAGACTGGTTTTGCTGCACTTGGTTTGAAAAAAGAAAGTGGAGCATTTGCAATGCCACTCCAGAAGTCACTTGATACGGTAGATGTTCCATCACAGAGTACTCCGGTGGTCACCCCAGCTACTCCAAAAGAAAGTGAAGCTGTTGTTACTGCCGAAAAGATATTGCAAAATGCAACCGTACAAACAACATATGTCTCTCCAGAAGCACTTGTAAAAAGTGGCGGTTTTGCGTCAGTTGCTCCTGCACCGGTCTTGCAGACAACAGTAGAAAAGAGTAATGTAGGTGCACCAGAGGTTATGAGTATGCCTCTTGTGGAGAAAGTGCTCGTCTCAAAACCAGCTCCTGCGGTCACAGTCAGTGATGCGGTGAAGGTGTGTCCGATAGACCCTGCCGAACGTGCCCAATGCGATAGCTGCCAATAACGACATCCATATTTGGCACATTTGAATGTTTTACAAAGTGGTGACAGAGTTCGTTAAAATTAGAGAAAGCAAAAAGCCAGGTCCCGTAGGACCCGGCTTGCACAGAGATTATTGTCGGATAAGAAAGAATGTTTGTCCTGACCAGTAAGCATGACGCCATGTCTTTCGGTACATTTGAGCAACAATCTCTTTGATGTTTATAGGTATGTCGCGAGCAAAGTTGACTCTGACACAGTTCCAGAGTGCAGCAGTATTGTTTACTGTTTCAACACTCTCATTTATGGCATCAACTAAACCGTGGACGATGGATGAGACGCTTGATTTCCTCATACACCTCACTCTTTTTCGCATGAGCTGTTCTCCTCTATTGGTAATAGTAAGTTTTTGCTCACAAAAGTCAATTATACAAATTATTCATTAAACAAAATACATATGGCATTAATTGGTAAAGCATCGCCCGAAGATATGAATCTACACCCGCTTAATTATAAGTGGGCATATGATCTTTATAATCAAGCAGTGCGAAACACATGGTTTCCACATGAGATCGCACTCAATGAAGACCTTCAGGATTTTGAGCAGATGACTCCTGATGAACAGCATGCAGTGAAGTTTCTTATGGCGTTTTTCAACCCAGCAGAACTTATTGTAAACCGTTCTATTGCGCTCGGTATTTACCCATACCTCAAGTCTCCTGAGTGTCACTTGTATCTTGCAAAGCAGATGTGGGAAGAAGCAAATCACTGTGTGGCATTTGAATACGTACTCGAAACATTTCCATTTGATCGAGAAAAGATTTTCAATCTTCATCTCGAGGTGCCTTCAATGCTTGCAAAAGAAAACTACATCAACAAGTACATGAAGCGAATGACTGAAGACAGTCTTGATATTGAGACTGTGGAAGGGAAAAAAGACTTTATTCGAAACCTTGTTGCAACAAATATTGTGATGGAAGGTATCTGGTTCTATTCAGGTTTTATGGTGGCACTTTCATTCCGTCAGCGTAACCAGCTTCGAAACTTCGGCTCAATGATCAACTGGGTGCTTCGAGATGAGTCACTGCACTTGAAGTTTGGTATGAATTTGATTCATAACATTCTCGAAGAAAATGCAGAACTTTTGACTGAGGAGTTTGCAGCAGAGATTCGCAATATTGTTATTGAAGGGGTTGATCGAGAAGTAGATTACAACAAAGATCTCTTTCCAAATGGAATCCTCGGGCTCAATGCTGACTATGTTAACCAATATGTGCAGTATGTAGCAGACCGACGTCTCGAGGAGCTTGGTTTGCCAAAACATTATGGTGCAACAAACCCAGCAAAATGGATGTCGACTGCGACAGATGTGTTTGAACTCGTAAACTTCTTTGAAGCTCAAAACACGAGTTATGAGGTAGATGGGCGAGCTCATCAATCAAAGAAAGAAGGTGATGCTCCACAAGCACCAACTGCTCCAATAGAATAAACATTAAAAAATGGCTCATCTGAGCCATTTTTTAATACATCAAGAGGTTGAGTAAGAGTAACAGTATGTTATGTATTAATTGCTTAACTAATGATTTTATACTAGTATCCTTTACAGGAGGACGGAATGTCTCAAGAGATCGAAGAATCCACATTTCATTTTGGGAGTGTGAACACTGCCTCAGGAAACACCTTCGACTTGAAGGTGGTCGTAGTCTTCCGGGATGGAAGATTTACATTACGAGCAATTCGTGATGGCAAGGGAGGTACGTTTGAGGAGTTACCCCAACGGGTAATGGAAAAACTTTTAACCCAGTCTCTAAAAGAGATTGTGCTTGAGTATTACACGCAATAAAAAAATCCCCCCAAGCCTAGCTTTGGGGGGATTTTGTTATACATCTGTATAATAGACATGATATAATGTCGGCATATTCACTTTAATTTGAAATACACGAATGAAGAAACTACGAATTGGTATCAATGGTGCAGGGCGAATCGGACGAGCGTTTTTGAAAATTGCCGAAAAGCGAGATGAGCTTGAGGTGGTGGCAATCAACGATCTCGGAAATATCGACAACATTGCATATCTTTTGAAATACGATACTGCATACGGACGAAGTGGACTCGATGTAAAAGTATCTGATGATAAAAAAACTCTTATTATTGATGGACGAGAAGTTAAGTTTTTGTCTGAAAAAGACCCTTCTCTTCTTCCATGGAAAGATTTGGATATTGATGTTGCAGTAGAATCAACTGGTTTCTTCACATCGTTTGAAAAAGCACGAATGCATGTGACTGCGGGTGCAAAAAAAGTAGTAATCTCTGCACCAGCAAAAGACGGGGCTTCGGCTGCTGATGAAGGAACGATTCTTATGGGTATCAACTGCGACACATTGAAAGATATGGTGGTGACTTCAAACGCATCATGTACAACAAATGGTGGAAGTCCCGTGATTGATATTTTGGGCAAAGCAGTCGGTATTGAAAAAGCAGTGCTCAACACGGTGCATGCATACACTGCAAGTCAGAGCATTGTAGATGGTCCGAATGCAAAAGATTTTAAAGAAGGTCGTGCAGGTGCGCAAAATATTGTACCAACATCGACAGGTGCAGCAATTGCGCTTACAAAAGTAATGACCAGTCTTGCGGGTAAGTTTGATGGTATATCACTTCGTGTACCAGTTATTTCTGGATCGATGGCAGACATTACTTTTATTGCAAAACGAAATACCACAGTTGAAGAGGTAAATAATGCACTTGAACAAGCGGCACAGACAGATCACTGGAAAAATGTATTCGGTATTGTAAAAGATCCTGTGGTTTCTTCAGACATTCTCGGTCTTCCATATGCATCGATTGCGGACCTCGGACTCACTCGAGTAGTAGATGGTAACTTGGTAAAGGTTCTCGCGTGGTACGACAATGAAATGGGGTATACTCACTCACTTGTTGAGCATGTGGTTAAGACAGGAAGTTTTATTTAGTCATAAGTAGGCAGTCAATAGTCAACAGAATGAAAGGAGGTTATAAAAATTTGGTGGTATGGCAAAAAGCGATGAAGCTTGTTTTGTTGGTTTATGAATATACTAAAGGATTTCCGTCTTCAGAAAATTTCGGTCTCATTTCTCAAATGAGAAGATCTGCTGTATCGGTACCATCAAATATTGCAGAAGGTAGTAAAAGAAAAACAAAAAAAGATTTTCAACAATTTATTTCTGTAGCTCTCGGGTCTGGAGCGGAACTAGAAACTCAAATTGAAATATCAAAACAGCTAAAATATGGAGATAGTGGTAAAATAAAAGAGATAGAAGATTTATCAAATGAAGTTATGAGAATGTTGTTTACTTTGTTTAAAGTAAACTATTGACTTGTGACTATTAACTAATGACTATTGTGACTATATATTTAGCATCAGATCATGCAGGGTTTACACTTAAAGAATCAGTACATAAAGTGTTGAAAGAGCTTGAGTATGAAGTGGTAGACTTGGGTGCTGAAAAAGAAAATCCAGGTGATGATTATCCAGAGATTATTGCCCGTGCAGCAATAGAAGTCTCAAAAAATCCAGATCAAGACAAAGCAATCATTTTCGGTTGGTCAGGACAAGGTGAAGCGGTGGTTGCCAATAAATTCCCGGGAGTACGGGCTATAGTTTTTTATGGTGGAGCGCTCGATATTATTACACTTTCTCGAGAACATAATGATGCAAACATTCTCTCTCTCGGTGCTCGGTTTGTTACAGAAGATGAAGCAAAGGAAGTGGTAGGGCTTTGGCTTTCGACTGCATTTTCAGGAGGTGAACGTCATGTACGCCGGATCGCACAAATAAAAGAAATTGAAAAAAATATCTAATATGGCTGAAGTAATACCTGCAATTATTGTAAAAAATTTTACGCAACTTGAAGAAAAAGTTTCTTTAGTGAAAGAGTATGTAAATGTTGTACAAGTTGATATCGCAGACGGAGTTTTTGTACACAATACGACATGGCCGTATGTAGGAGATCAGGGTGAGCTTGCAGCGCTTGTTTCTGAAGAACGTGGTCTTCCATTCTGGGAAGAGGTGGATTATGAATTTCATCTCATGATAGAAAAACCAGAAGAACATATTGAAGAGTGGATCAAAGCGGGAGCGTCACGGATTATTGTTCAGTATGAAGCAGTGAAAGATATACATGCAATTATTGACCAGTGTAGAGCAGTACAGGTTGAGGTTGGTGTTGCAATAAAACCAAGTACAAACATCTCAGTGCTTGAGCCATTTATACATCAGATTGATTGTATTCAGTGTATGGGGAGTGATGAGCTTGGGCGACATGGTGCACCACTTGATCTTTCTGTATTAGAAAAAATTAAAACCTTACGGGAGAAATATCCAGAAATGAATATTGCAATAGATATTGGTGTACATGAAAATACTGTAAGAGAATTAATGGATGCTGGTGTAGGTACACTAGTGGCAGGTTCAGCTATTTTTGATGCGGAAAATACTGCAGAGGTAATTGCAAATTTCCAGAATATGTAAAACCCGCAGTGACCGAAATCAGTGCGGGTGGTTAGTTGCGTTTCCTGCTCCAGTATATGATGCCGAGGGTCATCATTACCGGTATTCCAATCGTGGACAAGGCTAAAAATACTAAGCCTGTGTTTGTGTAGAAATACGTCGGTTCCAGGGGCATCTGTGTATACAATAAATATAAAAGGTTAATTAGTCAACCTATCCACACATATCGTAATAACAGATGTATCTTTTTTGGTATACTTAGTGTGTATGGATCTTACTCCGGAAAAAATTTTGTTCTTGAAAGAAAAAGCAAATGATATCCGTATCTCAATCATCGAGATGCTTGTTGCTGCGGGCTCAGGGCACTCTGCAGGCCCTTTAGGTATGACTGATATTTTTACAGCCCTCTATTTTCATATTCTGAGACATGAACCTAAAAATCCATTCTGGGAAGATCGTGACAGACTGATACTTTCAAATGGACATATCTGCCCAGTGATGTATGCCACCATGGCCCATGCAGGATATTTTCCTAAATCAGAGCTCCTTACATTGCGCAAGTTTAAATCTCGATTGCAAGGTCATCCGCATAGAGAGTTTTATCCGTATGCAGAGACGTCGTCTGGTCCACTCGGCTCAGGACTTTCTCAGGCAGTTGGTATGGCTATTGCTGATCGGATGGATCATGGCCTCACATCTCATCGTTTTTTCTACTGTTTACTCGGTGATGGAGAGCTCAATGAAGGTCAAAACTGGGAGGCTATTATGCTTGCTGCAAAAGAGCGTCTCGGTAAACTTATTGTATTTGTTGATCGAAATAATATTCAGATTGATGGATATACTGAAGATGTCATGCCTCTTGAGTCACTGACGCATAAGTTTGAGAGTTTTGGATGGCACACAGAAGAAATAGATGGACATAATTTTAGCTCTATTGTTGAAGCGGTTGGACGAGCGCAAGCAGTGTTTGATGGACCAAGTGTGATTATTGCACGAACGATTCCAGGAAAAGGTGTGTCGTATATGGAGCGTGATTTTAAATGGCATGGCAATCCACCGGGAACAGAATTGAAAGGTGAGCCACCAAAAGAGGATCAGGTGAAAATTGCACTTCGGGAACTACGAACTCTTGGAGGTCAGATTAAGAGTGAACATGAATAATATGAAAAATTCTCTCCAGCATTTAAATCCAAAAATATTTGATAAAGATGTTGAAAAAGTACCAATCCGAAAAGGATTTGGTGAGGGTTTGGTGTTGGTTGGTGAAAAAGATTCTCGTGTGGTAGGACTTTGTGCAGACCTCACTGAATCTACGCAAATGCATTTATTTCGAGAAAAATTTCCTGAACGATTTATTGAAATTGGCGTTGCAGAACAAAACCTGGCATCAGTTGCATCGGGTCTTTCAGCGATGGGTAAAGTGCCGTTTATTACAAGTTATGCAATGTTTTCTCCAGGGAGAAATTGGGAGCAGATTCGTACAACTATTTGTTACAACAATAGACAGGTAATTATTGCAGGATCACATGCGGGTATTTCAGTGGGACCTGATGGTGGAACACATCAGGCAATTGAAGATATCGCACTTACACGGGTTATTCCAAATATGACAGTACTATCTCCGTGTGATCATATTGAGGCCCGCAAAGCGACTATTGCATCTGTCTCATTGGGTTCGCCGGTATATATCCGATTGGCACGAGAAAAAACCCCTGTTATTACTTCTGCAGAATCTCCGTTTGAAATTGGGAAAGCAAATCTTTTATATGGTACAGAGGATGTAAAAGCTGATGTGGGTATTATCGCTACTGGTGCGCTGGTACATAAAGCGTTATTGGTTGCAGAGACATTAAAAAAAGAAAAAATATCAGTAAAAGTCTTAAATGTTCATACCATCAAACCTCTTGATGTTGATGCGGTACTAACGCTTGCAAAAGATTGTGGAGCAATTGTGACTGTAGAAGAGCATCAGATTGCAGGAGGATTAGGTGGTGTGGTATCAGAATGTCTTTCATCTCTATACCCAACACCAATCGAATTTATTGGTGTGCATAATCAATTTGGACAATCAGGAACTCCAGATGAATTGATTGAATACTATGGTATGGGTGAGTTTTCAATTGCAAATGCTGTGAGAGTGGTTTTGAAGAGAAAATAATCCTGTGGTAATGTGAATAAAGGAGTTCTCAATGAATGTGACTATCGGTAGTTGTTATAAAAAACTTTCTACAGGTCGACAGTATGTTGTGAGTGACCTCGAGGTAACAGAAGATCAAGAGGTGTTCATCACTCTACGTGAGGTGAATACGATTCATAGTCGGTATATACCAATGCGAGAGTTATGTTCACAGTATAAAGAGGTAAAAAAGAATAATCCTTGAGGTGTGTATCGCCTCAAGGATTATTTGTTGTGTCTAGGGAGTAATATGTATTTTATAATTGATGAATGGTGTATTGAGGCGGAGCGTTTTTAAGGTATTCTTCTAATTTTTCTCGAGAAAGGAGTCCGCGCTGTGCTCCAACTTGTTGTACTACTGACATTGAGTTTATCGGTCCCCACATCAAAGCTTCCTTTGGTGTAAGACCTGATGCAAGCGCTGAAACTACAGTAGATGCAAATGCGTCTCCTGCGCCAGTTCGTTCGATTGGTTCATGTGGGTATGTAGGGATAAACCAAAAATCATTTCCATCGTATGCATATGCACCTTCGATACCATCGGTGATAAAGATGTATCGTGGACCAAGTGATGCAATACCTTTTAGAAGTGATTTGATGTCACGTGAGGTTACCGAGAGGATTTTTTGAGCTTCTTCTACATTACAGAAAAATATTTCAGTATGTTGATAAATATCTTTCAGTGTATCTTTACCGAGTCGTATTTGAAATGTTCCTGGCTGGAATACAAGCTTAGTTTCTGGATGGTGTGCAACAAATGATGCGATTTCAGTGTGAAAAGGAAGAGAGTTTTCTCCGAGTGATGAAAGGTAAATATATCGAGGTGTGCCAATGTCTCCGAGTGAATAATCAAACTGCTCATGTTTGATGAGGATTGTTCTTTCTACGTCATACCATAGAACATAGTGATAGTTTGTTTTTTTACCTTTTTCTGTGCGTACAAAATCAGTAATAACTTTATTTCTTTTGAGCTCTTCGATACAGTCAACACCATCAGTGTCGTCTCCTACGTACGACAGAAGTGCCGAATTAAGTCCAAGTCGCGCAGCAGATACCGCAGCGTTTGCACTGTTACCTACAGCCTTGATTACATCTACTGATTCGTATGGAATTTTTTCTCCAAATGGGACACAGAGTTTGCAGTTTGTGTGATCAATCTCACAGTTAACAGTAGCTTCTTTAAGTCGAATAAATGCATCGGTTACGATGTCTCCAATAGCAAGGATATCTATAGGGTCGCTAATTTTGTGCTTCATAGGTAAAGTATACAGTATTTTTAATTTAAAAATCAAAAATCAAAAGTTAAAATGAATCGCAATCTTTTATTTTGATTTTTAATATTTAATTTTTACATTCGATTGGGTATGGTATACTAGTCTGCATGAAGACTTTAAGACAATGTATAACGGAAGCTGGAGAAAAGAAGGTTGCAATTGGTCATTTTAATATTTCAAATCTCGAAGGATTGTGGGGAGTATTTCGTGCGGCGTATTCACTCAACGTTCCAGTTATTATCGGAGTATCAGAAGGTGAGCGTGATTTTATGGGGGTACGTCAAGTGAAAGCGTTGGTTGAGTCTCTTCAAAAAGAATACAATTATCCAATCTTTTTGAACGCTGATCATACGTACTCATTTGAACGAGTAAAAGAGGTGATCGATGCTGGATATGATTCTGTAATTTTCGATGGCGCAAATATTTCTTTTGAGGAGAATATAAAACTCGCACAACAATGTGTTCAATATGCACGAGCATCTGGACGAGATGTGTTGGTTGAAGGTGAGCTTGGATATATCGGACAATCATCAAAAATTTTAGATGAAATACCTGAAGGAGTTTCGTTTGATGATGCGTCGCTTACATCTCCGGAAAAAGCAAAAGAATTTGTAGAGCGTACCGGTGTTGATATGCTTGCACCTGCGGTGGGAAATGTTCATGGTATGCTTCGAGGTGGAGTGGACCCAAAACTTCGTATTGATGTAGTAAAAAATGTAAAAGAAGCTGTGGGGATACCACTTGTACTCCATGGTGGATCGGGTAATTCAGGTGAAGATTTTCAGAACGCAATTAAAGAAGGGGTGGCGATCGTGCATATTAACACCGAGCTTCGTGTGGCATATAAAAAAGGATTACAGCTTGCTCTTCAAGAAAATCCTGATGAGGTTGCTCCGTATAAGTTTTTACGAGAAGCGGTAAAAGAAGTGCAAGCTGTTGCTGAGGCAAAGTTGAGACTTTTTAATAATTTGTAATTATATTCGGTTATGAAAATAATATACATCACTCGAAAAATTCCTGACGTGGGAATCTCAATGCTTACAGAAAAAGGTTATGAGGTTGATATCAATCCACATGACAGACCGCTGACAAAAACAGAGTTGGTGGAAGCTGTGTCACAAAAACCATACGATGCTGTGCTTTCGCTTCTTACCGATCAGATCGATGGTGAAGTGTTTGATGCGGTGCCTTCGGCAAAGATTTTTGCAAACTATGCAGTAGGATTTAATAATTTTAATAGTGCTGATGCAAAAGCACGGGGGATTACCCTTACAAATACACCAGGAATGTCAGCGGACACTGTGGGTGAGCATACGGTAGCAATGTTACTTGCGCTTACCAGTCGTATTCTCGAAGGTGATGCGTATGTACGAGCAGGTAAATATACAGGATGGGATCCGATGCTTCTTATGGGTACCGATTTGGAAGATCTCACGGTTGCGATTGTGGGTGGTGGGCGTATTGGATACCGCGCTGCACATATTCTCAAAAAAGGTTTTGGTATGAATGTTGTGTATTATGATGTAAAAAAGAACGAGCAGTTTGAAAAGGATTTCAACGCTGTGTTCTATGAAAATCTCGATGATGTACTCAGAGTCGCTGATATTGTATCTCTTCATGTACCATTATTAGAATCAACACATCATTTGATTGATGCACGAAGACTTTCATTGATGAAACCTACAGCATTTCTTATCAATACAGCGCGAGGTCCTGTGGTTGATGAAACTGCACTTGTAGAAGCATTGAAAAATAAAGTGATTGCAGGTGCAGGACTTGATGTATTTGAGCGTGAACCTGCGCTTGCGGCAGGGCTGACTGAACTTCCTAATGTTGTGCTAACTCCACATATCGCATCTTCAACTGTTAAAACAAGAAATCAGATGGCTGTTCGAGCAGCTACAAACATAATAGATTTCCTTGAGGGGAACGTACCGGCTGATGTAATAGTGGAAAACTAAAGATACAGACTGGGTTCTACAGTGTATACTATGTGTATGTTTTTACGAGTAAGACAGAAAGGTTTTACATTTATTGAACTTGCGGTAGCAATTGCTATTATCGGTATCTTGTCTGCTCTGGTACTTTCCGGAGCGGCTGCTTCTCGTAAATCTGCACGAGTTGCTCAACGTGTTTCTGATATGAAAAAAGTACAAGCAGCCCTTGATTTGTACTACGCAAAAAATAAGTCATATCCTGTAACAAATGCCTGGAGAGGTATTTGTTATTCATATAATGGTGGAGGAGCTTATACAAAAGCAAATGGTTCGTGGATTCCAGGGCTTTCTCCTGACTATATACAGTTTGTTCCTACCGATCCTCAAAGTTCACCAAGTGGTGATGCAAACTGTTATCTCTATTTCTCAAACGGTACAGATTATGCTTTCTTAGTTCACCAAGTAACTGAACTTTCAAATGGAAGTCCAGGTGCATCATACGCTAAGTATCCAGAATTCTTTGACCCGATTCGTCCGACATGGGCATGGAAAGTATCTTCACCTGGTGGTAATTTTTAATTATTATATGAAATATATATCATCACAAAAAAACAAAGGTTTTACAGTTGTCGAGTTGTTGGTTAGCATTGCTATTATCGGACTACTCAGTGCGGTGGTGTTTGCATCATTTTCTCAGGCACAAAAGAAGGCGAGAATAGCTCGAAGAGTTTCAGATCTCAAGCAAGTACAAACTGCGCTCGCGTATTATTATGCAGTAAATAAATCATATCCAAATACAAACTGGGAATGGAGAAGTTCATGTAGTTGGTGGGGGTCATATGCTGCAAACAATGTTATACCTGGGCTTGTACCTAACTATATTGCAAATATACCTACTGATCCACAAATGAATGCAAGCGCAAACACATCGTGTTATGTGTACGCATCCAATGGAACCGATTATTTTTTCAAGGCGTACAACATAGTTGAATTTACTGCTGCTGACTACTTTTCGAGACCGGAACTTGTTGATCCCGCAACTGATAATGGGCCAAATGTCCAGATTGTTGACGGACCAAACCCAACAGGTTGGAAAATATATACCCCAGGTATTGCAGGGTGGTAGATCTCCTCAGTCTCCTTGCATAAAGTCTAGTTTTCTGTATAATTGCACCCATGGTAACTCTTAATTATATCGATAGAAAAGAAGTAGGTAACTCAGCAGGGCTTCGTGCACAGGGCCTTATTCCTGCTGTATTTTATGGTAAAAAACAAGCTTCAACTCCTGTTGCTGTGCAACGAAGTGAATTTATTAAGGTGTGGAAAGCAGTAGGTGAGTCAGGTGTTATCTCACTTGTTGGACCTTCTGGTACAGTGGATGTGTTGATTCAGGACGTAGATGCTGATCCTGTTACAGAAATACCTCAACATGCAGACTTTTATGTATTTGAAAAAGGTAAGAAAATTGAAGTTTCAATCCCACTCGTATTTACTGGTGTGTCTCCTGCAGTAAAAGATCTTTCAGGAAACTTGGTAAAAGTGATGCATGATATTACTATCGAAGCGTCTCCAGAAAATCTTCCTCACGAAATTGAAGTTGATATTTCTGCACTTGTTGATTTTGATTCAGTTATTCTTGCTAAAAACCTTGTTCTTCCAAAAGGTGTATCGCTTGTCGGTGATGAAGATGAAGTGGTTGCGTCTGTATCAGCACCACGCGGTGATGAACCAGAAGAGCCTACTGTTGCACCAGACCTTTCAGCAATTGAGGTTGTTAAGAAAGGTAAGAAAGATGAAGAAGAAGTTCCTGCTACAGCAGAGTAACCCCATAAACATCTCATAGTTTAAAATCTGAAATTTCTCCCTTACAGCACAAAAGATTTGGTAAAAAAGAGGCAATAAAGCCTCTTTTTTACTATCGACCAAAGGTGTCTTTTTGCGCTATAATAAAGTCTGGTCTTTTCTTTCTGTCGTTTTTTCTGATCGGCTGTCATAATCAAAGATCATTTCACTTTTATGCAATCAAAAATACTCCCGTTTATTTTCTCTTGTTTTTTTGTACTCTCAGTTATACTTCCTTCAGTAGCTTTTGCTCAGCAAACACCAGAACAAATTGCTACACAAGAAGCTCAATGGAAAGCTGAATTGGAAGCAACAGAAAAAGATATTGCCAAGTGGCAAGAAATTCTCAATAACACAAAAAAAGGTACAGCATCTTTGCAAAAAGAAGCTGATATTTTGAATGCAAAGATAAATGAGGCCAAAGCATTTATTAAGAAACGAAACATTGCTATTGAGCAGCTTCGTCGAGATATAGACAACAAAACAAAAACCATAGGTACGCTCGAAGAAAAAATTAAAAATAGTCAGGATTCACTTGCTCAACTTATACGAAAAACATATGAGATAGACTCGTATACATTACCTGAGGTTATTTTGGCTAAAAAAGATTTGTCAGATTTTTTTAGTGATGCGGATTCATTTAACACGATTAACAAATCTTTGAAAGAGTTACTTGATGATATTAGAGAGACAAAAAATCTTACTGAACGAGAGCGAGAATTGCTTGATAAAAAAAAGAATGAGGAGATTGATATAAAAGCAAATGTTGAAGCTCAGAAACGACAAGTTGAGAAAAATGAGCAAGAAAAACAATATCTCATTAAAGTAAACAAAACTCAAGAAAAAAGCTATGAGCAGGTGATCAAGGAGCGTCAAAAGAAAGCTGCTGAAATTCGTGCGGCATTGTTTGCGTTGCGTGATACAGCGGCGATTCCATTCGGTACTGCGTATCAGTATGCTCTTGAGGCAGAAAAAGCAACAGGTATTAGACCGGCATTCCTTTTGGCGATTTTGACACAAGAAACAAATCTTGGAAAAAACCAAGGGTCATGTAATAAACCAGATAGTCCAGTTGAAAAACAGTGGCAAGCGATTATGCCTGGACCAGAGGATATTAAGAAGGGGCTCTCAAAACGAGATGATGAGAGTGCGTTCTTGCGTATCGTAGAATCTCTCGGTGTAGGACCTCGGGATCGAGTGTTGTCGTGTCCAATCGGTGGTACAGGATGGGGAGGAGCAATGGGTCCATCACAGTTTATTCCAACTACATGGGAAGCATATGCACCACGTGTAGCACAAGCGTTAGGTAAAACCATAACTAATCCATGGAATGCAGAGGATGCATTTGTGGCTTCTTCTATTTATCTCACTGATCTTGGAGCGGCAGCACAGACATTTACAGCAGAGCGTACAGCAGCGCTCAAGTACTACGCAGGAGGGAATTGGAACAAAAAGGCAAATGCGTTTTATGGGGATCAGGTGATGGCTAAAGCTAAAACGATCCAAGAGACAATGATCGACCCTTTGAATTTTTAACATTAACAGCTTGTAAAATCACTCCATCTGCGTTGTTGCGGTGCTAATTTTCTCACTCACCGTACGACAGTACGGCTCCCTCAAAAATTCTTCCGCGCCTAGCATCTTGAGCAATTTTCCAACCTGTAAATCTCCTTGTCTAACTCATGTGATTTTCTACCAAAAAGAGCCTTAGTTTAAGGCTCTTTTTGGTACTTGACAAA
>CAYRYA010000003.1:49671-53087 GCA_964428435.1 uncultured Candidatus Saccharibacteria bacterium | reverse complement strand
ATTTGCCTTTTTCTGCCTTTTTTGGTACAGTATTCGGGCAATGAAAAAAGACATACATCCTAAGAACTACCGAGACGTTTTGTTTATCGACAACTCAAATAGTACTGAGTTTATTATCTCGTCTGCGGTTAAAACTTCTGAAACAGGGAAAGCAAAAGATGGTAAAGAATACCCTGTGTTCCGAGTAGAAATCTCAAGTGCATCACATCCATTTTATACAGGAAATGAGAAAACTCTCGACACTGCTGGCCGTGTAGAACGATTTAAAGCAAAGCAGGCAAAAGCAAAAACTAAGTAGATAGTCTATCGAGTCTATAAAGTCCATAAGGTCAGAAGCAGTAGTGCTCATGACTTTATGGACTTTTGACTTTATAGACTTTAGACTATACCTATGGACGATCAGTTTAAAGACAATCCTAAAACAGCATATCTCTACGAGATGTACACGAAACTTCAGAAAGATGAAGAGGATATTCTCGTACTCGAAAGTGACCCTTCAATGGTAGAAATGGTAAAGACTGAAAAAGCTAATATTGAAGCGCAGAAAATAGCGCTTATGGATCAGATGAAAGAAATCATCGAATCTGAAAAAAAAGAAGAAGAGTTTCCAAATGAAATTATTCTTGAAGTACGTGCGGGTGCAGGGGGAGAAGAGGCATCACTTTTTGCCGAAGAACTCGCTCATATGTACAGTCGATATGCTGAGATTCAGGGGTGGGCAGTGCATGTGGTAGATGAATCAAGAAGTGCTGTAGGAGGATATAAAGAAGCGGCATTTGAGATTCGAGGTAAAGATGTATACAAAAAACTTCGCTATGAGACAGGAGTGCATCGAGTACAACGTGTACCTGCAACCGAAAAAATGGGCCGAGTGCACACATCGACTGCATCTGTGGCAATTTTGCCTGTGCGAAAGAAAACAAATATTTATATCAACCCTGCAGACTTGGAGATGGAATTTTCTCGTTCAGGTGGTGCAGGAGGACAAAACGTAAACAAAGTGGAAACTGCAGTACGTATTATTCACAAACCAACAGGTATCGATGTACGTTCAACAGCGGAAAGAAGTCAGCTTAAAAACCGCGAAAAAGCAATGAGTATTTTGACGGCAAAACTGCAGGTACTTAAAGATGAAGAAGAGGCACGTAAGTTTTCTGCTGAACGAAAAGATCAGATCGGTACCGCGGATCGGTCAGAAAAAATCCGTACATATAATATCCTCCAGGACCGTATTACCGACCACCGCATCCGAGTCTCATGGCACAATATTACTAAGATTTTGGAAGGTGAAATGGATGGTATTATTGAAGCCTTTGAGAACTTTAATGGGCAGACGGTGGAAGGTGGTCAAGAAGAGGATTAAAGTAATTAAATTAAGGATTAATGGAGGGGAAAATACAAGAATTATGGGTTTAAATTATTCTTTAATCATTAATCCTTAATCAAAAATCTAGTTCATTTTGCTATTGCAAATGACTGTCTAGTTTGGTATAGTAGTCCGTACATATGGAAAAAAACAATACTTCAAGCCAAAATACTGTAGATAACCTTTTTGCTGTAGGGGCTCATTTTGGCTTCGTAAAATCTCGACGACATCCGTCACACAAGCCGTTTATTTTTGGTACAAAAAATAAAATTGAAATATTTGATCTTGAAAAAACAAAAGTTTCACTTGATAAAGCCCTTGAGTTTGTAAAAGAGCTTGGATCTAAAAATGCACCTATCCTTTTTGTAAGTGGTAAAAGTGAAGCAAAAGAGGCAATCGAAAAAGCGGGAACAACTCTCGGTTTTCCTTATGTTGCTGGACGATGGTTGGGAGGAACACTTACAAACTTTCCTGAAATCAGAAAACGAGTGAACAAGCTTGAGGACCTTCTTTCTCAGAAAGAAAAAGGTGAACTTGCAAAATATACTAAAAAAGAACGACTCTTGATTGATCGAGAAATTGAACGAATGAAAATCTTCTTCACAGGTCTTTCAAATCTTAAAGAAATGCCAAAAGCACTATTTATCGTAGATACAAAACGTGAGTATTCAGCTGTGGCAGAAGCAAAAGCACTTAATATTCCAATTATCTCTCTTGTTGGATCAGATTGTAACTTAACTGAAAGCTCATACCCAATTCCGGGGAATGATGCATCAAAAGCAAGTATTTCATATTTTATCGATCAGGTTATTAGTGCGTATCGAGCGGGGCAACTTTCAAAAACTCAGTAATACTTGTTTTCTTTAGGTTTATTTATTTGTTAATTTAAAATTCTATGGAAATCACAACAGAACTTATCAAAACACTTCGAGATCAGACAGGGGTGTCTGTTATGCAATGTAAAAAAGCTCTTGAGGAAGCAGGAGGAGATATGGATAAGGCTGTGATTATTCTTAAGAAAAGAAGCGCTGAGACTGCTCAGAAAAAAAGTGATCGAGAGCTCGGTGCTGGTGTAGTAGAAAGCTACATTCATAGTACAAAAACTGTAGGTGCGATGGTTGAACTCATGTGTGAGACAGATTTCGTATCTGGAAACGAAGAGTTTAAGAAACTTGCGTATGATATTGCAATGCATGTTGCCGCAACAAATCCAAGTGTACTTACAAAAGAAGAAATTTCTGAAGAGGCTAAAGCAAAAGCACTTGAGGTTTTTGCACCTGAAGTAGAAGGTAAACCGGAAGAACTTAAAGCAAAGATTCTTGAAGGTAAACTGGACTCATTCTTTAATGAACAGGTTCTTCTTGATCAAGCGTTTATAAAAAATAGTGAAGTAACTATTCGAGGTTTGATTGAGCAGGGTACTCAGAAATTTGGAGAGAAAATACAACTCACACGATTTGTACGGTTCTCAATTAAGTAATTCAATTCTATGACAATTACAGTGTTCATATCGTCTTTTGTGGCATTACTTGCCATGATTGGAACGAAAATGATTGAACAGAAGCTCGGATCATTTCCGTTGTGGACTCGTCTTGTATCAAGAACTGACGAGGTTGTGCATGATGCGGTGAATCGAATAATTGGTAAGTATCAATTATGGAAAAAAATCACATATCTTTTTGTGTTTAATTTTTTACCATCGTACGCATATGAATTGCTCGTAAAGATGAAAGATTATGTGTACAAGAAGTATTATGAATCGCAATCTAAGTTAAAAGGTAATAAGCGTATGCTTCGGGCCAACGGATCGGTATCGTCATTTTTACAGGAGATAAGTGCCGAGCCAAAGAAGGAAGAGGAAATACTGGTTCCGGAAAACAAGGAGGAAGAGTTGAAATAAAGAAGGATTTGTGATAAAAATAGAGTGTTGCCCTAAATCAGTTTTTTACTAAAAACTGACCGGGCGAACATTTTTTACTAAAAATGTTTTAGCCACCTTAGCTGTCTTGGTAGTTGTTGAGCAGTTAGTGTCTAAGCAAATTAAAAATCA
>CAYRYA010000003.1:0-49571 GCA_964428435.1 uncultured Candidatus Saccharibacteria bacterium | reverse complement strand
CCTTAGCTGTCTTGGTAGTTGTTGAGCAGTTAGTGTCTAAGCAAATTAAAAATCAAATACGCCACCTTAGCTCAGTTGGTAGAGCATCCGTTTTGTAAACGGAAGCGGGTCAGTTCGATTCTGACAGGTGGCTCCATAGAAAAACCTCTTTGAACTTTTTAGGCTACGGTAAGTGAAAATTAAAAAGATGCGCTGTGTTTGTAGGGTGATTCAAAAAACTTATGATAGTTTTTATTTGTGGACAAGTATACCATCTATAAGTGGTATGTAGTGGTATACTTATACTATGAAAATAGCTAGATATTGTGTATATTGCAAAACTCCTTTAATACTGAGGCATAAAATAAAATATTGCTCCAATCAATGTCAGGCAAACTACCAATACAGACAATGGGTTTCATTGTGGAAGAAGGGTTTGGTTCATGGAAATATTGGTGTTACTACACGAAATATTTCAACATACCTAAGAAGATATCTTACAGAAAAATCTGACAATAGATGTTCAGAGTGCGGATGGAATAAAACACATCCAATAACACATAAAGTACCACTTGAGATAGATCATATTGATGGTAATTCAGACAATAATAAAGAGTATAATCTCAGGCTTCTGTGTCCAAACTGTCATGCTCTTACGCCATTTTTTAAAAACTTAAATAAAGGGAATGGTAGAAAATGGCGAATGAATAAATATATTAAAAACTAGCAGAAATTCTAAAAATGATCTTTTTAAGGATCCTCTTGAAAAAAAGCTATTTTATTGGTATGATGTTTTTCATTAACGGTGACTCTCAGGTGTGGCGGAAGACTACATTTGTTTTAAAATAACGTTATTACAAGACGTACCCTTGGTATATTATCTATGGACTATGCTCAAAGACCTGATTTTCATATAGGAAAAGCGAGTGACTTGCAAGGTAAAAGCAGGGTTTTTTATCGTTTCTTAGAAATGATCCCGGGCATACTTTCATGGTCAACTATCTTGTTTGCCATCCTTATTTCAAAATTTTTGCCAGTTTGGGCTGCTTTTTTCATTATCACATTTGATGCGTACTGGTTGTTTAAAACACTCTATCTTTCGCTTCACCATTATCACAATTATGAACGTATGCAACATGCATTGCATACTGACTGGAATAGTATGATGAAGGATATGCCACATGATCATGTGTATCATATGGTATTACTACCATTCTTTAAAGAAGAATTAGCAGTGATTGAAAGTACAATTTTGTCACTGAAAAGTGCGCAGTATGATCAGTCAAAAATGATTGTTGTACTTGCTGCTGAAGAAAGAGGGGGTGTTCAGTCTATAGAAAACGCTCGTCTTATGGAACAAAAATATAAAAATGATTTTGGTCATTTTATTGTTTCTGTTCATCCTCAAGATTTACCTGGAGAGATTTCAGGTAAAGGTCCTAATATTTCTTATGCTGCAGAGCAAGCACAGAAACATGTTCTTGATGTTCATGGTATTGCACATGAAGATGTGCTTGTATCTGCATTTGATATTGATACGGTTATTTATCCGCAATATTTCTCATGTCTTACATGGTATTTTTTGACAACAGAGGATCCTCATCATTCATCCTTCCAACCTGTGCCTTTGTATAATAACAATGTGTGGGATGCGCCAGCTTTTTCGCGAGTCGCTGCGATGTCGAGTACGTTTTGGCAAATGATTCAGCAAGAGCGTCCAGAGCAATTGGTTACATTTTCTTCTCATGCGGTGTCGTTTAAGTCATTGCGTGAAGTGAATTTCTGGCAGCGAAATATGGTTTCTGATGATTCTCGTATATTCTGGAATCTGTACTTTGCTAACAATGGTAGGTACAAAGTAGTACCGATCGGATATCCTGTTTCTATGGATGCAAACTTAGCTGATACATTTTGGCAGACTACCGTAAATATTTATAAACAACATCGACGATGGATGTGGGGTGTAGAAAGTGTGCCTTATATCATATATCACTCGATTCATAACAAAGCGATTCCATTGCGACAACGCTTGAAGCATATTGCAATTCAGGTGGAAGGGTTTTGGTCATTGGCAACAAACCCAATCTTTATTTTGTTGCTCGGCTGGCTCCCATTGATTTTAGGAGGCAAGGAGTTTAATGCTACGATATTGTCATACAATCTTCCTTTTGTAACAAGAAATCTCTTGATTGTAGCAATGCTTGGGCTTGTATTGTCAGCATTTATTTCCTTTAAACTGTTACCACCTCCACCTAAACATATAAAAAATCTCTGGTTTAAAAAAGCAGTGATGGTGGTGCAGTGGTTTATTGTGCCTGTGACGATTATAGTGTTTGGTGCTATTCCAGGATTAGATGCACAAACCAGACTTATGTTTGGAAGATACTTTGGTACATTTTGGGTGACTCCAAAACATAGAAAAAATTAATATCATGCAACCACTTTCAAATAAAAAACGGTATACGTATTTAATCATCCTTTCGACTCTATGTATCGCATTGATACCATTTTTGGTGTTGTATGCGAGAGGATATAGGTTAAATGATGCGTGGAGTGTTGTGCAAACTGGGGGTATTTATGTAAATCCTCAGGTTTCGGGTGCAATGATATATATCGATGATAAGAGTATAGAACAAACAGGTTTATTCCAAAGAAGTGTACTCAAGCAAAATCTTAAAAAAGGTAATCATAAAGTTGCTATTTTGAAAGATAATTATCGATATTGGGAAAAAACAGTATCTGTTGGTGATCAGTTAGTAACCGAACTTCACCCATTTTTATTACCAACAACAATCAAAGAGAGAGAGGTGCTACCGTTTAGTGATACTTCAGGTCAGGCAACAAGTACACGTACAAAAATAAAAAATACGGAGTATGAGGATATACTTGCGTATTTTAATGCAACCACTACTGTAAAAACAAAAAATATTTCCGTGTCAGCGACAACAACAATCGACCAGAGAGAAAATCTTATACAACGTAATAAACTTGAATTGTGGATTGATACTGGTGATGTTTCGGTAGTATGGAAAGGGGATCCAGAAGGTGTGCCATATTACTTTTGTATTACCCAGCAATGTACCTCAAAAGGTTTAGTTGATCTCGAAAAGGATATTAAAGATTTTGACTTTTTACCGGGAAGAGACGATGTGATTGTGGTGTCTACAGATACTGGATTGTACGCAGTCGAGCTCGATGGACGATTTGGTAGAGCAGTAGAGCTGTTACGTGTGTTTAAAAATCCAGATGTTGATTTCGTGGTAAAAGACAATAGCTTGTTTGTGAAAGAGGGGACCGTGATTACAGAGTTGATGTAGTCGATTCAAAAAACTCACCAACATATTGTGAGTTTTTTGATGCTAGCGTATTGTTGCTCCAAAAGTTTCTTTAGTTGCTTCTTCGAGTTTCTTGTGGAGCTCGTCCACTTCAGCGTTAGTCAGTGTACGATCAAGTGATCGGTAGATAATACGAAAAGCGTAGCTTACATTTCCTTCTCCAAATTTTGCATCATTGGTATAAGTGTCCACAAGTGCCATTTCTTCAATCATGTCACCAACTACATCACGCACAAGATCAAAGTAATTATTGGGTATAAAGGTGTTGGGAACAATAAAAGAAATATCACGAACAACAGGAGGGTATTTACTTACCTCTACAAATTTAGTTCCAAGTTTAAGTTGTTTTTTAACACGCTCATCATTTGACCAGAGAAGGCGTATGTCTGGAAGCTCCATACCAATCATTGCAAGACGCTCAAGACCAAAACCGAATGCCCAGCCATTGTAACCTTCAAGGCTCATTTTGGTGAGTACACTTTTCTTTGGCATACCTCCACCCATGATTTCAATCCAGTTTCCATTGATTTCTACTTCAATCTGGAGTGAAGGGTCGGTATAAGGGAATGTATCATCAAGGAAGCGATATTTTACATCAGCACCAAAAGTACTCTGTACGATCAGAGAGAGTACCTTTTTAAGCTCATCAAGGGGCATGATACCGAGATTATCTGGCTGCAAGAAGAGTCCTCCCATTTGATGGAAGATGTTCATGTGTCGTCGATCGATTTCGTCTTTTCGATATACCTTACCGTAACACATCACACCAAGAGATTTTCCTTCAGCAATTTTTACCTTAACTTCCGGAAGATTTAAATAGTAATACCACATTACGGTGTCATGAGTACGAAGTACGTGTTTTTCATCGACATAGTAGGTGTCCGATTTGCTGCGGGCTACATGGTCGGGAGCAAAATCAAAAAGGTCGAAGAGGATTTCAGTTGAGAGGATTTCAGGAATGTCGATATGGTCAAAGTTTTTAAGAATCGGGAGGGTAGTCACTCGTTCTTTGATCTCGTGCAGGGGACTGCCCTCTGTTCGAGAAAGGTCAGGCATTGCGAGGTATTGTCGGATACGATTGGCTTCTGCATCGGTGCGCTTTTCAAGCTCTGCGCGTAGTGCATTTTCTTCATCTCTTGAAACGACATAATCAGTTCGAGAAAGGTCTCCGTTTGTATAGGTGTTTTCCATATAGGCACATTGTACGTAAAAAATACTTGTATTTCAAGTGCAATTATGGTTATTTTTGCTTCCACTCCATACTCATTTTTGATATAATACTCTCACTATGGCTAAAGACGAAAAGGAAAAAAAGGGAGCAAAACGTGATACGTACGGTGCGGATGCGATCCAGGTCCTCGAAGGCCTCGACCCAGTGCGAAAGCGACCGGGTATGTACATTGGTACCACTGGTCCCGATGGTCTTCATCACCTCATTTCGGAAATCTTCGACAACTCACGCGATGAAGCGATGGGTGGACACGCCAACGACATTGAAGTCGCACTCCTTCCGGGACCTTCTGGTGTAGCTCGTATTCGAGTAGTAGACAATGGTCGAGGTATTCCTGTCGACATACACAAGCAAACAAAAGTCTCAGCTCTTGAGACGATCATGACCACTCTCCATGCTGGAGGTAAATTTGGCGGTGAAGGCTATAAGGTGTCTGGAGGTCTCCACGGTGTGGGTGCGTCTGTAGTAAACGCACTTTCTGTCTTTTGTCGTGTAGTAGTCCACAAAGACGATGCAATGTGGATGCAGGAGTACTCTCAAGGTAAGAAAAAAGCCGATGTAAAGAAAATCGGTAAAACTACTGAAAAAGGTACTGTAGTTACATTTGAACCAGACAAAACTATTTTCCCGATTACAGACTTTGATGTGGACAAGGTGATCAACCACCTCCGCCAGCAGGCATACCTCGTTAAAGGTTTGCGTATTTCTGTTATCGATGCGCGAGAATACAACGGAAAAATAGATGATGAAAAAGTATTTCGCATTCGAGACCTTGGACTTGACGTGCCCTCAATGAGCTTTTACTTCGAAGGAGGGCTTCTCTCTCTTGTAAAGTTCTACAACTCTACAGAAAAGCCGATTCACAAAAATGTGTTCTATATTGAAAAAAATACAAATGAGTATGAATCTGTAGAAGTGGCACTTCAGTATATCGATGATATTTCTGCACGTATCATGCCGTTTGCAAACAATATCTATAACCCAGAGGGAGGTACACATATCACTGGTTTTAAGACAGCACTTACTCGAAGTCTTAACACCTACGCTCGAAAGAATAATCTCATTAAAGAAAGTGAAGATAACTTCACCGGAGATGATGTGCTTGAAGGTATCACTGCAGTTGTTTCAGTAAAACTTCGAGAGATTCAGTTTGAAGGACAGACAAAAGCAAAGCTTGGATCAGTGGAAGCACAGGGTGCAGTAAACACTGTTTTTTCAGAAGGATTTGCGGAGTTTTTGGAGGAAAATCCAGACGATGCACGTGCAATCATCAACAAAGTAGTACTTGCACTCAAAGCGCGAAAAGCGGCGAAAGCGGCAAAGGATTCAGTGCTTCGAAAAGGTGTACTGGAAGGCATGGCATTGCCTGGAAAGCTTGCAGACTGTCAGGCAAAGGAAGCTGCTGACTCTGAACTCTTTATTGTAGAGGGAGACTCTGCGGGAGGTACAGCAAAGACAGGGCGAGATCGACGAACACAAGCAATCCTTCCGCTTCGAGGAAAGATTCTCAACATTGAACGAGCACGTCTCGATCGTATGCTTGGTTCAGAGCAGATTAAAAACTTGGTGCTCGCACTCGGTACCGCGATTGGGGACACTTTTGATATTTCAAAGTTGCGCTATCACAAAATTATTATTGCTACCGATGCGGACGTGGACGGTGCACACATTCGTACACTTATTTTGACACTCATGTACCGATTCTTCCGACCACTTATTGATGGAGGATTCATCTATATTGCACAACCACCACTCTATAAGATCAAAATTGGTAAGGCAATTCACTATGCGTATTCAGATGACGAAAAGCGCAGCGTAGTGGGCGATGTTGATGTGCCAGAAGTAGAAGCGATCGAAGGAGGAGATGAAGTTGAAGAAGAGTCTGAAGAAACTGAAGAAGAAACAAAAGGTAAAAAAGGAAAGGGTGAAGTTGCAAAAGCTCAGAAGATTTCAATTCAACGATACAAAGGTCTTGGAGAAATGAACTCAGACGAGCTCTGGGAAACTACTATGGATCCTGCTCGTCGTGTACTCAAACAAGTAACAATTGAAGATACTCGAGAAGCGGATAAAGTATTTGATATTTTGATGGGTTCTGATGTGCCATCTCGAAAGTCATTTATTCAGACAAATGCGAAAGCCGCAACGATTGATATTTAATTTATATTTTCAAAAAAGCGCCACATTCGTGACGCTTTTTTGTTTATAGTGTTGAAGGTGTGTCTTCTATTTTTGTTTCAACTTTTGGTTCTTCTGGGGTTGGTGTTGCTATCGGTTCTGCGACAGGTGCCTCAGGGGTTTTCATTGGAGGAGGAGTAACTATTGTTGATATCTGATGCGGTCTGTCTGGAACTAAAAAGTATGCAATGATGTATGCAATAATTCCTGGAAATACACCTGTTACAAATACAAGTACTACAAATCCAATACGAATCAAGGTTGGATCTATATCAAAATATTCACCAACTCCACCAATCACTCCTGTCAGTACCTCGTCGTGTTCATTTTTGTATAGTTTTTTCATATCTGTAATATTATGCTCTCTTTTTAATTTCTTCAACCAAACTTGCAACAAATTCTTCTGCTGACTGTGCACCGAGCTGACCACGGTCTCTGTGCTCTACCGTCACGTTTTGACTCTCGATTTCTTTGTCACCGAGTACGATCCAATACGGAATTTTTTCATTTTTTGCTTCACGTACCTTTTTACCAAGGTTGAGGTCGCGGTCGTCAAAGTCAGAACGAATGCCGGCTTCTACCAAAAGCTCATGAACTTTTTTTGCATAGTCATTGTGTGTGTCTCTCACTGGGATTACTTTCACCTGCACTGGTGAAAGCCAGAGAGGGAAGTTGCCTGCGTAGTGTTCGATCATCACACCCATGAAGCGCTCAAGAGATCCTGAGATTGCACGGTGTATCACCACGGGGCGCTCTTTTTCACCTTTTTCATTTGTAAATTCCAAATTGAATCGTTCAGGAAGGTTGAAGTCACACTGGATTGTCGCAAGCTGCCACTCTCGACCGATTGCATCCTTAAACATAAAGTCGAGCTTTGGTCCGTAAAATGCCGCTTCACCTGGTCCCGGTTTGTAGTTAAGTTTATTTGATTGAGCCACTTCTTCAAGTATTTTTTCGGCAGTTGCCCAGTTTTCTTCCGTTCCTATGTACATACTCTTGTCTTCTCCTCGAGTAGAAAGACGTACCCAGTATCCATCAAACATACCCATTGTTACATAGAATTCTTTGATAATGCCTACAATAACAGTTGCTTCATCTTTAATTTGAGACATTCGACAGAAAAGGTGTCCATCATCTTGAGTGATAGCTCGTACACGAGTCAGTCCTGAAAGCTGACCTTTTTTCTCGTCACGATAAATTGTTGCTGGCTCAAAATATCGCACCGGCATATCTCTGTATGAAAACTGATTGTCAGCAAATATCTGCATGTGATGTGGACAATTCATCGGCTTCATAAAGAACTTTTCTTCTTTACCTTGTACTCTAAAAAGTTCATCACCAAATTTTGATGCATGACCTGATGTTTCGTAGAGAGCTTCTTTTGCAATATGTGGAGTCCAAACGCGAGAGTATCCTTTGTTTTTATGTAAGTTCCAAAGATAATCCTCGATTTCTTTTCGGATAATCATTCCGTTTGGATGCATTAAAGGAAGTCCTGCGCCGATAAGATCAGATACACTAAAAAGTTTCATTTCTTTACCAATAATACGATGGTCACGCTTTTTTGCTTCTTCCATCTGCCATTCATACTTTTCCAAATCTTCTTTTGTCTCAAAAGCGAGCCCGTAGATACGAGTGAGCATGGTGTTTTTTTCATCACCTCTCCAGTATGCACCAGCAAGTTTTTCGAGTTTGAAAGAATCTGGTGAGACAGTGCTCATGTCGTCGATATGTCCACCACGACAGAGATCGGTAAATTCAAAATGTCCTTCGCCTGAAGTGTAGAGAGTAATCTTTTCTCCTTTTTCTATAATCCCATCAATAAGTTCGAGTTTATATGGGTTTGTTGTAAATATCTTTTTTGCTTCGCTTTCTGACACTTCTGTACCAGTAAATCCGTGCCAGTGGGGCAGGATTTTTTTCATTTCTTTCTCAATCTTTTTCAGTTCTTCTTCTTTGACTGGAGTGGTAAATTCAAAATCATAGTAAAAACCACTGTCTGTTGCAGGACCAATGGTTGGCTTTGCGTCAGGGTATAGGTTTAACACTGCTTTGGCGAGTAAGTGGGCGAGAGAATGTCTCTGGTTTTGAAGTTTTTCGTTTTCCATATGAGTATAGTACCACTGACGGTCTCTCAAAGCCACTATTTTGGACACCTGTATGTGTTGGTGTAAATGCTTGACAATAAATATAAGGCGTGATAGTATAGTACTAGATACGTATCTATGCGGAATTGCGATTTTCTTGCCAAGAGAAAATCCTGCAAGACTGCATGGCGGGAGGAGGTGTTGGGATTGAGTTCCTACGCCCTCCCGCTCTAGAATTTTTTTAGCATTTCATTTAGAGTGGGCCGTCAATTGAATGTGACAACACGACCCCTCCCTCCGACCTAGGTCTAGATGACCTTGCCCCGCAATACACTGGTGTGTGTGCGGGGCGTTTTTTATCTAAATTTGCTTTTCTTATCCACAAGTATGTTTGACAAGAAATACACCGGGTGTATTATGTATATGTAGTTCATTGAGGTTGGATCTTTCGGAAGTAGATGTGCTTGCACTTCTCCTTCCTACCAATCCTTTTTTCTCAATTAACTACACCGTTCTTTCGTCAAAGCTCGCTTTGACACCCCCCCGAATGAAAGCTTGCTTTCATTCACCCGCTCTTTATGAGCACACTCGCTTCCTCGGCTTTGCCTTGGAAGTTTTTTGTTTTATAAGTTGACTCGTTTTATAAATACCTGTACTCTATATGTAGGGCCTGTCGTTGGGGCCATCGCGGAGGGTGGGTGATTTAGTCCCTGTTTGGGCATACCCACCCTCTGCACCACGTTCCTTCTCGTTTGACCAGGAAGCGGCGCTCGATTATTTCAGAGACCACTTCTACTTACACTCCTCGCATATTTATGTGAAGGAGTTTTTTTCTTGCTTTTTTTAAAAATTATTGTTAAGTTTTTAACAGAAGGGAACGTAAAAAATGTCAGCTACATTTACATTGGAGTTTCGCCAAATTGGCGATGTGACTGTGGTGGATGTAAAAGGAGGAATCACTTTAGATAATGGTTCCGCAATGTTTGGGAGGGAGATCAGAGCTCTTTCTAGGAAAGCTAAAAATAAAATAATTATCAATATGAGAGAGGTTGTTTCTGTTGATAGTTCTGCTATTGGGGAACTTTATTCAGCTTCGGTGTCTGTTCATAACCAAGAAGGTAAACTCAAACTTCTTAACCTTCCTCATCGTGTGAGACATACGTTACAGCTGATGGAGTTGTACCAACGTTTCGAAGTATTCGACAATGAAGAAGTGTCGATTCGCAGCTTTGACTGACCTCAACGATTTCAACCAAAAAAGCCCGGGGGTTACCCGGGCTTTTCTCATATTTATTTTCACTACCACACACCCAAGAGTAATACCTTTTCATTTTCGAATGATTTTGATCCTACGGTCAACGAGAATAGGAATTTAAAACAACATTGCACAGCCAATTAGAAAATTACGACTGACACCTGTACTCAGGTGAGACGGCGTGACCTGAAGCACTGTTTGACGAAGTTGTATTCAACTGAGGAGTTTGCGAGAAGGTAGCCGTCAGAAGTCGATAATTTTCTTGATTGGCGAGCATAGTAAAATCGCAGCAGCGATTTATACGTGTTGTTTTAAATTCCTATTCGAGTAATTTAATTTTCTCCGCCAACACACTCTCTTTATTATCTCTTTTTGAAAATGTTCCTTTGACGACAATACAGTTATCGACAGCAAGCACATCTTTGAATTCCTCGTATATTTTCGGAAATACCACAAGTTCTATGGTATCACTGAGATCTGCAAGTCTCATAAAAAGCATTTTGTCACCTTTTTTTGTCATAATCTCTTTCATCTCTTCAATAATCCCGCCAACTACAACAGTATTCTTTTCTTTTGCAGTTTCTTTGAGTTTGATGATTGTGATATCACGTTTACCAAGACGGTCTTTAAACTGATCAAGAGGGTGTCCAGAAATATACAATCCAAGCAATTCTTTTTCCCACAAAAGCTGATCGTTGATGTTGGGATTGTCTTCGGGTATGAGCGATAGTTGTGTGTGTGCTGCACCTATTGTGTTACCGAAAAGTGAGTCTTGAGCAATACTTGCTTCCTGGCGTGATTCTTTGTGGTATGTGAGGAGTACATCAAGATTTTTGAGAAGTGTGTGACGAGAATATGTTGCACCGATGAGAGAATCAAACGCACCTACTTTGATCAGTGCCTCAAGAGATTTTTTGTTAAGATTTTTATCTGTAACCCGTGTCAAAAAGTCTTCAAGGTTCAAGAAAGCACCTCGAGCTTTTCGTTCGGCAATGATTGATTGGGCTATACCAGCACCAAAGTTTTTAATAGTGGTGAGTCCAAAACGGATTGAATCCGCTGAAAAATCTTTGGTGGTGAGTTTTAATTCCACCATTTCATCAAGTATGGTTACGTTTTCAGCATATCCTTTCTCTTTAATAACAGTAAATCCTTCGAATGATTCGTTTACATCAGGAGGGAGTATAGTGATTCCGATACGTTTACATTCAGCGATTGATTCTGCTACTTTTTCCACTTCACCTCCATGGTGGGTGAGCACTGATGCCATATATTCAGCAGGATAGTTTGCTTTAAGGTATGCGGTTTGGTATGCAACTTTTCCATATGATACTGAGTGTGCCTTGTTGAAACCGTATGATGCAAATGGCTCAATCCAGGTCCAGAGCTCACGAGCTTTTTTTTCAGGCCATCCAGAGTGGGTAATACATCCTTGAATAAAGTTTTCTTTTTGCTTCTGCATTTCTTCAGGGATTTTTTTACCAACCGCTTTTCGGAATTTATCTACTTCACCCCAGGTATATCCCGCAAGCTTATGAGCCATCATGAGAAGGTCATCCTGATACACCAAAATCCCGTATGTCTTAGCAAGAATTGATTCGAGTGCAGGGTCGAGGTATGTGATGAGTACTTTACCGTGCTTTCGGTCAATATATTCAGGAATAAACTGAATAGGTCCTGGTCGGTATAATGCAACCATCGCATTAATATCGTGAATTGTTGAAGGTTTTAGTTCAACGAGAAAACGAGTCATACCATCACCGTTGAGTTGGAACAAGTCAGTAGTTTCACCTTTTGCAAGCATGCGAAAAGTTTTCTTGTCGTTCATAGGTATGTCATCTTGAGTGAGTGTTACATCAACCGTTTTTTTAATAAGTGCAAGTGTGTCAGCGATAATAGAAAGGTTTTTGAGTCCGAGGAAGTCAAATTTAAGAAGTCCTGCATCTTCAATAGAATACATGTCGTACTGAGTAATGATTTTACCTTCTCCTTTTGGATCGTATTGAAGAGCGGTATAGTCGGTAATTTCTGTTGGAGATATCACCACTCCTGCTGCGTGAATACCCATGTGTCGAGCACATCCTTCAATTTTTTTTGCCATGTCGACAATTTGTCTTACAGTATCATCGCTTTCATATAAATCTTTTAATTCTTCTACTTCATCAAGTGCTCGGTCGATAGTCATTGGAAATCCTTGTGCACCCATAGGGATAAGTTTTGCAATCATGTCTCCTGTCGAGTATGGAAAACCAAGTGCACGAGTCACATCACGGATTGATCCTCGTGCAGCCATTGTTCCAAAAGTACCGATTTGCGCTACTTTATCATTGCCATATTTTCGTCGTGCGTATTCAACCATTTCATCTCGACGGTTATCGGCGTAGTCCATATCAATATCGGGAGCACTCGGTCGGTCTGGGTTGAGGAATCGTTCGAAAGGGATTTCAAATTCTATCGGATCGATATTTGTAATACCTGCAAGGTAGGTCACCATAGATCCAGACACCGATCCTCGGATGTTTGAAAGAATACCATTTTCACGGGCAAATTTAAGTAGGTCACCCACTACAAG
Organism: uncultured Candidatus Saccharibacteria bacterium; assembly: GCA_964428435.1. Classification (GTDB taxonomy): domain Bacteria; phylum Patescibacteriota; class Minisyncoccia; order Phycocordibacterales; family DATDWN01; genus UBA910. The sequence continues at coordinate 36,934 of CAYRYA010000003.1, read as the reverse complement.
AAAGTATGGAGAATACCCTTTGTCCTTGATTACCTTGAGTTCATAGTCAACACGAGTACGAAGTTCTGGAGTGTCTACTACTTTCCTTCGTGCGATACCTTCGTAGGTAATACGGCGGAGCTCATCGTCGTATGACAGTCCGCTTTCTACGATATAGTTTGGAAATACCCATTTGCCGAGTTCAATTTCAAGATTACATTTTTCCATAATCTTGATTGTGTTTTCGAGAGCTGCAGGTAAATGTTTGAAATATTTTTCCGCTTTTTCTTGAGAGATAAAGGAAAAATCTTCTTCCGTATTTCGCTCTACAAAATCACCACCATTTTGAATTGAGAGGAGGGTATCACGCGCCTTTTTGTCTTCAGGTTCGAGGTAGTATACGTCATGAGCAGCGACAAGTTCTACAGAGTTTTCTTGTGCGTAGAGGGTGAGCTTTTCCATCGACTCTTCATGACCTTTGATTTCAGGGTGATGTGTGATTTCAATATAAAAATCATCCCCAAAAAGTTTTTTGTAAAACTCTGTTTTTTCATTTGCAAGTGGGAAGTTGGCAAGTCGGACAGCTTGGACAATATCTCCTGAAAAAGAAGGTGAGATACATACAAGGCCTTCATGGTGAAGTTCGAGGAGTTCTGCATCTATACGTGGTTTATAGTAAAAACCTTCGAGGTGAGCCTTGCTGACAAGTTGAATTAAATTCTTGTAGCCAATTTCATTTTTTGCGAGCAGTACGAGACGAGTACGAGATTTGTCGATCCCGGCTTCTTTGTCGTGTCGTGTGCGAGGTGCGAGATATGCATCGATGCCGATGATTGGTTTAATTTCCTTTTTCTTGCACTCAGAGAAAAATTCAATTGCGCCATAGAGGTTGCAGTTGTCTGTGAGTGCGAGTGCAGACATCTCATATTTTTTTGCTTGTTTTACCAATGCATCAATCTTAGGTAATGCAGTCAAGAGAGAGTAATGAGAGTGTGTGTGGAGATGGACGAATCGTGACATGGCTATAGTATATCAAATATTGTATATGATTCTTCTGCTGATATACTTAAACCATGAACTTTTTTAAATTTCAACGAAAAGGTTTTACCTTAATTGAGCTTTTAGTTGTAATTGCAATTATTGGACTTCTCTCTTCGATCGTGATGGGGTCTCTTAACAGTGCCCGAGCAAAAGCTCGAGATGCACGAAGATTACGAGATCTAAGTACGCTTAGAAACTCTTTTGCATTAGTTGCAGATGCCAATGGGGGTGTGTATCCAAGTGGTTTGGGGTGTTTAGGTGTAGCATCAGGTTCTCGGTGCTGGAACGGATATACATACAACGGAGGAGGAACTCCGGGAGTGCTAGGAAATACAACTCTTAATGCAAGTCTTCAAACACAGCTACCGAGTATACCAACCGATCCGTCGCCAACACGGTCTCTGGGTGATGCATATATTTATTTTAACGGTATTGCAGATACATTGTGTACAGGAGGTGCCAATAGTATACCGGGAGTCTTTTTAGCGTGGTATCCTGACAGTACGGTAGTAAATGCAACGACGTGTAAGCCTGGTACGTGGGCGTGCTGTTCAAGTATTGGATGTGGTACGTATAATTTTTGTGTACTAAAAATCGACTAGGTTTATGACATACATTATCGGTATTGATGAGGTAGGTAGAGGACCTTTGGCGGGGCCAGTAACTTTGTGTGCGGTGAGGGTTGAAGCAGGAGTTTATAAAAAGCTTCAAAAAAACAAAAAACTGCCCGCACTCGGACGAGATTCAAAAAAGCTTTCAAGGAAAGAGAGAGAAAAATATTCAAAAATATTGTGTGATTTGGCTCAGGAAGGGAAGTTACAGTTTACAATTGTAATGCAGAGCAATACAGTCATCGATACAAAAGGACTTTCTTTTGCTATTAAAAAATCACTGACACTTTGTTTGCAAAAATTAAGTGCTACAGAAAAAGACATAATTCTTCTTGATGGGGGACTCAAAGCACCAAAAGAATTTACAAACCAACAGACAATTATAAAAGGGGATGAAAAACACTCCATCATCGCATGGGCTTCAATACTTGCCAAAGTTCACCGAGACAACTATATGACTAAAATGGCAAAAAAGTATCCGCAGTATGGATTTGAAAAACATATGGGATACGGGACAAAGGTGCACCGTGATGCTATCCAAAAACATGGCCCGAGTCCTATCCACCGTAAGTCTTTCTTGCACGACTTTTGACTTTACGGACTTGATGGACTTTCGACTAACTTCACTTTTCCCCAGTCTATTGATTAAATTCAGATTTTAGTCTATAGTATCTTTATTATGGTAGTACGAATGAGACACACCCGCGGGCAAACAGGAAGTCGACGATCGCATCATGCGCTCAAGAATCCTGGTGTTACTGTGGATTCAAAAACAGGCGTAGCCCACATGCGACACCGAGCATCCCTCGTGACCGGGACATACCGAGGACGACAGGTTATCGATGTTCAGGCTAAACTTGAGAAAAAAACTAAAAAAATACAAGCTCGCAATAAATAAGCGAAAAAGTAGTTTTTAAGAATTGAGTACGTTTAAATATGGCAAACAGGCACCTTTCCAGATCAATAGTTCTTCAATCACTCTTTGAGTGGGATTTTAGAAACGAAAATTTCGAAGAAGCTTTGGAAGTGTTTAAACGTAACGTCGATGAATTTGCTCCCGGTCAGGGAGATTTGGCGTTCATGGAAGGACTCATGCGTGGTGTGCTCGAAAAACAAAAGGACCTCGATCTTATTATCGAAAAGGCTGCTCCCGACTGGCCGATCGACAAAATCTCTATTATGGATAGAAATATCCTCCGTCAGGGTCTCTACGAACTCCTTTTTGCTGACCGTTCTCAGGTACCTCCAAAGGTTGCGATCAATGAAGCTATCGAGCTCGCAAAGTCTTTTGGTTCTGATACGTCAAGTAAGTTTGTAAACGGTGTGCTCGGTGCAGTCTACAAAGAAATCGGTGAGCCGGGAAAAGAAGAAACAACAAAAGATAAAAAAAAGGTAGGTGGCCCGATCCCGACTGAATACTTGGGTGGTGCGGTGGTGTATGCAAAGTCAGGTGAAGATATTTATGTTGCGCTTGTACACGATGTATTCGGCCGGTGGACTCTTTCAAAGGGGCATATTGCGGGGGGCGAGGATCAGCCAGCAGAAGTGGCTCAAGCTATACAAGAAGAGCTCTCTCTCCCTGTCACAGTCAAAGATAAACTCGGAACAAATGAATATGCAACCTATCATCCAGAAAAAGGGAAGATAAAAAAGAATGTAACCTACTACCTCGCTGAAGCGCCATTTGAAGATATTAAACTCGTAAACTCAGGAGGACTTGATGATGCGAGATGGTTTAAACTTGGAGACATTTTGGACCTAAATTTTTATAACGACATTCTCCCACTAATCACCAAAGCGGTTAATATACTCGTCGCAAAGTAGTTTGTTCGCAACCTTTTTCTCCTCATAAGTTTCTCCGGGCAATCTATCTGGGCAAGCTTGCCCAGCGAACTGCTCGTCGTTCAAGAAAATTATAAACCGAATACGGTTTTAATTTTCTAAACTCCTGCGCAAGGCCCTGAGAAACTTATGACTCAACAAGGTTGCTTAGTAAGTGAGCACTGTTGACTTTTTGCTTTAATGATGCATACTATTTTTTAGGAGTAAACGAATGAACAAGATTTTTTACCTCACAGTCGCACTTTTACTGGTGACGGGTTGCGTTATCCCTCGCCCCGAAAAGGTTCAAGCGGGTGAAGAGAAAAAGGTGGTTGAAGGGACAGTAAAAACCTTTGAACTTCCAAAAAACATGCGTTTTGTTCAGTATGTCAGACTGCCTGCCAGTTTGCCTGATAGGTACATATTCGAAGAAGATCGTCCTGGATCAGGGAAGCCGCCGCGCATTGTTTTTATGGAGCTGGATAATCTGGGTCGTTGGCGACGAATTCAGCATCTTGAATAAACCAATGCTCCACCGTGGGAAAGCTTCATTGCATTCCCGGGTGGGGCTTTTTCGTTTGTTTTTGACAAATTTACAAAAAGATAACCGCCTGTTTCCAGGCGGCCTGAGGGTTTCTGTGTAAACCTAAATACTAACAGGAGGTAATCCACTGAGTATGTTAATGCCAAAACCAGCTAGCATTATTAATACTCCGATTCTTACTAATCCTAAACCGAAGCGTGTGTATGGATTCTCCCGCCCGCTCTTTGTCTCAAAGTACACGAGACAGACGGTGGTTGAAAAACTTATGGCGGAAAGAATAAATCCACTTACAAAAAATACTTCACCAGGTTCGTTCATATCGGTGCTCTCCTTGAAGTATAATATGTCAAGTGTCCATAATGTCAATTTGTAGACAAAATAGGTCAAAAGTGGTACTGTAATACCAAGCTCTTTTGGGAGGTGATATGAATCTAGAAGTCAGGGTGGGACTATTTGTCCTTTTCTTACTTTTGGTTTTCTCTCTTGATTTGAGTGGTTTGAATCAAAAATTTTGATTTTTGATATTTACATTTTAATCTTTATTTTATGGATTTCACTACATTTGAAAAAAAGGCAGGGATAGATTTTAAAGATAAAGCGCTTTTGAAACAGGCGTTTGTTCACCGTTCATATATTAACGAAAATAAATCTTCAGGGCTTTCGCACAATGAACGGCTCGAATTTCTCGGTGATGCGGTGCTTGAGCTCGTGATCACCGACTTTCTCTTTCGAGAATACAAAGACCGTGATGAGGGTGAACTTACCTCATATCGTTCAGCGCTCGTAAACGCAACGACATGTTCTGATATCGCTACCTCACTCGGGGTCAACGACTACCTCCTTCTATCAAAAGGAGAAAGTAAAGATATGGGTCGTGCACGACAGTACATCCTGGCAAACACACTCGAAGCGCTCATTGGTGCCATCTATCTCGATGGAGGTTACGAAGAAGCGAAAAAATTTATAGAAACCTACTTCACTCCACTCATTGATAAAATTATGAAAGAAGGTTCTCACATTGATGCAAAGAGTTTGTTTCAAGAAAAAGCCCAGGAGTTCGACAGTATCACCCCGGCTTATAAAACAATTAAAGAAACCGGACCTGATCATGACAAGAAGTTTACAGTGGGAGTATTTCTCGGAAAAGATCTTGTAGCTGAAGGTGAAGGGAAGTCGAAGCAGGATGCGGAACAAGTGGCTGCTCGTGCTGCATTAGAACTACGTGGCTGGAAATAAAGTAAACTTTCAAATTTGGCGCCCTGCGTTGTTGGACTGTAAAAAATAATTTCCCCCGTACGACATGTACGTCTACAATTATTTTTCTTGTCCGCCTAGCAGTGCATCCAAATTGTGAATGTTTGAGATCAACAAATATTTAATTTTCAAGAATTAAGAAAGCGCCCTTGCGGGCGCTTTTTGGTTGGTGCAGAAATGGCTATGCTGGTCTTGTACTGAACTTGTTATCTCTTCGTATAGCAAGCATTAGTATCCGAAGAGCGTTGTGGGTACGTGGACTTGCTGTCCCACCACCGACACTTCGAAAGCGGATCATTCCTGATGGATTAGTTTGAATGCAAATATCCCCAGATTCCATCATAAGTATCTGAAGGCCCTCAGATAAGTCGCCGTCTACGTCATCGTGTGGTCGAAATAGATTTTGTAAATCAATCTCGGGTATTTCGATTTCGTTTTCCAGAAGTTGCTCAAGTGCTTGGCGGAGCGTCTCCTCCGAAAGTTTTTTTGGGCGTCTCGGCATGTTTTTCTCCTAGGTTATTTCTATAGGAATAAGAGAAAGTAGTCAAATCTGTGCGAGCTTTTATTTTACTTTAAGTGTGTTAATCTTTTAGAAGAAAGGGTTTGTTGCTATGGCTGATCAAAATGATGTGGTAATCGAAATTTCTATCGGGAGGGATCCTGAGACAGGAGAAGTTCTGGGGCCTCGTATTAGGGAAGTGGTGCCTAGTTGCAATGAAACTTCGATTCATGAGTGTGCAGAAGAGGCGGCGTTCGAAGGTGTTAGTGTTGTTGCGGTCACGAGTGCGGAGGGGGCCAAATAGGCCCTCTCGTTTTTTATCTACAACAATATTTTAAATCTCATGCTAAAATATGAGGACATATGTACTTGAAATCAATCGAGATAACAGGGTTTAAATCCTTCGCTAAAAAGAGCGATCTTACTTTTGCGTCCAAGGTTTCTTCTATTGTCGGTCCAAATGGTTCTGGGAAGTCGAACATTGCTGAAGCCTTTCGTTTTGTGCTCGGAGAGCAGTCAATGAAGTCGATGCGTGGAAAGAAAGGTGAAGACATGATCTGGAACGGATCATCTGAAATGCCGAAAGCAGGGAAGGCTTCGGTGAAAGTGGTGTTCGATAATTCATCTCGCTTTCTTCCTCTGGATTTTTCTGAAGTAACTTTGGAACGTGTGGTGCATCGAGACTCGGTCAATGAGTATTTTATCAATGGCTCACAAGTACGTCTCAAGGATGTGATAGAGCTTCTCGCTGGAGCACATATTGGTGCATCAGGGCATCATATCATTTCTCAGGGTGAGGCAGACCGTATCCTCAACGCATCTGTGCGGGAACGGAGGGCGATGATAGAGGAGGCGCTTGGTCTTAAAATTTATCAATACAAAAAAGTAGAAAGTCTAAAAAAACTCGACAAGACTCGAGAAAATATTACCCAAGTTGAGTCGCTTCGTCGTGAGATTGCTCCACATATTCGCTATCTCAAAAAACAAGTTGAAAAAGTAGAAAAAGCGATTGAATTTAAACATGAACTCCTTGGACTTTCGTTGGAGTATTTGAAGCGTGAAGATGATTATATTAAACACATTCATGCAGAGATTGCATCACAGAAGAATCCTCTCGAAGCAGAATATCGTCATGTGCAAGATCAGCTATATAAAACAAAAGAGCAGTTAAAAAATGCAGAGCATAAAGATGCAAAAAGTGCTGAACTTGTTTTGCGTGAAGAACAGATACAGTCTGTTAGACAGAAAAAAGATGCATTAGTGCGAGATATGGGGCGTATTGAAGGAGAGATTTCATCTCAGATGCGTTTGATTAAAAAACAAGAAGAGCTTGCGCGAAGTAATGAGTGGAAGACAGTGCAGCTTCGAGCTGTAGAAGACTTGCACTCACAGGTGTTTGAGCTTATGGGGCATGTTGAGCATGCAGAAAATCCAGAGACAGTGAAATCATCGATTCAGGCTATTCGTGAGCTTCTCAAAGCCTTTGTTGAAATGCATCGAGATACGGTGGATACAACACTGATCAAGGAAGCAGAATTTGAAATACAAAAGCTTGGTGAAGAGCGGTCACGAATCGAGCAGGAGATTGAAAGAATTACTCAAGATGAAAAAGGTGCTCGAGCGGCATATGAAGCTCTCAAGCTTTCAATCGAGCGAGAAAAAGATACAAATAGAGAAGCAGAAAAAGAGCTTTTCGTTCTTATGTCTAAAGAGCAGAGTGTGTTGGTTGAACTTCGAGCACTTGAATCAAAAGAAGCTCAAGCACGAGTACTTGAAGAGGATTTTAAACGAGAAGTCACAGAACTCTCAATGTTTTTAGGTAGAGACGTTCTTGCATTCGGAGAAAAAGAATATACTTTGGTTGAAGGTCGAGAAGTACAAGAAGAACGACGGCGAAAAATTGAAAAAATTAAAATCCGTCTCGAAGATTCTGGAGGTATTGGTGGAGGGGAAACAATTAAAGAATATGAGGAGTCACTCGAACGAGATCAGTTTCTTGAACGAGAACTTACTGATCTTTCACATACTGCAGAGTCTCTCGCTGTACTGATCGGTGAGCTTGATGCAAAGATTGCTTCAGAATTTACCGTAGGAGTGGAAAAAATCAACCGACAATTTTCAGAGTACTTTGCCATGATGTTTGGTGGCGGAGAAGCAAGGCTTTCAGTCATCCGTGAGTCAAAACCAAAAAAGAAATCTGACCTCGATGATCTTTCCCCTAGGGTACCCCTAGGGGAAGAGGGAGAGGTGGATGAGGAAGAAGGTGAGGCAGGAATTGATATTGAGGTGTCTCTTCCGCGTAAAAAAGTAAAGGGTCTCATCATGCTTTCAGGTGGTGAGCGAGCTCTCACATCTATCGCACTTCTTTTTGCTATCTCTCAGGTAAACCCTCCACCGTTTATTATTCTCGACGAAACAGATGCAGCACTCGACGAAGCAAACTCTCGCAAATATGGAGATATGATCGAAACACTCTCAAAGTTCTCTCAGCTTATTGTAATCACTCATAACCGAGAGACTATGTCTCGCGCAGGCGCACTCTATGGGGTGACAATGGGTCAAGGTGGGGTTTCGAAACTCCTCACAGTTTCTTTCGAGGATGCTGTGGCCGTCGCTAAGTAGAATTGCTTATTTACTATAAATAAGTAGTATTGGCTGCAGAGAAAAACATGCTAAATATTTACATCGCACGACACGGACAAAACGAAGACAATGCAAACGGTATCCTTAATGGTCACCGGGATTTGCCACTTACAGAACTTGGACGTTCACAGGCACGAGAGTTGGCACAAGGTATTAAAGAGAAAGGATTAACTTTTGATGTTGTATTGAGCTCACCACTTTGTCGAGCGTATGAGACCGGGGAAATAGTCACCGACGCTCTTGGATTACCTAAACCAGAAATTCTTCCAGATCTGATTGAGCGAGATTTTGGTATCATGACCGGAAAACCGATCAAAGATATTGAACTACTGTGCGCTCCGGATATTATCAAAACAAAAATCATTACGTATTTTCTTTCACCTGAAGGTGCAGAGACATTTCCTGTTCTCCTTGCAAGAGCAAAACGAGTAATTGATGAGGTGAAGGAGAAATATACTGATGGCTCTGTGCTATTGGTGTGCCATGGAGATATTGGGAAGTTTATGTATGCGAGCTACTACGGTTATGATTGGATGTGGGCATTAACTCAGTTCCACTTTGGCAACTCAGAGCTCCTTCTTCTCTCGCCAGATTCGAGTGCTGATGAGACTCATGTGATTTCGATTGAACAACATAACCACTAAGGTGCTAAAAACAGGTGCGCGTAAGCACCTGTTTTTCTTGTTGACTTGTGACTGTCGTCTGTAAACTACTTCACAATCGCATAGTCGAGCAGTCTTTTTTCGAGATCTGCTGCTATTACTTTGAACCGTATTGTGTCACCAAGAGTGATTTTCTTTCCTGTTTTAGTCCCTGTAATTGAGTATGTTTTTGGATTGAAATCAAACATATCGTTAAAGAGTGTGCCGAGGTCTTTTGTTTTCATCATCCCTTCGCACTTTGTTTCTTTCTCTTCGATATAGATACCCCAATCAGTGACACCAGTGATAGTACCTTCAAACTCTTCACCGACATGCTCCTGCATGTATTCAACTTGTTTGTATTTAATAGAGCCACGTTCTGCATCAGCTGCTTGTTTCTCACGATCAGAACATTCCATACTTACTTTTTCATAGTAGGCAAATTCATCCTGTGCGATTTTTCCTACCTCGAGTTCTCGTTCAAGAAGTCGGTGTACGACAAGGTCAGGGTATCGGCGGATTGGAGAAGTGAAGTGTGCATAGTACGTAAAGCCAAGACCGAAGTGCCCAATGTTTTTGGTTGAGTAAATCGCCTTCGCCATTGAGCGGATAGTGGCTGTCTTGATGAGCTCTTCGTTTGGATTACCTTCGACTTGTCGAAGGAGAGTGTTGATATCTTTTGCGGTTACCTCACCATCTTTAACTTTGAGTTCAAAACCGAGCGCCTTCAAAAATGTCGCCAAGTCTTCGATGCGTTCTTTGTTTGGAGCATCGTGAATACGGTAGACAGATTGAGCGCCTTTGCGGTTTGGCTTTTCATTTGATTTGTAAATGTATTCGGCTACTTCACGGTTTGCAAGAAGCATGTACTCTTCGATCATGCGGTGTGTGTCTTTTCTCTCTTTTCGGTACACCTTGATCGGCTTGCCGGCTTCGTCGAGGACAAACTTTACTTCATCGGTCTCAAAGTTGATCGCTCCATTTTCAAACTTCTTTTTTTCAAATATTTTTGCAATCTCTCGCATTACTGATAGGTCGTCATGGTGAGGACCCTCGCCTTTGTCGAGTACTTCCTGAGCTTCTTCGTATGAAAAGCGGTGGTCAGAGTGAATGATTGTTTTTCCAAACCATTTATCTTTGATCTCTCCAGTACGAGTAATATGGAAGACAGCAGAAAAAGTGTATTTGTCTTCGTGAGGGTTGAGCGAACAGAGGTCGTTTGAAAGGATCTCGGGGAGCATGGGGATCGTACGGTCTACGAGGTACACCGAAAGGGCACGTCGGCGACCTTCTGCATCGAGAAGTGTGCCTGGGCGGACAAAGTGAGATACGTCTGCAATGTGCACTCCGATTTCATAAAGGTCAGGGCCGATGGTTTTGATCGACAATGCGTCGTCAAAGTCTTTTGCATCTGCTGGGTCGATGGTGAAGGTGAGTACATCACGCATATCTCGGCGGACTTTTACTTGTTCTGCGATTACCTCAGGTTTTGCTTCTTCGGTTTTGATATGTTCAGCTTCTTCATCTACTCCAGTAGGGAATTCAATTTGAAATCCCTTTTCATACACGATCGCTTGCATCTCGGTGTTGTGTTCACCTTTGCGTCCGATCACGCGTACAATCTCTCCGACAGGTGCGGGTTGTTTTTCGTTCCAACTGGTAACTTTCACCACCACTTTCATTCCTGGTTCAGCAAAACCAAGCGTGCCTTTTTCGAGTACGATGTCTGTGTACATTCGTCGGTCATCAGGAATGAGATAAAACATGTCGCCATGTTTGTCGACAACACCAACAAATTCCATGCGTGCGCGAGAGACTACCTTGAGGACTTCACCTTGGACTTTACCCCACAGGAGCTCAGGTCGGCGACGCACTTCTACGGTGTCACCGGGGAATGCTTTGTTTAAAAATTCTTTTTGTATTTCGATTGTTTCATCAAGGACACCTTCTTTTGCGGGAATAGAAAAATATCCAGTACCTTTACCAGAAATAGAAAGGGGTCCCGTGAGGGTTTCTTTTGTATCAATAGCCATATGGGGATACTATATCAGAAATTATCAAATCGTTATATTTGACTTGTAATATAGGATGTGGTACTATATTAAAAGGAGGTGACCTATGACAGTCAAGGTTACATTTAAAGACGTTTTGCGGGCTCGTGCAGGCAGAACAGAAAACCGTGCTCAGGTGTTGATTAAGAAGATTCTGAGTTGGTTACGAAGGAGAAAGTGAGGGCGTCGTATGCTATGCGGCGTCCTTTTGTTTTGTATTTTTTATTTCTTTGTTATAGATTTCCTCCACAAGTTCATCTGTTTTTTGCAGATCAATTTCATCAACTATTGATAAGGTTGCTGCCCGTCCCCAATTATTTGAAGTGTCTCTTCGGTGATCAGTGTTTTCCCCAATTACAGATCGTACTATATAGAGAAATTTTCTTCGGTCAGCACGAAATATATCTTCATAGGTTTCACTGTAATATGCCATTGCTCTATCATCGCGGTCGTCTACTTCCGTTCCGTTTATTGTCCATGTCGAGTCTTGAGGAATGATTTTATTGTTTGTTGCGTGATATCCCAGTGTATATCCGTATGTACGCGCCTGCTCGGCAAGTTTTTGAATGATTGTTTGGGGAGTAGTTTTTCCTTCTTCAATATCTTTTACAAATTGAGGGAAATTCCTCATCCTCAGCTCTTTTGGCATTGACAACACACCTTTGATATCTACTTCAGAAAGGTTGGATAACTCTTCTGTAAATTCTTTTACTGTATCCTCATCTGCTTCAGCGTCTTCCAAATCATTAATAAAAGCTGAAATAATATCATTTATAACTATTGTCTCAAAAATTGCTTCTTTTGAGATTTCGGAAACTTCTTCGTTTTTAGTGGGTATTTGTGTGAATTTTTCCATACCTTCTATAATAATCCATAAAGAGCCTTTAACCAAGAATTGTTGACTCATCGACCTATTTTTGTTACTATCTAAGCCATGTTAAAAATACGATTACAGCGAACAGGGCGAAAGAACGAACCGACATTCCGGCTCGTATTAACCGACTCAAAAAACTCAACAAAGAGCGGGCGATTTTTAGAGGTACTTGGAAACTATGATTCACGGAAAGGTGATAAGGCAGAATTCAAATCTGACCGAATTTCACACTGGATGTCAGTAGGTGCCCAGGTTTCTGATACAGTACACAACCTTTTGGTAGACAAAAAATTGATCTCTGGTAAGAAGCTTAATAAACTTCCAAAGAAAAGTGCTCCTGTGAAAGAGGTGGTAGCGGAAGCTCCTGCTCCAGATGTAAAAGTTGAAGCTGCCCCAGCTCCAGCAGAAGAAACTGCTCCAGATGTAAAAGTTGAAGCTGCCCCAGCTCCAGCAGAAGAAACTGCTCCAGAAGTAGTAGAAGCTCCTGTAGAAGAAGCTCCAGCACCTGCACCAGCAGAAGAGACACCAGCAACAGAAGAAGCAGCTGCTTAGTTATCCGTTGACGTGCCACTGCGCCTCAACATACAATTATACTGTACTACCTTTACCAGTAACTGAATGCATATTTTATGGAACACGATACACAATTTTTAGATTTTGTTATTAAAGCTTTAGTAGAGAACCCACAGGACGTAAAGATCAATCGAACTGTTGACGAAATGGGTGTGCTCATGACTCTCGATGTAAACCCGGCAGATATGGGTAAGATCATTGGACGAGAGGGTAACACTGCAAAGGCAATCCGAACACTGTTGCGAGTAGTTGGAATGAAAAACAACGCTCGAGTAAACCTCAAGATCAACGAGCCAGCAGGAGGGATGGAGAAGAGCTCGTCTTCTGCGACTAAATCTCTCGATGACGCAATGGCGGACTTAAAGTTATAGTCTCCACGAGACGTCCACATTTGGCCAATCTCATCGTCTAAAATTAAAAAAGGTTCTCGTCGTACGACATGTACGCCTGTGAGCCTTTTTTAATTTTATACGCGATCTCGCCTCAAATCTGAACGTCGAAGTTTTTACTTATTCTTTAATCTTTACAAAACAAAAAACCACTCAGACCGAGTGGTTTTTTGCTTCATTTATTAATTAATATTACTTGTACTACTTGTTAGTAGTTGGGTATGGATCAGGTTGGTGCATGGCCCATCTTTTTAAAGCTCTAAAAAATCTGTAAAGACCTAAAGGGGCAAGAATAAAAGGATAAATAAGTCTAAAAAACCATGTAGCATTGGGGTAATAATATACCGGAGGCATATAAAACCCATAGTAGTTTAATTTGCGTATAAAGAGGATTAACAAATATACTGCAAAGATAAGCACGAACCAAAGTACAGTGAAGGTTAGTATAGATTTACTCATATATTCAAAAGATGTGCATGGAATTTGCACTCTATCACTTACACAGAATTTCGTGTGAGAGGTTTTTAGACTATATATAAATAGTCCATCAGTTAGCAGTGATATAGTTACAAATACCCATATAATCTGTTTCAGATCTTTACTCATGAGTATATGATGGAATAAATTAAAATATAAGTCAAGTAGTTGAGGTAATGTGTGTGCGTTACCAGATTCGGGTATATTGCCTTTATTATAAAAATATTGTATAGTTGTCGTCATGCGATTTCACATAATTTCACTTTTCCCACAAGCATTCGACTCCTACATCGGTGAGTCGATTATTAAACGTGCAATAGAAGACAAGAAAATTGAAATCTCTTTCTATAACCCTCGCGACTATTCAGATGATAAGTGGAAGCGAGTCGATCAGAAGCCGTATGCGGGTGGTCCAGGGATGGTGATTCAGGCATTACCGGTCGCTAAAGCTGTTGATGCAGCTCTCAAGTCGGCAGAAAAGAGTCACAAGTCATTAGTAAAAAAGTTGCAGAGATCAAAAAAGAAACTATTGACCAAAGACTATAAACTGTCTACCAAAATCATCTTCCTCTCTCCAGGTGGTAAACAATTTGATACGACATACGCCAAGAAGTCAGCGAAACGTTACACTGATATTATTATTGTATGCGGACGGTATGAAGGTATCGATGCTCGAGTACAGAAAATGTTTAAGATGGAAGAAGTGTCAGTGGGACCATTTGTTCTCACTGGTGGGGAACTTCCTGCACTTATCATGATCGACTGTATTTCACGACAGGTGGAAGGAGTACTTGGAAACTTCGGCTCTCTCGAAGAAAGTCGGACTGCAAGTAAAGACTCATATACTCGACCAGAGGTGATCGAATACAAAGGAAAAAAATATAAAGTACCAAAAGTACTTCTCTCAGGAGATCATAAAAAGATAGAAGCGTGGAGAGAGAAGCATAAATAAAAATGTCTAGGGCCTCCTTACAGGAGCAGTTCACCTTTTACATTTTGATTACAAAATGATCAAGGTCTTGCGAAGTGAGGTCACTCACTTCTCACCCTGGACATTTTTATAAAAAAGTTTCCCCTAGGTCGGACCTAGGGGAGATGAGGTGGTTATATGATTTTAAGTCTTTGTGCCCACATAACCCATTCTTCAAGAGTTTCAAATTCAGCAGTACTCCCTTGGGGGATTTGGTGATGTTCCCTTAATGAGTTAAAGAGTGCACACCATGCGTGCGCGAGTTTTGAATTATAATTGCTCCTTTTTTGTGCCTGAGTTGTTGGGGGTGTGTAATCAAGAAAAAATATCGCCATTTCTTTGAATACACGTTTTCCTACAGATCTAAGTTCTTCGCAAATTTCAGGGCGGGTAAGAAAGTTCTTTGGAGGTTGCCTTTTTGCAAACCCGTATAAGATCAAACTTTCCAGCTGACATAAGAGCATGTACGTTTTTCTCATTTAGCACCTCGCGTATTAGATTATCGTCTTTAGTGTTTTTGTCAATCAATATGTTTCAAGGTGCTCATGGTACAATACTCCCATGACTCAAAAGGATGCGCTCGAAATTCTAAAGATGGGACGAAATGTTTTTCTCACTGGTCCTGCAGGGAGTGGTAAAACGTATGTGCTCAATGAATATATTTCATACTTGAAAGGACTCGGTGTTGAAGTGGCGATCACTGCTTCGACCGGTATCGCATCGACTCATATAAACGGCATGACGATACATGCATGGTCAGGGCTTGGGATCAAAAGTAGTCTCTCGGACTACGATCTCGAAAATATGATGGAAAAGCAGTATCTCTACAAACGCTTCGAAAAGACACAAGTTTTGGTTATCGATGAAATTTCAATGCTTTCAGGGAATCAGCTCACTATGGTGGAATGGATTTGTCGCGCGTTTAAACACAATGATAGGCCGTTTGGAGGTATGCAGGTGATACTGTGTGGAGACTTTTTCCAACTTCCACCAATTACACGCACATCTTTTGGTGAAAGTGCAGGAAATGACTTTGCGTATGATTCAGAGGTTTGGAAAACTGCGAAGTTTACTATCTGTTATCTCTCAGAGCAACATCGACAAAAAGATGGAGATTATCTTACTGTATTAAATCAGATTCGTGCGAATACTGTCACCAAAGAAACAATAGATTTGTTGCGGTCACGAGAACATAAAGAGCCTGATGTAGATGTGCCAGCGACAAAATTGTTTACTCATAATGTTGATGTAGATACGATCAATCATGAACATTTAGATACACTCACAACTGCAACAAAAGAATTCACTATGCTTTCAAAAGGAAAAGATTTTCTTGTAGAAGGTTTGAAGCGTTCGTGTCTTGCTCCAGAAAAACTTCGTCTCAAAGAAGGTGCACGAGTAATGTTTGTAAAAAATAATTATGAAGTGGGATTTGTAAATGGGACTCTCGGTGTGGTGACTGGTTTTAATACCTTTGGTGAGCCTGTGGTGCGTACCGTAGGAGGCAAGCTCATATCGGTGGTTCCTATGTCGTGGAGCATTGAAGAGGAAGGTAAGATTAAAGCAGAAATCACTCAGCTTCCGTTGCGGCTTGCATGGGCTATTACAGTACATAAAAGTCAGGGGATGAGTTTGGATGCAATGGAAGTCGATCTCTCAAAATCTTTTGTAAAAGGGATGGGATATGTAGCTCTTTCTCGTGTACGATCACTCTCTGGTATGAAATTGCTCGGGTTCAATACACTCTCTCTTGAAGTCGATCCTGATGTTCTTATGTTTGATGAAGAGTTGAAAGAGGTGTCAGAGAGAGCGGTAGAGGAGCTTCGGTCACTCTCACTTGAAGAGCGAAAACATATTCAAAACGAATTTAAATCAAGAATTGTACCACCAGAAAAAGAAAAGAAGGAACCGAAGAAAAGTGCGCGAGAGATTACCAAAGATATGCTCAATGAAGGTCTCGGACTTTCCGATATTGCTGATGCGAGGGGAGTGAAGCAAGATACGATTGTTGCTCATATAGAAGAATTGATACAAGAAGGAGTTGATCTTGATATTGAGCATTTGAAAAAAGAGTTTGCATACAAAGAGCTCGATACCATTATTGATGCGTTTGATGAGTGTGACACCACCACGCTTTCTCCCGTGTATAATTATTTAACGAAGAAAAAGAAAAAACCGACGTATTTGAAGTTGAGAATTGCGAGGTTGTTTCTTTAATGAATTAAGTGAAGCAAGTGTACATTACTTTCTGTAGCTTCCCTCAAGCATCCTGCGAGGCTTTCGGCAGTCCTCGGTCAAACCTGTCAAGAAAGGGGTGCCTTGACAGGTCCATGCTTTGACCTGCGGAGGCTACAAAAAGCAATGTAAACTTGCCACTCAAGAATCACGTATGGCAAAAACTTTTACCGAAAAAGTTCACGATGTAGTAAAGAAAATTCCGAAAGGAAAGGTTTTGACGTATGGCGAGGTGGCTGCGAAGGCGGGGAATCCAAAAGCAGTGCGAGCGGTGGGGACTATCATGAGTAAAAATTTTAATCCAGAAATACCCTGTCATCGAGTGATTCGTACGGATGGAAAGATTGGTAACTATAATAGAGGAGGTTCGGAAGCGAAGAGACGGATTTTACGAGAAGAAGGCTATGATATATAATTAAAATATTAAAAATCAAAAATTAAAATGTTACAAACAATCATACTTTTAGCTCGACCCGCACTTCTTGGAGGTATTGCATTATTTGCTTTTGGATATCTTTGGTATTCAGTCGTTTTCAAGAAGTACTTTATGAAGCTTCGTGGAGAGGATCCAGAAAATTGTCCACCACCAGCACCAGGTCAGATGGCGAAAACTCTCGCTATTAAACTTGTACTCGATATTTTGACTGCAGCTTCATTTACCATCGTTGCATATCCGACAGCACCATACCGACTTACACTCCTCTTCACTGCTATCATTTGGGTAGGTTTTACACTTCCTCAGATTATGAGTGCATACCTCTGGGACAACCGCTCTCTCAAATACACAGTATTTGAAATCGCATTTAGTCTCGCATCATTTGCAGTACTTGCTGGTGCAGTACGACTTGTGATTAATTACTTAATGTAATTATGAAGTATTGGCTCATCAAAAGTGAACCAGAATGCTACTCAATAGACGACTTAAAACAAGACAAGGTGACTTCGTGGACGGGTGTGAGAAATTACCAAGCGCGTAATTTCATTAAGACCATGTCCAAAGGAGATCTTGTCTTGTTTTATTGGTGACGTAAGGTGAACAAAATGAGAAAGTAAACTTTCTCATTTTTGAGCCGATGAACCAAGCGGTGTCATTCGGGAGCAAACCCTCCGGCTGTTGCCGGTGTCTGTAAGGTAGCAAGTGCTCCGTATGGAGATATGACTGCACTCGACCCCAAAAACGACAACTTCGATCCGAAGGCAACAAAAGAAAATCCAATCTGGTCAGCGGTGGATATGAAATACGTAAGCACTCTCAAAGAACCGGTCACGCTCCCTCAAATCAAAAACAATCCAAAGCTTTCTGATATGCTCGTTGCTCAGCAAGGAAGTAGACTTTCAGTAATGCCGGTGAGCGAAAAGCATTTTAAGCTGATTTCTGGGCTCTAAATCAACATATTGACATATTGGTATATACTGTGATATAATATTTACAGAAGTAAACCTCTGGCGAGAGGGTAAATAATACGCCAAATCAGAACAAACAAACAGGAGAAACCAAAATGGTTTTCGACACAATCGCGAAGTGGTGGTGCCAATGTATCGACCAACTCTTTCATCTCGTGGCTCGTCCATGGAAGGAGGAGGAATTGCCGTATCGGCGAATGATTCACGGAGTCTTTGAGACTCCCTGGACTCTTCCCCGAGCCTGGGACGAGTTTCTCGAATGGAACAAAGACCAGCAACTCGTAGGGTGGGGCTCGACTCGCAGCAGGCTTCAGGAGTTCACAAGGTTCTATTGGGAAAGAAACAGTTATCAGATGACGCCCTCGTGGCCAACTGGAGCAACTGTTCTTCTCGAAGAGATCTTTGTTGATCAACTCGAGACACCAGATAGATTTGACAAGACCACGGTCATGGCAATCAGAATGCTCTACGGCCTAGGGTGCGAGCGACTTCAAAAGCACCTCATTCCGAAAACACTCGGAGTAAGTGCCCGACCGCTTTACGAGGACATGTGGAAGACGGAGCACTACTACAAGTGCTGTCTCCGTCATCATCCGCACCTCCATTTGTTCCGTGAGGCTCGATATCAAAGTGAGCTCGATCGGTACTTCTTCGCTTGGCAGGATAAAAAGAAAGCCGAGCAGGAAACGAGGGAGAAAGCAGAACGCCGACTCCAGCGGCAAGCTGACATCGAGAGACTTCTTCAGGAGCTCCCACAGGAGCTGTTGGACATGACAATCGAGGACAATGATCTAGAGTGGAGTGTTCGTGCATACAATGCTCTCTTCGACAATCAGTGTAAAACCGTTCGAGCGATCCTCGAAACTTCCGAGAAGACAATGATTACGTGGCCACGTGGTGGTCGCAAAACAATTAACCACATCAACGAGGCTTTGAAGCAACTCGATCCCCGCCTCTCTGTTGGTTGTCTTGTTCTCGATCAGTAGTATTTTTTAGGGACCCGAACCATGTTGTTCGGGTCTTTTTTCTTATAAAATCTTGTCTCAGCATAACTTTTCCAGGGCCTTGCACAGCCAATTAGAAAATAACGACTGCCCGATGTGCTCATCGGAGACGGCGTAATCTGAAGCACTGTTTGACGCAGTCGTACTCGACAAGGAGTTTGCGAGAAGGTAGCCGTCAGAAGTCGATTATTTTCTTGATTGGCGAGCAGTTCGCTGGGCAAGCTTGCCCAGATAGATTGCCTTGGGAAAGTTGTGATGAGTAAAAGATTTTGATTCTTATCTGTGGATAACTCGCTTGACGAGTAAGGGTTAAAATAAGCATTTTCTTTAGTAAATTACGTTGGTGTTGAGCCGTTATTTGTCGAAAAAAGATATACACAGCTTTTCTTGACTTTTGACCCTATATTTGAATGTTGACAGGGGATAATACTTTGGCGTATACTATATCTTAACTTCGGCAAAAGCGATTGAGTTATGGCCAGGCGTCGCGAAGGGGCATTACAAAACAGTCTCTTTACTATTTTGCATACTATTCGCAAATAACAACTTAAGAGTAAAAAACAAACCTTGGGGAAAGGTTTGTTTTTGGTGTTTTGTAATTTTTTATGAGGTAGGAGTGAGTATTTATTAGGTTTTCACAACTTTTGTACGCACATGTCGCAAACACATACAGGTCCACGACCTAAAAAGTTTTTCGGACGGTTCAAGAAACCACTCGCAGAGACACCAAACTTCGTTGAGCCACAGCTCGACTCATTTAAATGGTTGATAGAGGAAGGTCTTAAGGAAGTATTTAAAGAATTCTCTTCTATTAAGGATTACTCAGAAAAGAAATTCCAGCTTGATTTTACAGGCTTTGAATTGGCGTTGCCTAAGTATGATGAATATCATGCAAAGGAAAACAAACTTTCATACGAAGCTCCACTCAAAGTAAAAGTGAAGCTCAAGAACCATATCGTCGGTTCTGAAAAAGAACAGGAAATCTTCATGGCTGATTTCCCGCTCATGACATCACACGGTACCTTTATTATTTCAGGTATTGAGCGTGTTATCGTGCCTCAGCTCGCTCGTTCATATGGAGTATTCTTTACTGCAAATGAAGTACGAGGACGCCGACTCTTCGGTGCAAAGGTGATCCCAGGACGAGGAGCATGGGTAGAAGTGGAGTCAGATGCAGATGGAGTGATCTATGTACGTATTGACCGAAAACGAAAATTCCCCGTAACAACACTCCTTCGAGTACTTGGTGCACATACAGACTCAGATATTAATAAGCTTTTTGCATCTAATGAATTTGCAAAAACTTCTATTGCAAAAACAGTTGCAAAAGATACTGCAAAGACAGTTGAAGATGCATATATTGAAATCCACAAGCGACTTCGTGATGGAGATCTTGCGACTGCAGAAAATGCAAAGGAATTTGTTGATGCTCTTTTCCATGAAGAGCGATACGACCTATCACCAGTTGGACGATTCCGATTCAATCAGCGATTTGGTAAAAAACTCGACGAAAAGGAAAAAGCTCGAAAAACTCTCTCAATTGACGATATTGCGACTATCGTCACTCATATTGCCCATCTCAATAACACCCCACACTCACAACCAGATGATATTGATCACCTTGGTTCACGACGTGTTCGATTTGTTGGAGAACTTTTCCAGCAGAAAATTCGAGTTGGTATGGCTCAGATCAAACGAAACATTCAAAACAGAATGTCGACTATTGATACTGATGTAACATTGCCAGTTCAGTTTATTTCTCCAAAGCCACTTCAGGCACGTATTAAAGAATTCTTTACTACAAACCAGCTTTCACAGTTCATGCTTCAGGAGAACCCTCTTGCGGAAGTAGAGCACTTGCGAACACTTTCTGCACTTGGTCCAGGAGGTTTGAATCGTTCTCGAGCAGGGTATGAAGTTCGTGACGTACATCATTCTCACTATGGACGATTGTGTCCTATCCATACACCAGAAGGTCCAAACATCGGTTTGGTGCTTCGTCTTTCTGTATATGCTCGATTGAACCACTTTGGAATGATTGAGACTCCATATGCAAAGGTAAAAAATGGAAAAATTAGTGCGGATATTGTGTACCTCAACGCATCTGAAGAAGAAAACTTTGCTATTGCACACGCTGCAACACGATATGATAAAGAAGGAAACATTCTTGAAGATGTAGTTGAGGTGCGTATTAACGGTGAACCTTCAACAATCGATAAAACAAAAGTTGATTATATTGACGTTGCAACAAATCAGGCATTTTCTATTGCAACAAACATGATTCCGTTTGTAAACCACAACGACTCTACTCGAGCGCTCATGGGATCTAACATGCAGAAGCAGGCAACACCATGTGTGGTGCCAGAAGCTCCACTTGTAGGGACAGGTATTGAAGAGTCAGCAGTGAAAGATACAGGACGTCTCGTGCTTGCAACTGAAGCAGGAACTGTATCGTATGTAGATGGTGGACTTATTAAAGTAAAGAATGAAAAAGGAAAAGAGACTGAATATAAGTTGGTAAAATTCTCACGAACAAACGGCTTTACCGCATTCCACCAGCGACCATCTGTAAACGTAGGTGATAGTGTAAAGAAAGGTGCAGTACTTGCAGATACAAGTGCGTCAGAACATGGACAGATGGCAATCGGTCAAAATATTTTGATCGCCTTTATGTCATGGTCAGGTTCAAACTATGAAGACGCGATTATTCTTTCAGAGCGATTGGTAAAGAAATCTAAATTTACTTCAATTCACATCGAGGAATTCGTAGTAAACGTACGAGATACAAAACTTGGTCCAGAGGTAACTACATGCGATATTCCAAACGTTGGAGAGTCTAAACTTAAAAACTTGGCAGAAGACGGTATCGTGCGTGTTGGTGCTGAGGTACGACCAGGTGATATTTTGGTAGGTAAAGTGACTCCAAAAGGAGAAACACAACTTACTCCAGAAGAACGCCTCCTCCGCTCACTCTTTGGTGAGAAAGCGAAAGATGTAAAAGATACATCAAAACGAATGGAAGGTGGTAAACGAGGACGAGTAATCAACGTACAGGTATTCTCACGAGAAAAAGGAGACAAACTTGATTCAGGTATCATCAAACGAATTCATATTGAAGTTGCAGAACTTCGAAATGTATCAGTGGGAGACAAACTTGCAGGACGACACGGAAACAAAGGTGTTATCTCAAAGATTCTTCCAGAAGAAGATATGCCATACATGGCAGATGGTACTCCGATCGACATGATCCTTACACCGCTTGGTGTGCCTTCACGTATGAACCTTGGTCAGATTCTTGAACTTCACCTCGGTCTTGCAGCAAACACATTGAACTATCAGGCAATCGTACCTCCATTTGCAGGTGCGACTGATACTGAAATTAAAGACGAACTTGTGAAAGCAGGTTTCCCTGCGACAGGAAAGATTCCATTGTACGACGGACGAACAGGAGAAAAATTTGAACAAGATATCGCAGTTGGATATATGTATATCTTGAAACTTCACCACATGGTGGAAGACAAGATCCATATGCGGTCTATCGGACCATACTCTCTTATTACACAGCAGCCACTCGGAGGTAAAGCTCAAAGTGGAGGTCAGCGATTTGGAGAAATGGAAGTGTGGGCACTCTTGGGTCATGGTGTGGCACATACATTGCAAGAAATCCTTACAATTAAATCAGACGATATTCTCGGTCGATCGGCTGCTTTTGATGCGATTGTAAAGGGTGAACCGATTACCCAGCTCGGCACTCCAGCATCATTCAATGTGCTCCTTAATAACCTTCGAGGACTCGCGCTTGATGTGGATGTTGAAGAGTCTCATGACGAAGAAAGTAAATAATTGGTCGACTAATACATCTTCAAACATATGAAAACACAATCTAAATCAAACTCAACAAACTTCGATATGATCACACTTCGACTGGCATCACCAGAGCGAATCTTGGAATGGTCATTCGGAGAAATTACAAAACCAGAAACTATTAACTACCGAACACAGCGTTCAGAGAAAAATGGTCTCTTTGATGAAAAAATCTTTGGTCCAGATAAAGACTATGAATGTTACTGTGGAAAATATCGAGGTATTCGATACAAAGGTATTGTATGTGAAAAATGTGGAGTAGAAATTACTCGATCGATTGTTCGTCGTGAACGAATGGGACATATCGAGCTCGCAACTCCGGTATCACATATTTGGTTCCTTAAATCAATGCCGTCACGTATTGCAATGATTTTGGGTATCCCAACAATGGACATTGAAAAAGTTATTTACTTTGCAGGATACATTGTTACTTCAGTATCAGAAGACGAACGAGCACGATACTTGAAAGATCTTGATTCAGAATACAAAGCAAAGGTTAAATCTCTTCAGGATGAAAAAACTAAAGAAGCGGTAAAAGAAATGTATCTCGAAACAAAACGAGATATTGAAAGTATTACAGAAGGAAAGGTGCTCGATGAAGTTGAGTATCATAACTTCGGTATGAAATACGGTACATTGTTTGAAGCAGGTATCGGTGCTGAAGCGATTTTCAATATTTTCAAAAAACTTGACCTCTCTAAACTTCTCGCATCACTTCATGCAGAGGCGGAAAAAGCGTCAGCACTTGAAATCGGTAAAATCAACAAACGAATCAGTACTATTTCAGCAATGGTGAATTCAGGTGTACGTCCAGAGTGGATGTTCCTCACACATATTCCAGTGATACCTCCTGCACTTCGACCGATGGTTCCATTGGATGGAGGGCGATATGCAACATCTGATGTAAACGACTTGTATCGACGAGTTATCAATCGAAATAACCGATTGAAGAAGTTGAAAGAAATCCATGCTCCGGATGTGATTTTGCGAAATGAAAAACGTATTTTGCAAGAAGCAGTCGATGCATTGATCGATAACTCAATTCGACACGGGTCTGCATCAGGTGGTGCCACATCACTTGCTCAAAGACGAGCGCTTAAGTCAATTGCGGATAACCTTAAAGGTAAGCGAGGTATTTTCCGACAAAACCTTCTTGGTAAACGTGTTGACTATTCAGGACGATCTGTAATCGTGGTAGGTCCAGAACTCAATATCAATCAGTGTGGACTTCCAAAACACATGGCACTTGAACTCTTCAAGCCATTTGTGATTTCTCAGCTTTTGAAACAAGAACTCGCATACAACATCCGAGGTGCAAGTAAGCTTATCGAAGATGGTATTCCTGAAGTATGGGCGATTCTTGAAGATGTAACAAAAAACAAATACGTACTTCTAAACCGTGCACCAACATTGCACCGACTCGGTATTCAAGCGTTCCAGCCAGTATTGATTGAAGGAAACGCAATCCAGCTTCACCCACTCGTATGTTCAGCGTTTAACGCGGACTTCGACGGAGACCAAATGGCGGTACACGTACCACTTTCAGATGAAGCTCAGGCTGAAGCTCGAGAGATTATGGCTGCAGATAAAAACATTCTTAAGCCAGGTTCAGGTGATCCAACCGTATCAGCAAAAATGCTTGATATCGTGCTTGGTGCATACTGGATGACAAAAGAGATGACTGGTGAAAAGGGTGAGGGTATGGTGTTCCAAAGTCCAAACAGTGCGATTACTGCATATGACTTTGGTGCTGTATCATTCCGAGCGAAAATCAAAGTACTCCCAACTGATAAAGAAAAATACGCACAGTTTGATGGAAAAGTTTTTGAAACAACTGTAGGAAGACTTTTGTTCAACAGTGTGTTGCCTAAAGACTATCCGTTTGTAAACGGCGAAATGGTACAAAAGAAAATCACTGCATTGATCGATGACCTTATTGAAAAATATGGTATTGAAAACGTGCCTGCAATTATCGATAAGATTAAGAAATTCGGTTTCAAATATGCAACACATTCTGGTGTGACATGGGGAATCGATGACGTGGTGATTCCTGCAGGTAAACAAGCGATTGTTGACGCAGCTCAGTCTGAAATTGATACAATGATGGAGCATTTCAATGATGGTCTTATTTCAAAAGAAGAGCGTTTGAGAAAAGCGACAGAAGTATGGCATAAAGCAAAAGATGATGTAGGAAAGCTTATTCCAGGATCAACTCCTGCACATGGATCAGTGTCTGATATGGTGCTTTCAGGAGCGCGAGGTTCTTGGGGTAACATCACACAGATGGCAGGTATGAAAGGTTTGATCACAAACACTTCAGGAGAAACTATTGAATTCCCAATTAAATCATGTATGAAAGAGGGACTTACACCGATTGAATACTTTACAACTACTCACGGATCTCGAAAAGGTTTGACTGACACAGCGTTGAACACTGCAAAAGCAGGATACCTTACTCGAAAACTCTTCGTTGTGGCACAAGATATTGTGGTAACTGAAGAAGATTGTGGTACTACAGAAGGTATTGTGATGGGAGAAGAATCAGGTACAATCGATCTTTCACTCGCAAAACATATTAAAGGACGCTTTACTGCAAAAGATGTTGTTGGTCCAGATGGAAAAGTATTGTTCCCACAGAATCATCTTATTTCAAAGAAAGATGCGACCATGCTCGAACAACTCGGTGTAAAAAATGTAACAGTACGATCACCACTTGCATGTAAGACACTCGATGGTGTGTGTGTGAAATGTTACGGAACTGATCTTGGTAAAAACAAAGTTGTTGAGATTGGTGAAGCAGTAGGAACTGTAGCAGGACAGGCGATTGGAGAGCCAGGAACACAGCTTACAATGCGTACATTCCACTCAGGAGGTACTGCATCAGTTGGTGGAGATATTACCTCAGGTCTTCCGCGTGTTGAAGAAATCTTTGAGAAACGACAACCGAAAAACCCAGCAATTGTTTCAACTGTTGGAGGTATCGTGTCAGATGTCAAGATGAACAACAAAGAAAAGACTATTACAATCACTCCAGATCTCGAATACAAAACTAAATTGAAAGGTGAAGTTGAGTATTCTGTAAGTCTGAACCGAATGATTTTGGTGAAGGTTGGTGAACGAGTAGAAAAGGGAGATATTCTTACTGACGGTTCTGCAAACATCGATGAACTTTTCCGATACGCAGGAAAAGACAAGACCGTAAACTATATTATTTCTGAAATCAATAAACCATACGATCTTCAAGGTGCAGCGGTATCTCGAAAACATATTGAACTTATCGTTCGACAAATGTTTGCACGAAAACGAGTAAAAGATGCAGGAGACACTATCTTTACACGAGGTGATTTGGTAGACAATGCATTCTTGGCTCAGGAAAACATGCGCATGAAAGCTGAAGGTAAAGCAGAAGCAAAAGCTGATTCAGTGGTAATGGGTATTTCAGATGTTTCTCTTTCTCGTAAAAGCTTCTTGGCTGCAGCTTCATTCCAGCATACAACTCGTATCTTGATTACAAGTGCAATCAAGGGTACAACAGATAAACTTGCTGGTCTTATGGAAAACGTGATTATTGGTAAGTTGATTCCTGCAGGTACAGGATTTAAGGGAAGTAAGAAAGCTCAGATTATACAAGATGTACGTGATGCACGAGATGCAGAAAGAGGATACGTAGGGGAATAATCGTAGTCCATAAAGTCCATCAAGTCAAAAGTCCATCAAGTTGAGAATCTGTATCCGACTTTAAGGACTTTATAGACTTTACAGACTTTTAACTAAACTATGAGTTCATCTGTAGATCAAATCAAATCTAAATTAGATATCGTCTCTGTAGTAGGGACGTATATCAAACTCGAAAAAGCAGGAAGTAATTTCAAGGGACGGTGTCCGTTCCATAACGAAAAAACTCCCTCTTTTTTCGTATCAACTGATCGAGATTCATACTACTGTTTTGGATGTCATGCAAAAGGAGATATTTTTACGTTTGTGCAAGAGTTTGAAGGGCTTGATTTTGTGGGGGCGCTCAAGGTGCTTGCCGAACGAGCCGGAGTAACACTCGAATCTATTGTTCCGCAATCAAAAACAGAAAAAGATGAAATGTATCAAGCACTTGAGCTTGCAACATTTTATTTTGAAAAAAATCTCTCAGTAGAAAAGGTTCCTCGAGATTATCTGGCGCATCGAGGTATCCACGAAGACACAGTATCTTCATGGAAGCTCGGGTATACGTATCCAGAATGGAGAGGGTTGTATGATTTTCTCCTTTCAAAAAAAGTCAGTCCAGTTGTTATGGAAAAAGTTGGACTCGTGAAGAAAAAAGAAGGTACCACGGATAGTTTCTATGATACATTTCGTGGGCGTATCATTTTTCCTATCTCTGATTCTTCAGGGAGAATTGTTGGTTTTTCAGGACGTATACTTGTTGATGATGGAAAGTCTCCAAAATATTTAAACTCCCCAGAAACAGAGCTCTTCAATAAATCAGAAATACTCTACGGGCTCCATAAGGCAAAACATGCTATTCGTGAGCGAGATTATTCTATTCTTGTAGAAGGTCAAATGGATCTCGTGATGCTTCATCAAGCTGGGTTTACCAATACAGTTGCGTCTTCTGGAACAGCATTGACTGCAGAACATCTTACACGACTTAATAGGCTTTCTCATCGGGTGATTATGGCGTTTGATGGGGATGCTGCAGGTATTAATGCAGTGTCACGTGCATCGAAAATTGCACTCGGGCTTGGTATGGAAGTAAAAGTGGCAACGATGCCGGAAGGTAAGGATCCTGCTGACTTGGCAAAAGATGCTCCTGAAACACTTTCGCACAGTATCAAGGATGCAACACATGTGATCTTCTTTGTACTTGATCAATTGCTTCATACAGTAACTGATCGGCAAATCATTGCGCGAAAAGTTGTATCAGATGTATTACCTTTTGTGAGTTTCATTAAAAGCTCATCAGAGCAAGCACATTTTATTTCTGAAATATCTGCGCGTACTCGAATCAAAGAAGAGGCGCTGTGGAATGATTTACGACAAGTAACATTGGCTTCTTCAGGTGTTGTACGTCCACACGAAATAAAAGAAAAAAAAGAACAAACAGATAGACGGTTCGTTGTTGCGCGAAAGATAATCGGTATCATGGAGTGGCAAAAACATGCTGCGGAAAAACAAATTTCTTTCGAAGATATTCATACTGCACTTGTCCGAATTTTAGGTCCCGATAATGATGTGTTTCGTGAACGGGTTGAAAAAGACCTTGAGGCATTGCTCTTTGAGACGGAAAGCTATTATAATAACCGTACAACACTTGCTTCTGATGTTGAAGACCTACTACTTACACTAGAAGAAGAAGATTTAAAAAGTAAACTGATTGCCTACATGGCGGCACTTCATACTGCAGAGAGTCTGCATGACACAGAAAAATCTCTTTCTCTTTTACAAGAATGTCAAAGTATTTCAAAACGAATCAACGAAATAAAACAAACCCATGAAAAAAAATAAAAAAACAAAGACAAGTCAAAAGTCCGTAAAGTCAAAAGTCCATAAGGTCAAAAAAGCTAAACCTGCACCTAAAAAGAAAGTAGTTAAGAAGTCAACAAAGGTTGCATTGCCAAAAGGTAAAACAAAAAAGAAGGCAAAACCGGTAGCTGCAATGCGAGCGTTTAAAGATGATGCAGGTAAAAAAGTAAGTAAGGTGGACAAGATGGAGCAGGCAGTACAACGCTTACTTGCAAAAGGTAAGGAGCGTGGTTTTGTGACGTATGATTTTATTTTGAAAGAGTTTCCAACTATTGAAGATGATATTATTTTCCTTGAAGATTTGTATGAACGTCTGCAGACGTCGGGTATTGATGTGCTTGAAGGAGGCGGGTTATTGCAGAACCCAGCGGAAGATCCAGAACTCATGGGTAAAAAATATGGATACAATGGAAAGTCAGATGCATCATATGATTCTATTCAGATGTACTTGAAAGAGATCGGTCAGTATCCGCTCATCTCAGGTTCAATGGAAAAAGAGCTTGCAAAGCGAATTGAAGCAGGGGATATTGAAGCAAAAAACTTGCTCGCACGTGCAAACTTGCGACTCGTAGTATCTATCGCAAAGAAATATGTTGGACGATCAGCAGACCTTACACTCCTCGATCTTATTCAAGAAGGAAACCTCGGTCTCTTTAAAGCGGTGGATAAGTTTGATTGGACGAAAGGATATAAGTTTTCTACCTATGCAACATGGTGGATTCGTCAGGCTATCACTCGAGCGCTTGCTGATCAGTCTCGAACAATCCGTGTGCCAGTACACATGGTGGAAACAATCGCAAAATATAAACAAGTAGTACGAAGACTTTCACAAGATTTGGGGCGAGATCCATTGCCAGAAGAAATTGCTACAGAAATGAATCTTGATGTTGATAAAATTTACACCATTGAAAAAATTGACCAAAGTACTGTATCTCTCGAGGCACCGATTGGTGAAGAAGATGATGGTAAATCAAAACTTGGAGATTTCCTTGCAGATGATAAGATCCTTTCTCCAGACCAAGAATCAGCTCGACGAATCGTTGGTGATCAGGTACGAGAAATTTTGAATGACTTGCCAGAAAAAGAGCGACGTATTCTCGAAATGCGACATGGACTTCTTGATGGGGTAACTCATACACTCGAAGAAGTAGGAAAAGAATTTGGAGTGACTCGAGAACGTATTCGACAAATTGAGGCTAAAGCACATGAGAAGATTCGACAGCACGATAAAATTAATCGCCTTAGAAATTACTACTAACTAAACTTCCAAATCTGGCGTATTTCGTTGTCGAAAGTCTAAAAATCCTCGTCACCTTACGACAAGTAAGGCTCCTTGCATTTTCAGGCTTTCTCCTAGAACTGCATCCAGATTATGAAAGTTTGTGAGAGTATAAGATTCGGTCTGTGACCTTAGCGAAAAATCCTCAGAGTGTAGTTATTTAAATACAGCCAAAACAAAAAGACCGTAATGGTCTTTTTGTTTTGGTTTTTGGTGTGATACAGTAGTGAGTGGAGGTGGTGCATGGAGAAGAGACTTAAAAGAGCGATTCTCAAAGATTTAAAGGAGAGACCGTTTGAAACAAGAAGAGCCCTTATTATCGAGTGTCATGGGTGTGAGACTACCGTAAGGGAATTTAGAACAGAGCATGTTCCCGGAAAGCACAATGAGTTCAACCTTGAAGAAATCGGTCCTCATGTTGCTCATACTTTGGTGTTCCGTAAAGGAAAGAATGGTCGGTTGTATCCGGTAAAGAAGAAGGGTTCCTGAAAAGGTACCCTTCTGTTTTTATATACAAAAGCCCCACGCAACAGCCGTGGGGCTTTTGCGTGGGGAATTCGTTTTTTTAGTGAGGATGGAGTTCGAACGATTGGATGCCGCCGATACCCCTCACCCATTTGGCAGTTTTCCATTTTCCTGTCTCCAAGAAGCGGCGGGTTATCTCGTCCCGGTCTTCTGGTTGCAATTGTTTGTCTGAGTTGTGCAGGGCTTCGTCGGGGACACGAATCAGGTTGTCCCCACGCCGCCAGTTTTTCCTGAGCCAGTTGTCGATTTTTTGTTCCAAAATATCCGCTGAGGTAAGGCCTCTTTCGATATCACTTGGTCCTAATGCCATTCTAAATCTCCTCTAGAATTTATTATAAGTAATATCAGACACTTGTCAATATCTTTGAAAAAGTCTTCAAAATGGTATTCCTAACCTATGAAATTTGAAGAACGTTACAAGAAACTCAACGCAGAGCAGAAGAAAGCAGTGGATACTATTGAGGGTCCAGTGTTGGTGGTGGCAGGACCAGGGTCGGGAAAGACAGAGATTCTTTCGATGTCTGTGGTGTAGATACCTTCACTAATTTATTTTTTTAAGTATCCGTAAAGACTAGTGAATGTCTGAAGTCCGACGAGTGTTATGGCACCAAAGGTTTTACTACCACTTATTGCTGCTACGATACCTCCTACAATCAACGTAATTTGCATAAGAAATATTCTAAGTATAATCCTGTCCATGCCCCCGGTGTTTCTTTTTGAAAGGGGTGCGCTAAAAGTTTTATTTTTAACTGAGTATATAAAGTTATATACGTACTGTGCGCCAATAAAAATAATATTTAGCCATATAATTGAGATTGCATTATAGGCGGTGATTAACATATTGGTTGACTGTCCCATATTCTCTTTTAAACCAAATAGTGATACAGCTAAAAATACATGAAATACAGTAAAGATGAGTGTTGGCCAAACAAAAATAAGGGGTAATATTGCAAAAGACTCACCCTTTTTGATTCTGTAGATCATGCTTGTCTCAAAAAAAAGAAACATACATATTGTTTCTAAGGAAAAGACAAGAACTGCATTGAGTGGGCTCCATCCTAAGTAATATAATCCATATAAAGGAAATAAGTTTGAGAGCAAAATAAAAAGTAGGCTAAGGTTACGTTCCATGTATATGAGTATAACAGAAAATAATTATCCACAGAGTTAACCTTGAAGGTGAACATATGTTCACTTATACTATATGAAAAGGGAAGTATTATGGAATTTACTATTGAAAAATTCAATACTATAAAAAGTGAAGCAGAATCTTTCTATAAAGGAATAGAGAAAGTGCGTTGTCCTTATTTCGGAGAAGATATTTATTTTAATACAAAAGGTTGGGAACATTTAGTTTTTAAGAGTTGGAATAACACTCGTATTATTAGCGACCAATTTGCTAGATTACGTCATATAAAACTTGTGCCGGAAGTTATCCGAAATTCAAAACTGCTTCAAGGAGTCTGGATAACTAAGAAAGTTGAACGTATAAAGATAAACAGTCGATGGGAGAAAGTTCTCAGAACTACAACGTACTACGAGCTTATTGCTGTTATGGAGTCTCATGGTTCAAAAGTGCGAGTAAAAATAATTATAAAAGAAGTGGAAGGTGGGGAGAAATTCTTCTGGAGTTTGATCCCATTTTGGGGAGTAGATAAACATACAGGTCAGAGAATAATGTATAGCGGTAATCCAGAAAGTGATTAAAAAACATCAAAAAACACCGCTTGCGCGGCGTGCTTTGATGGTACTTGGCTGCAGTTTATTTTAACCGCGGGAGAGCCGAAGCCCTCACAAGCACCAATAATATAATATCAGCTTGTTTAGGAAAGTCAATAGTTATCCACAGGCAGTAAAATGATATTCTTAGATTATGAAATTTGAAGAACGTTATAAAAAACTCAACGCAGAACAAAAGAAAGCGGTAGATACTATCGAAGGACCAGTCTTGGTGGTGGCAGGACCGGGGTCGGGGAAAACCGAGATCCTTTCTATGCGTGTTGCCCAGATATTGAAAGAGACCGACACAGCTCCCGGGTCTATCCTTTGTCTTACCTTTACTGACTCCGCGTCTATAAACATGCGAGAGCGCTTGGCGGGGCTTATCGGTGTGCAGGCATATCGTGTGGGTATTTACACCTTCCACAGTTTTTGTACGGAGGTGATCGGACGATATCCAGAATACTTTTTTGGTCATGCTGATTTTCATCCAGCTGACGAGGTGACTCGTCGAGAGATTCTTCATACGCTTTTTACAGAAATGTCATACGACAATCCATTGCGCTCAGAGCACCCAGAGCAAGGCTTCGTTTTTTTACAAGGAGCTCTTTCTTCTTTTTCTGATTTGAAGCGAGCAGGACTTACTCCAAAAGAATTTCAAGCGATTATTGCTCATAACGAAGTGGTGATGAAAGAAATCAGCCCGCTCCTTGCAGACTTCATTCCGGAGCGTATTTCAAAAAAAGAAATCAGTCGGTTTAATGATTTGGTGTTGGAATTAAAAAAACTTACCACTTCACCCGCACCATTTGAACATGTGCATTCATTTGCACATATCTTCCTGTATGGTTTAGAAACAGCACTTTCATCTGCCCTTGAAACTGATTCATCGACACCGCTTTCCGAATGGAAACGAAAAGAGATCGAGAAAACTGAAGATGGTTTCGTGCTCAAAGACTTTACGCGTCTCGACAAAATGAAAGCGCTCGGAAATTTGTACGAGGTCTATCAAAAAGCACTCTTTGATGCAGGGTACTTTGATTTTGACGACATGATACTTGAGGTAGTCAAAGCACTCGAGACCAATGAAGTGCTTCGACAAATGCTTGAGGAGCGTTTTCAGTATATTCTCGTGGACGAGTTTCAAGACACCAACGATGCGCAGATGCGGCTTCTCTACGCACTCACGTCTTCAGAGGTACACGAAGGACGGCCAAATATTATGGCAGTGGGTGATGATGATCAGTCTATTTACCGTTTCCAAGGTGCAGAGGTTGCCAACATGCTTTCTTTTGCCACACGGTTTAAAAATCCTACACTGGTATCACTCTCAAAAAACTATCGTTCAACAAAAGATATCCTCGATATCTCAGAGTCAGTGATTGCTCAAAGTGAAAAGTCACTTCGTACACTGCTTCCTCAGATTGAAAAGAAGATTGTTGCTGCAAATACAAACCTTCCGAAAGGTCAAGTGCATTTTAAGACATGTCACACTGCACTTGCTGAATACGATTATATTGGGCAAGAAATAAAGAAACTGCACGAGGGTGGTACTGCATTTAAGGATATTGCAGTCATTGGGCGAAAGCACGCATCACTTCGTGAGCTTGTACCTTATTTGCATGCTCACAAGGTCCCTGTGCAGTATGAGAAAAGACAAAATGTATTTGAAGATACAATTGTGAGACAGCTTGTAGTCCTTCTTCGATTTATCGATTCTGTATCAAATACAGGAGGAACTATCAGAGAAGATCTATTGCCTGCAATCCTTTCATTTCCGTTTTGGGGGCTTTCTCGAGAAACTGTGTGGGAGATTTCACTTTCAGCACAAAAAAATCACCTCTCATGGCTTCAGGTGATGAAAAGTCACGAGCAGAAGTGCGTTAAAGATATTGCAGAATTTTTGATTACACTCGGCGTGGATGCTCAGTCGCTTCCTATTGAGCGTATTATCGACCAACTTATCGGTGGAGAGGTGGCTTCAGTAACTGATTCTGAATACAATGATGAAGAAGAAAAAAGTGAGCAGACAGAAGGGTATCAAAGTCCACTTCGTGCATACTATTTTAGTGGAGAGAGTTTTGACTCTAACAAAGCAGAGTATGTAAGTTTTCTTTCTGCACTCAAAGTGTTTATCGAAGCGCTCCGTGAATACAAGAGTGGTGGGATGGTGTCTCTCTCTGATGCAGTGCGATTTGTCGATGTACACGAGAAAGCAGGTATCGAGCTGCTCGACCAGAGTCCTTATATAGAAAGTGAGGATGCGGTCACACTTCTCACGTCTCATAAAGCGAAAGGACTCGAATTTCCAGTGGTTTTTGTGATGACACTCACTGACGACATGTGGGCAGGGCGAGGTATGCCAGATAAGCTTCCATTCCCAAAAAATATTACTGTCAGACCCCATGCAGATAGTGTGGATGATAAGCTTCGATTGTTGTATGTGGCCCTTACTCGCGCAGAGCATACACTCTATATCACTCACTACACAGAACATGCATCAGGTAAAAAAGCACTCCTCTCAGAGTTCATGAATCAACATGCTGATAAGTTTGCGGTACATGAAGGTAGGGAGGTCTCAGACCTTTTGGATATTTCACGACAGGCACATCTCATTTCGTATACACTTGATAAAAAAGCGCTATTGAAAGATATTGTGAAGGACTATCAGATGCCAGTCACACATCTCAATAATTTTCTCAATATTACTAAAGGTGGTCCACATTTGTTTTTAGAGCAAAATTTACTTCGGTTTCCTCAGGCAAAAACAGTTGCGAGTGTGTATGGTACAGCACTCCATGCTGCACTCGAATATATTTACACCTATATGAAACGGGAAGGTGCCCTTCCTGAGCTTTCAAGTGTTATCGCCAAAGCAACACAAGAAATTATTACAGGTCGTCTGAGTCCAGTAGATACTCGAGTGCAGATAGAGCGAGCAGAAAAAGCACTGACTTTATATGTAAAAAGTCATGGGAAAGATATCGACCCTTCTGACCTGATTGAAACTAATTTCAAAAACCAAGGAGTGGTAGTGGGTGATGCGCGGATTACCGGAAAAATAGACAAGATGCATATCAAAGGAAACACAGTTCTTGTGTCTGACTGGAAGACAGGTCGTGCAAAGGACTCATGGGATGTGACAGGCGATGAAAAAATACAGCTGCATGCATATGCTCGACA
Source organism: uncultured Candidatus Saccharibacteria bacterium (assembly GCA_964428435.1). Lineage (GTDB taxonomy): Bacteria > Patescibacteriota > Minisyncoccia > Phycocordibacterales > DATDWN01 > UBA910. The sequence continues at coordinate 1,837 of CAYRYA010000003.1, read as the reverse complement.
ACTTTTGTTTTACAAACTACTCGTCGAAGGTTCAACTGATTTTAATTCATATGTGGTTGAGGAGGGAAGACTTGAATTTCTCGAGCCTGTGAAAAATACTTTTGTAACATTGCCTCTTGAGATAGATGGGGATGAGGTGGTGAGACTGCGAAAGCTCATTGAGGTGGTGTATCAGAAAATAATCAACCTTGATTTCCCAGATGTATCAATGTACTCACTAGATATGAAAGGGTGTTTGGAGTTTGAAGATGATTTGTTGAGTGGGAAAGTGTAGTGTGATACTCTTGAGCGAGAAGGAGTTGCTTGTGAACATACGATTGGTTCTGTTGGCTGTCTGTGTAGCCGTGCACGGATTTTCGAGTGGGGTGTTTATACCCCAACTCATTCATCACACAAAAATCAATCGCCCTTTTTCTGAAAAGGTGCCTGAAGATTTTGTACTCGGAGTCATTGTCGGAGACAAGGGTGAAGTAAAGAGTATTAGAGTGAAGGGTTGTCTAGACAAAACGGGCACGTATGGTTGGGATGCTTGCCCGAGTAGTAAACAAAATGATGTATGGCTCCAGGTGATTCAAAAAGAAGTGAAAAAACACTGGAAATATACACCAAAGATAAAGTTTGCTATGTATTACATAATGGAAGTCTTGTTAGTGATTACTGATGAAGATTTTCACCCCCTTAAACCAAGAAGGTAAGGGGGTTTTTCTATATAGGTATCAGATTTTATACAAAATTCCCCCGAGGTCGGACCTCGGGGGAATTTCAGTTAATATTCTTTATTTCAATAAGAGATCAAGTGTTCCCTTAAGACTATCGTATGGTTGAGCGCCATTGATTGGAACTTTTGCACCATCTTTCTTTGTAATAATTAGACTGTATGGAGTTCCTTTTGCACCTGCTTTGAGTGCGTCCTGATAATCTGCCTCTACTTTTGCTGTAAATTTACCAGTTGAAAGACATGTGTTGAATGCATCTACATCAAGACCTACTTCTTTTGCGATTACAGGAAGTTGTTTTGGATCAAGCCCGTCATTTGAAGGTGTTTTTTCGTAGAGTGCATTTGTAAACGCCCAGAATTTTTCATTACCACCTTGATCTGCTGCACATTCTGTCGCCTCAGCCTCTTTTCGTGCTTTTGAATGAAGTTGGTCGATAGGGAAATGTCGGTATACCCATGCAACTTTTCCATCCTTACCATATGTATCCATAACTCGTTTCATTGTGTTGTGGAACTGCTTACAGAATGGACACTCGGTATCTGAATATTCAACAATTACTAAATCTGCATCAGGATTTCCAAGTATATGATCCGATGCATCGACAGGACGCATCCCTTCAGCTGAAACAGTGTCAGGAAGAGTTACAACAGGCTTTGCTGTTTTTGTTTGAGAAAGGTAAAGTGCACCAGCGATCAATGTACCAGCGATCACGATAGCGAGTGGAACTGAAAATTTTTGTAACGTAGTCTGTGTTTCCATGAGTAAAAAAATTAATGAATAAGTGGTACAATTATATATGATGACATACATACACGCAATCATTCTCGGAGCGGTTCAAGGTCTCACCGAATTTTTACCCATCTCTTCATCGGGACATCTACTGCTTGTGCGTGATGTGTTGCACTTGCCACTTATCGGTACACTGACGTTTGATGCGGTACTTCAGTGCGCTACAGTGCTTGCGGTTGTGTTATATTTTGCAAAAGATTTATGGAGTATTGCGAGTGCTTCTGTGAGATATGTGGTAGGTAAAGAAGTATCTCTTAAAGAAAAAATATATATTTGGGCGATAATTCTCGGCACTATTCCTGCAATTATTTTTGGTCTTCTACTCGAAT
>CAYRYA010000002.1:100084-108956 GCA_964428435.1 uncultured Candidatus Saccharibacteria bacterium | reverse complement strand
CCCTATGCAGGGGACCTAAGTAATACATGTCGTACCACAGGAGTACTAATTCGTATCTAACGAGGGGATGAACCCCTCGAAGATACGAATGTCGCACAATATATCTTTTGTACATGCTAGCCCTCAGCAAAGGCTTTGTTTTAATTCATTTAATTAAAATTATTATGTTGGATATTATCTACATATATAAAAATAATCCCACACTCTCCCCTTGAGGTCAGGATCATTTTTTATTTCTTTTTTTATATGTACCCTTTTATAAAGTATTTCCTATTTTTCTCTACTCCAAAAATTTCTGTTCCCGATAGGGAAGTCCCCTATCCTGCATTCATTCTCTTTATTTCTAGATTTAATTAAAAATATCTTTTGCCATTATTTTAATTACTGACTGATGATCTGGGTCTTGAATACTCTCCATAAAGACAGCAAGCTCATCAAGTATATATTTTGATTTTAAGGTCTTGTTATTTAGTCCACAAGCAACAGAAAATGCAAGAGAAGCTGTTCTCTTATTGCCGTCAGTAAAAGGATGGTTTTTAATGATGAAATAAAAATATGCTACCAACTTTTCTTCAGTTGTAGGATACAGTTCTTTTCCAAAGTAAGAACCATTAATACTGGAAATAATTGCTTCGACTTTATTTTTAGCAGATTGATTTGCTGAAAAAGATACCAGGTTTCTTTCAACGAGAGACTCGTATATCAGGAAAACTGCGTTGGATGTCAACGGTTGAAATTGTTTTTTTGCCTTGGTCATAGTCGCGTAAAGACTCTATTGCTTTGATATTCTTATCAAGCTGTTTCTCGACCTCTTTCTTTATAGATGGCTTCTTGAAAAATGTAAGTATCTTTTTAAGATTCATAAGAACCATTTTAACATGAATGTATTTTGAGAGCTACTACACATTTTTACCTGCAACATACCCCGTAGTCCAACAAAGTTGCAAAGAGAAGCCACCTGAAGGTCTATCTATATGAATCATATCTCCTGTAAGAAACAAATTACTAATTTTAGTTGATCTCATTGTTTTTGTATCAATTTCACGAATATCAACACCACCATCCGCAACAACTGCTTTGTCGAATCCAAGAAGCCCTGAAATTGACACAGGTAATGCTTTGATAAGTTTTACGATATCTTTACGCATCTCTTTTGTCACGCTGTGTGTTTTAATATCACCATCGATATGTGGCAATAAACTCAACAGTACACGCGATGTGCCATGTGGAGCGATTTCAGAAAACACATTTTTAAGTGCTTTATTTTTATGTTCATCAAATATTTTAATGATATGTTTTTCCAGTGTCCCAAGATCTTTGTCGGGATACGTATCAATATGAAGAGTCACCAGTCCTTTATGGAGCAAATCCGCAATCTCTTTTGCGGTATTGAGAATCAACGGCCCAGAGAGACCAAAATGCGTACATAACACTTTCCCTTTTTTGGTAAATGCCTTTACACCATCCACAAAAAACGAAAGTTTCACTGGATGTTCGAGAGAACCAAGAGAAATCCCTGCAAGTTCTTTAACCCAAGAATCTTCGACAGTAATCGGTACGATAGTTGGAGTTGGTTCATGTATCGTATGTCCAAGTTCTCGCAACCACCCAAACCCATCACCTGTTGAACCTGTCTCGGGGTGGGAGAGTCCACCGGTCGCTATCACCACAGACTCCCCTTCAAATACTCCTTTTTTTGTAATTATTTTTGAAATATTTTTTTCTTTGATTTCAAGTGAAAGTACTGGATTATCTGTGACCACCGTCACCTGATTTTCTTTTAAGAATGTAATCAACACATCACACACATCAGATGCTTTTTCTGATTGGGGAAAGGCTCGTTTTCGAGCTTCTACAAAAAGGGGAAGTCCCCTGCCCTCAAAAAATTCAAATGTTTCTTTGACACCACATACAGAAAAAGGAGAATATAAAAAATCTTTTGCTTCTTTGTAGTGAGCGAGTAAAGTGTGAATATCATACTCGGCATTGGTAATATTACATCGTCCCCCACCTGTAATACGGAGCTTCTCTCCAAGTCGTTTATTTTTCTCGATCAAAAGTACACGCTTTCCGCGTGCTCCAGCAACCCCTGCAGCCATCATGCCGGATGCTCCCCCACCAACAATAACTACATCATATTTTTTCGGAGAACTATCCATATCTACAGATTAAGAAATGTAATAGTGAGCTGAACCACTGTTGCAAAGCAGACCCAGAGGAGATACGGAATATTGATCCGTGCTACCCACGGTATACGACTCCAGGTGACATGCATTGCCCAGATAAGAGTTCCGAGAACAAGCAAAATATCAATCGACGCAAGCGGTAGATTGACCAAACCAAACTGTATTGGAGTAAACAGAAGATTAAAAATAATATTAAGTGCAAATGGAAGTGCAACTTTTCCTGGCAATTTCTTTTTGAAAAACTGATAGAATATATACCCGAAAGAAATCGCGATAAGGATGTACAGCACGGTCCACACCGGCCCAAAAATCCATGAAGGAGGTGCCCAACTCGGCTTTATTAGTTGCGCATATTGAGTGTAGTTTTGCATAAGGTACAAAAAACAGAGGTTTGTCCTCTGTTACATTACGAATAATTATTCAGTAGTCACACCATCAAAATCAGCTTCGTTTTCCATAGCTTCGGTTTTTGTTGCACGAACAATACCGTCTTTGTGGTGTGAAGGGGCATAAATAGTATAAAATTTTAGTGATTCTGAATCTGAAGTGTTGATTACATTATGTTCTGTTCCTGCAGGTACGACGATCGCATCACCATCAGTTACTTCGTATTCAGTCTCACCGACAACCACTTTCCCTTGTCCTGCGTCAAATCGAAAAAACTGATCATTTTCTTCGTGTACTTCTGAGCCAATATCTTCACCTGGAAGGAGTGACATAAGCACGAGTTGCATATGCTTTCCGGTATAAAGCACATGACGAAAATCTGAATTGTTTTTTGTAAGATCCTCGATGTGTCCAAAGTATCCTTTTTTCATAGGTATATATGATTAGCTTTTAATTTCTGTAAACGTAACGTTTGTAGGAAGTACAAATTTTGACTCATCAACACTCCACTCTTTGCAGTCATAATCACCGATCTGTGATGCGTTGAAACTATATGTTCCAGATGTACCTGTATCAACAGCAGCATCTCCACCGACTACTTCCACTACTTTTGCTTTGAAGCCTTTACCTGCCATAAGAGAAGACCATGTGTATGTAAAGTTATCTCGCACGATCATTGATGTGTCTACCTTCATACCTTGTACGGTAGTTGAAAATTCTCCACGAATTCTATCTTTATCGATAAATACAGTACCTTTACTTGTCATATCACCTACATACTGATCAACAGTACACTGATACGAACCACCTTGTTTAAGTAATTCACTAAAAGGTATTTTTTTACCTGCAGGTTGAGTTCCACCTGCAAGATTGCCCGCATCTTCTACTACAGGAGTAGCGTCTTTACTTGTATACATATATACACCACCTCCGATCACTACCAATACCGCGAGGATTATCCCTATTATTTTTGTATTCATCATATGCACTCTAGTATAGCAAAAAATTAGCTATTTAAATAGTATTCCAATGTATACATCCAATCCACATCATCTTCACCACTCTCACGTTTTTGTTTGAGAAGCCACTCGAGATACCCACGATCATTTTTTACTACTTCAGCAATTGCTTTATCTTTATATTTTCCAAAATTAAATTTTTTATACAATGACGGTACACTCGAAATCTCTATCATTTTTTGAATCGCGGTTTCATCATTAGGAGTTGATTCGCGTACTTTCGACAAAAGCCTCTGGAACACTACAGAAAGTACATTTACATCACCTTCAGCATCATGTGCATTACCGGGAACATCGAGGTCTAGATAGTATCTTAAGTACTGAAGATTATACTCAGGAATCACACCACCACTGTCCAAATAGCGAGCAACTCGAAGTGTACAGATAAACTGCGGTATTTCTAAACCTTCCCGTTTGAGCATTTCAATATCAAACAATGCATTGTGTGCCACAAGGACACCAGTAGAAAGAAGTGATTGAAGTTCACGAGCAAACTCACTTCCTTTAAATGGTTCTTTGTCTGCAAGTATTTTGTTGGTGATATGCGTAATACTCATTGATTTTACTGACATCGGTAGAGGTGGTTTAAAATATCCAACCTTTACTTCATCTCCAACCTGATAACACACCTGAGCAAGTCGATCAGTTTTTTCAATTCCAGTTGTTTCAGTATCAAGAAAAATTAATTTCATATGTATCAGTATAGCAGACTTTTTTAGAGCATAGAAAAACCACCAACCGCAGGTGATCTTTCGGGTTAGTGGTGGTGGTTTAGAGATGATGCACATCTGCATCATCTACTGTATCGAACACAGAAGGTTCCTCCGTTGCCTTCTGTTTTTTGGTATGAACTTCATCATCTGGAAAGAACTTTTCGACAACTGCTGGCATCATACGCCAGATAGCCATCGAAAAAAACAGCATTAACACTGCACGGGTGCTCATTTCGCACCCGAGGGTTGGATCACTACGCGGTGCATACACGGCGTAGGACCATCATCACTCTGGTCACATTGCGGACCAAAGCCATGTTGCCTCACCGTCGTCGGTGAGTTAGCATCGATGATAACCGGGCTTTTGCCGAAGTTCGTAAACTTCGACCAATCAACCAACAAACCAAGACCGATTGCGGTCAAGGTAATGAAGATCGTGAGCCCAATAGGGTCTTTTTGGGATGGTAACATCCTGCCTCCTTTTTACATTCCAAGATATCTTGCTGTCACCGCGGCTGCAAATGCTAGCAACGGAAACGGACATAAATACACGATACGCTGAATATCAAGGTGCTCGTGGTCACAAAAGACAATCTTGATATAATAAAGTAACAACAGAAAAATGACCACCGTGAAGCACGCACCGAAAATGAAAAAAACAATCGAGATCATTAAGTCTCCTTCCTAGATATTAATTTACAACATTTAGTACAAATGTCAATCGCTTTACTGTATGCTCTTTGTTTTTTATATAATATATGTTATCTTATCCACTGTGCATGGTGTACATGCACTCACGGAAACACAGGATCTGCGAGCAACCGTAGAAGCACCGGATCCGTGAATAACCTAGTGGGGGTTTCGCAGTTTGAAGCCCTCACCCACTCCACACATAAGGTCTCAGAATTCACCGTTCTTCCATTTACACTGAGACCTTATGGGTGGTTTTTTTATTTCAACTAGCTTCGAGCGAAAGCAAATTTAGTTATCGAAATACTGCCTTACCACCATTTTTAAGAATAAACACCAACTCTCCTTTAGAAGTAAATTCAAAGTTTGTAGTTTGTTCAAACATCTTCTGAAAGACACTCTCTTGAGAACCATCGCAATACATGAGAGTTGAAACTATATTACTAAACACAAGTTTGCTTCCATTTATTGTGTAGTTTCCACCAAGTCCATTACAGTCAGTTGTTGCTCCAAATGTTCCGTCAGTTTTAAAGGTAAGAGTAAATACTCCATCTTTTTTAGGAAATGTTTGACCATCAGCAGTTGTAAAAACACTGATCCAATTCCATTTTTTCATATCAAGCTTCATCACAGATGGATCTGCTTCACCCTCAAAATCTTGCACCACTTCACCAAACTGTAGAGTTGCAGGGTCGAGCTTGAGCCACAAACTTTTTCCTACTGAAGGAGCTACGGTGAATGCATCTCCAGCTTTTCGTACTGCATAGTTTACTACTACGATACTTCCCTCCCCTTTGTTGGTGCTCTGTGGAGCAATACGATCGCCGATAAAGAGTGCTTCTGTACCAACAAATCCATCAGGTGTGTTGAGTGCCCCCACTCCATAATAAAAGACTCCACTACCTCCAGTCTGTTGCGTAATCAAGAAAAACATATCTTCCCGTCCATCCCCATTGAGATCCGTTGCGAGTTCATTTCCAAAATATCGAGTCACTACTTGTGCACTTGAATTTGGAATCGCAACCTCATGTACACCATTTTTCAATGTGACTGACTCACCTGAGATTCTATATGTTGCATTTTTTGGATCAGTAACCACTTCTTTGATCGCAGGTTCACCTTGCTTTTCGTTGTAAATATAATTATTAAATGCAAAAAACAAACCAATCAAAACTGCTACGCCGATAAGTATATAAAGTGTTGTTTTCATATGTTATATGGTTAGAATAAAGTCGAACTGTTTCTACTCTGGAAACAATTAGGTAAATTTCAGACTACTCTTTCTCAGTTCATTATGAATTATAGCATACTCAGGAATTGTTTTTTCGACGAGCGACCAAAATTTTTTTGAATGATTAAACTGCCTGAGGTGACAAAGCTCATGCACGATAATATAGTCTGCATGCCTTGGAGGAAGTAGTGCAATTTTATAATTTAAATTTAAATTCCCTTTTCTCGAACAGCTCCCCCAGCGAGTCTGTGTATTTTTAATACTGATCCGCCCTACTCTGAATTTATAAAACGTATTGAAATACTCGACCCGCTCATAGGCGAGTTTTCGAGCTGCTTCTTTATGGGCGAGATACTTCATTCGCTCATCTTTTTTCGAGAGCTTTTTATGAGGTTTTCCGACCACCACCTGTCCCAAATCCACCTTCCCTTTCAGAGCCTTAAAATGCTCTATTTTTGCCAAAATCCACCCTGCCTTACTTTGTAACATTTGGCTGGCAAAAACCTCACCAAAGCGCCCCCAGAGCCCCTCCGGCACAATCAAACAGACCTCCCCACCGAGACTCACCGTCACCCGCACAGTCCTCGCCCGAGCACTCCTTTTGATGGTATATTCTATTGTTTCTGTTCCAAGTTGGATTGTTTTATGCATTACGATTTAAATTATACTACCACCAAACTGTTATATGACTTGCAATTTTTGTAATATATGGTATTAAGAGTAAAGAAAAGGAAGGATATATGGCAAGAAACAACAGTATCGACACCTACGGACTTGGGCCGATCAATGGACATGTTGTGGGGCGAATTCTTAAGGAAGCTGTACGGAGAGCTACAGTAGTTATCCGCAACGAGCGCCTGATGTTCGAGGCTCAGACGAAAAAAGGTTATGGTGGTGATATGGATGACGTGTTCACGAGCGCAGACACGAAAGCTCAGGGGATTTATCTCCGAACCTTTCGTGAATGCTTCCCTCTCTGTGGGGTAATCGGCGAAGAAGACTCGCTCATCATCAAACCTAGGAAAGGTTGCTCGGTGTACTTCACCATTGACCCGCTTGACGGCACGAAGGCATACATCCGGCGCCAGTCAGACGGTGTCGGCACAATGGTGGCAATGGTGCACAAAGGGAATGTTATCTCTGCATACATCGGCGACATCAACACCGAAGAGGTCTACGGCTATCGCCCCGGGTCTGACAAAGTGCATCGGATTACCCGACTCGACACATTTGAAAAGCTAAACAACAAAGGTCAGGGTGACTTAAGCAAGACCTACGCCCTGCTCCGTGACCCAATCGGCAGCTACCATTCTATTGCCACCAGCAACATACTCGACCGGTTCAAGAATTACGAAGTGACCGGCTCGAGCATCGGCATCTGGATGGCAAAACTTTGGAAAGGAGAAGTTGGTGCTGTATTTTTGAAGCCTGGTTGGGAGACGCCCTGGGATTCGACCCCGATTATCGGAATTTCTCTGAAACTGGGGTACGTCTTTCTCAAGTCGACCGCAAAAGGCTCCTGGAAAAAGTACACCCCTGTTCTACCGACGGAGAAATATCATCGTGGACATGACACTATGGTCGTCCACAAAGACGACCTGAAGTTCCTAGATCTCTAATGATCCAAAATGGCCCGCACTCGTTGCGGGTCATTTTTTTCTACCTTTACATCAAAAGCTAAGTGTGATTAATTTATATGAAATTGTTCTTGAAAGCCAAAAAGAAAGAGGACTTTAATGATGCATAGTAGTTTTGGAGAAATGGCCCAGGCAAACTTTGGTTTAAAGAAAGTGGTGGAAGCCCTTACTTATCATTTTGAACATGAAGTACCTGACGGTTTCCCGGTCGCAAGTAGTTGGTTTATCGAGCGATATGCAGTAGAGGTGAATGTGCATGTCCACGGTGATTACGGCACTGCACCTGCCCCAACAAGCTGGACAAATAACCTATGTTTTCTTCCGTCAGTGGATGTACTGAACGGAGACACAAACATGCATCGGGTAACCGAAGAGGAAAATGATCCTGTCGCAGTATTCAAAGGTATCATCAAACGCTCTAAGAAGGATTCTTCCCTTCATTTCCAAAATATTTTCGTGGTGAAACGTACTGAAAGCAGTAACTACCACATAAACATCCACAAGTACCCGCGCTCTTTCTTTCACATGATTGTTTTGGATGATCCCCAACTTCTTGGCCATGTTGTCCAAAAACGCATTCGAATCAACGGTACCCAACTCGAGCTACCCAGGGAAACATTGCTCTCAGAGTTCGTGGACTAGTCCTGCCATACCCCCGACCGCATCATGTGATCGGGGGTTGATTTTTCGAACTACAGCATTGTGGACCTGAAAGAATAACGACACACCCCGCCAAGGCTCAAGGCCTCAGCGGGGTGTAAATTTTAATATTACTTCCCTTTTAGTTTTTCTACTTCTTCTACCAGTTTTTTAAGTGTATTTTGAATCATATCCAAATCAATCTCTTTTTGTTTTTCTGCTTTTTGTTGCATTGTGTCCGTATCTTTCTCAATCTCATCCACATCAGTCTGAATTTCCTCGATATCCTCAGAAATTTCATCCACATCTTCTTGGATCACATCAATATCTTTTTCAATACCTTCGACATCTTCCTGGATTTCATCCACGT
>CAYRYA010000002.1:43686-99984 GCA_964428435.1 uncultured Candidatus Saccharibacteria bacterium | reverse complement strand
ATCACATCAATATCTTTTTCAATACCTTCGACATCTTCCTGGATTTCATCCACGTCTTCTTTAATCTCTTCAATATCTCCTTCAACCTCTTCGAGACTTTGTGTGTTTTGGTTGACCGTCATTTGAATGAAAATAGCGAGGTAGATAGCTTCAAGTGATACAAGTGTAGTGAGTACAAGCAATATCGTATCAAAGGCCACACCAAAAAAATACAATGCAAACATTGCAATGAAAAAGACTGTATGAGCGACTACAGAAGATTTTGAGCCAACCCATTGTGTAAATTTCTTGTCCCAGTTCATAGATTACGAAAAGATAAAGTGATAGAGGTTTACAATACCATCCCATGCAATCAACGCGTATTTAATAATTGCATACGAGATAGTGAGCATTGGTGGAGACTTGAGAATCGACAACACATCAATATGAAATGCAAACTGAAGTGTGAGCAGTGCGATGATCACCAACACAAACGTAGCAATAAAACCATTTTGTGATACAGAAGAGATGTTATTCATGTACTTACTATACAACATTATGTCTCTATTTAGAATCCTTGACTAAAACAAATCTTTATTATACTTTTTACATGGAGGCGGACGAAGCATGGTTATGCATGAGTGGGCAAAGCGATATGTAGAAGATGTCGTACGGGCAGCACACCCGTACGTATCACTTGATTCAGAAAAAATTCTCGAGATTTTTGAGAGAAGATGTCCTGAGATTCTTGCGAAACAGATCACAGATGTCGACGATGACACTCTGAATGTTGTGGGGCACCGACTTCACGATATCACAACCGGTGCGTTACACCTGTTACACTTTCAACAGACAGGACAGATGCACCCCGGGCTCGCACACACTCGAGCCTAAAGAAGATTTACCTTAGACGCCGGCACCCCCGGCGTTTTTGTTTGACAAAAAATTGAAAAAATGTTTTTTAATATATAGGAGGTATATGCTACTTAGCGTAAGAGACATAGGACAAACGGTTGTCGAAATCCTGTTTTACGGACCAGGAGAGAACTGGGAAAAAAATGATCTTATCTGCACACGTCTTTGTAACACAATCAAGGAGCTACATGAAGGAGGACGCTCAATTTTGATTGATATGGATAAAGTCCATACCGTCGACAACACCTCCGCAAACAAAATCGCGGAGTATATAAAACAAATAAGTGGAATCAAGATTGCGTTTTACAACACAAAACGCTTCGTAAGACATTCGTTTCAAACGAATGGCATTCCACAAAAGCTCTTGTTTGATAACCGCGACAATGCGCTTGCAAGCTTCACATGACCGCACTGTCGACATCAAGGGTGCCCACAACCGGGCGCCCTTTTTTACACACCAAATGATCAATCCAAGGACTCCCCTTGGATGAACCGCTTCCCCATCCAAGGGGAGTCCTTGGATAGGGGGTTGGGAGATTTGATGATTATAGCTCAGGGAGATATTCGAATGGATCGAGATATGCTTTGATATCAGCGATAGGCATTTTTGCACTTTTACATGCACGACTATTCACATGATTTTCAATACGCACACCCTGAGACGCATACACGCCAAGATGAAGGTGTGGTCCAGTAGAGTAACCTGTATTTCCGCTATAACCAATCACATCACCTGTTGCCACACTCTGCCCCTCAACTGCTTTAATTATCGAAAGATGCCCATACACGGACGAAAGTCCATTTGGATGTTTGACCATTACCCATTTTCCAAATGAATAACACCCTTTTACCAAGTCAGTGTTCCCTGTTCCTATCACCACACCCTCAAGAACACTTTTAACTGGAGTACCTACTGATGCACCGAAATCTACACCATTGTGTGAACCAGACACATAGAGACGTTTTGATGCTGATGTTTTACCAAATCGTTGAGTGATAATTACCTTATCAAGTGGCCATGAAAGTATCCCTGGTCGAGAACCCGGTAGACGTGTCGGATCAACTTCAAGTTGCAACTGTGACTCATACGCAAACAACTCCTTTTCAAATGCAGCTTTTTGTTCTTCTTTTTGTTTGAGCAGTGTTTTGTATGCAGCCTCAGTGTTTTTTGTCTGAGCGAGTATTTTTGCTTTTTCTTGTTTGTTGTATTCAACTATTTTTTTTTGATCTTCAAGATTATCTTGTAACAACTTAAGACGTTCTTTCTCTGCTTCTGTTTTAGTTTTTTTGTCAGCAAGATTACCTTTAAGGTCAACCAGATCTTCTGTTTTTATTTTGATTTGCTTTTGTACTTGCTTGATCGAATCCAAACCATTCCACATATCCGTAAACGTTTTATACTGTAGAAAATTTTCAACAGGAGTTTCTATTTCTGTTTGGTATATCTCATTAATAAGGTTGCGAATCACTTCTGTATTTGCATCGATCTGTTCTGCTGTCGTTTTAATAGTACTTCCAAGCTCATCGATCGTAAGACTACTTTTACTTATCTTTCGTTCGGTCAACGTCAAATCCGTAGTTACTTTTTTTTGAGTAACATCGAGGGTTTTAATAGTATTCTGGAGTGTTTTTGCTTCCTTTCCCACTCGCTCTACTTCTTTATTGTATAGATTTATCTCTGCTTCAAGTGCCTTGATTTGGTTATTACGTTCTTCAATTTTACTTTGAAGCTCTTCTGCTTTGTTTTGAGCAAATACAGGTGAGATGAAAAAGAATCCGGAGAGGAAATAAACCACTAACAGAAAAAGACTGTACGAGGGACGAATACGCATATGGTAAGTATACCAAAAAATTAGAGTTTTAGTCGAAAGTCCATCAAGTCCGTAAAGTCCAAAGTAAATATAAAAACACATTCTTAACTTTAAAAACTTTTGATTTTTTCTGTTGCTTTCTAGATACGAAAAAAGCCTCGGGACAACCGTCCCGAGGCTTTTGCTTATTTGTACTAAATTGTCCTGCAAACCAAGACAACTTTTAATTTTTGAGAGCAATTTTTAGTTGCGTGGTTTCAGATTGTCCCGAATCAGGTTCGCCATCAGGACATCAACGATCGAGCCACCATTGCCGCCAGTGGCACTGCCACCGTTGACGAGGACGTCGGGGACGATCTTCATCCCCTTTTCCCCAGCCGTGGCCAGAGCTTGAGCGACCTGGACGACAGCATAGTTGCCCGCGTCCATGGACTCGATCTTCTGCTTGATGACCTTTGCCTCAGCCTCACCAATCACGAGCACTTTGCTCGCTTCGGCGTCACCGGTGACACGGGTCACTTCGGCGTCGGCCTTGGCATTGATGGTCTTGGACTCAGCGTGACCTTTAGCTTCAGCAACAGCCGACTCGGCGTTGAACTTGGCAATGGCAACTTTCCGTTCCGCAGCCACGACTTCGGGCTGCGTATCGGCGAGGGCTTTGGCTTGTTCGAGCTGCTGGCGTTGCGCCTGGGCTTCGGTCTGCACTTCGAAGGTGTGCTTTTGCGTTTCTGCAACCTTACGTTCGGTCAAAGGCTTCATCAATTCCGCGGGCGGATTGATGTCGCCAATGAGGGTTTCCACAGCACCGACATTGTAGTCGGCGAGGGCACGAGCGATGGCCTCTTTTGCTTCTTTCTGCCGCTCGGTGCGCTTGGTCAGGAAATCGATGACATCTGAACCCTGCGCCGTATTACGGAAGTAGTTGCCAATGGTCGGCTCGAGCACCTGAGTGACGAGCGCTTCCATGCTCCCGAAACGAGCGATGACCCGAGGGGCATCGTTGCGCGGGATATGGATGATCTGCGAGACGTCGAGGTTGTACGAGAAGCCATCCGCGGATCGGACGGTAATCGTGGACAACTTTGCATCCAGATTGTGACTTTCGGTGCGCCCGGTGGCCCAGTTGAGGACCACGTTCGCCGTCGGCACAATCTTCACTTTGTGGGTGTGCGGATTGATCGGGTACATGCCCGGGTCAAGCGGGTTGACCCAGACACCCTTTTCACCAGTCGCAACAAGGTTGCCGTGACGGAAATTCTCGCCGGTGACATCTTTTCCATCTCGTCCAACATACGCCACCACGACACCGACATTCGCAATCGGGACGTTCGTCTGATCGACGAATTCGACGGTTGCAAACTTCGGATTGATGAAGTAACGGCCGTTGAGGAGCACCTGTTCTTGCAGACCCTTGTTTCCGCCATTTTTGACGAAAGCCATAGGATCCTGGAACATGTTATGTCCCGGAACTTCCGGACCAGCGATGTCGCCAGTCTTGAGCGGAGTACCTTCACGGGTGGTGATGATGCCGATTTTGCCATCGGGCACGTCAGTAACCTTCGCCTTTTCCACATGGAACAATACCGTGTTGATCCGATAGGTTCCCTGTGGAATGATTGCCATTTGCGGGCCGCGTTCGCCGCCACCTTCGATGAAGGCGCGGGCATCTTGAAACGAGTCGCACTCGACGGTTTGGCCGATGATGCGGCCACCGGTAAGCGGCTTTCCGTCACGCGCCTCGACGACGCCGATCTCCCCCGCTTCGATAGTTGTCATTTCCACATCGGTTCCAGAAAAGACGAGCGTATTTATGCGCCAGGTACCTGGTGATAGTAGCCCCATCTGTGGACCACGTTCACCGCCACCTTCCAAAAATGCACGCGCATCCTGGAAGTTGTCACAGTTCACTTGCCGCGCGATGATTCGCCCGGGAGGAAGTGGTTGACCATCACAACTTTCAATTACACAAACATGTCCGGGTTCGACGACCCATTGTTCTTCAATGGTGACATCGTACTGCCACGGCCAGAGGCCAATGTGTAGACCGGGGGCAAGCGTATCGGCCTGAATGCCGGCCTCGCCCTTGAGAGCGACGATCTTGCCCGGGGGCAGTTGTTTGTTCGCACCGAAAAGCACAAACTTTTTGACGACGGTGCCGATGCAATTGTCTGGGATAATATACACCCCAAGCAACCGGAGGGTCCACTTGTAGAGAGTCAGAAACAATACGAACAGTGCAGCGAGAATTACCCAGCTGTACTGATTCCAGAATTCTTTGAATTCCATCTTTTACCTTTTCTTAGGTCTTATTTTACAACGAACTACTTCCCACTATATTACATATAATAGACAGAATGTCAATATTGAATGATTATAAAAATATTGTATTACTTTAGGAGTTCAATAACCTTTCTAATGCGCGAAATAGACTCTTCCTTTCCGAGAAGAGACAGGAGATTAAACGGATCGGGAGATTTTTCACGTCCTGAAAGTGCTACACGTGTCGGCCAGAGGACCTGTCCCCGTCCTTCTGTATTTGCATAGTCCCAAATCAAGGCTTTTGTCGTTTCTGCATCCTTGAAATGCTCATCACCTGCATCAGAAATAAGCTCGAGCACTTTTTGTAGTCGCTTTTTTGTTACTTCTGCATCTTTTTCATCTTTCCAATACAACATTTCTTTTTGATATGTTGGTTGTCTAAAGAAATACGCAAAGTCACCTTCTGCAAAAAGTTTCTCCACATCACTCCATTTTTCGATACGCTCAATAATCAAATGCGCAACTTTTTTAAGCATTCCTTCTGTATAGTGCGGAAGTGAGGTGATGTTTTCCGGTACAAAACGAGTAAGCGTTTCAAATTGCTCTTCAACACTCAATTTCTTAATATGTTCTCGATTTATCCAATTGAGTTTTTCCTCATTGAGTCCTGCACCTGAATGCTGAATTTTAGTAATATCAAATGCTTTAATTAATTCATCACGTGAAAATATCTCTTGATCAGTGCCAGGATTCCATCCCAAAAGCGCAAGGAAGTTTATAAATGCATCGGCAATATACCCTTCTTTTTTGTATTCAAGTAAATCTTTTGCACCATCTCGTTTAGAAAGCTTTTTCTTTCCATCAGGAGCCATGATCGGCGGAAGTGTTGCAAAAACAGGAGCCTCTATTCCCAGTGCTTCATACAAGGAAAGAAACTTTGGAGTCGAAGAAATAAACTCTTGTCCACGCATTACGTGTGTCACCTTCATTTCAATGTCATCAACAATATGCGCAAAGTTGTAGGTCGGATATCCATCTGACTTTATCAAAATAAAATCATCCAGAGCTTCTTCTCCTGCTGAGAGACTGCCCCACACTGCATCATTCCACTCATATCGTTTGAGCACAGGCACCTTGAACCGAAGCGGTTTACTTCCATCCCAGCTTTCGGTAGTTTCTTTTCGATGTTCACGATACAAAAAAGGACGTTTTTCCTCTTCAGCTTTTTGACGTAATACCTCGAGCTCTTCTTCAGAGTACGGATCTGCATACGCAAAACCTTTGTCAATCAATATCTGTGCATACTTGCGATATATATCAAGACGCTCAGACTGAATATACGAACCTGCAGGACCCGGAACACCTGGACCAAAATCCCACTCAAGCCCGAGCCATTTCAATGACTCTTGGATATGTACTACAGAACCTTCAACTTCTCTTTCTTTGTCGGTGTCTTCAATACGAAGAATAAATGTTCCGTTGTTTTTTCGAGCCCAGAGCCACGCATAGAGCGCAGTACGCACACTACCTACATGCATAAAACCCGTTGGTGACGGTGCGAAACGAGTAACAATAGGTTGATTTTTGTTATTCATGATAATTAAGTGATTGTTGAGTCAAAAGTCCTTAAAGTCTATAAAGTCCATCAAGTCCGCTTCAAATGCATTTACTTTCGACTTTACGGACTTTACGAACTTGATGGACTATGACTTCTGGTGATCGAGTGCAATATTTAAAATTTCTGTTGCAATCTTTCGTGCCGCATCTGGATGCTGTGAAGTTTTGGTTGCTTCAGACATCTGCGCGAGTACTGAAGGGTTATCAAGTAGCCGATCAACCTCTGCACTCAAGATATTACCAGAAAGATTAGCTTCTTCAAGGACAACAGCAGCTCCTGTGCGTGCATATGCGTATGCATTCATCCGCTGATGGTTTCCGTTTGATTTGGTAATTGGAATAACAATAGCAGGTTTTTCCCAGGAAGCGATCTCGAACAACGACGACCCTGCTCGAGATATAACCAAACTCGCTGCTCCAGCAGACATTCGTAATGCAAGATTGTTGAGATAATCAAACGGCTGATATCGTTTTTTAAATTCATTGGTGAGCAACACCACATCCGCTGTGTTTTTGACCATATTAAAATTATTTTTTCCTGTCTGGTGAATAATCTGATATTTCTGAACCAACCGTGGCAATGCATCCACTACAGTATCATTGATAAGCTGTGCACCTTGAGACCCACCGATAACGAGAATCGTAGGAATATGTGGATCAAGTCCGAGATATTCATGTGCACCCGATGAGAGCGCATGCATAATATCTTTGCGAATAGGATTGCCTGTATAGGCAGTCTTTCCTTGTGGGAAATATGTTGCTGATTCCGGATACGAAATCGCTATACGTGCAGCAAACTTCCCCGCCCATGCATTTACTCTACCAGGAACACTGTCTGATTCATGGATCACTACAGGAATCTTCAGCAGTTTACCTGCAAGAAGCGCCGGAAAACTTGCGTATCCACCTTTACCAAAAATAACATCAGGGTAGATAGTAAAGATTGCCCATAGTGACACAATCACTCCCCACGCTGTCTTAAACATATCAACAATATTCATCAGTGAAAAATACACCCGTAGTTTACCTGCGGTATTTTTCTTAAATGTTACACCATGTTCAAACAACAACCCTTCGTTGTACGGAGAGTGTGACATATAAAAAAGCTCAAGACCAATAAGTTTATTTTCTTTTGCCAGTTGGTTTATTTCTTCAACAATCGCAATGATTGGATAAAAATGACCACCTGAACCTCCACCGGTAAATAAAATTTTCATATGATAAATTACTTGCGTTTATGTGCTGTTTTAGAAATATTTAAAATAATTCCCGCTTGAGCAAGTGTAATAAATAATGCAGTTCCTCCGTGACTTACGAACGGTAACGTAATACCCGAGAGTGGTAAAATACCAACCATTGCCCCTATATTTACAAATGCTTGAGATATGATGAGTATAACAATTCCTACAATCAAAAGTCTACCGAACGGATCTGGGACGGAAACAGCAATCTTGAGTCCACGTAATGCAAAAAACACAAACAGTAACACCAGCAGTGTACTCCCAATAAAACCAAATTCTTCTGCGGAAACCGCAAAAATCGAATCTCCAATCGGTTCAGGTAAAAAATTAAATTTCTGAATACTTTGACCGAACCCTCTCCCATACAACCCTCCAGAACCAACCGCAATAAGCGATTGTTGTATCTGATATCCACTTCCTTGAGCATTATCTTGCGGACTCATAAACGTAGTAATACGTGCTTTGACGTATGGACGTGTATATGCCACCACACCCAAACCAATTACACCAATAATACCTAACAGAAGTACATGTCTCCATCGCCCACCTCCAGCGAGAAATACTGCGAGTCCCGCCGATACAGCAACAATCAGCGTATCTGTGTCAGGTTGTGCAAGCAGTACCGTTCCGACAATTCCTGTAACTACCACAAACGGTAAGAGTCCATGTGTAATTGTTTTTATGTTTTCTTTTGCACGCGCTACCCATGCAGCAAAATAAATCACATATGCAATTTTCAAAAATTCAGCAGGTTGAAATGAAATAACTTTAAATGTAACCCATCGTTTTGCACCTCCATGACTGAGACTCAGACCTGGTACAAATACAAGCAATGTAAGTGCAACACCTACAATGAAAATAAAAAATGCATTCTTTTTGTAAAAATGAAACGGGATTTTTGATGTCACTAAACATGCCAAAGATCCGAGAAATAGACCAAAAAAAGTTTGGTTGAATGCAACATTTGCATATTTAATACTATTCTTTGACAGCAAACCCAATGACGCTGAACTAAATATAAGAAAACCAGCCACCACTAAGATGATCAGAGAAACAAGAAAGGGTATATCAACTTTTATTCCAGTTTTAAACATTTAAATTTTGTGACATGTACTATTCTGACTTCCATATTTGGCAAATTTCTTTGTCAGACTTCAAAAAATAATTCTCACCGTATAAGTATACGCCTCCAATTATTTTTCTTGTCCTTCGCGAACTTTGCTCAAATCTGAAAGTCGATTATTAACCCACCATACTTAATATCGTACCCAATATTGCACACACTACCCCAATCACCCAATATCGCATCACTATCTTCTCCCGTGACCACCCAAGCGCCTCGAAATGGTGATGGAGTGGAGCAACTCGAAACACACGTTTTTTATTAAAATTTTTATACACAAAAATTTGAATAATCACAGAAAGAGTTGTGGCAACAAGTGGGACAGCGATAATCGGCAAAAATAACACTGAGTTTGTGAGAAATGCCACAACAGAGAGTGTGACTGTGAGACTCAAAATACCTGTTTCTCCCATATAAAATCGAGCAGGTGGAATATTGAACCACAAAAAGGCAAGTGTCGCACCGCCCACAACCGCACAGAATGCAGCAAGATCGATTTGGTTATTGAAGTACGCAATCACACTGTATGCAGTAAAAATCGTTGCCATAATGCCTCCTGCAAGCCCATCCATACCGTCGATCACACTTGTCGAAAACGTACCAAGCATAACTGCAATAAAAAATGGTATAAAGAACAATCCAAGCTCAAACTCACCTCCAAATGGTATATGAATCGTTGTTGCCTGAAGTTTAATATAAAACCACAAACTAATAGCGAGTCCAATCAGTATAACTGAAATGATTTTTACTTTTCTATATGCTAAACCATCTTTTGCATATGATCCTTTGCCTGATATTTGAAGCATATCATCTACAAGACCGATAAGCGCAGTGAGAACGAGTGTAGCAAGTGGGATTAATGTTTGATTACGTGAAAGAAAGTTCAATTTTTCCGTGAGACTATTTGGGAAAAGTGCCGCCAATACAAACATAACCGCAACAGTACAGAGCACAGAAAACCATATGATCACACCCCCTACCCGCGGAGTACTGACTTCTTTTGCTGTATTATGAATTCGATTAAATTCTTGTGATGTAGATTCGGGATTGTCAGATGCTGTTCGAGGATTTTTCTTCCACATCTTATACGCATAAAAATAATGCGTAAAAAATGGTGTTATCGCGATACCGATAACAAAGGAGAGAATACTCGGAATAAGAACTTTAAGTACGTCGATGTTCATGGTTATTTTGAAATTCTTTGATTACTTGATGAGGGAATCACAGAGCTGAACTAATTTCTAGGCGGACCAGAAAAATAATTGTAGACATACTCACTGTACGGCGGAAATTATTTTTTGCAGTCCAACAACGAAATTAGTCAGATATGGGATTTCCAGCTATGAAAATATTATACCAGAGAGCAAGCATATAGAGAATGTAAATATGTCTTGCATTATCCTTCTTATGTTCGATATGGTCTGAGATAAGGTTTTCAATAAAGAATGTATCGAGATGCTCTTTGATGTACTCTGATTCTCTAATTGCTTTGTAGACCGGACACATCGGGTCACGAAGCCAGGTTCGTATCGGTGTCGGGAAACCAAGCTTACGTCGATGACGTGTTTCTTCCGGAATAATTCCTTTAAATGCTTCTCGAAGTATATGCTTAGTCGTTGAACCTTTCCATTTGAACGTATCAGGGAGAGTACGCGCCAGTTTTGCTACTTCAATATCGAGAAAAGGTACTCGAAGCTCAAGAGAATTTGCCATCGTCATCTTATCCGCTTTTGCCAAAATATCACCAACAAGCCATGTGTGGATATCTATGTATTGCATTTTCTGCGAATCACTTCCTGTTGCTTTCGCATACAATGGAGCAAGTGAGTGTACCTGCGGACGAGTACTTTTCCACAATCGGTGTATTTGTTCACTCGTAAAGATAGAAGCATTGCCAATATACCAATCTTCAAGTTTTTGCAGCGCTCGTTTTGCATGGTTCTTACCCCAGAATTCAAACGGTATACGAGTCAACATCTTCAAAAACCACTGAGGGACCCAGGCTAATCTCTTTTGATCAATTGGTTGTAAGTAGATATTGTATCCTCCAAACAACTCATCTGCTCCTTCTCCAGAAAGTACTACAGTAACCTTTTTACGAGCTTCTTTTGCAACAAAATACAACCCTATCGCAGACGGGTCTGCTACAGGCTCATCGAAATGCCATACGAGTTTTGGTAATACATCAAAATACGTTTCAGGATCAATGGTTATTTCTGTGTGGTCCGTACCGAGAAAACTTGATGTGGTCAATGCTTCTTTACCCTCAGTTAAAACATCGAAACCTACAGTGAATGTTTTGAGTATTCTTTTCTTTTCACTATTGACTATTGACTCATGACTTATAACTTCATTCATAAGCGAAGCTATGATGGATGAATCCACTCCCCCAGAAAGAAATGAACCGACGGGCACATCACTGATCATGTGATGAGCAACTGAGTCCCGAAGCGTATCGACAATTTCTTTCTTTGTCTCTTCAAAATTTCTTGTGGTTTCAGGCGCAAAGTCAAAGTCCCAGTACTGCTCGATCTGATGGGTGCATTTTTTTGTATCAATAGTAAGTGTATGACCTGGCTTAAGTACAAAAATATCTTTAAAGAATGTTTCTTCTATTGGATTGTACTGAAACCGTAAATAATTAAAAACGGCTTCATGATTGACTTGTTTTTTGTATTCAGGATGTTCGAGAATACTTTTAATCTCAGAGCCAAACGCTTTGATTTCATTTCCCTGTTTCCAATAGTACAACGGCTTAATACCAAAAAAGTCGCGGGCAATAAATATTTTTCCAGTTTCTTTATTGTATATAGAAAACGCAAACATTCCCCGAAGCCGAGAAACGGACTTTGGACCATGAGCTTCGTACATCTGCAGGATCACTTCAGTATCAGAATGTGTTTTGAAAATACGTCCTTCTGCCAACAGTTCTGCCCGAAGTTCTTTGTAGTTATAAATTTCTCCATTGAAAAAGATGAGGAGGCTACCATCAACATTTTCGATAGGTTGCTTCCCTGCAGAGATATCAATAATCGAAAGGCGACGCATACCAAGCGCCACTCGGTCATCAGAAAAAAAACCATCTTGATCTGGACCACGATGATGAATCACCTCTGTCATTTTCTTAATCAGAGCTCGTTTTTCTGCTGTTTGTGCGCCTATGACGCCTGCGATTCCACACATAATCAAAGTATAGCCGAAAAGCGTTTTTTATCCAAAATTGAATAATAATCCTTATATATTCAATTATTTTCTTACTGCTTCAGATACTGCAGTGTTGAAGATGCAAGAGCTACTACATCACCAAACCTCCCTTCTGCTGTTGATCCGAGTACCACAATCGCAATCGGTCTACCAAATCCTGCATCAAATACCACAGCAAGATTTCCACCTGCGAGATTTGTAAAACCGGTTTTTGATGCAATAACATTGGGAATATCGCTTAACCTATCGTTTGTATTGACTGCTTCATGTGAATATTGAGTTGAATACACCGTTTCTTTTGGAATCCGTGTTGCTTC
The DNA here is from genome assembly GCA_964428435.1 of uncultured Candidatus Saccharibacteria bacterium. Classification (GTDB taxonomy): domain Bacteria; phylum Patescibacteriota; class Minisyncoccia; order Phycocordibacterales; family DATDWN01; genus UBA910. The sequence goes on along the minus strand of CAYRYA010000002.1, from coordinate 87,518 downwards.
GAGAAGTTCTGGATATTGATCGAGAATATATCCAAATAAAAGTGCCACCTCTTCTGCAGACCCATATCCACCTGCCAGTTTTTCATTCATATCCAGACCAGTTTCATTCGAAAAAGACATTGTTGAAAGTTGAAGACGTTTTGCATACACGTTCATTTCATCAATAAATTCCTTTCTTCCGAGTGTGTAATCTTTTGTACCGAGCTTAAATGCACCCGCAACAGACGCGATTGACCGTGCACCATCATTGGAAGAAACAATGAGTGAAAAATCAAGGAGGTCTGACAATGCAAACACTTCCCCATCCCGTAGACCTGTATCACCCTCTTCGGTGAGAAATTCTTTTTTTACCGTAACTGTACTATGCTCAGGAAGCAGTGTGCGTGCCACGAGTGCAGACATCACTTTGGTAAGTGATGCAAGCGGACGTGAGACGTTTGAGTTTTTTTCAGCAATCACTTTTTGATCTACAATATCCCACACTATAAACGACTGTGCTTGAACTGCTGGAACAGAAAAAGAAACCTGAGTTGTAGACTTTTGATCTCCTGTAATACGCTCCTTGCGTGCATCCACTTGGTATATCAAAAAACCAAGACCAATCACGAGCCCCACAAGGACAATATTAAAAGCAAATAACGGTATGCTTATATCGTTTTTTTCTGTCTGTTGTTCCATTATTCTTCAGTTTGTTGAAGTGCACTACTGCGGTGATCAATTTCTTTTTTGACCGCCTCGTATTCAGGTAATTCTTGTACAGATGTGATACCTAAGTATTTTAACGCATCGGAGGTGGGTGTGTACAGGTAAATCCTCTCATCAAGCTTACTTGGAATTTTTTCTATCAGCCCACGCAACAAGAGATTTCTAATTGAAAATCCCGCATTTACTCCTCGAATATACTCTATTTCTTTTCGAGTGACTGGACTTTTATATGCCACTATCGCCAATGTTTCGAGAGATGCTTGTGACAAATCTTTAGATAATTCATCTTTTACTATTTTTTCAATAAGTGGCGCACTGTCTGGATGAGTAACTAGTGAGTATTCTTCCTTATTCTCTAATAAAAGGATACCTCTGTGTGACAAATTTTGTCTAAGCATATCGAGCCCTCGACGTACTTCTTCCTCAGACACTTCAAGCCACTCCACCAAATCTTTTAGTGCTACAGGTTCATTTTTATAAAACAATATTGATTCTATTTTTTGTTCAATCATAATAGGATGAATGTTACATATAAAAGCTTAGTAACGAGGAACCCCCACAATACTACTTTCCATTTGGATATCATGAAAAGGTCGTTCTTGATGCACCTGTATTACTCCTTGTTTAACCAATTCGAGCATTGCCAAAAAATGCACCACTACCGCAACTTTTTCTTGTTTTCCCACACCCGCAAATTCTTTAAAATTGAGTTTGAGATGACGACCAATACGGTCTGTTAAACTCACGATCGCTTCCTCTAAACTCATAACTTTACGCACTGTGGTATGTGCCACAACTTTAGGTTGAGGCATGTTCAAGATAACATTCACAATCACCTCTTTCAGTGAAGCAAGGTTTGTTTTTTTATCTGGTGTAAACACTATTGTGGTTTGTTTTTTAGGAACCTGTGAAAAAAGAATACTCGCCCCAAACATACGCTTAAGTAAAGCAGCCTTATGTTTATAGTACTGATGAAGTGTGAGTCGTGTTTCCAAATCATCAATATTTTTTTCTTCTTCTTCCGAAAGTGAAAGGGTTGGGAGAAGAGACTTTGACTTAATGAGTACCAATGTTGATGCAATCAAGATAAATGAAGCCGAATCTGAAAGAGGAAAATCTGTTTGACTGCGTACATATTCAACATAATCATCCGCCACTTTTGCAAGAGAAATATCACTAATTGAAAGTTTTCTTTTTTCAATCATTGATAGCAGGACATCGAGCGGTCCTTCGAACACATCTGTTTTGACATTATAATCGATTGTATCCACTCATGTATCATACCGTAAAACACCGAGACACTCTATAACGACTGTCCCCAGATGCGCTTGAGCACATGCACTGTAGCGTATATAGTATATAAAGAAGACATTACAGTCTCTTGTACTGACACTCTTGCTTTTGGAGGATATCTCAACAACCTAATGCTGGTGTTGTTGCGTGATCCTCCTTTTTTTGTGCCACGATGTTAAAAAATAATCGTCCAAGGGGAGTCCTTGGACGATTGTTCTAGGAAGGATACTTTTCTTTGTATACTTTCCATAAAGGAAGAAAATCTTCTCGAAACACTGCAGTGAGAACTACGTCGACATAGTCACCATTTACAAACACATGCTTTTTTTGGCGACCTTCTTCTTTGTACCCACATTTAGCATTGAAACCTAAACTCAACTGATTAAATTCAAGAGCAACTGAACAAATTTTTCGTAAGTTCAGTTCGTTGAACGCATGGTTAAGAAAAAGCATCTTTGCTTCAGTACCGTACCCTTTTCCTCGCCACTCTTCTTTTCCGATAATTGCGCCGGTAGTAGCGGTACGATCTTTCCAATTGATGTGATGTAAACCCATGACACCGATCACCTGATCAGTATCCTTGAGTACAATACCGAGAACAACTTCTTTCGTACTATCCTTCGATAACTTTTTGATCCACTCTTCTTCAGAAATCAAAGAGTGTGGAAACTGGTTACTAACCATTCGTCTTACCCCAGGGTCATTTGCATACCGCTGCAAAACAGGGGCGTCAGCGAGTTCAACGGGGCGCATGTAAATGCGTTTACCCATCAAAAACACAACAGGTTCTTTTTCTTCGATAGTGTTGGACATTTCTTCTCCTTTGAAAGAACAACATGCTTTACAAAAAATCCGTAGCTTCTGTAAAGCCACGGATTCTTTAGGAGATTAAAGATTGTATAGTCAGCTACAGGAGCCGTGGCAACACAGAAATATAGGTAAAATACCCGAAGATTGATGTATCTCGGTGGGTTTTTCGCATATTCAGCTGTGTTGCACAATTTTCCATTACTTTTTTATAGTAAATAATATGTATATATTTGTCAACTAACTACTTGACAAATATATGTATATGGTATATAATATAACCATACAGTTCATTGATATACCCGTTCATGGAAGACGATGTGTGGAGGTATATACTTCCCTATCTACACACATCGTCTTCCATGGTAGAAATACCTTTGGTAAGACATTTTCCCCGATGCGAAGGGGTCTGAAAAATGCAGTAACTACACATACACCTGAACCACTTTGTGGCAGGCACACGTATGTGTAGTAAAAACCCTTAAGGAGGGGAAAATGCTTGTGAAATTTTGTATTTATAGCAGTAACTCCGGGATGGCCGGAGAATGTGCCGACGGCAGAACGTTTGAGCTGAACGGTACTAGGGGCTATGCCGAGGGGTACCCTTTGGCAAAGAAAATAACAAATAAGCAAAAGACGTGGGACTTCGGCCGGAAGTATAAAGCTGATGTCACCGAAGGAGAAATCATCCAATTTCTTGAAATTGAGAAAGCGGATAAAGAGGAGAGAAGCTCCTATGATTTGTCTTACCACGAGAAAGACAAGGAACTATTACGACAACGATACCAAAATAACGACGAGTTTGCGGTAGCAATACCGCCGTATCCCGAAGAAACACTTGCGGCGGTGGAGCATTTCAGCAAATACCTTAGTGTAGGGAAGAGGTACGATGGTTCCCCTGCACTAATCTTTAGTATCCCGAAAGGGGTACCTTGGGATATTAAGCTGACTGGGGAGAAGCAGTGTGTGATCATCGATGGCTACACCATCGATGATCCAAAAGCAGTGTCGTTGTTTTACAACCTGTGTGATGCAATACTTATGTCTCACACCGGACGCAAACTGCCACAATTGAAAAGAAAACCGTGTCAGAAATCGACCGAGTATTTTGGTGGAAACCTAGCTGTGACAGTCGTGGGCAATTTTGCCCCGGACTACACGGCATTCCTGGAGAAGGAAATCCAGGATAGTCACGGAAGAAAATGTGTAGTACTGTGCGTCCAGTCAAAAGACGGTCGGGCTCCTTACGGCCCACACACGACGATATATGTCGTGATGGGAATTTGGGAGGCGAGGGAGGTTTTTCGAAGGCAGATTATCGATCTGCCAGAACAACCTGATCAAAGAAACATGCCCTTTGGGCCACCACAGGAGTGGTGGTCCAAAGATGATGAAGTTAAACGCTACCTGTAGTAAATGAAGAGCCGGTGACCTTTTGGTCACCGGCATTTTGTATATATAAAAACTACAGAGAGCACCCTGTAGTTTTTACAATCTTATATTTTTTTCTTTTGCATCAGTGAAATGTTGAGTTCAAGGAGTTGCTCTGGAGAGATTTCTGCCGGAGACTGCATCATCGGATCTCTTCCCTCACCTGTTTTAGCAAATAAGATCACAGTTAAAATCCATCCGCACTTAATTTTTCATCTATTCTATTCATATCACGTGGAAACATTGAAGCTTCACGAACATTTTTAAGACCTAGAATTTGCATTGTAATGCGTTCCGCACCAAAAGCAAAACCACCTTCAGGAGGCACTCCATACTTGAACGCCTGAAGAAACATTTTTATTTTCTCTGGATCCATATTCCACAGCTCGACATGCTTCATGAGCTGCTCGTAGTTATTAATACGTCGACCGCCTGAAAGCCATTCAACCCCTCGACAAATTAGGTCCATACCCTCATTGAATTCAGGATTTTCAGGGTTTGGATAAACATAAAAAGGTTTCTTTCTTGTTGGATATCCATAAATAAAGACAAAATCAGAACCAGTTTCTTCTTTTATGATTTCACATATCTCTCTTTCATCTTGTGGATTTGTATCTTTCTCCCCTCTCACATCACGACCAAATTTCTGAAATATTTTCTCCTGAACTTCTGAAAGAGAAAGTGTTGGTGTTTTTTCAATCATAACAGGAAGAGTTGCTCCAAGAGTCTTGATATGTTCAGAATTTTTGAGCTCAATTTGTTTCAAGATAAAACGCACTGTTTCTTCTGCCATATCTCGCACATCTTTCCACGAATCAATAAAAGCCATTTCCGCGTCCAAGGAAACAATTTCAGTAAGATGTCTTGTTGTTGATGAAGGTTCTGCACGGAACACTTTGTTTACAGAAAAACATCGTTCAAATGCTGACATTACAATCTGCTTATACAACTGTGGCGACTGAGAGAGGTATGCTTTTTTATCAAAATAATCAACTTGAAAAACCTCCGCCCCTCCTTCTGCTGTTGCAGGAGTTATGGCAGGAGCTTGAAATTCAAAAAACTTATTCTGCTTCATGAACTCCCTAAATGAATCAATAACTGTTTCTTGTACTTTGAAGATAGCTTGTATTTTTGGCTGACGTAGCACAAGTGCCCTATTATCAAGTTCTGTCGTAAGATCAAGGTTATACCCATCAACAGACATATCAAACGGAAGTGGTGCAGCTTCTGCTAAAATTTCAAGCCCAGTAACCTCGAGCTCAACATTTCCATTAAGTACTCCTGTTTTTACATTTTTCTCTGGACGTTTGTTTACAATACCAGTAATACTGAGTGCCCATTCGAGGCGCACATCTTTTATAGCACTAATTGCTTCAATATGGTTTGGTAATACGACACACTGCACTACTCCTGACATATCACGAAAGTCCATAAAGACCATCTTTCCCTGATCTCGACGTACAGCTACCCACCCTTTGATTAATACGGTCTCACCTACATGTGAGCTTAGTTCCCCAATATATGTTCGATTCATACAAAAAATATACCACAGAGATGGGTTAAAACCAAGATTGTATGAGTTTTTCAGTATGAGCGGGATTTTGGACTTTGATACACTCCACTCCTGTAGAAATCGCAGGATAATCATTCCCTCCAGGAAACAAAGCGTCTCCTACGAAAATCACCTCTTCATCGGTTAATTTTAAATACTCTTGCAATCGATCAATAGCAGTTGCTTTGTTGGCACCCAGTGCAGTTACATCGATAGTAGTCATACCTCCGATTTGAATATTAAATTCGGGAATTATTTTCTTGAGCTCTCGTACTATTTCTTCCCGTTTTTTGTGATCGGAGTCCCACAACGCCTTTACAGAAACAGGTGCATTTTGCCCAAGAGCAGAAAAGCTCATTTGTGACCCTCGGTCTTCAAGGCGCTCTCCATACATTTCTGCAGGAAAAACAATAGGCACATGATTGAGCACAGTAGAAAAAGCATTTGTAATTTTTTGTTTTTCTTCGGGAGTGAGATCTCTTGAAAATACACATGTCCACATATTATTTTCGTACACATACAGACGTGTACCTGAAGTTGGCATCAAATACAGATTTCGAAAACACTCATGATGAGTGAACGGAGTGAGAACTTGTTTTTCGAATTGAGGAAAATTACCTCCAGAAACAATTGCTACTTTTTTAATACTCATTAACCGCTCTAATATCTCAACCATTGAATGCGTAAGTGTTGATTTACTCTCTGCAAGCGTTGAGTCTAAATCAAATATAATAAGTTTCGCTTCTGTAAAAGACATAGATATATTATACAGTAAGCATAGCTAATAGTTTATCAAGTGAAATAGTTGCGACTCCAACCTTATCATCCGCTGCACCATAATATATATACACTTCACCATTTCGCTCAATAATCCCACATGGAAACACAACATGTGCTACAACGCCCTTTTGTTCATATTCTTCAATTGGTTCAAAAAATGGTATAGCTGTTCGCGCTCTCACAATTGTTGGATTTTCAAGATCTAACAATACACACCCTACACGGTATGTTGTACTCGAAGAAACACCGTGATACAACACAAGCCATCCTTGTTTTGTTTTGATTGCAGGTGTAGAGATACCTACTTTACCACCGTCCCACATACCTTTTCGGGGAGAAATAATATCAATACATTCTTTCAACACAACCTCATCGAGATGTAGACTCGGTACAAAATCCGCACACACATGATTGCCAATACGATGAATAACCATATATGCACCATTAATAGGTTCTGGTATGAAAATAGCATCTTTATCAACAACCCCTTCAGGACTAATCGCTCGAGGCATCTCCCACATATCCCATGCATGAGCCAAAAAATGTTCTATTGAAATTGAAGTAAGTGCAACTCTCGGAGTTACACCATTGTATGCTGTATACAACATATACAGTGTATCTCCGATCCGTATCAGTCGAGGATCTTCACACCCATGAGCACCACCTGTTTCATTCATCTCAAACGGCGCTCGTGGAACATACACTGGTGTATCATGGCGATAGTCTATCGACAACCCATCACGTGACGTAGCATAGCCTATTGTTGATATATTCCCTTCTGCAACTGCACGATACAAAATATGCACAGTACCATCTATGTCCACCGCACCAGGATTCAGTGTTCCCCCTGCTTCAAATACCATACCCGGACGAGGAATAATGATTGGATTACCTGGATATCGCACAATAGAGTCCATGTGTGGATTGATCAAACTCGTCAGCAGATTATCGAGTGGTATGGTTGCTTTACAGCAATGAGTATCAGACGCTCCATAATAAATAACAAAATTACTTCCTTCTATTTCTGCACCAGTAGGAAATGTAATATGTGCAACTTGTCCAACCTTTTCATAGTATGCTTCAGGTACCATACATGGACCTTTTGTTCTTCCGATAACTTTACGAGGGTTCTCGAGATCAAGTAGTACAATTTCCACACCAAATACAGGTGCTCCATTATTGTAATTTTGAACATGAGAATATACTACAAGCCACCCTTCCTTTGTTTTAACTGGAGTTGAACCGAGTTCCAAATGATCGCGTTCGGTACGTCTAAGTGACAACTTATGTGAATCAAGTGTCTTTTGCCACTCACTCCAATACGATTCACTCCATAAATCTTCAACTTGATCGCATTCTGCATAACATATATCTGAAGGTGGAACATCTGTATGGTACGACAACAATACTGCAACTTTCCCATTTATTTTTTCAGGAAACATCGTCATCGCCTTCGCATTAAACGGAGTCACTTTATGACGTTCGTCTATATTCTTTAAATCTTTTGTGAGTGCTACTGCAACTCGAATATTGTCAGCACTAAAAGGCACACCTCCGAGAGCTGTGTAAAACACATAATATGTATCTCCGAGTTTTGTTACTCGAGGATCTTCACATCCATACTGATCATACGATTCTTGTGGTGCCACTAAAACACTTCGGTCTGTATACAACACACCATCTGATGACGATGCACTTCCAATCACCGATAGTTGTATATGAGGTTCTCGCAATTCATCTGGTTCAGACATCGCTCGGTATATCAAAAACTTCTTATCACCATGTTGTGCTGGAGATGGATTAAATGCTGCGTACGCTTCCCATGGATGTTCTTTTTTGGGAGATAAGAGCGGATTATACTCAAAACGATTCAGTGTAAACATATGCGATAATAATTAATAACTGTTACGTAAAGAAACGAGTAATTCTGGTAATGATGTTTGGGCTACACAAATATGTTTGTCTCCTCCACCGTAGTACACATGAAGTACATCCCCTCTCACCACTGCACCACATGCATACACCACACCCGGTTTCCAATCATTTTCATACCATTCATCTGAAGTAAGTATTGGCTGAGAAGACCGTCCAATAATCCGAGTAGGATTATCGAGATCAAGAAGCATTGCGCCAAGTTTATATCGATGATCACCGTGGCTACATGCATGGTAAAGCAACAACCAACCATCTTTAGTTTTAATTGGTGGTGGACCAGCTCCGCGCATCTGGTTATCCCAAAATTCCTCTCTACCTGGTTGAGGACCTGGTTTTCGTGGACTACTAATCGGTTTGAGTCGAGCATCGAGAGAGTCTACGTACTCAATCATGATCTCAGGCACAATGCTGTGTATGATTGCAAATTTTCCGTGTATTTTTTCAGGAAATAGTACCCAGTTTTTATGCACATCTTTTTCAGGTGAAATAAGAATTGGAGCACTCCAGTTCCATCGCTTATTCACCAAATCATGTTTTAAAATAGAAATCACACCGATGCGGATTGATCCCCAATTATCAAATGCACTAAAGGTTACATATATTCTTTCATCAATACAAACCATTCGAGGATCTTCACATCCACCAAAACTACCTCCCGAAGGATACAACACTGGATCGTATCGTCGTGGAGTGAGTGATTGCTCAGGATATTCGATTGAAAATACAGGATAATTTTCATGATCATCAAAATGGAGACCATCTTTACTTGAAGCATATCCGAGACGAGAGACACCATCTCCCCCTACAGCTCTATAGATGATGTGTACTCGACCATCATCATCCGTAAATGCAGTTGGATTAAATGTGCCTCCTGCCTGCCAGTGTGTATACGGACGAGGAGATAGTAAGGGATTGCTATGATGTCTCCGTAAGCCCGCTTGTGTTTTATGATGTTTATGTGTAGATGTTGTCCGAGAATGTGTGACGTAGAAAAATACGATGATTGTAAGAACTAATATAAGACCGAGTGTATAAAAGAAAATCATATGTTATCTATACGTCCATACTTATCCTCAACTCGCACGATATCATCTTCATCAAAATCACCTGTTGATATTTCCAAAAATACAAGCGCAGTTTCTCCTCCTTCTGCACGATGGTTTGTACCAACATCGATATTATACCGATCACCTTCATGAGCTTCAGTTCGTACATCACCTACTGTAATAAAACCTGTACCTTTCAACACAACCCAAAACTCAACTCTGTGTGTATGATGCTGAAGACTGATTGCCTCACCTGGATTGACAGTAATTATTTTTACTGTGCATGGAGTATTTTTAACAAACTCATCAAAAGATCCCCAAGGACGTTCGACACGATGTGGAGAAAGCACTTTCATAGATGCCTATAGTATAGCTCATATAAAAATCTAATTAAAAAAGATCTGTGGACAACATTGAGCTCTTAACGGTAATCCGTCTTAGAGATCAATTAGTGCCCTTGTGGTACAACATTGAGCTCTTAACGGTAATCCGTTTTAGTACCGCTCTCGGGTATCAACTACTGTTGAGATCAATTAGTGCCCTTGTGGTACGACATTGTTTTCTTAGAAGTAATCTTCTTAGAAAACAAGAAGTGCCCTTGTGGCATAACTACACAATTTTTTTCTAACAAACGAGAAGTAAACTGGGAGTATATTCACTATCATTTTGCTCCAAGAATAGTTACTGAGTCCTTTATTTTCTAAATCGCTCTGCTTGCAATTCATAAAGGTGTGCGTATACACCTTTCTTTTTAATAAGAATATCATGACTACCTTCCTCAATAAGCCTACCTTTTTCAAATACAAAAATTTGATTACATTGAAGTATTGTTGAAAAATCATGTGAAATAAGCAAAGCGGTAGTATCTTTTGAAAGACCTTCTAGTGAATCGAAGATTTTTGCTTCTGACTCTGCATCAACTGAAGCAGTCGGTTCATCCAAGATCATTACAAATGCATTTCGATAAATAATTTTAGCGATTGAAAGTTTCTGACGCTGACCTTTTGATGGTTCCTTTCCTCCAAACTCAACCCCAAGTTGTTGGTTGTAGGTATCTTTCCACTCTTCAATAAATTCATGAGCTTGAGCAGTTTGTGCAGCTTCAACCACCTTGTCGAGTTTAAGGTTTGAATCAGGTCGTCCAATAGCAATCGCCTCTTTAACAACAAAATCATAACTTGCATAATCTTGAAACATAATTCCAAGATAAGACCACCATTCTTTTGTAGAAATATCACGCAAATCTACTCCATTTACTAAAATCCGCCCTTCGGTTGGATCATAAATTCGACACAGTAATTTCACAAAAGTAGTTTTTCCAGCACCATTGTTGCCTACTAGACCTATTTTGTTACCCGGAACAAGCTTCATATTTAGTTCACGAAGAGTCCATGTATCAGAATGAGGATATTTAAAACTCACATTTTCAAATATAATTTCTGGTGCAGAAGAGAGATTAAGATGAGTAGGATTTATAGGATCTACGATAACTGATTCTGTTTCCACTACCTCTCGAACATCTTTGACAGTTAAATGGGTTTCATATTGTGATCCAAGCGTAGACATGATTCGAGCGATCGAACTTCGAACGGCTGCAAGAGTACCCATCATATACACTAAACTACCAACTTCCAGATCTCCATTTATAATTTGCCTAACTAAAATAACCAGAGCTGTTCCAAAACCAATGTATGCAATAAGCCCTGCTACTGTCGTCTGCCACACTCGAGACTTTTCCAACTGAAGTTGTTTATGCATAAAACCACTAAGAATTTTGCGCATCCAACTAATCAATTTCCCTCCTGATTGCAAAAGTTTTGTCTCGATCAGTGGAGTTCGATTCATAATATAATGCCTCAAATCTGAAAACCTTCTTTGTTCCGGAGAATCCTTAGCCCAAATACTCCATCCGCGAGTAGCATACTTAGTATCAATAATAAAACTTGGGAATGCTGAAATAATTACAACAAGATAGATAATTGGATTGAAATGCACTGCCAGAATAGTACCGATAATAAGCGCTGCAACTTCTTGAGCAAAGTCAAATTGAAAATAAGCAAGTTCAAAGACTACCCATGGACCTTTTCTAAAAGCTCTTTGGAGTAAATCTTGAAATTTTGGATCTTCATACGTAGCAATATCAATTCTCTCTCGATGTACAAATAAATCTAACTCTAATTCTTTGGAATACTTAAGTTTCCAGTGTCGACTGATAAATAATCGAATATTTCCAAGAATATGTGGAAGTGCGTTAACAGTGGCATATAAAAAAAGGAGAATCCAAATACCTTCATATGAAGCCATTTTTGCCCCCATCACAATCGCGTTTACCAATCTACCTAAAAACCATGCACTTCCATATGGTAATGCTCCGGCCATAATCACAATTAACATCATCGCTAGAGTTTCTTTTGGTACAAAACGAAAAGCATAGCTAAGTGAAAATTGAACACTTTTGAGATATTCCTTTATATTTTTCATTAAGAAATTAGTATAACTTCACCCCTATCACCTCTTTTACTTCATCCATCTTTCGTATTGCTTTTTCTCGGGCACGTTGACCACCTTCTTTGAGTACATCAAGCACATAGTCTGTATCTGATGCGAGCTGAGCTCGTTTTTCACGAAGTGGACCAATAAACGCTTTAAGGTCGGAAATTAAGGCTTCTTTCAGAATTTTATATTTTCCTTTGTTTTCTTCATAAAGAGGTGTGAGTTCTGCTTCGGTTTTAAATAGCTTATGTATCGCATATACATTTTCTGGTCTTTCAGAACCAGAGTCTGTCACAATAGACATAACTGCTTTTTCTATTTCTGCATCACTCGCAAAAAGTGGAATCGTATTTCCATAACTTTTTGACATTTTTCGCCCATCAATTCCTGGTACAACTGAAACCTCAGTAATGATTTTAGCTTCAGGCAACTTCAGCACTTCAGATTTAAACGTATGATTAAATTTAAGTGCAGTATCTCGTGCATACTCTACATGTTGTTTCTGATCCTGCCCTACAGGAACCACATCAGTATCATAGAGTAAAATATCAGCAGCCATAAGCATTGGATAATTGAATGTTCCTACACTAATTTCTTTATCTTTTGCTTCCGCGTCTTTGTAGGCATGAGCACGCATAAGGTACGGCATTGTGGTAATAGTATCAAAAATCCATGCAAATTCTGTATGTTCAGGTACATCTGATTGTTTAAATATCAAGGATTTATTTGGATCAAGTCCTAAGGCGAGATAATCGAGAGCTAGATCAATAATTTGCTGTTTCATTTCTGAACCATCTTGAATAAAATTAAGTGCATGATAGTCTGCAATCATGTATAGAGCAGTATACTCATCCTGCATATCAACAAACTGTCTCATTGCCCCAAAATAATTCCCAATATGTGGTCGTCCTGTTGGTTTTACACCAGAAAGCAAGGTTTTTTTCATATAATTCATATTAACAATTTAATCGGATTAAACCAAATGAGCTTTAATAATCCGTAAAGCATTTTCGTAGGATATTTTTGATTGTATATCATACGGAAGACTCGTAATTAGATTTTGGACATCATCTATAGATTCCAATTTCTTTGCAAAACCAGAAGTAATCCCTCCAAAATCCGAGCCAATTGCAACAGCATTTTCACCGACTACAGTAACAATATGATTAATATGTTTTAACACATCATCAATAGTGGGGTTCTCATCTGCGGAAATAAATTTCTTTGAGAAAAATACTCCGATAACACCACCACTTTCTCCAATAACTTTTATTTGTTCGTCCGTATAGTTTCTTACATTCTTGCAGAGTGCAGACGTATTACCATGACTCACGAAAATTGGCCGAGAAACAACCTGTGATGCATTCCAAAATGTCTTTTCATTCATGTGAGCAAAATCAAACAATACCCCTTTTTGTTCACACCATGTAATCAATTTCTTACCGAGCTCACTTAAACCAAGAGAAGGATCGAGCGTACCTCCCCCAAAAGGATTATTTATATTCCACAGTGGACCAATTGATCGAAGACCAAGCTCATACCACTGCTCAAGTGTATCCCACCCGGTAATTTCATTAAATGTATTGAGCCCTTCGATATGCAGTATGAGGCCACAGAGCCCTTCTGTAGACATAACTGTATTGAGATCATCTTTATTTTTGATAATACGAAAAGATGGATTTTTATCACAATACATCACATAGTCTTTCAAAGCTTTTTCTATAAACCCATTCATCTGATCACTTTTATAATCACCATCGGAAGGTACGACAAAAGCTGAGACAACAGTCACTTTTATATTATTATTTTTTAATTTTTCAAAACTTGTCTGTCCTGTGTCTTTATATAATTCAGGTCGAGAGACATACAAGATCAAGTCTTGATGTAAATCAATAATTGGATTCATTTTTTTATATAATTAATAGTAACACACCATACTTCTACTTTTAATATCGTATTCAAAGTAGAAAAATGGTGGCAAGTAAAAGACTTGCCACAAACCTCCTCTATCGAAAAGAATCTTCCATGATTGGTTGGCTACAAGACCCTTTCCACAAGAATTTACTTCGAAGACTTGCTTCGATTTGGGGTAATGTCCGTAAAATTTCCCCCATGGCTTGAAATGAGACATCCAAAAATCCATCCATTATCTTGACTCGACCTCCTGTCTGAGCCATATCGTGTTGAGAATAGAAAGCATCTTTTGCCGGATTGTGAAATAAATCCCATGAAGAACCGTATTGGTCAATTATAGGGATAACTTCTCTTAACACAGCATCCGCTTCATTTATTACTTGAACGCTACCTCTGTTCTGACGTTTACGTTCTTGCAATGTAAAGACCTCGTAGTGAGCGTCCATCACCTTTTTTGAAACACCGCTGTCCCCTTCCACATATCCAAATCGCATATAGGTAGCGGGAACAATTTTTACATCCACATGCCGTGGAACAAGCTGCGGAGCATGATCCCCAACAAGCCTGAGAACAGCAGTCACTCTTCGAATGAAGTCTGGCTTTGTCGCATACCCAATCATGTCGGGACCAGATAATTGGTAGATTGTTTTATCCCCAAATTTCCAGTAACACCACAAGTAATAACATGTAACAACCAGCTCAAACGAGTAGACTACACCGCCACGAGGTATGTAGCCTGACGGATCCAAAACAAGTCTTCTGAGTTCTTCCAGAGTGTTGATCGCCGATTCCCCAAGGATGCGCGGCTTAATCTCAACTCTCGAATGTATACATTCTGCATATCGTACTGAGAATCTGGATTTTATTTCAACCATACACCCACACGGCAAGGTATAGCGTCCAAGCCACTGTGGATGATACCGCTCTACAATGTCGAAAATGATCTCCAATTCATGTTTATACTCAAGAAGTACTTCCGATTGTGTCGTGATGACCCCTGGAAACAACCTCCTCAGCGGATGAACATGGAAACTGGAAAGAGTATCATTCGGATACTCTCTTGGTTTCTGATACGCCGTGAGATGTTTTTCTCCGAGAGTCGGGACAGAATAACTGTCAGGACTTACGAGAGAAATTTGACGACCACCAACCAGTTGAACTTTTGGTTGATTATTCACATCCTTGTGCATACAGGTGACATCCCAGATGCAATCCGGCAGTCCGAGTTCTGACAAGATAAGCTTGTAAAGATTCCAGTTACCGGCATGAGACGTCCGATACACCGAATGCCCTTGGTTCTTTAGCTCGATAAGCTGGCGAAGTGTAATATCCGCACAGGGTTTGATCGACAAACTCGTAAACATAGAAATCTTTTCCTTTTCAATAGATTTTACAAAGAACAATACCAGCCCGAAAGGACTGGTATTTGCGTTCTAGGTATTGAAGAAAATGAGTATTATATGTTTTCTATAGCGCAAAAATCAGCCCTCTGTGAGACGGTGTGCATATAATAATGCCATGAAGCTGACTGATTTTTGATTCGTATCATTACCATCTAATAATACCACATATAAAAAATCATGCAAATATCTTGTTTTTTGTCACTTATACTCGTCTTTTAGGAAAATGAAGGGTTTGAGACTAATTTACAGGGTTAGAAAAGAGTTTAAAAAATACTTGACAAGTTTATATATAGTGCTATAATATACCCAGGATGCAACAAAAATTTAGATGAGTGCGCCCGCCCCTTTGGCGCAGGATAAATTGGGGCAAACACGATCTATGAAAGGTAAAATCCTACATAGATCAAGATCAAAAAAGGAGCCAAGCATGGTTATCTAGAAAAGCGTTATCGTTTCGACGCTAAACAGAAAATGAAACGAGCGTAAGATGTCACGAACCTTACGACAAACCCCATCAGGTAATGATGAAGAGTCATGAGAGAAGTGAGAAAGTGAAGGAAAGATGGAATAAATAAAAAAGGAGAGACAGGAAACTCTTCAAGGTACAGCCAAAACAAAAAACCGGAGGAGCTATCCTCGTCACGGCAAAATAGCACAAAGACCGGTTTGTCCCGGTCTTTTAAATTGCTTTTTTTGTAAATACATAATCAAAAATCTTCAAAAAAACTCCATCGCCGGTTAAGCGATGGAGTCGAATTTAATTCACACAGGAAATGTTTACTTCTTATACTTCCTGAAACTTGTTGTACTTGCTCCAGAGTTGTTGAAACTCAGGAGAAGTAGCGAGCAACTCTCTCAATGTCCCCTCTCCAATAATCTCCCCTTTATCGAAGAGATAGATTGTGTCGAAAAGTGGGAGCAGATGCAACCGATGAATAGACGAGATGATCGTTTTCCCTGCCATACCTTCAAAAATATTCTGATACACATCCATTTCTGTGGCGGCATCGAGACTACTCGTTGGTTCATCAAGAAGAACAACAGCTTTATCGTGACAGGCGAGCAGTCCTCGAGTGAGCGCCAAGCGCTGCTGTTGACCGCCGGAGAGATTGACTCCTTTTTCTTTAATTGAGCAACCAAAACCTCCATGATTAATACCATCGTTATCTTCCTGAGGTAAACTTTTCAACACGTCTGTGAAGCAAGCCATGTCGGTGAATCGAAGGACGAAAGAAAGACAATATTCAACTCCAAGAGTGATGTTTTCCAAAATCGTCGTGGCAAATATTTCAGGATTTTGTGGTATCAGTGCGATTGCTCGACTGATACCTTCGAAACCATCGGGTATTACCACTCCATCGACTGAAAGCGTGAGTTTTTGTGGATGATACAAATCTCGTATTAACTTAAGGAGTGTTGTTTTTCCACTTCCACTCTCCCCCACAAAAGCGTACCTCTTACCTCGTTTGAGAGAAAGTGAAATCTTATTGAGATGCATATCACCATCTTTTCCATGGTATGAAAAAGAGAGATCTCTGATCTCGAGTTTTTGCCAGTTTTCCGGAAGCACGTGATTGGTGAAGTTTGTGGTTTCTTTGAAATCCTTTGAGAGCACTTCGGCATTCATCACTCGAGTTCTCCGTATCACAATATCTCCGTACAACTCACAAAAACGATTGAACAGTTCACTCACCTTCTCCAGATAACTGAGAAGAAGGTAATACACACCAATCTCAAAGACAGCATGACTACGGCTTTGTTGCCAGAAGTATACACCGAGCGAGAGACAGACCATTACTCTGCAGCAAAAGTTTGTGAGAAACCATTTCCACTCACTCAACTTTATATTCGTTACGAACATGTCATAAGGCTTTTCAAGCTTTTTGACAATCGCATTGAACACCACTTTCTCAACCCGCAAGATTATTACTGTCGAGATGTTGCCCGTGGCATCCGTCACGCTCTCAGATATCTTATTCTCAGCACGTGACAAGTCACGATACTGAGGTATCAATACCCGATCAAAACGCATGATGATCCAAGCACTCACGAGCATCATTGAGAGTGCAACGAGCACCGCAAGATGACTGTGATATGCCAGTATACCGAAGCAAACTAACAGTCGAGTCAACGAATACAGAATAACGAAGGTACCACTTCCAAAATCAAAGAGTGCACCTGTACCCTCTTTGATCTTCTCGATCGTGTCACCAGAATGATGTTCTGCCTGCCACTCCAATGGAAGATTCATCACTCCACTAAGTAAAAACTTTCGATACTCTATTCGGGCCTTAAATGCATTACTGCGCTCCAAGATTCTTCCCGGACCATGGAGCATCCAGAAAAACAGAGTTGCTCCAAGCATGAGTCCAAGATACCCGAAAAGAGTTAAAAGATTACCCTCATTGACCCCTTGATGGGTCTGAATGGAATTAAGGATTTTCGCTGTCAGTAACGGTTGCACCACAATGTTAACTGCCTCATTGAGTACAAACATCAACCAAAATAATGCAACTGTCCTTCTGTTTCCTGCCGAGTAGTGCCACAGAGCCGTAAAAAGGCTAACCAGTGGATTGTTTTTCATCTAACCTTACCTTTCCTAATGTGAATTAATGTAAAAGAGCAAAAGAACAAAAATACCGCGTATTACGCGGTATTCAAAGGATTTAACAGAGGGTTAAATACTTTATACACAGCGCAATCGACCACCTGACCATGTTGTGGCAAAGTGGTATGAAATTGGTCGCACAGCAAAAGAAGCAAGCCCCTTTCGGCCGTTGACTCCCATATTTAGTTGATTACATGTATTTTTCATGTAGTTTCTATAGTACATGTTATTTTTAATGTGTCAATAGTTATTTTTGCATGTAGCAAATCCAAAATCGTCGTTTGTATCGTCTATCCCCCATAGTGGTGTAACTTTCTTTCATTTCCAGATTACGTATGTTAAATTTTCGAGCATAAAAATCTGAGATATCTTTTTTTGTCCACACTCGCTCTACTATCTTTTGTTCTGGTAACACATACGTATCCTTTTCCGGTCCTGGGAAGCGCTTGAGGAGCTCTTTTGCATTACTATCACCATCTTTACACAATGCTTTCACATACACATACCCACCTGGTTTTAATACTCGATGCATTTCTTCAAAATATATTTCTCGCTCTTGCTCTGTGAGCGAGTTGGATGAGGTGACGTCGAGAACAACATCAAAACTCTCATCTTCTTGAGTCAGCTTTTCACCTATAGAACCAACACTGAGATTAACCTTGATATTATGTGCTTTTGCATACTCTGCACCTTCAGCAATGGCAGTTTTAGAAATATCGATACCGGTAGCCTCAAGTCCGAGTTCAGTTGCATAAAAAGAATTTCTCCCTGTGCCACACCCAAGGTCAATTAATTTCTTCCCTTCAAACGCAAACTTTTCTTCTTTTTTAAGAAATTTAAAGAAACGGACCGTGTCCGCTTGAGGTTCCATTTCTTTAGTTAGAAAAGTAGGGTTTTTGTATTCTTTTTCCCAGGCCAATTTTTGATCCATATAAAAGAATGATTAATATAGCAGGATTAGAAATTAAAGAATGAGAAAAATTCCATTCATTAATCCTTAATCTTTAATCCAATATCTTACATTTTTTGTGGCAATTCCACAATAAATGTAGTTCCTTTGCCAACACCATCTGATTCAATCCATATTTTTCCACCTTGAGCTTCAACCATCTGTTTTGCAACATACAAACCTAGTCCTGTACCAATCACGTTTGTTTTATTGGCGTCTTTTGCACGAGTAAACTTATTAAAAAGTTTACCAATATCTTCTTTGGCAATACCAATACCAGTATCAGTAATCGTTAAACGTGCCATTGCATCGTGATGAGAAACATCCACTGTAATACCTCCCTGCGGTGTATATTTGATTGCATTATCAACCAGGTTTCCGATCACCTGTCTTACTTTACCACTATCAGCATACACCATCACAGGCATATGTTGTTCTGCTGATCCTACACACGTACACGTAAGACCTGCATTTTCTATATTTGGTTTCAATTCAGTTAAAACCTGCTCTGTAATTGCACGTAAATCAAACTCAGACAGATCGTATTTCATTCTTCCTTGTTCGATACGAGAAATATTAAGAAAATCATTTACAATCATCACAAGGTTTTGACATGACTTAGAAATCACATCCACAGCTTTAAATACGGGTTCTGAGACCTCCCCATAGTCACCCTCAAGAATAAGTGATGCATACCCTTTGATAGCTGTGAGCGGTGCACGGATCTGATGAGTCGCAAGTGAAAGAAACTCTGATTTTAACTGATCTACTTCTTTCAAACGCTCGTTTGCATGCTCGAGATCTGCTGTAGTTTTTTGCAATTTTTCGCGAAGAGACACTTCCTTCAGCACACTCTTTATCAAAAAGATACCCACTATAACCATAAAAACCAGTAAACCTATATTAACAAACCTATCAACTGAACTTACAGACAAAAATACTCTAAGTAACAAGAAAATCCAGAGTATAAAAACGATAAGCTCGGTGGTAATAACCTTAACATTAAACAACTTATACCGAAAGATTGCATAAATACTAATTATTGGAAATAGAGAAAATAGAATAATTGGATACGGCAATATAGGTATATTGAAAGTTAAGAAAAACACACTACCTCCCCCAATAGAACCGACCGTTGTAAATAAAATCATATACTTATACCGTACACGATCTAATTTATCTGTTATTAACTGTAGCTTTTCAATCAGTATATAAAGAATATACAAAACTAAAAAGAAAAAATAAATTGTAAAATAAATATACAGCGGTCCAGCATCAGGTACAAAATTAAAATTCGCTTTTGGTACAACATCTCGAACAAATAACTCTGTTGGTGTAATAATCAAAAAAAAAGCACTAATTACAGAGATTATAGCAATTTCTATTTTTCGTTGACCATATGAACCAGTAAGAAAGATCACTGAAACCAGATAAGATAAAGGCACAATAATAGCTGCTTGATGTAAAACCCAGTCAGCAATAAAAGCAAATTCTTTGGTTGGTGCCGTAATAGTAGCAAAATAACCAAAACTCCAAACAGCCGAAGATATATTAAATATAAACCAACTCGTATTTTCTACACTTCTAACACTATGCAGGTATACAGCAAATCCGGAGATTAACGCAATAAAACCACCAATGAGCAAAGATATACTGTAATAATCGAGACCAAAATCCATATTACTTATTATAAAGGTAAAGGTATTTATTACCAAGGACAGACGCCTGTGGATTCTCAACTAAATAGTCAGCAAGACTTTCTATTGAAAAGTAATTTACATTAATTCCATGATGAGGTTCTACGTGTATATCACCTTTATAATATTTATCTTCATCAAATGCTTTTTTAAATACATCAAGTTTACCTGATAGTGCATATAATGCTGACTGTGGAGAAGAGCATGCAACATGGGGATTATGTAAACCATGAATATGCATTCCTGTTGGAATATTT
Organism: uncultured Candidatus Saccharibacteria bacterium; assembly: GCA_964428435.1. Taxonomy (GTDB): domain Bacteria; phylum Patescibacteriota; class Minisyncoccia; order Phycocordibacterales; family DATDWN01; genus UBA910. The sequence continues at coordinate 66,648 of CAYRYA010000002.1, read as the reverse complement.
TCTGGATGAAAATACCCATGCCAATGCACAATAGCAATTCCCTCTGACGTAAACTGTGTCACAAAGTCATGTTCTGGATTAAAGTGATTTAACAATGACGCAATAATAAGATTACCTAACGCGTGTGCAAGGATTACTTTTGTATCAAAGGAGGGCTTCTGAGTCACATCGACAAGAGAACCTTCGCCAATTTGCATCTTCATTTGACCTTGATAAAGTCCCAACTTAACAAAATCTTTTTCTATGTTAACGTTGACTTTATTTGTCCCTGATTTTTGAGTTAATACCCACACCTCAGGGACTTCAACTGCGTATTTTTTATTTTTTAGATTTAATACCAAGAAATACTTACTCTCTTGAACAAAAAAATCTCTATCCGTATCAACTTCGTACACCATACCAAGTGTTGTCGGTAATTGACGAGCAAGGAAGCCAAAACTCATACCTTTTCTACTATCTAGATGCAGATCCACAAGCCAGCGACAAAAATTATCTCTAAACGATAAATCCTTAAGTTTGATTGGAGGTGGATATAAATCTAATGCACTAATCTTTTGTGCCCCAAGCTGCACATCAGATGCAGCTCTATGATGCACATGATCATGCACAGAAAAACCTTTTACACTTAACTGAAACTCATCTAGTTTATACGGGCGAATTGGTGCGACAATTTTAGGGATTAAAGCATTTAGAACCTGATCCTTGAATGAACCATCGATTGGATATATAGGGTGCGAAGCATTAAAATTGTACAGTATCCATTTATCTTCCGAAACACCGATAATAATATTTGTCATGTGATGCACAAATAACTTCATTGAAGTCTTAAAATGGATATCAAACGGAGTTTGCTCATCAATACCTGCCGGAAAGTCGACAATAGTTATAATAGAACTATCTTTAAAACTTGTAATGTACCTCATAGGCAAATCATTACTGTCAAAGTCACCTACACACACAATGGAAATATTTTTTTTTATTTTTTTTCTAACAAACGAGTACTTAAGTGCAGAAAAATCAAAAATGAAATCATCTTCAACCTTACCTATAACCTTATGTAGAAAAGACACGATAACACCTATGAACGCTTTAGCAATAGCTGTAATGTATTTCCTCCATGGAACATATCCAAAAGCTTCATCAATGGGGACAATATTGACACCTAATTGCAAAAACGTCTCTTCAAGTAATTTTTTAAAACGTAACGTATCCTTATTTATACCAGTACCAATATTTGGATAAAACGTAATATTCATCTTATCTGCCATAGCAGTTGGATCTATTGCAATATCACCTTCAATTCCGAGTATCTTCTGATAAGTCTGCTGAGATATCATATAGTCTGTATTGTAAGCCAAGGTCAATTAAAAACAAAATTAAAAGCCTTGTATCATATTATCTATACCAGAGAGGACTTTTTGTGAAGCTGCGCGAAAATCATCTTGAGTTAATCTATCATTCTTAATATCAACGATGTCTTGAGGTGAGAGTGGAGCACCTATTACAATAGTGAGTTTTCTTTTTCGCATAATGAAATCTGAAATGTTTATATTAAATAATGTTTTAATCCCAATAGGAATGACGACCGCTTTGGTACTATAAGATAGATACCCCAAACCTCCTCGAGCCGAGCCAATTTTTCCATCTTGAGTAACTTTACCCTCTGGAAATATTCCCACTGTTTCACCTTTCTTCAATAACTCTATATGTTTATGTAACGCATACTCATAACTATGATGACCTGATTCTACAGGAATTGCTCCTAGTAATTTAAAAAACTCTTTTTGATACAGAAATCTACGTAATCCGAAACTTGGTTTTGTGTACTCATCGAATTGATACGCTACCGCATGAACAGGAAACAACGAAGAAAAAAAAGGTAAAGCAAGCAAAACTACAAAAGGATCTAACTCGCTGGTATGATTCATTGCTAATATCACAGGCCCTCTTACGGAATTTAAATGATTCTGACCTTTAATCTCTAAACGTAAAAATATTTTTAGGAACGGATAAAACAGTACATAAATCACCTTTTGGAGAAATACTGGTATATAATACATAAACTTATTAATACATCTTTTTTAGCATAAAGTCCATATTTGAATTAGGGTGAGGTTGGTAAGAGAACCACAAACATAGCATGAACAAAAGAATACTGAAGAAACTGATTTTCTGCGTATTGAGTCATAAGGATGTATTATAGGAAGCAACAAATATTAACGAAAAGACTCAGTTGCGTTCTCTAACTATCTCCTCTAAAATTGCATTGAGTTTTTTTCCTACACTCGACCAGGACAAATTATTTGAAGCAAAAATATCAGCTTGCTTACCCATCTCTTTCCTTTTTCCTTCATCAAGTAGTAATCCTTTGATTGTTGTAGTCAACAAATCTATGTCATCAGGCTTGATTAAGATCCCGCTTACCTCATTCATTATCAACTCTTCGTTTCCCATCCCTTCAGATGCAACTATACATGCACCGACGGCCATAGCCTCAACCACAACTGTCATGAGACCTTCCTTATATACGGATGGAAAGACACACAACGTCGAAGAATAGAGATAATCCTGAACATTTTCAACAAAACCCTTGAAATGCACGGAATCCTCGACTCCAGCAACTGCTGCAAGCTTGGCGAGATTTTCCTTTTCAGGACCATCACCTAAAATCCACAGCGACGCTTCGGGAAAACCTTTCTTTATACTTGCAAAACTACATATTAGATTTTCCACACCCTTTCCCGAAATCAACCTTCCTGCAAAAACTATGTTTACCCCTTCCGGAAGAACACGATTCAATATCGCTGGTTTTTCAGCTCCTTTTTGAATCACATAGTTAAGAGGAACCTTATTTCTGTCAATCTTCTGCTGCCATCGTTTTTTAACATTTTCGCTATTAGAAATAGTAGCATCGCAAAATGAGAGGAAAGCATTATAGATTTCAATCTCATTCTCAGGGTGCCCTCCAAGATATACGGCATTTGGTATATCTAGGTTTCGGAAAACAGAATCGACTATATAATAGCTGAGAACAATATCAGGTAGTTCATCCCTTAACTTACTGTGAATCAATACTGAAAATAATATCGTCTCGCGATCCCATCTACTTTGGTTTGATTCAGGCACCTCGTCATAAATATAACGATACGCGTCAGGAATGGTCATTTCTATGATTTTTATCGTCGGATTGTTCTGGATAAATGTCTTGTATTGAGCCGAATAAACCCCATCAATAGGCTGTATCGTATAAAGGACAACTTTATTATTAAGACGAGAGAGGAGTTCTGCATGCATCATACACACCTTTTCGCTTCCACCTATATAATACGAAACTCTGGGCTGTACTATACTAATTCTCATATTTTTTTTTCAAATCAGCTAATATTGCTATTCCTGTATCATTTTTCAATAATTCAATATCTGACAACCCTTCGAATGAAATCTCTTTCCTTTCCACAGTCTCAAATCCGTCTTTCTCAGGAATAAATTCATTTTTACCAATCATATCCGCAATAAAGCGGCTCTGCTTTGAGATCGAAAGAGTTTCTCCATGTAGGATGACCTTGACAACGACCTCACCAAGGAGCCGCGTATTGCTTATCTCCAATTGTGCCTCTTCTCGCACCTCGCGCACTGCACAATCCAAAGGAGATTCGTCCATATGACAGCCGCCTCCAGGCAATGTATATGCCGCAGCATCAACTTCTCGGACAACAATGAATCGATCTTCTGGTGTTTTAACGAATGTGACGGATTGAGTATTTGGATATTGAACAGGATTAGACCTATAAGGCAAATAGGTGAAAGTGTAGTCATACCCCCTTTTTTTGTATTCCGATAATACGAAATTATACATATTGAGAAGCTGGTTATTATCAGATCTCAAAGCGAACAGCTTTCTTACCTCATCTTTCTGCAACGCATCCCTCTCAAAAGTCTCTCTAGGTTGCCACGATTGATCAACCTCTTTTACAAACGAAAAAGTTACAGGAATCACATTTTCTTTAGGAAATCTAAACTTACTCTCATTACCACTATTTGTAACCAGAACGTACCCGATAGTCTCAATATTATCGATTAAAATGCCGGCCTCTTCATAAGCCTCCCTTTTCAATGCATCTTGCCATGTCTCACCTTGCTCAATCTTTCCGCCTACCACATCCCACCAACCATTCTTTTTTTTCACAATGACAAGGTTTTCTCCAATAAAAGCAAAGGTTAATGGAGTCGATATAGGCACATTTTCAGGCAGATGACTTCCTTCAAAAAAGATGTATTCTGTTTTTATTCCGTTTTCTTCTGTTTGATACTTATTCATGGTTTTTGTTTATAAGCCTCTCATATGTTTTTAAATTTTCGATATATTCCTTCTCTTGCTGTTCTATGCTTCCGGACCGAGGCGGATGATTTAAATGATACACCCCGCATTCCAAAACAGGAATCACAAAACAACCTCCCGATATTAAGCGCGCCCCGAAATACGTATCCTCAAGTCCCCAACCAATGAACCTGTCGGAAAAACCTCCAGACTTTATGAATAGGTCTTTTTTCAAGCTTATATTGTGACCTACCACCATCGAAGGCAGATCATAGCCATTTACGGTTCTCCCATAGCCAAAATCCTTAAACACATTCGTATCGCTCAATATCTCATATACACCATCAAGATCTATTTTATTGATCCAACTTTGTCCTTTTGTAGAAACCCTTGCAATTCTCTTATCATCATATTTCGAGGGCACATCAAGCCCTCGCCTGATATATTCTGGATTATTGATTTCAGAATCCCTTTCGATATTTTTCTTCATTGATACAAAAACTGCTTCAGGGTAAAACCTTAGTCGACTAGAATGCTCGATTAGATAATTTTTGGAAAGCAATATATCGGAATCAATAAACAAGAGATGTTCATTTGTCGTTGCGGCCACTCCGATGTTTCGTGCGGCAGAAAGTCCAGATCTGGTTTCAAGCCGAATCACCTTCAACCTGAATGAGAACGAATTCATTCGATCTTTCAGTACATCAGAGACTAAGACCGTACTACCATCATCAACAACAATAACTTCAACTGTGCGCTTTTCTTCAAGACTTAAATCTTGACCCTCAATCGACAACAGAACCTGTAGAATTGTATCTTCCGAGTTAAACGCCGGAACGATAATCGATATTGGGCGAATTATCCTTGTGACCACTTTCATAAGCTCATTGTAATAGTTCGAAAAAATCGAATAATCATTTGACTTATTGCTTAAGCTCGATTTAATGCTGGCACTTCCTGAAGACATGAGGTCTATACCGAATTCGTTCCCATATCGTAGCACTTTCTGGTTGAGGATGTTCGATCCATCAAACAATACTTCTTTTCCTACACCTTCAAATTTCTTACCGATATCAGACGAAGATAATTCTCGATCAACAAATTCCTGACACTGCACAATCAAATCATTTGAGACGTCTTCGCCTACGGTCAAGAGGTTTCCAATTGGTGTACCAATATCAACTTTGACGTGATAGATCACATCATCCATTCGTCCAAATTCCATCTGAACAACTGTATCGCTTATATATGCCTCCGAGAAACCAAGATCATTTATAACTCGAAGGAAGTATTTTATATTCTTATTCTGTATCCCTATTGGCGGAGTGGCGCTAAAAACCTCAATGAATTTTTTATTGAGCTCAGAATTTGTATCATGTCGTTGCATATAGCATGAAGAATCCTTAAAGGTCACCTCTATAATTTTCTCTTGATGCTCGGAATACATTCCGAGCGAAGACCTGGCTCTTGGAAGTCCATACTTACCGACCAAAATAACAAGCAGGTCTTGAAGGTAATCTTTTTTAATCAGGTATTTTTTCTTATGACTTTTCATAATTTTTTGGATCACTTACAAATGACAACTCCTCTCTCATAAACAAAATTAGCTCATCATCGATGTCCTCTAGAGAAAAAGCCTTCATTCCACCAAAATCAGCCTCAACATAATCGTCTCGTTTCATTCTATCGAGATAATTTTTCCAGCATGTTTTCATCAAATCCCCCTTCTTTACCATGATATAACCTTGCGACATCTCCCTCGCCACACACGAAAGTTCTCCAAGAATCGCCAAGGTAGCCGAGTGAGCAAGTAAGACTACATTTATACCTCTAGATTTAACCCCGCTCCTATGCTCAAGATAATCTAGAATTGCATCATAATATCTTTGACTTAATTCTCGGTAACTTTCTCCATAAGAAGTAAAGCTCTCCCTGAGCTCTGGATGTTTATATCCACCTGTCTCAAGGGCGACCGGATCACCGAAGCGATAATTCGGATTATTATAATCACCATTCTCATTGAAGGTTTCTGCCCAAAAAACTTTCCATGCACTCTTCAAGAACCCTATCCTTCTTCCTGGGACATAATCCGGAGGCAGTACTATTTCTCCATGTGAAAGCTCCGTGAATCGATCATCCTTCCTTACCGCAACCTTCAAGTCCTCGTCTTTTTCCTCAACAGTCTCTTTCAGCAAGGATGCGGTCGAATATGCCCTCTTACGAGGAGATGATATGATCAGGACTTTATCCATACCTTTAGCATGTGTATCATCGATGACCATCTGCGCATTTGCGGATATTATCTCCAACGATTTTTCATCAACCTCTTTAAGATCGGTGTCCATGCCACCAGTCAAATCATCTACATCTTCGAAATGTCTTCCGACAAGCACCTTGTCCATTTCTAAATTTTGTTCAAATCTAAGTTTTTCCATATTTTTTACTCTTAACTAATGTAACTACGAAGCCACCGTTAAATTGAATATACTTTTTTTTCGAAATAAACCACAGAGGAAGAAACAATATTCGCAGTACCTCCCAAAATAACTTATTTCTCCTAGGTAAATGAATATACTCAACCCTCTCTATCTGCAAATCAGATCCTTGTATCAAATTAATAAAAGATTCCAGACTATAATGATGAATATGTCCATAACGCTTCTCTGTTTCTTTCCATGGATCAATCGTTCTTCTTGATATCCACATAATAAACCTGTTTATAGGATTATCCTCAATTGGTACCTTAATCACAGCAAGAGATCCAAGTGAAGAAATCTGATCTAAAAGTTTCCTATCATTTTCGATATGCTCAACAATATCGATTGCCAAAACCAAATCAAAACCTGATTGTTGGTAATCAAAAATACTTATGGGTATCCAGCTAGCGATTTTGCCTTTATCATTCTGTCTTGCGATGTCGATTATTTTGTATGAAACATCAATACCAACAACCTTTTGAACATGGAGCTTTTTTGAAACCTCTATCAAAATCTTACCTGATCCGGACGCAATATCAATTATTGAATTTGGCCTAAAATCCTTAGGTAATATATGTAATATTGATCGACTTTTAGTTTGAGAATCAGAATCGTGTAAATCCTTGTTAAGTGTGAGATATTCGTCTTGGTAATCCATATTAATTTATGATTAAGACTTGCTCACCCTTTACATCCGTCAAATGTTTTTTACTATATACAACCTGGACAGATTTCCACCCAAAATTATTACCCATTTTAACACATAACTCATCGTCATCAAAAAATAGAATCCTTGAATCTTTTGGCAGAAAATTCGTGACCACTTTAAACACCTCTTTAGATGGTTTCCGCACAAAATGTAGCTCCGATTCTCCAAAAATATGTTCAACATTATGAATGATCCCCACTTTCCTTGCAATCAAAGAAGCAAAAAAAGAGGAATTGTTTGTAAAAATGATTATTGGAATATTATATTCTAATAATATACACCAAGGGGATGAAGTTCCGATGTCTAAATCTTCTAAGTCCATAGACTTAATAACCTCAGTATTAAACTCAACCTCGTCTATACCTGATAATAGACAAGCTGCAATCTCAGAAACTGTACCATATTTTTCTTTTTGCTCTCTTAAAAAAATGTCAGTATTTTTCCTTGAATAGTTAAATTTTTTACTGAAGAAATTATAGAGCGATTCATAAAAAACACTTCGAGCCTCGAAAATGTTTGGATACAATGTCCCATCACAATCAATGATAATGTATTGAGGGTTGTACCTCTCTATAAATTCACAGATTCGCTGATGTGTAGGGGTATTAAATTTCATATATAAAATAATGTGGCTTATTGTAGTATGCCACATTAAGTGAGGAATGTGAATATCAGAAGTTTTAGACAAACCTAAGGATAAATTTTACACCTAAAGACCAGCGCGCTGTGGATCGAGCGGAACATACATCAATCCATCGTCTACCGTGGTTGCGCCGGCGAACACAGAGTATTCGATGATTTCCTTTCAAGTCTTCGAGCGGTCTTATGGCTGTCCAAAGGATTTCTCCACAAGGCTGATTATCATAACACTGCCTTAGTTGATACGCATCCTCAGGAGAACAAAGCTCCAAACTTTAATTCTCAAGATTAATCGAGCTCCAACGCCTCAAGAAGTCCTCATGAAGAAAGACGTCTGTCCTGACAGGCTCAGAAAATCCAAAGAATTCAAGTAGTAAGGCAACAAGGTTGACTTTATGGTTCTCAGGATTGATGTTAAAACAAGTATTTCTAATAAAATACCTGGACCACGTTCCAATGTAATACAAATGACTGACTTGATTATACAAATATGTATTAGTCAATCCTCCTGTCAGAATTGACTTCCACGGGGAAATTTTTCCCTTCGGAACATGTCTAATATTAGTTCTAGTACGATACTCAATCGCTTCTAAAGAACAAATATACGGCTTCTGCTCCGTTAGTCATAGCCCATTCAATTTCCTTGTCTGGCACTTTCTTAAGGTAATGGGAATTTTCAAGAAAGATTTGAGCAAATTTATTTGCTCGGATGTCTTTTTGATTTTCGATGTCTGTCAGTACTTTTTTACCAACTCGTTCATATCTTAGTCACCTCATTTTCTGACGATTAGTTAACAATATCCAACTAGATGTTACCGCAGAAAATACTTTATGGGAATGAGGATTGGAGGGAATGGGAAGAAAAGAATGGAGAATGGTGATAAGTCCACTATATCGACAGTACCTTCGGTGTCAACACCATTTGACATTAAACACTGGCGTACATGCCAAAATGTATCCAAGGGCTGCTGGAGTACCTCAAGCGGACAAAAGCTTAATCCGTACAAATAGTATGCGATCAAGCCTGCTGGTATGTGAATGAGAATACCGAAGTACTTTTCTCCGTCATCGGAGATGATTACAAAAACACTCGATGAAATCAAAACCTCGAAAGGGGAACTGGCACAGACCAGAAGTATATACAGATCTCTTATTATTTCTTCAAATCAGACATCTGAATCGGGCTCTGGATCGCAGAAGGTGTCATATCAATTTCTCCAAATTGTTTCTCGTAATTCTCCACCTGTTTATTCATCCACACACTAATACTTTTCATAACCTGAGGAGTGGTTGCGAATGCATCAAGACTATTACCTGACGTAAAAATCAAGGTGAAAATTTATTTACCAAACGCACCAATTGCTCCATCGCAAATTTTTTTTGGTAATTGATTCAAATCTATTTTTGTTGGATCTATCATGGTTAGAAATTATTTAATGAAAGGATTTTCTGTTCACATTCCTCACTACAGAATGCGGTCCCATCTTCCATTCGGCAATCGTCGCAACAGAGAATATGTTTATTACATTGTTTGTTTCGACAGTTTGCAAATGCTTCTGTGTGTACGCCACATTTATCGCATGTACCCACCACTGTATGTTTTTCTTTTGGATCAAAATCCATAGTAATACGTCGATCAAACACATAGAGTGTACCCTCAAATTCTTGTGCGGGGAATTTTTCCATATAATTCACGATTCCGCCATAGAGCTGGTACACATCCTTGAAACCTTCTCGCACCAACAACCCTGAAGCCTTTTCACATCGTACGCCACCGGTACATACAGGAAGCACGGTTTTGTCTTTCAAATGTTCAATATACGACAATGCACTCGGAATATCTCGAAAGTTTTGTATCGGCATCAATACTGAATCCTTAAAGCGACCAACTCTAAACTCATAGTCATTACGCATATCAATCACATAAAATTCTTTACCTGATTCATACCATTGTTTTAACTCTTCTGGAGTAAGATGTTTTCCTGTAATCTGATTTGGGTCAATATCATTTTCTAGGTGAAGTGACACGATTTCTTTTCTCACCTTCACTGAAAGTTTAGGAAATGCATCCCCTGTTCCAACACTTTTCTTAAAATGAATACTAAGAAAACGATCATCTTTTTGAAGTTCTTCTATATATTTCTCTACATGCTCTGTAGTTCCTTCGAGGGTTACATTGATACCTTCATGCGCCACAATGAGACGACCCTTGAGATTGAGTTGTTCACAGATATGTCGTTGCCAGTCCCGCACTTCTTCAGGATTATCAATACGAACATATTTATAAAATAGTAAAATGGTAAATGTATCTTTCATATAACTGTATACTACAACGAATCTTTTAATCGTGAAAGGAGTCGATCAAATACCGAATCAACACGTCTCACATCATCGAGTGAAAGTTGCTTCATCAATAATTCAATCTCTTCTTCGAGTGCTTCTTCAGCTGTTTTTACTACACCTCTTCCATGAATAGTTACTTCGAGTACATGCTCACGTTTATTATGTTCGCGATCAAAGCGAGATATGAGACCTGAAGCAACTAAAGCTTCGATATGTCGAGACACCGCAGCAGGAGTGATATCACGTTCATATGCAACATGTCGCTGAGAAATCTGTGGATGATGTGCAACATGGACCAATATCATACATTGAGAAAACGAAAGACCGACGTCATGCTGTAGACGACGATCAAGCGCTTTTTCAGCGAGAAATACAAACTTGTGAATTTTAAGTATTGGATTTCTGTCCATAATTATGCACGTATTACATTATTCTGAAGACAATACAACCACGTCACCTGGCACCAAACCAGAAACCACCTCTACAAAACCATCTGATCCTTTGAACCCTGTAGTCACCTCCACTTCAACTTCTTGTGAACCTTCTTTTTTGAGTACATATCGCTTGTCATCCTTTGTTACAATAGCGTATTCTGCTACTCGGACAACATCAGTAACTTGTGCAGTGACAATCTCTAGGTTTGCAGAAAGTCCTGTTTTCAATTCAGGATAATCTTCTGTAAATGCGATGGTGACTTTGAAGTTCACCACTCCATCTACAATAGTTTCTCCTGGTTCTATATACGTAACTGTTCCTTCAAATGTTTTCTCAGGGAATGCATCCATGGTGATACGTACTTCATTCCCAACTGATACTTTACCTACACTTACTTCAGATACGTTTGCTTCTATTTCAAGATTACTTCCTGAAATAACTGAAACAACTGGTGTTCCAACAGAAACAATCTCGCCTCGTTTTGCATCTTGTTTAGTAACAATACCTGTCAATGGTGACCGCATAGTCATCTTTGAAAGTTGAGCTGCAACCGCTTGGAGTTGCGCTTCATACTGGAGCACTTGAGCTTCTTGAGCACGAACCTCCTCTTCTGAAGTACCTGCTTTTTTCAATGCAAGGTTTTTCTGTGCAATAAGAAGTGTTGATTTTGCAGTATTGAGTTTCTCTTCAGCAGACGAAATACTACTTTGTGCAGCGATCAAACCTGTACGAGCAGTAGAGATAGATGCTTTATGACCTTCCACCACAGATGCTGACATAGAAGAGTTTGAAGTAAACCCATTCACTGCAATTGCCATCTTATCTACAAACATCTTGACCTGACCGAGATCTGCTGAAATCTTCACGATAGTTTCTCGAGAGGTAGTCTGTGGATTTTTTTCCCAACCAAGAAGTACTTGTTCGATTGCGTATCGTCTTGTGTTGAGCTCACTTGCAAGAGCAACATCAGTTACTGCTGAAGTCACTTGTGGATTATTTGTTCGCGGATTTGAAAAGAGTGTATCAACATAATTTCGTACTGCATCATCTGCTTTTACATAACTTTCATACAATGCCGAACGCAATTTGTCTTCTGCATTTTCAAGTGCAATTGTTGCATTTGATACTTCACTCTCTGAAATCGCAATTTCTTCTGGACGAGAACCTCGTTTCAACTCATCAAGCCGTGCAGCTGCTGATGCGACATTTGCCTGAGCTTTGAGGTAGTCAGCATATGTCTCACTTGAATCCAAAGATACGAGTGTTTGACCTGATTGCACTTGGCTTCCTACCTGCACCAATACCTGAGCAACCTTACCTGATCGATCAAACGCAAGCTCAACTTCATCTGCAGGCTTAACCTTACCTGTGAGGATCACTTTTTCAACAACGTCCCCTCGTTCTACAGTCATTGTTTCTTTTGCTGTACTTCCATTTCGGAATACAAAAAACAAGACAAGAAGTACGATACCTCCCACGATGAGGCTCGTCTTTTTATTATCTCGTATATATTGTGTTATTTTTTTTATCATATATCTGTGTGTATCTGTTATTAATTTTTTTTATGTATTATATCCTCTGTAATCACTCCATCTTTTAATGTAATCATTCGATCAGTCAGTCGTGCGTATTCTGGTTCATGCGTCACCATAATAATCGTCTGTCCTTGTCTATGAAGTTCGATAAACGCATCGAGCACCGCGTCAGACGTTTCAGTATCGAGGTTTGCAGTAGGTTCATCCGCAAAGATAATTTTTGGATTATGTGCAATTGCTCGAGCGATCGATACACGCTGTTGTTGTCCTCCCGAAAGCTGACTTGGAAGGTTATATACCTTATCAGCGAGTTTTAGTTTCTCGAGTGCTTCGATTGCTTGAATCTTTGCTTGTGCAGGATTTTGACCTTGCATCAACAGTGGTATAAGTACGTTTTCAAGTGCAGTCAGTTCAGGAATCAATGCATAATCTTGAAATACATATCCGAGCTTATTGAGTCTGAACTGTGTTCGCGCATCGTGGGATAGTTTACTTACATCTACTCCGTCAATTCTAATATCTCCTGCATTTGGATGATCAAGTAATCCAAGTTGATACAACAATGTTGATTTACCAGAACCAGATCGTCCTGTAATAGAAAGAAACTGTCCTTCTGGCACAGTTAAATTTAATCCTTTAAGCACAGTCAGGACTGACTCTCCACTTTTGAATGATTTGATGAGGTTTGTAACTTGTATCATTGTATTTATTCGTAGTTATTCGCAAGCATTCAATTCGTATATTCGTATATATATTTACCTGCCCAGTATCGCATCCAGTGTATTTCCCTTTACCACCAACCGCGCGGGTATATATCCAGCAAAAATGGTTGCAACAATCAGCAACAATGCACGGTTAATCGTGTTCGGGATCTCTGCCACCAAGATACCATCTGAAAATGGGAAGTTTATCGGGTGGGCATCAATAAATGGCACGAGAAGTCCATATAAAATTATAAATCCGAGAATGATACCCATACATGCATAAAAAACAGATTGGAGAATATACGAAAATTCAATCGCTTTTGAATCAATGCCGATACCCTTCAAAATACCGATAAATTTTCGACGAGTAATCGCATTGATATAAATCACAATAAAAATTGTAATTGACGCAACTACTAGCCCAATAGAACCGACTGCATTGCCGAGCAATGCAAAGGTGTCTTGAATATCTTTGAGGAATTTTGGAAGTGCTTCATCGGTAGTTTGTACGCGGGCATTTTTTGCCACCCCACTTGTTACCAGTGCTTTTTTCACCACTTGAGGATCAACTCCTGGCTTAATTTTAATTGCAATCTCATCAACATTGTAATCAGAACGTCCGATAAGTGTTCGAAGTGCACTATCGAGCATCACAATACGCTGATCAAACTCACCTTTGTTTTTGATAATACCGACAATAGTCACTTCTTTTGTATATCCATTTATTTTAAGACGTACACGATCACCCACTCCCACATTTTCAAGAAGTGATAGGCCAGGAGCTTCAATCGGCAAATATGTTTTCAACAAGTTTGCACCAACAACAATAGAGTCTGTATCATCTGGTCTCAAAAATCGACCCTCTACAATAGCTGAAGATATACCTGTGGTTTTATCTTCCAGTACCGGATTGATACCTGTCACCACACCACCTGTAATATTTGCTTCTTCAGTAAAATCAATACGTTCTTTATATGTACCCTCAAGCTGACCGTTCTCTGCATATCGAGGAGAATACGAAAGAAGCCACGGAAGGTTTTGAACGATACTGATAATCTCTGTACTACCTTCTATATAGGTATGTTTTGGCAGATTAGAAATAAAAATATCTCCTGCGTACTTTTCTTTAAATACATTGGTAGAAGACTGGATCAATCCCACAAGTACTCCTCTTACCACCACAAGGTTCAAAAACGTGAGCATCATTACAAAAATAATCAATGCGGTGGTTCCAATACTTGAACGTCGCACTTGTCGAAGAGCTAAAAAGAGACCAAGTGAAAGTGAGGTCTTAAGTGTGCTTTTTGGAGCAATGTGTTCCATCACTTTATATTACCACAAACAGTTAACATATCAACAGTATAAAAAGTAGATTAAAGTAATTGGATTAAAGATTAAAGAATAAGAATTGAAGTAAAATACTTGACTAGCCCATGAATTTATAGTTAGTATTCCACATGGAGGATCAATGGATCACATCACGCGTATTATTCTCACTAACAGGAACAACCCAAACCAGACTGAGGCATACACCACTGGAACATCAGAGGCTGTAGAATCCATCCTACTGAGAGATGGATGGATAGGGCCTGTTGATGGACAGTTTGAAAAAGACAGGGTGGTTGTAACTCTTGAAGAAGGGGTTTTGTTTGCCGATGCGCATGCCGCCCTCAACCACCTCTTCTTATAGGACTCAAACTGGAGTATAAACTACAAATAGACTCTCAAAGGCCGGCGAGACAATCGCCGGCTTTTTTCCTATTCTTTAATCCTTAATCTTTAATCCTTCTTCCACTCATTTCGTTCCCTTACAATTCGCCGCCGGAGTATACCCTTTTTCACGAGCCAGTGCCGCAGAGGCAAAGACTACCCTATTTTCAGGTTTAATACGGCTCAGTGCTCCACACCACGGCAGGTAATATTTTGTGCCATTTTTAGACCCTATCACTTCCCCGCTTGAGGCTGGCTCTATAGTTGCTACAGATGGCACTTCTATAGTCTCTGGTGCTGAAACCTGGCTTTTTATTATAGATACGGGAGAATGGTCTTTTTGCAGTGCCGAAAGCCTTCCCAGGCCAAAAAAGAGGAGTCCTCCGAGGATAAACGCAAGGAGTGTAAAAAAGGGCTTGATTTTTAAGGCAAAGTCTTTTATACTAGGCATTGCGGGTCTACATAAGAATTTAACCGCTTAATTATAGCACACAAGAAACAGCTTGCCTGCTAAAATTTCCAAATTTCGGCTGTAAATTACTCATTCCTCCTCAGCGTATCTCGATATGCTTCGTCGGACTTCATAATTTTCGCTCGAAATTTGAAAATTTTTTCAAGGCATTAAATTCTTAGTAGACCCCAATATTTTATCAGAGAAATCACACTAAAACACTATGGCAACCAAAAAGGCCGGAGGTTCAACTAAAAACGGCCGAGATTCGAATCCAAAGTATCTCGGAGTAAAGTTGACTGAAGGCCAATCAGCACAAACAGGTTCTATCATCATCCGACAGCGTGGGACAGATGTTTTGCCTGGTAAAAATGTAGGAATGGGTAAAGACCATACTCTCTTTGCACTCAAGGATGGTACTGTATCTTTCGGTACAAAACGAAAAACTCACTTCGATGACAGTATCGTAGTAAAGAAAATCGTTCACGTAATCTAATAACTTCAACAAAAACACCTCACAGAAATGTGAGGTGTTTTCATATAGAAAACTCCCGTAGACCCTTTAAAGGATCTACGGAAGTTATCGATGTTTCTAACTCAAGATAGCATGAAGATCACCGTCCCTCGAATCCTCATACCAGCTAAATCTCCACCCAGCAGCGGTATACCGACGCAAGATTTCAACTTTGCACCGCTGATCTTCTTTAGATAATTCCCATTGCCGAACTCGCACCTCCACCTGCTCACCTTTATACGTTTTAGCCAGATGATCATCAATCATCTGTTCAACTTCCTTCACAGCCTGCTGCTGCTGTTCAGTGAGTTCTTCTTGAAAAAAGCAATCTTTTGCAAGCGCCATTTATGTTAATCTCCTAAAAATAAACATACACTGAAAATATGATTTGTCAAACAACCACAACTTCACAATCTGCAATATCAATCTCCCCTTTATACAAAATATGCGCCACCAATGAAAACATCAGTGGAGTCAACCCTTCTGCTTTTTTTCGCTTGTATTGTTCAATTGTCTCGGGAGGCACTGTGCGATACACATCCATCCGTGCAGGATCAAACTTTTCATACTGTTTAAACTCTGGTTTTAGTCCTATATCTCTCCTGTATACAAATGCAATACTTTTATCTTGTTTTATTTTTGATACGGGGATTTTAAACCACGCTTGCGGTGGATATTCTAATTCAGCTTGAGCTAGATTTGCTTTAAGTTCATATGGCGAAACAGCAGTCAAATGAATAACATCATTCCAGAGACAGTTCAGAGGTGGAACCTCCGCAGTGAGAAGCATCTCCCTCCCTGTATACTTTTTAATATACTCAACGTAAATTTCAGGATGAGTTTCTTTTAAAGTATTCAATGGATACAGAACCGTACCGGTCATATGCTTGGGCACACGATGATATAAATATTCCATTTTTATCTAATTTTACACATCAAAGCGCATCTTTGATGTGTACATAATTATTTCACTCCTTCAATTACAAGTTTCAAGTTTGCTTTTTTACCACCTGCTTCAATAAGTACCATATGTTCACCAGTTTCTTTGAGTGGCTTATCGAGCATAATAAAATCAGGATGAATTGTTATGTTCACTTGTTTTTTTACCGCTTCTACGATCTCATCTTTATGGATACCTGCAAAGAGGTGTCCTTTTTCATTGGCTTTACCAGATACAGAAATAGTTACTGAAGAAATTGTTTCAAGATTCTTTGCGAGAAGTGCTTCTTGTACTTGTCTATCAGCATCTGATGCATTTTTAAGTGCTTCTATTTTTTTAACATTTGCATCTGTTGCAGGAATACCAAGTCCTCGAGGAATAATAAAGTTCTGCGCATGTCCATCTGCAATATTTTTAATTTCGTGTTTTTTGCCGACTTTGGCAACATCTTTCAGTAATATTATTTTCATATATTTTTTCTTAGTATTTTTCTACTATATCACACCTCTTCATTTTAAAAAACAAGCTAAAAGCCCATCTTATGTTCTTAGATGGGCTTTTACGAAGCGGAAACAGAACACAAACAAATTCTCGATATAACTCACTCTGGTCCACACGCAGTCCTGAATAATCACTGCCCAGATCACTGTTACCACCAGAAAAAAACACCAGTACGCTGTCATACCAATCCTCCTGTTTCAGAGCTTACCGAGCAACGCTCTTACTTGTCAAGTTCTTCAATGGCACGCTTCAGCTGAGTATCTTCCCCTGTTGTTCTAAATTTTTCCACATCCAAATCAATATCAATCTGGGGATCAATACCTGCTTTAGAGATTGAGTGACCATTTGGAGTAAGCCATTTTGCAATAGTTACTTTGAGTGATGTTTCTGGTGTAATTTCTACAAGCTCTTGTACTGAACCTTTACCATATGTTTTCTTTCCAACAAGAAAAGCTTTACCATGTTCAGAAAGTGCTCCTGCCAAAATTTCTGACGCTGATGCAGAACCTCCATCGATCAGGATAGCAAACTTGAGTTTATCATTGAAAATATTATACCCTCGACTTCTATATTCCTGAGAGAACGTGAGATTTTTTGACTGTTCCGCAACAATAAGTTTACCTGATGGCAAAAACCAACTTGCCATATCTACCGCTGCCTCGAGATATCCGCCAGGGTTTCCTCGAAGATCAAGAATAAGTTTATGCTTACCTGATTCTACAAACTGACGAAGTGCCTTTCTAAATTCATCTGCTGATTGTGCAGAAAATGAATACATGTGAATAGCGAATACATCATCAATAATCTCTATCTTCATTGCAGGTACAACAATCACATCACGTACCACTGAGATTTCAATCGGCTCACTACTTCCTCCGCGCACAATCGTGAACAAAACCGTACTTCCTTTTGGACCTTTGATCCGTTTGATCGCCTCTCCAGTATCAAGACCTTGTGTTGTTTTCTTGTCGATACCGATAATCTTGTCCCCTGCTTTTATACCTGCTTTGTATGCTGGAGTGTCTTTGAGTGGTGCAATAACCGTAAGTACACCATCTTTTATATCTACTTCCATACCTACCCCTTCAAATGAGCCACTGATCTGTTCTTCAAATGCTTTTGCTTCTACTGGAGGAAAAAAGACGGTGTATGGGTCACCTGTTGATGCGGCAAGGCCTTGGATTGCTCCCCAGACTTTTTCTTGATTTGTTGGAGTTGTACTTGATGTAGTTGGTACGTATTTTTCATTGATAACATTCCATGCTTTCCAAAATGCTTCAAAGTCAACATTTTTAGGTCCACTCTTATGATCAACACCTGATACGAGAGCTACTTGAGATACTTTGTATTCACCTGTTTTAAATCCCAAGAAAAAAGTAATAATAAAAATAAAAACAGCTACACTAATAACTCGCCAATGTCCAAAAAGTTTTTCTTTCATTGTTTTCTATTATGACACAGTCGTTTACCTTTTGGCGAATATCAATGTTGAAAACCTTTTAATGAATATAATGTCTTGGTATACTTAATCATATGATACAAAAACACATATGGGGAAAAGAGACATGGGTTGATATTGACCACGGTACACCAGAAGAATTTGGGAATATTGTTCGTGAATACGACCTTGACCCATACGTTGCAAAGGAAATCAGTTCACCTACCCCAAAATCACGTATTGAATTCCACAAAGAATACATCTATCTTATTCTTCATTTTCCCGTTTTTAAACACACACGAGGCACCGAGCTCAAACAAGAAATTGATTTTGTTATTGGAAAAGATTTTCTGATCACCACCCACTACAACACCATCGATGCACTCCACAAACTCTCTAAACAAATTGAGGTAGAAGAGATACTGGCAAAACCACATGATGGTCAACATGTCTTTGGTGTACTATTCCGTGAACTATACGCTGCTATCGGCGATGAACTTGCGTATATTGAATCGTGGAGTGAAAGTATCACTGAAGAAATATTTGATGGAAATGAAAAAGAAATGGTATTTGAAATCTCTGAAGCGATCCGTACTCTCCTTGAATTCAAGAAAACAACTGACTCACACAAAGAGATTCTTGATTTTCTTAAAGATGGCAGTAGTCATATCCTCGGCAAGGAATTTGCAGAAGAGATTGAAGCCATCTTGCTTGAATATCATCGTATTCGAGATACTATTCATGCCAATATTGAAATACTCAGAGAACTTCGAGAAACCAACAACTCCCTCCTCTCTACAAAACAAAATGAGACAATCAAAACACTTACTGTGGTGACTATGATTAGTTTTCCGTTTATGCTTCTTTCTGCACTCTTTACAATGGATCTTGGAGGAAGACCTCTTGTTGAACATCCTTTTGGTTTTTATATGATGTTTGGCCTTATGTGTTTTCTTTCATTTTTATTTTATACTGTGGCAAAACACAAGAAATGGCTTTAAGATTTTATGGATATCTATCTTCACAACACATACACTAATAAAGATGAGTTATTTGTCCCGATACGCAAAGGTTTTGTTTCGATGTACAACTGTGGACCGACCGTCTACAACTATGCGCACATAGGAAATATGCGGAGTTTTGTGTTTGCAGACCTACTCAGACGGATGTTTGAATGGAATGGATACGCTGTCAAACAAATCATGAACATTACTGATGTAGGTCATCTGACCAGTGATGGTGATGTAGGTGAAGATAAAGTAGAAAAGATGGCTCGCACTCAAGGTATGACTGCATCTGAAGTTACTCTCTTTTATACTGACGCATTTATGAAAGATCTTGAGGCACTGGGGATCAATCCTGCACATATCACTTTTCCAAAAGCAACTGAACATATCCCTGAACAGATAGCAATGATCCAAGATCTTGAAGCAAAAGGGTTTACGTATCAAACCTCAGACGGTGTGTATTTTGATACATCAAAATTTCCTGATTACGGAAAACTTGGACACATCAATCTTGCTGGTCTCGAAGAAGGTGCACGTATTGGCGAAAACAATGAAAAGAGAAATCTGACCGACTTTGCGCTCTGGAAATTTTCTCCATCTGGTGAGAAAAGACAACAAGAATGGGAGAGTCCATGGGGAGTAGGCTTCCCTGGTTGGCACATAGAGTGTTCAGCAATGTCGATCAAATACCTTGGGGATGAATTTGATATTCACACCGGTGGTATCGATCACATCCCCGTACACCACAACAATGAAATCGCTCAGTCAGTATGTTCGGGGCATCCGTTTGTACACTACTGGATGCATAATGCATTTTTAAATACTTCAGGAGACAAGATGGCAAAGTCTGGAGACAATTTTATTAAAGTTTCAACATTGATTGAAAAAGGAGTTGATCCACTTGCCTACCGCTACCTCCTCCTTACCTCACATTATTCTTCTCCAATGGAATTCAGTTGGGATGCATTATCAAGTGCACACACTGCATTAAAACGACTCCGCCGCTATATTCACGAGTATTCTGATAATCAACCTTTGAATACCCAAGACCATTTATTCCCTGAGCGAGAATTGTTTACTCAATACATCAACACGGATCTCGATACACCAAAAGCTATCGCGCTCATATGGGACATTGTTAAAAATCCAAAGATACATATACACGACAAAAAAGCACTTATTCTTTCTTTTGATATGGTACTTGGATTGAACCTTCATGCGTATACTGAGATAGAAATTCCTCTCGAAGTTCAAGAGCTTATTCTTGCACGTAACACTGCTCGAGAAAACAAAGATTTTGCGCTCTCTGACTCTCTCCGGACCCAAATTGAAAACTTTGGTTTTGAAGTACTCGATACTCCTGAAGGAACGAAAGTGGAGAAACGATAGTATTGCCAAGTAAATTGAAATATCGGAAAGAGACCTGGGGGCGCCGCAACACCTGTATTGCAGCGCCCTTTTTGATATATTTTGTAAATCTAAAAGTCAACTTATTTTTTCCCCACCTTTTCAACAGAATATAAACTTTTTTCAAGTAGTCGCCATTCTATCGTGAGTGATACAATATCCTCATGGCAGATATTCGCGGACTCCGCATACCACCACAAAACATAGATGCAGAAATGGCACTCCTTGGTTCCATTCTTCTTCGTCCAGAAATTCTGTACGATATTATGGATCTCATTAAAAATGAGTCATTTTATTCAGAGCGACACCGTACTATATACGATATGATGCTTGAGCTTTTCAACAAACGCCAGCCAGTCGACCTCCTCTCTCTTTCATCGCGCCTTAAAGAAACCAATAAACTCGAAGTAGTCGGCGGTAGCTCATACCTTGCTGAACTTGTAAATATTGTACCTTCGTCATCAAATGCAACCTACTATGCGCAGATTGTACAAAAAAAGTATTTAATGCGTCGACTTATCGAAGCGTCAGACCATATCGGAGGGTTAGGATATGCAGAAGATGGTGAGCTCGAAGAGATTCTCGACCAATCAGAGAAAAAACTTTTTGAGGTTACAAACACATCCACACACCACAAATTTGTCCCCCTCAAGGACGAACTTACAGAAGCATGGGAACGTCTCGACCGTCTTCATAATTCAAAAGAAGAGATGCGTGGAATCCCTACTGGTTTTAGAGATATCGATATGAAACTCGCAGGTTTTCAAAAAGCAGACCTTATCATCCTTGCTGCCCGACCTTCAATGGGTAAAACTTCCCTTGCGCTCGATATTGCCCGACAAGCAGCAGTGGAGCACAATATTCCTGTAGGTATTTTCTCTCTTGAAATGAGCTCGCAGCAGCTCGTGGATCGTATGCTTGCAGCACAAGCAAATGTAGATGCATGGAAACTCCGTACAGGTAAACTCACACAGGAACAAGATTTTGCATCTATTCGCGAATCTCTCGACAAACTTTCTAAAGCACCTATCTTTATCGACGACCAACCAGCAAACAACATCATCAAGATGCGATCAGTAGCTCGCCGACTCAAGTCTGAGCATGGTCTTGGTATGATCATGGTGGACTACCTTCAGCTTATGGCGCCAACCAATGCAAAGTCTGACAACGTCGTACAGCAAGTAACAGAAATTTCACGATCCCTCAAACAACTCGCTCGTGAGCTCGAAGTGCCTGTACTCGCACTCTCACAGCTCTCGCGTGCAGTGGAACAACGTGGAGGCCGCCCTCGCCTTTCAGACCTTCGAGACTCCGGGTCTATTGAGCAGGATGCGGACGTGGTAATGTTTATTCACCGTGAAGACAAATATAAAGATGAGTCAGAGCGCACCAACATCGCCGAGATTTTGATTGAAAAGCACCGAAACGGAGAGACCGGAAAAGTGGACTTGTTCTTTAATGACAAAAAAGCAACATTCCAGTCAATCGATAAAGCAGAATACAAAGGTGCAGACAAAGAGTTCGCAGACTTCTGACACGTTCATACGGCGTATTTCCTCGTTGCTCGTTTTGTTTCTTCCCGCGCAGTACTACATGTACAGCTTGGTCAGAAACAAAGCTTCGCACCTCGAACTGCATCCATCTGCCCTGTGTCATAAGCATTTAAGTAGTGTTCGTAAGAGAAAATGAATAAAATTTTTTCTTCATTCGTAACCATTCGTAAGTATTCAATTCGTATATTCGCATCTTAATATAATGGATAGTATAAATAAATTAATTGAATTATTCAGAGAATTTCCAGGAATTGGACCGAGACAAGCCAAGCGTTTTGTCT
>CAYRYA010000002.1:40863-43586 GCA_964428435.1 uncultured Candidatus Saccharibacteria bacterium | reverse complement strand
GAATTATTCAGAGAATTTCCAGGAATTGGACCGAGACAAGCCAAGCGTTTTGTCTATTTTCTATTGACCAGAAATACCGGCTATACCGGAGAAATGTCTCGCCTTATCGCCGACCTCAAAAATCAGATTCATACCTGCGAATCATGTTTTCGTTTTTTTCCAAAAGACAACTTTCCTCTTTGCAAAACCTGTAGAGATACCGGGCGTGACCCACAGAGCCTCATGATCGTCTCTCGAGATGTTGATTTTGAAAATATAGAAAAAACAAAAGCATTCACTGGGTACTATTTTGTTCTCGGCGGGAATCTTCCGGTACTCGAAAAAAATCCTGAAACAAAAATCCGCGAACGTGAACTCATCACAAATATCGAAAAAAGAATTCCCCAGGGACTTTCTGAAATTATTATTGCCCTCGACTACAACCCCGAAGGAGAACATACCCGTGAGCACATAGAGCGAGTGCTACGTGCCAATCCAACCTTTTCAACTATAAAAATAACCCACCTTGGTCGTGGACTTTCAACTGGTTCTGAACTTGAGTACACGGACGCAGACACTATCAAAAACGCACTCAAAAGTCGTATCTAATATTTCCCTTTGATGAACCAAAAGTCCCTTCTACCCAAGAACCGTTTATCCAAGGACTCCCCTTGGATAAACCTTTGATATGAATCAAAAGTTAAGGAAGTTAAGGAAGGTGCCCTTCCTTTTTTTAAAAGTGTGGTCTAATTTTACAAAAAACACCATAATGGTGTTTTTTGTTGAGATTATTTGATAGCGTCGATAGTGACTTTAAACCAATTCTGTCGATGACCATTCTTTCGGAAATATCGACTTTTTTGTTTGTATTTAATAACAGTTACTGTCTTGTTTCGTCCGATTTCTGCAAGTGTAGCTTGTACTTTTGCCCCACTCACTGTAGGAGTGCCTACTTGAGTACCTTTTGAGCCTTCTACAAGCATAACTTCGTCGAAAACAATCTTGTCTCCAACCTTAAAATCTCCGATCATTTTCTCGATTTTAATAGATTCGCCTGGAGCGACTTTATACTGTTTTCCGCCTGTTTTGATTACTGCAAATTCCATAGTTTTACTAGTCTATAAGAAAATCGAACAAAAAGCAAGACCTACTCGTCGGTATCCGGCTTATCGAGCACCAGTGGGTCAAAATCGAGTGTTTCGCCCGTAATTCGCATAATATCCTTGTCTATTTTCTTAAACTCCTTCCCGGTCGCATTGTAGTGATTTATCGTCGTAGAGAGGGCGTTTCCGAGCTTTCCGTGGTATTCCTCGTAGGTTTTGAGGTGTTTCTGAAGCTCACCCACATTCTTCACAATCCCCTTCACTGACTCCTCTATTTGCATCGCTCGAAGCCCCTGAAGCACTGTCTGGAGGTATGCCATGAAAGAGGTTGGTGAGACAATAATCACCTTATTTTTCCCTGCTGCTCGCTGGATAAGATTTTCATTATCTTCTTTTGTACCACCGATTTTATTGGTCAAAAGATCGTAATAAATAGCCTCATGAGGGATAAACATAAATGCAAAATCCATGGTACCCTCTTTTGGTTGGATATACTTAGCTGTTTCTGTAATACGAAGCTTAAGATCATTGACGAACAATTTTTCCAACCTATCTTTTTCTGCTTGATCAGTGGTTTCTACCATACGGTTGTAGTTTTCAAGTGAAAACTTTGAGTCCACTGGTATCATCTTGTCTTTCACAAAAACCACTGCGTCAGCAATCGATCCATCAGGAAAAGTCTTTTGCATTTCATAGCTTCCTGGAGGGAGCACATTCTTGAGCAATGTCTCAAGATAATATTCACCCAAAATACCTCGCTGTTTTGGATTCTTCAAAATATCCTGCAACGATTGGAGCTGATCAGCAAAAGAAACCACTTGGCGATTGGTCTCATCAAGCTTAGTAAGTCCTTCGGTTACATTACGAATAAGCTGTGCCGACTCTCCAAACTGCATTCGTACTGATTCATTCATCATTCGCCCTGATTCTGATATTTTTGCATCCACCGTACGAGAAAGTTCATTGATCTGTTCAAGCACGAGCTTAAGACCGATATCATTGTTTTCTTTTGGTCGACGAGTAACAAAAAACAACACAACACCAAAAGAACCAAACAATGCAACAATAAGTATAATAACTACAGATGTATCCATATAGACTGTATTCTATCAAATAAATAAAGCTTATGGTATTATTTTTTATTATATACAAATTTAACTTGAAACTTGAAGATTTGGATGAAATTCGAGGCGAAGTGTCATAAAAGCGAGGAGCCTTACTGGTCGTAAGGTGACGAGAATTTATGACACTTCAACAAAGAAGTTCGCCAAATATGCAAGTTTTACACATATGTCACTACAAACAGATATAAAGGCTCAAATGATGGAAGCGATGAAAGCAAAAGATGCGGTCAGACTTCAGACTATTCGTGGACTTATCTCTGCATTTACCAACGAACTCGTGAACCTTAAACGAACTCCTCAAGACTCACTCTCAGATGAGGAGGTACTTGCAGTAATACGACGAGCGGTAAAACAACGAAAGGACTCTATAGAACAATTTGTTGCTGGTGGACGCCCTGAACTTGCAGAAGACGAAAAAGCAGAACTTGCAATCCTTGAAACATACCTCCCTGCAATGATGTCTGAAGAAGATGTGATGAAAATCGCTCTCGCAAAAAAAGCAGAAATGGGAGATATT
>CAYRYA010000002.1:30113-40763 GCA_964428435.1 uncultured Candidatus Saccharibacteria bacterium | reverse complement strand
TTTTTATATTTTGCTAAAATATTTTTCTCAATCTCCTCCCTATCTCCTCCGTACGTGAGATACGACAAATGTTTCAAACTATCCACCATACCAGGCTCACCTGCAGGTGGTGGAAGTGTTGCTATGTTGAATGCTTTTGCCGGTTTTCCTTGAACGAGCATTTTAAGAATTGCATTTCTGTTATCAATATTCATAATATCTTTTGCACTAAAGACAGGTGCAAATTGTTTTTCGAGATACTCTGCATCTTCTGCTCCAATACGGAAGCTACAGATAGAGCCGACGTTACCAAAAACCGCATCGCGAATACTCTGATCAAGTTGCGCGATAAACTGGTGAGCAATATTAAGTGAGAGTTTGTATTTTCGAGCTTCAGAAAGAATAGTTGCGATTGAATTTGTGGTGATATTTTGAAACTCATCGATATAGAGATAAAACGGAGGAAAACCTGTTGCAAGTGAATCTACACGAGAAAGTGCAGCCATCAATATTTTACCAACCAAAATAAGACCAATGAGATTTGCATTGATATCTCCCAAGCGTCCTTTTGCCAAATTTACCAAAAGGATTTTTTTATTATCCATTATGTCGCGGAAATCGAACGAAGATTTTTCTTGTGCGATCAATGGTCGCATCACATCGTTTGCAAGGAAGACATCAAACTTACTGGTGATGTATGGCACTATGTTTGCAAGCGCTGCTTCCCCACCCGCTTTTTCTGCCACTTCAGTCCAAAACTGCACTACGATAGGATTTTTACACCGAGAGATCTTTAAATCACGAAACTTTTTATCAGCCATCACTCGAGACACATCGAGAAGTGTTGAGCCTGTCTCTGGATCTTCGATCACAAGCATGGTTGCATTACGAAAGTACTGTTCAAACATCGGTCCCATAGACTCTGGTACTGCTCCGTAAAGCTTTTGGAAAATACTAAAAAGTTCATTTACCACAAAAGTTTTCTGTTCTGGATGTTCTCTATCATATTCGAGCATATTGAGTGCCATCGGGCGGTCTACATAACTCGGATCAAAATAAATCACATCATCAATACGACTCTTAGGTATATTTGCCAACACATCAATAATATCAACACCATGAGGATCGATCATACAGACACCTTCACCATTATGAATATCTTGAATAATCATATTCTTCAAAAGTGTCGACTTACCGGTACCAGTCTGACCAATGGTATAAAAATGTCTCAAACGATCATCCGCAGAAATACGTACAGTGGTATCAACATTTCTATATGAATTTACACCAAGGACCGTTCCTTCTTCTGGCAAATCTTGTGGAGTCGGCGCGGATATACTTTGTGATGTTTTGAGTTGTGGTTGTACTGCATACGAAGAATTTGGAAAATGGAAAAAAGTTGCAATCTCTTTTGCATTTAATGGACAGACAATATCTTCATTGAACATACGGAAAGAAAAATCTCGAGTAAATTTTGCAAAAGCACCTTTTTCAAGACGAACCAACATGAACATATTTTCATGCTGTTTACCAAACTGATGCAAACTTGATTCGATCTCACTGAGTATCTTTTCAGCTTCCGCCCGAGAATTACCCGACGCAACGATACGAATATTTGTAGGGTAGATTCGCTCACTCAGCTTTCTTTTAATAGAGGCTATTTGTTCAGTATCTGGAGTTTTCTTTTCTGTTGTTTCTGGTTCTGTATGAGTAGGCATAAGCAGATCACCCAAAGCACGACCAAGCCCCTCAAGGAATGAGCCCGAGTTAAGAGCTTGTTTCAAAGGAGCACCTTTTTCAAACTTTCCCAAAGCATGTTTGAAATGCTTGTCGTATGTGTCCCCTGATGGTTTAATGACAATCTGTAATGCAGCTCCTTCACCGACCTTTTGTATTTTTGAAAATGAATTCAATATAATAGTCAACGGATCAATATCAAAATCCTCAATTGTTTTAATCGGTAATAAAGCGGTCTCTTTAAAGGTAAGGTACCCGCCAACTGATACACCATCTTCATTAAAGACATTATAATCATTAGGGTCGATTGAAAACTTTACACCAGGAAAAACTGAAGTGATTTGTTTTTCAAATAAATCTTTTTTTGTGTGAGGCGCTGAAACATAAAAAATAAACTGCTCGCTTCCTTCTGCATTTGCGATCTCCAACGTAAAATAGTTATCCGTATCACCTTTTGCTGAAGACACTGAATTCATTCCAGAAATAAATTGTTGCATTGCAGATACAGTCTCTTTTATACTTCGTGTCTTACCTTCTTCTGCCTCAGGAAGTATTACTTCATACAACACCATAGCTCCTACTTTTGCTATTTTTTCAGGGACTTTTTTAATCGGATAACCGCCTTGTAAATACTGCACAAGCATACGATGAAAATCATCCTCGAGATGAGGATCTCGCAATGCAGACAAAATCGATAGTGCATTTTTCACACCCTTTGTTTGCATCACACCCATAAGTTCACTCATTTTTCTATCATGAAGTTCTGGTGCAAGATTAAGTACAATTTCTTGAATTTTTCTTTCAGGTAATGCAAAATTTTGATGTAATACTTCTGATGTTAATCGATCTTTGTATCGTGATATTTGTTCTGAAACAGCAGATTCGTTACTTGACCACACTTTTTTTTCACGAAGTTCATGTTCGCGATGTGCAACTTGCTCTCGAAGATACTTTATTTCTTCTTCTGGAGTTTTAAATGTGAGAGGTGCGTCAGGAGAAACGTATTCCATACATTTAGTATATCAGAGAGTGCTCTTACACAACACCATATTTTCCCCATTATACAAAAGAACTTCAGCGGTTGCTGAAGTTCTATTCTGCTACAGAGACTCTTCCTGGGCATTTTTTCTGAGCCTCATAGTGCAGCTTATCCAATAACTTGTACGCATGAGATTTGTTATCCTTATTACCCTCTGCGTAAAAAGCACGATGTGTCCAGCGACAGACACTACACCTACCCCACACAGGTTTTGTGAGGATAATTTTTGTTACAGGTTTAGTGCGGATCAATTCCATACTACCTCCTCTCTATACACTACAATACACATCTATTTTTGTACAAATTCTGGTACTTTTCTTTTAGATAACGATCGGCTTGAGATGTATACAATCAGTATGTAGAAGATAAGACCGAGTGCGCAGGTCGGTAAACCCAGTACATATGCACGAAATCCACTCTGGAATAACTCTGGTATTTCTTGGAATGTGAAATAGCCCGCAAACACTACACCGAGAAGCCCAATTACTTCCATCCATTTAAACCCTTTTCGATCATACATTCGAGATGTAATCACTTGAAAACTGACATATGTTAATGCAAGAAACAATGCAAATCCAACATAACACGCTGGATACCCGAGAAAATATGGACACCCCTCATTGAATGCACATGTGTCAGTAAAAAATTTTACTCCCGAAAGATACCCCGAAAACAAAAGTCCTGCCACTGATAATACAAAAAGCGCAACGACATTTTTTTCTTTTTTCATATGATTTAAGTATAGCGCTTTAATAAAATTAAAAAAGAAAAAGCCGGTGGAATACTCCCCACCGGCTTACAGGGCACTCATAAGGTTAACAAGCTTTATAGCTTAGAGACCTCTTTGATTGCACGAGAATAATTTGCTGAATCAATATCGCGGTCGAAACAAGACAACATGTAGGATAGAACCTCTGAGGAATACTCCATTCTGTTCCCGCAGCTATAGAACAAATATGGGAAAGGCCGAACCCTATCCACGGCCAGTATTTTTGATGATCTGGATTTTTCCGGATATCGCGGAACTGTGGAAGACACCCGAGCAAAGTTGCAATCGTACTGACAATAGTTACGTAATACGCCGTACGACCAAAACAGGAAACCATGCATAAAATAGCAATCACGGCGATCACGGTATCATCAGGTGTCCAGCGAACTCCTTGTACCCACACAATACATACACCTGTGATAAAACTCGTGAGTGCATAGAGTGCAACGAGACTATAGTTGCCACCTTGCAACCAAATTGAGGTGGCTAACATAATATTGAGCACACCCCAGATCATGAAAGAAGCGAAGCTTGAACCCTGCTTCTTTCCGGATTTGAGGATTACAATCCACAGCAACACCGAGGTCCCAAGACCGAAAAATAACGCCAACCCTTTGAATATGCCCATTATTTTCTCCTGCAACACAGACTACCATGTTAAGAGAAATATACAAGAAAACCCGCCGTTACAGCTGACGGAATTTTCCGTCGCCGTAGGGCGAGTACTTAAGAAAATCTGATACTGACACTCTCACCATAAGCTTCCTTGAGACCAGCTGTAATACCTTTTTTAAGACCATAACTCATTTTCCAGAGTTTAACGGGAGAAAGTTTGCGGACCACATGAGTATGAACTACGACACCCATCCCATCAAGAGATATTACTTCAAGACGATGCTCCACGATAATCTTTATCCATCTGAGAATCTCCAGTATCTCATTGTGAGAGGTCATGACTTTAGTGACCGTTCTCTTAATCTTTTTCATGTCTACTGATTGCACATTATCTCCTAAAAAACATATTATGGCACAAAAATACACTTGTCAATTTTTGAGCGAGACTACAGGGATTACGTCGAATGTAATTGCACACAGTAAACCAATCTAATCTATTCAAGTAAATCTTTAACCACTACTTTCTTCATTGACAAAAGCTTTTCCCATGCTTTTGGTTTAAGCATCAAATCTTCAATATTTTCAGGATTAACCTGCCATGAAAGACCGTACTTATCTTTACACCACCCACATACACTTTCTTGTCCCCCGTCTGATGTTAACTTATCCCAATAATAATCAATTTCTTCTTGATTCTTGCACGAAATATTAAAAGATATCGCTTCATTAAATGTGAATTCATTACCTGCATTTATCGCAACAAATTGAGAACCAAGAAGTTCAAAATAAATAGCTAATACTTTTCCTGCAAAATCCTTTTGAAAATCAAGTAATCCTTCAGTTGGATAATATGATGTACTTATAATCTTACTATCTGGAAAAACAGAATGATAAAACTGTATCGCCTCTTCTGCATTACCTTTAAACCACAAATTTGGTGTTATTTTTTGCATACATATCATTGTACTAGGTCAGGAAACAAAAAACACTCCTTTCGGGTGCTTTTATTAAGAATATCTCCTGTGACCCAAAGGGGTTTGAATTTGAACTTTTTATATTTGAGTATTAAAGAGTTTGAGAAGCTTAGATTACAAAAAAGGATTTGTCGGCGCCGTGCTGACAAATCCCCTGCTATCTACCTGTTGTTCATCCGCAATGTAATTGTCCTGACGATTTCGTCGACAGGTGTCTCTTTAACCCTTTTTTCAAAGAATTTAGTGAGAATCGCTGCACAGAACTTATTCAGAATCTTTGTTGCCAGCCAACATAGAACAACCATGCCGGCCGTTATAAAATGTCCTTCTGATGCAGTAAGTCCAAACGTCGCTACCCATGTAAAAGTGGAGTACACTTTTCTAAAGAATGAACTCCCTCCGGGTAAAAATGCTGCAAAACTCCGATTCATCATTTCGTCTTGATTATCTGCTGCCATTAGGGCAGAAACCACGGTGATTCCAAGATGAACAGCTAGTATTCCCAGATTAAAAACCCAGAGCAACACTATAGCAATGTTGATGAACGGTAACATCCCAGATAAAAAAAACTGGGAAGCAAGCGTAGCGATTATGAGCGGTTGGGTGAGTACCACACAAACGTTCACAACTTTATATTTGTTTGTTACCACTGGGTTGGCTTGCCAGTAGTTTTCGAGTAACAATTTCTGCTCTCGTGGAATACGTAAGCGATTGAGCAGTTTTACATCTGCCTTTGAAAGCTTACTTAAGTTATCCATACCGCCTCCTGAAAATCTTAATTTCTGCCTATACTTATCTCATTTTAAAATAATCTTGTCAAGTTGTACGCAATGGTTCAAGTATCTTAAACCTCCTACATCACCTTGATTTAAAGTTATTTTTTAAGTATTATTTCGACTAGCTTCGGGTAAAATAAGAAAGTAGCATTTCTTATTTTTGAGATGCGACATGAAAATACAAAATCTGATTATCCTTTATTTCCGTGTTAAATTGGCCTTATCGTCTAACGGTTAGGACACGGCCTTCTCAAGGCTGTAATCGGGGTTCGATTCCCCGTAAGGTCACAAGTAAAAAGCACCCGAAAGGGTGTCTTTTTATTTGATACCTTACGCAAAGCAGAGCTCTGCGTCGGGGAATCGAACGGATTGTCGGTCTACAAGTACAGTAGTGTTTGTCGACAATCCGGTGCCCAGAAATTTTTGAGTGACGACGAAAAAATTTCGAGGGAGATACTCCCCGTAAAATCACAAATCATCTCCCCAACCACTCCTCACTTTGGCGGACAAGTACTTTTTCTTTTTTCTGTGGTTCTGCCATTATTTCTTCTACACATCGTTCCATGCGCATATTTTGAGAACCTTTGATCGCTACCACATCTCCTTGTTGTATATTATTCTGCAGATACTCCCCTGCTTTTTCTGGCGCATCAAAATGCACAATAGCTTCTGGCGCAAGACCTGCTTCCAGAGCACCTTCTTTTATAAATCGTGCACGTAACCCAACACACACGAGTATATCCACACCTACGCACTGTCTACCGATTTCTCGATGAGCTTCTGCTGAAAATCTTCCGAGCTCAAGCATATCACCTAAGACAGCAATCTTTTTCCTACCTTCAATTTTCTGAAGCACAGTCAGCAACTCTTCGTTTGCTACAGGTGAAGCATTGTACGAATCATCTATAATGACTGATTTTTTTAAACCCGGTACAATACGCATACGTCCTGGAAGGAGTGGTATTTTTTCTATTACAGATTGTATAGAAAATGGATGTTCACCAAGCGCTTGGAGCACAGCCATACTCGAAAGAATTCCGTTGACCATATGCAGCCCCAATGAACCTTGTACTACCATCGCTTCTGCAGATACTGGTTTGGTGATAGAAAAAGAAATACCTGAAGGAAGATCTTGTGTGTATACAATAGAATAATCTGAAGCAACAATATCTGCACGTGAAGATGTGCCGTATGACACAGTGGGATAATCAGTACCAGCTATCTCTCGTGCGTATTCATCATCGGCATAATACACAACTTTTGCATCAGGAACGAGTGCCTTACGGATGTATGCGTATTCTTCACGCAACATGTCAGGATGTTCAAAACACTCTACGTGGGATGGTAGCTCACCGATAGCGGTCACTACAAGGAGATTGATCGGAAGCCACGAAACAAGACGTTGTATCTCACCTCGTGTCTGACCATCGATTTCCAGAATCACATACTGAGGATATGGTTTGGTGCCGTACATATGCGTCACAATAGCAACAATGTTTCGGAAAATTCCCTCAAGCGAGGTAATTGAATAAGGACACCCCAGTATTGTGAGAGGTATACCAATATCAGCAGTGAGACTTTGCTCACTCTTACGAACTGAGTGTTTCTTTGAAAGTATGACATACAACACATTGCGTGTTGTGGTTTTCCCTACACTTCCGATAATTGCAATAATATACGGTTTATGTTTTTTTAACACCCGTAGAGACAATGCAATGAGTATTTTTTTGATAATATCTTTTAAGGAAGCCATGCTATCTATCAGGTGGGATTTCGTAATAGTTAATTAAAAACTTTGCAACATCGAAAAACGGATCGGATAATGATTCGGAACCATACTGAACACCTCTCGGTTTGACTGTGTACAAAAATACCAAAAATCGCGGATTGTATGCAGGGAAGAATCCAACAAACGAATGGAGGAAGTCGTCTTCACTGTACTTTCCTTCAGATGCAATCTGAGCGGTCCCCGTCTTCACTGCCACACTATAGTTTGGTAGCTTCAGTTTACCTGCCCGGAGATATTCGTCAACACTACGCACCATCATACGAGTCACTTCTTCAGTAGTCTTTTTTTGTATCACCTGTGCACCTGGAGCAAACTCAATATCCTTGGCAATACCAATTTTATACTTAATCTTTGTTGCAACATGTGGATGGATCAAATATCCACCATTTGCAATCGTTGATAATGCTCGCACTGTCGAGATAGGTGTGAGTGCAATACCTTGTCCGAATGAAGCGGTGACATGTTCGATATCTCGAGGACTATCGAGGTTGGCGGTTAGATTTTTTGCTTCGTTAGGCAAATCAATATCTGTTTTGGTATTTAATCCAAATTTATAGAAATAATCAGAAAATGTCTGATTTCCAACCTTACCTACAATAAATGCCATACCCACATTCAAGGATTCTGAAAGTGCGGTTTGAATCGTAGTTACCCCTCGTTCTTTACCATCGAAGTTAGAGATTTTTTTATTATTCACCATTATATAACCCTTGTCATAATATGTTGTGTCAGCACTAATCTTTCCAGTATCGATACCTACCGCAACCGACAAGGGTTTAATAATCGAACCCATTTCGTACACATTTTCGACAAGCGGATTTGAGAATACTGCAATATCTTTTTCTGCTTTTGTATTATTTAAATCAAAATCAGGTTTCAATGCCATCGCATATACAACTCCTGTTTTTGGATCAATCACAATACCACCTGTATATTGTGAACCATATTTTTTATTTATTTGTCCAAGAATGTTTTCAAGATATGTTTGAACTGTCGGTTCAATTGAGGTAACCACATCACCTTCATGAGCATCGGTGACACTTTTTTCTATATTTGAAAAAATCTGTGCAAAAAAATTGACATACGCACCCTCACTTCGTTTTAATGTTGATTCATATACTCGTTCAAGACCGTACCGACCTGCAAATTCATCCCCTTGGTACCCCAAAAAACCTATCGTATGTGACGCAAGCGAATTGCCTGGATAAAATCTCCATCGATCTTTGTATGGACGTATACCTGCAATAGACAGTGCTCCGATTTGTTCCCCTACAGCATAGTCTGTACGTTTTGCAATTTCTTCATACGAGTCATTTTTCTTCGTTGCCTTTTGCAAAAACTCTGTTTTATCAAGTGGAAGAATCGATGATAGTTTTTCAAATACTATTTCCGGATTCTTTAAAATTTCTGGATTGACTGCAATAGTGAAGCCTGTTTTTAATGTTGCAGCAGAGACCTCTTCACCTAGTTTACTGGTGAAGAAAATAGTTCCTCGATTAAATACATTGTTTGATGAACGCGCGTATTGCCTGTCCGCCTTATCTGTATACACATCATGTTCTGTGACTTGCAATATATACAGTCGAGCAATAATAATCAGGGCGGCAAAAACAACAACAAGAGATAAAAAGCGTATCCGCGATAAAGAAGAGTGAGACGACATACACACAGTATACTATAAACCAGATGCGTCACGCGAGACAAAACCAACAGACTGTCGCGTGATAAATGTCTTATCTTGAACTTCACTAAAACCTAGATTCTGCGCACGTGCCAATGTAATATTATTCTTCAATCCAATCAAATCGAACTCTTTTTGTCCGATAGATAATGCGAGTTCAGAACTTTTTGTTTCAATATCTTCACGTGCAACAACATTGTGAATCGTAGTAGTAATACAGTAGATATAAAAAATTGCTGAAAAAAATATAATACCGGAAAAACCCCAAAACATAACTTTTTCGTCAAATATTCTGTATGTTGTGTATGTATTCATGGTATTTTTTAATTAATTCTTTTCAATGATCCTTAATTTTGCACTTCGAGAACGAGGGTTCTCATATACTTCTTCTTCGTTTGGTGTAATTGGCTTTTTTGTAATCCGTATTCCCTGTTTTGACGCCTCGAGTGATTTGAAATGTTCTTTTACAATTCGATCTTCGAGGCTATGAAATGAAATGATCGCGAGTCTCCCGCGTGGTGCGAGGGCCTGAAAACTTTTTTCTAAACCTTCTTCGAGCGCATAGAGTTCATCATTCACTGTGATACGTAATGCTTGAAATGTTCGTGTCGCTGGATGAATCTTGCCGTGATGATAAAACTTGGGAGTAGAGGCGAGGATTACATTCACCAAATCTGTCGTAGTTTTAATAGGTGAAAGCTCTCGTGTTCGCACTATCCCCTTTGCGATACGTCCAGCAAAACGTTCTTCTCCATATGATCTAATTATCGTACGGAGAGAATCTTCATCCCATGTATTTACAATGTCGTGAGCATCGTACTCTTCTTCTCCAAGCTCTTTTTTGAATGTCATTTGAAGTGGTTCGTCTTGTCTAAATGCAAAACCTCTTCCTGACTCTTCAAGTTGATTTGAAGAAAGTCCAATATCGAGAAGCACTCGATTGACTTGAGAAATACCGAGTCCATCTAAATGAGTATCGATATTTCTAAAGCTCCCGAGCACATACGTCATATCACAGACCACATCTTTGAGTCGTTCCTGTGAACGTTCAAGAGCGTCTGCATCGAGATCAATACCGATAAGTTTGATAGTGTTACCAAACTTCTCTGCAATCGCTCGCGTATGTCCACCATTCCCAAGTGTCCCATCAACCACAATATCACCCGGTTGAATCATAAGACCTTCGATAACTTCTTTTAAAAGTACAGAGCGGTGCAACATAAAGATACGAATTAACGAATTGAATACTTACGAATGACTACGGATAGATACATGGGATTTTTCTTTATTC
>CAYRYA010000002.1:0-30013 GCA_964428435.1 uncultured Candidatus Saccharibacteria bacterium | reverse complement strand
GTATTCTCCAATCAACATAAAGATACGAATTAACGAATTGAATACTTACGAATGATTCCGAATAGATACGTGGGATTTTTCTTCATTCGTATCCATTCGTGTACTTTCTTCATTCGTATATTCGTATATTAATTTACCACTTCTTCCCACTTACTTAGTATTTTATACCACTTTATACCACCACACAACACCTCGTACTGTGGACAACAAAGAAGGGCATCTTCCTCGTATAGAACTCGAGGAAGGTGCCCTTCTTTTTTTTAAAAGTATGGTGTAATTTATCTTACCCAGAATTTAGAAAGATTTGGTAATCGTTCTAGTCAATCCGTGGTCGCATCAATGGGAATGTTTGTAATTCTCGAAGCGGTTTATCTGCCAAAAATGCAAAGAGTCTCTCACCAAACCCAAAACCACACGTTGGAGGCATACCATGCTCGAGCATCTCCACAAATTCATAGTCAGGCATCATCGCTTCCTTGTCCCCGCCTTCAATCAGTTTTTGTTGAGTAACAAATCGCTCTGCTTGGTCAATCGGATCATTGAGTTCTGAGTATCCTTTTCCAACTTCACTTCCTGCGATAATCGGCTGAAATATCTGCACTGTTTTTCCGTCTGCATTTTGTTTTGCAAGAGGTCCCACCAAGCTCGGGTGGTTTACGAGAAACGCCGGACCGGCAATATTTTTTCGACAATACTTCCAGAGTGTATCAGTCAATCTTTCTTTGTTTGTACCGTCATACTTTACCTTGAGCTCCTCGAGCTTACTTTTCATCTCACCTTCGCTCGCCTCTGTCACATCTACACCTGTTTGTTTTTTAATTTCTTCTACATAGTCAACTTCCGCCCATTCACCTGCAAGGTCAAAAGTGTGTCCACGAGTAGTGAATTCTGTTTTTCCAAACACTTCTGTTGCAAGAGTACGATACATTTTTTTCACCAGTTCCATGCCGTCATGATAGTCGGCAAAAGACCAATAAAATTCCATGTTGGTGAATTCCTGTAAATGCTCCGGACTTGAACCTTCATTTCGGTACACACGGCCGATTTCAAATGTTTTTGCAAAGCCTCCAGCCATCAGGCGCTTCTGCCAAAGCTCTCCCACTGAGATACGTAAAAATACGGGCAAGTCGTAGTCATTGTGATGTGTTTTGAACGGCTCTGCTTCTGCTCCACCTGTTGTCGTTTCAAGTGTTGGAGTTTCCACTTCCAAAAAGCCTTCTTTTTTCAAAAATTCTCGAGTGACATCCCAGAACTTACTTTTTTTATACACAAGTTCGCGCGCTTCGTCGTCCATTAAAAAGTCGAGATATCGCTTTCGATATCGCTCATCTACATCCTGGAGACCATGCCATTTTTCAGGTAGTGGTAAAAGAGTCTTGACTCCCATAACCCAACTCTTCGCGAGCACACTCGGCTCACCTCGTTGACTTGTGAGTGCTGTCCCTGTTACAGAAATGAAGTCACCGATATCCACTGTATCAGCAAACAAAGAAAGTGTTTCTTCGCCAAGTTCATCTTTTTTGATAATAACTTGAAACTTTTCTGTTCCATCAAAAAGTACTGCAAAAAGAATCGCCCCTTGTCCTCGAAGCGCTATGATGCGCCCAGCCACAGAAAAAGGTTCCCCTGCTTTTTCTTTATCTGCAAAATTAATTTTGAGGTCAGATAGAGAGAAATCTCGAGGGATTTTTGCCGGATACGGATTAATACCCCTCTCTTTTAAGAGTGCTAACTTTTTGAGTCGTACCTCACGTATTTCATCTAGAGAAGACATTGGTTAATTTAAAATTTGAAATAACTTATTTAATTTCAACAACTTTATATGTCACTGTGCCTGAAGGAGCTGTAAATGTAAACTCATCTCCTTTTTTCTTCCCAATAGCAGCTTGACCAAATGGAGACTTGATAGATATTTTTCCTGATAATGCATCAGCTTCTTCAGTACCAACAATCACATAGTTTGCTTTTTTACCGTTTTTCTCTACAACAATCTCAGAACCAACATTTACTGTACCTGTTGCCTGTTCTGTAATAATCACTGCTGACTTGAGGATACCTTCAAGTTTTGCGATACGGTCTTCAGTAATAGCCTGAGCATCTCGAGCTTCATGGTATTCAGCATTTTCTGCAAGATCTCCCAGAGATTTTGCGTATTCAAGCTGTTCTGCAACTTCTTTTCGTTTTGTACTTTTCAAATATTCAAGCTCTTTTTTAAATTCATCAAACTTCTCTTTTGTAAGGTATTCTTTTTCGTTCATGTGTATGTGTAGAAAATGTTAAGTAATTGCTGATACTATACCAAAAATAGCATTAAAGGTCAAAAACAGCGGGTCGTGATTTCACGACCCGCAAGGTTACGTATAAATCAAATAACCGCTTTGACTTGCAAATCTGAGTCGAGTTCTAGGCGGACAAAGGATATGATTTGAGGCGTACTGTCGTACGATGAAAATCATATCCTGCAGTCCAACAACGAAATCGACCAGATTTGCGAGTCTTGTTACTGAAAATACTCAGGCGCATTAAGATTCATCCAACTTAATACATCTCGCATAATCAAAGTTGCTCCTACCTGGTTATTTGCCCTTCCTTTTTCCATTACCACTGCAAATGCATATCGAGGTTTGTCCGCAGGGAAAAAACCGACCGTCCATGAGTTGACAAGACTTTTTGTCGGACCAAGCTCCGCAGTACCTGTCTTTGCTGCAACTTTCACAAAAGGAAAATTGAGTGACTGAGCAGTACCTTCAGTCACTGTCATTCTCATTCCCTCACGCACAATAACAAAATCATCTTCTGCAAGTGGTACTGGAATCGAAAGACTCTCATACGAGCTACTTGGCTTGATAACTGTGGGATACAAGAGTTTTCCCCCATTTGCAATTGCACCGATCGCACGTACTGCCTGAAGTGGAGTTACTTGCACACCATACTGCCCAATCGAAGTGTTGTATGTATCACCTAATCTCCACTCTTCATCAGCACCAAATAAACTTTTTTTCCATGTTGGATTTGGTATCACTCCCGCTTTTTCACCATAACTTTCAATACCAGTCTTTTCACCAAAACCAAACATTCTCATATATTTTTCTATATTTGAAATACCAAGTCCTTTTTGACCTGCAAACCCTCCTCCTATTTCAAAAAAATATACGTTTGAGGACACAGCAATCGCTTCTCGCATATCCACATACCCATGAGCCTTCCAGTCACGAAAGATTGTTGGTTTATCAGGATTGTATGGATTTGGTACAGACAACGAACCCGTTGATAATATATTTTTTTGTGGATCAATTATCTTTTCTGTTAGTGCTCCCATTGCTATAAATGGTTTTACAATCGAGCCCGGCGTGTAGAGTCCTCCGATAACACGATTCAGAAAGGGGTTATTTTTATTATTTAAATATCCTTTAATCTTTTCAGTGTCAGAGCCGAGGGACAATATATTCGAATCATATTCAGGAAAACTTGCCATTGCAATAATCTCTCCTGACTGCACATCCATGATCACGCCACCTCCTCCTCGATACCCTGCACGTGCAGCATAATCAATCATTGCATCATACATACTTTTTTGTACGCCAGCATCGATCGAAAGATGTAGATTATCTCCATCACGAGGATAATCAACAATCTGAAGTGCTGTCTCTGTACCCAACGCATCTGTCTCTT
This sequence comes from uncultured Candidatus Saccharibacteria bacterium, assembly GCA_964428435.1. GTDB lineage: Bacteria > Patescibacteriota > Minisyncoccia > Phycocordibacterales > DATDWN01 > UBA910. The sequence continues at coordinate 26,341 of CAYRYA010000002.1, read as the reverse complement.
TCATTTTCGAACCATTTTTACCACTCAACACTGCATCATATATTTTTTCAATACCATCTTTTGGAATATATGTTGTTTGATAATAGAACCCAGAAGTATCTTTTGTTGGGTATTTTACATACCCTAAAATTGTAGAGAGCCCTGTAGATGTGGCATACACTCTGAGCGCAAAATCTCCATTTTTATCATTTAAATCATTCCATACAAGTGGAGTATCTGATCGATCAAAGATCACTCCCCTGTGTGCAAAAATAATCGTATCTGCGAGTCGATTATTTTCACTTTTTACAGCATACTGGCTACTTTCAGCAACCTGTAAAACCCATAGTTTGTACATAAATACACCGCAGATAATAATAAAAAGTGATGAGAGTAATGTCAGAGACCATTTTGAAATCGGCTTCTCAATACGCCCCTCAAACTGATGCACATCAAAATCAGGTAAATTTTGCGAATCAAGAAAAATCTCATCCGGAGCGATGTCTTTGTATTGTTTTTTTGAGTTAAAAAAGGATGTAAACCACGAAATCATAGACTGTATTATACACGACAATTGAGAATACGTTATGTACGTATATATGATTTTAAAATATACACCACAGCACAAAAACAAGCTGCAGAGAGGGTGTATACATACGGTACGCCATACAACACATCAGCAATACATCCGTACACCAACATTTCATACGCAGGTGAATAATAGATTCCATACACAACAACACACGGTGCAACCAACCACCATGGTAAAAAGAAAAAACTTACACCTACAAAGATACCCAGTATTGTATGTACATTCATATATTATAAATTACCAATACGCACAAACTTTGATTGAAAAATTGCTTTAGGTACTCGCGCGTACACTCGTTTAAATGAATTTTGTGAAGTCTCATCAAGTGCGTATACTGTCGCTACAATACCCATGTCATACGACGGTTCACTCAATGTATCCCCTACCACAATATCAAAATCTTTAGGGACATACAGTGCAAAGTTTCCTCCTCCCATTCCAGTAGTCGCCACCGATACACCTGTACGACTTACTATAAACTCTTGTGTCTGATCTCCTGAAGAAAAAAGTGTGACATATGCATTGTGTTGCGTTACTTGATGTACACGCCCGATAACAAGCGCATCATTTGCGTATACCAAATCTCCCATAAGCACTCCATCCTCACTTCCTTTATCTACGACAAACGTATCATACGGTGTAAATGGCGGTTTTGAGATTACTCGTGCAGTAACCGCTGACGATGATTTTGATGAGGATGCATTCATTAGCGTTTTCAAATCTGCATACTCAACCAAAGCATTATCGAATTGATATTCTTTTACTTTCAATACATACAACTCTTCACGGAGCACATCATTTTCTTTCTGTAAGGTCTTTACTCTTTCGAAATGTCCAAAAAAACCAGACGTAGAATGTGAGATACCGTCACGTATTACCCATAACGGTTTTGCGAGGATCAACACTGTAGTTGTGAGCACGCGAGGAAATACAAATTGAATACCCCCTAAGCCTACACAACAGAGGAGTATGATGATCACCACTTTTCGTATATTGTTTTTGGGTTTACTTTTTAGGAGGGAGTTCATCTTCATTTGCAATAAGTACTTCTTTATACATTTCTATATTCTCTAGTATAACACCAGTACCCCGACATACCGCAGTCAACGGATCAGGAGCAATATGAACAGTGATTTTTGTATACTCTTCAATAACCGATGCGAGTCCTGGAATAAGCGCTCCTCCGCCAGCCAAATAAATACCTCGTTGCATTACGTCAGAAACCACTTCAGGAGGTGTGATCTCCAGCACTTCCTTTACAGCTTCGACAAGAGTATCGATTGATTGAGAAATCGCTTCTCGAATATCTGAATCAGTCACAATCACTTCTCGTGGAAGACCGGTAATAAGATCTCTTCCTTTGATAGAGGCTTCCAGTGGTGTTGCCCCTGGTAAAATTGCTCCAATTTTAATTTTAATATCTTCTGCGGTTTTTTCACCAATTAGGATTTTAAACTCACTTCGTACATATGAAATAATATCTGTGTTGAGTTTATCTCCTGCAATACGAAGATTTTTTGATCGCACAACACCACCAAGTGAAATCACTGCGATATCCGTCGTTCCTCCACCAATATCAACAATAAGATTGCCCACCGGTTCCATAACGGGAAGTCGAATACCGATTGCTGCTGCCATTGGTTCTTCGACGATATGAACCTCGCTCGCTCCTGCATTTTTTGTCGCATCACGTACTGCACGAATCTCTACGTTTGTAATACCAGATGGTACACCTACCACCACTCGAGGACCAATCAGTTTTTTATGATCTTTTTGTGCTTTATTAAGTAGGTAGGTAATCATTTCTTCAGTCACCTCAAAATCAGAAATTACTCCATCTACCAACGGTCGTACAGCAACAATATGTCCTGGAGTTCTCCCGAGCATATTTTTTGCATCAGTACCTACCGCCACCACTCGACCTGTTTTTTGATTTACTGCAACTACAGAAGGTTCATTGATGATGATTCCTTTCCCACGAACATACACAAGGGTATTTGCAGTACCCAGGTCGATACCAATATCGTTTGAAAGGATATGTCTAAATCGTTCAAGTGCGCGTAACATACCACCATCATATCAGAGTTTATGTTCTGTAAACACTTTATTTGGTAGAAAAAAGGTTGTGGGGTGATGAAGAAAAGTCAAAAGTCCGTCTAGTCTATAAAGTCAGAATGCAAATGCATTTCCTCGAGTTGATGGACTTTACAGACTATCGAGGAAGTCTTTCTCCTCCATCATTTCTGCCTCAGTTGCAGTTCGTTTCTTCACTTCAAGCTTCCCTGCCTGCAATGTTTTTTCTGAGATTACTACTCGTGTTGGAATACCAATCAGATCTGAATCCGCAAATTTTTCTCCTGGTCGAAGATCACGATCATCATAAAGAGTTTCCACACCAAGAGTTTTGAGTTTTTCGTAAAGCATATCTCCCGCTGCAGCCACATCCCCAGAGTTTCCAAGAGTTACTAAATGTACTCGAAATGGCGCGACTGCTTCAGGCCACACAAGACCTTTGTCATCTGAAAATATTTCTGCAAGTACACCCATAACACGACTTACTCCGATACCATAACAACCTGCAATAATAGATTTCTTTACCCCAGCTTCATCTGTATAATACACATCGAGCGCATCCGTATACTTTGATTCAAGAGGAAAAATATTTCCCACTTCAATGGCACGTTTTTCTACCAAATCTTCCTTTTTCAAGCCCATTTGAGCTAAGTTTTCGTCAGTATACACTTCTTTATTAACTGCAATTTTTTTACCTTCATGAAGATAGATTGTATCTTCCCCTACCTCACTCAATGTCTGAAATTCATCACTAAAACGTTTTGTAAAAATACCTCCATCGGCATAAGTACGGTATGTAATATCACCAAGCCCAAGACGAGCATAAACCTTGTGATATGCCTCAGCAGCCTTTTCATACAACTCCTCATGTTCTTCTTGTGTTCGGGCAAAAGAATACATATCTTTCATTAAAAATTCTCTACCACGAAGAAGCCCGCTTTTTGCACGTAGTTCATTTCTAAACTTGGTTTGTATTTGATATACGTATATTGGTAAGTCTTTATATGAATTTATGTAGTCACTTAATGCATCCACAATAGGTTCCTCATGAGTAAGGCCCATACCCAACTCTGTTCCATTTGAAAGTTCTGTTTTAAACCAGTTATCAACCTTATTATTATCCCAACGATCAGTCTTTTCAAAAATTTCTTTTGGTTGAAGTGTTGTCATTTGTACTTCTTGTCCACCAATAGCATTCATTTCTTCTCTAACAATCTGTGAAATTTTTTCAACCACTCTTTTACCTAATGGCAAAAAAGCATACACCCCAGCCAATTCTTTATGAATAAACCCAGCACGAACAAGAAGCTCTGCATTTTTTGACACCTCATCTGCAGGTGCCTCCTTTCGTGTTTTTGTAAAAAGTTGTGATTGTCTCATCGCTTCATCATAAATTACAAAAGCAGTCCACGCAAGGACTGCTTTTGTAATTTATGAGATTAAAGTAATTGGATTAAAGATTAAAGAATAAGAAAAAACCTGAACTATGTTCAGGGAAAATTAGAGTAGAGAGAATTTTTATATAAAAAATGCCACTCCCGAGAGAGTGGCGGTGCTACCGAGGTAGCCAGGTAGGAAAAATAATAATTACTCCGAAGGGATGAACCCCTTCGGTTTGCCTTGCGGGCCGGCGATCCAGAAAGTGGATCGCCCGCCCGCGCAGCGGTACTGCTATCTCAACAACATCTCGCCTCGTCGGCGCCCGATGTTACTCGGGCACCGGCGCCGGCGGCCGGTCAGGAGTCGCGGAGAGCGGCGCCGTGGTCGGTGGAAGTCGTGAACAAAATCGAAGTCGAAGCCGGCGGAAATTCTACTTTATTGGCCCGGAAGGAAGTCTTGCTGGCACATGCCAGCATTCGTGTCTTTTTCATACCGTGTAGTCCTTTCTTTTTGAGTGTGCATACTCCAGTGGTTTTACCCACCGGATAATTGATTAATTCTGAAATATTTATAGCACACCCTAAAAAACTGTCAATCAATTTAACATTAAAATCAACTTTATCGATAGGTATACTAAAATAATGGCTTAATAAAGGCATCATTTTAGTATCGAAAAAAATTTAGTTTGAAATACTTGAGTCAAAAGTCTATCAGGTCCGTAAAGTCGAAAGCAGATGCATTTTAATCATGACTTGATGGACTTTATAGACTTTACGGACTTGTGACTAAAAAAGCTTCACAATATCATTCAAAGTTACCACTGCCATCAAGATCAATAGTAGGATAAACCCGCTGGCATTCACCCATGTCGCAACCTTGCTCGGTATCTTTCTTCGAGTCACTGCTTCGATTGCCACAAAAAGGAGTCGTCCCCCATCGAGTGCAGGAAAAGGTACGAGGTTGATCACCGCAAGATTAATCGAGATAAGTGCAGTCAGTGACATCACGTATGTAAATCCAAGCTTACTTGCATCTTTGACCACTCCCGCAATACCAACAGGACCTGAGACTTGAGAAAAATTTGACTGTAACGTCACCACACTCCACAAGAATGAACCGAGCCCTTTTGCTGTTGCCCATGTCAGCTGACCAGTTGTAATCGCACCTTGTAGTAGTGCTGTGTGAATCGGAAGTTTCAATGTACCCACAGTATCCATTGAAATCCCCACCGCTTTTCTTCCAGGAACAATTGTATCAACAGGTGCAATAAATGCAGTTGTAGGAGCATCTGTACCTCGTCGATAGAGTAATGTAATTTTTTCTCCTGTAGAACCACTGATCACTTCACTCACTTTTTCTGCAGTTAGGTTTCCTTTTGTATCAAGTTGGGCACCTTTTGTATTTCCACTTGCCTCTACAAACAAGATTTCATCTCCCCCTACAAGCCCTGCTTTGTGTGCAGGACTCCCTGGAAGTACAGATGTGATTACAAGTTTTGGATTTTGTATTTCACCAAATGAAGACGTGTCGGCAGTTGCAGGTTGACCAATCATAAAACCAAATGAGAGAAGTAACCCGGCGAATATAATATTAAATACAACTCCAGCAACCAAAACGAGTGCTTGAATGTATTTTGGTTTGTAATAAAAACTTCTCACCTTCTCTTCCTCTTTTATGTCTTGTAGATGAGGATCTTCACCAAATATCTTTACGAAACCACCAAATGGAATTGCATTGAGTGTATACAATGTCTCACCAACTTTTTTTGATATCACTTTTGGAGGGAAACCGAGTCCGAATTCATCAACACGAATACCTGACTTTTTTGCAACCAAAAAGTGCCCAAGTTCATGAACAAAAATCAACACAGCGAGAATAATGATAAATATGATGACAGACATGATTTAAAAAGTTAAAAAGTCCATCAAGTCATAAAGTCGAAAGTAAATGCATTCAAGCCATGGCTTGATGGACTTTATAGACTTTAAGGACTTGTGACTACTCTAATATTTCTTTCTCTTTCTTTGCAAACAATCCTTCGAGCACACTCCCCGCTTCATCTATATATTTCTGAAGCTCAGTTTTTAAACGAAATTTTTCATCTTCAGATATTTCACCCTCTTTTTCTCGTCGCTCAATATCTTTGATTGTTTTTTCTCGTTCACCTCGCAATGTAATACGAGCATCTTCAAGCTTTTGTTTTGCAAGCTTGATGAGACTTGCTCTTCGATCAGAAGTAAGGTCGGGAAAGCTTACACGCACACCTTTTTCATCGACTGCAAGTGAAAGTCCAAGGTCAGCAAGCATAATTGCCTTTTCTACTGGTTTTGCCAAAGACATATCCCACGGAGTCACTCGCATCATACGTGCATCCTCAACTGAAATACTACCAACTTGGTTGATCGGCATAAGAGAGCCATATGCCTCAACCATAACAGAATCAAGGATAGCAGGAGTTGCACGACCAGTACGAATACCAGAAAACTCAGCTTTAAGCCATTCTTCTACACTTTTAATACCTGTTTTAAGATCTTTAAAATCGTATGCCATATGCTTCTATGATAACAGAATCCACCTAGATTGAAAGAGCGACATGCTCAAGAAGCATTTTTGTCATTGATCCACGAGAAAAGAGTGCTGTGCGTGCCTTTTCACATACAGCCAATTCTGCCGCATGAGTACGCATATCACCAAGAGCATACAACTCCCCTTCTATGTGATTGATTAAATCAATTGCACTTTGTTTTGTTTGTTTTTCATCACCAATATCATCAGTTATTTTTTTGATATATGCGAGACGTCCTGGAAGAGAAAGTTTGAGAAACGATGGTATTTGTTTTTCTGTACGATCTTCGTAAAGTATTCGTACTCGAGAGCGAAGTGTCGGCAAGAGCGTGTCTTGTGGTAAGAATACAAAAAAATGTGTATCTGGAGTTGGTTCTTCAAATATTTTTAGTAATGCATTTTGAGCTTCTTCGCCAATAGACCCCACTTTGATTACAAAAATTTGTTTTGCTCCACTAAAATTTTTCTTTGCCTGAAGTACACCGAGCTCACGAGCGGTATCTACAGACATAGTGTTTTCTTCAAATACACGATAATCAGGATTACCAACAGTGGAGACTGAGAGGTGCTCAGTGAGAAATGTTTCAAAATCTCCAAACGCATTCTGTGTCGTAGAGATGCATACATACGCATGATGAAGATTATTTTCTTTTTTGAGTGATTCAAAAAGTGACATGTGTTTAGTATAACAAAAAGGCGCCCACAACGTGAGCACCGTTAAAAACAAGCAAACAACTGAGCTTCACCAAGAGGAGTTATTTTAGAAAACTGTAGACCATCCTGAGAAAACACTTCAATGAACCCTCTTTTCCTTAGGTCAACAGTGATAGCAGCGACTTGACCTGGCGCAATATTTCTCAAATCTAAAACTCTCGTCTCTCCGTACAAAAAAAGATGCCGGAGTATTTTTCCATGAACCACAAAGTACTCAGTCATGTAACCTGCCTCTCCCACCACTCTACAATATTCTTATCTTTTTGCAATAATACTTTTCTTATATGTGTCAAGGTGTTCAAGCGCAATCCCCGTTCCTTTTACCACACAATAGAGTGCATCTTTTGCAAGCACGGCTTTCACACCTGTACGACGAAGCACGAGCTCAGGAAGATTACGAAGCTGAGAAGACCCACCAGTCATGATAATACCCTTGTCGATAATATCAGCGGAAAGTTCTGGAGGAGTCTCTTGCAGTACATCTTTGATTGCCTTAATCATCTCTCTCAAATCTTTTGCAATTGCTTTCACAATTTCATTTGTTTTAATCTCCACACTTCGAGGAAGCCCTGAAATAAAATCACGTCCTTTTACCTGCATCGCAAGCTCTTCATCGAGTGGTATCGCTGAACCAATCTTCATTTTAATATCTTCCGCAGTCTTGTCTCCAATCGCAAGATTGAATGTTTTTTTAATATAATCAGCAATCGAATGGTCAAGTCTATTCCCTGCACATTTTACTGAAATTGATGCGACGATACCGCCAAGAGAAATCACTGCCACATCAGTCGTCCCTCCACCAATATCCACAATCATATGCCCCATCGCTTCATGAATCGGAATACCTGCACCGATCGCTGCCAAAATAGGTTCTTTTACAACATATGCATTTTTTGCTCCCGCTTTGATCGCCGCTTCGATCACTGCACGACGCTCGGTCGATGTTACACCTGCAGGTACAGACACGAGAACTTCAGGTTTGAAAAAATTCCACTTGCCGAGTGCTTTGTCGATATAATACCGAAGCATCGCTTCTGTGACACGATAATCAGCAATCACACCGTCTTTCATTGGTCGGTACGCGATGATTGCCTCTGGTGTACGCCCAATCATTTCTTTTGCCTCAATACCAATTGCCAGTATTTTATTATCCTCTTCAGACACCGCAACAACACTCGGTTCATTGAGCACGACACCTCTACCAGGAACATATACCAACGTATTTGCTGTACCTAAGTCAATACCAAGTTTTTTGGAGAAAATACTCATATCGCTTATACTATCCAAATATGACCAATTATGCAAAAAAACACCCATACTTTTTAGGGGCAATTATTATCAGTATTATCGTTATGAGCGCTTTTATTGCAGGATATCGTATTCAACCGAGTGGCCGTATTCAAAAGAATGGATTTTTGGTTGCAACACTTCCATTGAAAAACACTGTTGTATATGTTGATGACAAGAAACTTGTTACCACAACTGAAGAAAACCAAACGATCACACTTCCTCTTTCAGTACGTGCTCATGATGTGATTATTGGGAGAGAAGGATACTTCCCGTGGATGACCCAAGTTATCATAGAGTCAGGTACGTCACACACCATCCAACCACTTTTTATTACACAAAACACAACCGGGCAGATCATTACCCAAAAAGATACCGACTACTGGAATATCAGAAACCGCATGTACAAAGAACCTCTTCCAAGTGAGCAAATCCCTCGACAACAAGGTTCTGTAAGTATCTGGGTAAGTAACAACACGATCTACTTCAGTACCAAACAAGGTGAAACAAAAGAAATTATTACCCCAAAAGACACTATCCGTTCTCTTGATTTCTACAAAGATCGTACTGACGTTATCATGTTTGCAGCAGATACTGGTGTATATGTGATTGATGCTGTAGAACACGCAACTGAAAAAGTTGTGAATTTCTTCCCTGTCTATAAAGGTGTTAAACCTATATTTGAAAAGAGTATGAATGCCTCTGTATATGTACTCGATGGGGAAAACCTGATGATGGTCGTGATATAATGCTCGTATGAATATCCTCGAGGTTATACCTATCGCTAAAGCAATCTCCAAAGAAACACTTACTTATTTTTCCCCCATATCTATACCACTCGGGTCTATTGCTCATATTCCTCTGAGAAATAAAAAGATTTACGGCATTGTCGTCTCTTCACGTCCAGTTTCAGAAAAAAAGGAGGAGATAAAAAATCTGTCATACCAAATCAAAAAGATTGACGCTGTGCACGACAAAACTTTTTTGCTTCCCGAATTTATTGAAAGTGCACAAGCAATTGCTGATTATACTGCATCATCCACCGGTGCAGTATTAGGTGCACTCATCCCTAAAGTACTGATCGAATCAACCCACCTTTTAGTTGAACCTCCAGCACCACCTGAAGAAAAAAAACGTAACAGTCAAATACTCGTACTCCAAGCAAGTGACGAGGAGCGATATGCTATGTATAAAAGCTACATCAGAGAGGAGTTTGCTAAAAAAGGAAGTATATTTTTTGTACTTCCCACCATTGAAGATATTAAAACCGCACGAGAAAGTTTAGAAAAAGGTATTGAGGAGTACACCTATGTATTTCACAATGAACTCTCAAAAAAAGAAATTGTTGAAACATGGAATACTGCTCTATCCTCAACACATCCAATCCTGGTGCTTTGTACTTATTCATTTCTGTGCCTCCCTCGATCTGATGTTGGAACAATTATTTTAGAAAATGAAAGTTCTCGAGGATATACTGGCCATATTCGCCCCTATATCGATGCACGCAAAGCTGCAGAATGTATTGCTCGTACCTACGGAATAAAACTTATTTTAGGAGACATGGCTCTTCGTATTGAAACTATATGGAAACAAAAACACGATATATATGCAGAACTTTCAACATTAAAATTTAGATCGTTATCTACTTCTGAATCCGCCCTGATTGATACTCGTCGACCCAAAAACTCTCCTCATAAAAAATTTGAAATTTTTACTCCTGCACTAAAGGAATTAATCAGGCAAAATAAAGAAAATAATGAGTTGTTGTTTTTATTCTGTGGCAGAAAAGGTCTCGCTCCACTTTCAGTATGTCATGACTGCGGACAAACCGTCAGTTGTCATGCATGTGGTGCACCAGTCACTACCTATACCCAATCAAAAACTCAGGATGGAACCATGCAGATGTTTGTATGTAACAAATGCGGTACCAAACGAAGTGCTCACGAAACATGTAGCCGATGTCAAAGTTGGAACCTACAAACACTCGGTATTGGTATTGAAACAGTAGAAAAAGAATTGAAACTTCTTTTCCCTGATATCCAGGTATATATTATGGATAAAAGCAGGATTAAAACACATAAGCAAGCAGTCAGTATGACTGAAAAGTTTTACGACCACCCAGGGTCAGTGATACTTGGCACAGAAATGGCACTCACCTATCTCACGAAAAAAATAAATAACGCGGGAGTGGTGTCGCTCGATGCCTTTTTTGCTCTTCCTGATTTCCGTATCAATGAAAAAATCATGCATATTCTCCTCTCCCTCCGCACACTCGCTGAACATGCAGTGATTATTCAAACTCGACAACCCGATCAACATGTATTTGATTTTGCATTAAAAGGAAATCTGTCTGATTTTTATCGAGAAGAGATAAAGATACGTAAAGATCTTGGATATCCACCATTCCGTACATTTATTAAAATAAGTCGAGAAGGTAAAAAAAATGAGGCGCGAAAAGCAATGGAGGAAGCTAAGAAATTCCTTGAACCCTATGACGTATCACTTTTTGAATCATTCCACAAAGGAACTGATCATCACTACATAGTGCACGGACTAATCGTCCTCGAACAAGATCAATGGGTTGACCCTCAGCTTTTATCAAAGCTTCGATCTCTCCCTCCTGACTTCCAAATAAAGATAGACCCTGACTCACTTTTGTGATAAGTTTGAAGCATATGATAGAGATCATCCAACGCGACCACCCCACCCTTCGCAAGATTGCACAACGAGTATCACCGAAGGAAATTGGTGGTTCAAAAATAAAAAAAGTTATTGCGGATATGATCACCGCCCTCGAGTCTCAAGATGACGGGGTGGCTATTGCTGCACCTCAGATTAACCAACCATACCGGATTTTCATTGTCTCTCATAAAGTGTTTGAGCTCACCAAACGACATAAACATTTTCACGGTAAAAATATTATCTTCATTAACCCTGTATTAACCAAACTTTCTAAAGACAAAAAAAGTCTTGAGGAAGGTTGCCTATCTGTACGTTACCTGTATGGCAAAGTGCTCCGTTCACACAAGGCTACTGTGGAAGCGTTGGATGAAACAGGTACTCCATTTACTCTCGGTGCATCAGGATTGCTTGCTCAGATTTTCCAACATGAAATAGATCATCTCGACGGAGTCTTGTTTATTGATAAAGCAAAAAATGTTGAGGAAATTATTCCTGAAAGTAAACATGCGAATTAGCGAATAATACGAATCTACAAATGAATACGAATGAATGGATGCATCTATTCGTAATCATTCGTAAGTTTCCCATTCGTATATTCGTATATACATACACTATGAATAACACACCAAAAATTATATTCTTTGGAACACCTGAGTTTGCGACAGATGTACTTGATACACTAGAGACACATGCTCTCGTACCTTCACTTATTGTGACCACAGAAGATAAGCCCGTGGGAAGAAAAATGATTCTTACTTCACCTCCAACCAAACAATGGGCTGATAAAAGAAATATTCCAACTTTGCAACTCCGTACACTCCGTACCCAAGAAAGTGTGGACGCGATCAGTTCACATGGTCCATTTGATGTTGGCATTGTTGCATCCTACGGTAAAATTATTCCTCAACAAGTACTCGATATACCTCAGCGAGGTATGTTGAACATACACCCTTCACTCCTTCCAAAACAGAGAGGTGCAAGTCCGATTCAGAGCACTATACTCGCAGGTGAACCCTTTGGAGTGAGCATTATCCTACTTGATGCAGATATGGATCACGGACCATTACTTGCCCAAAAAACCATACCAGAAGATATACTCCCCGCTCTCGCATACCGAGATACGGCAGAAAAAGTCCTTGCTCGGGAAGGTGCTGACCTCCTACAAAGTGTATTACCTGGATGGGTTGCAGGGACACAATCTACTACAGAACAAGAACACACACTCGCAACATTTTGTAAAAAAATAGAAAAACAAGATGGAGAAGTACATATCGAAACAGACGATCCATACACAATCGCACGAAAAGTACGTGCATTTGTAGGTTGGCCTACAGTATTCTTTTTTACTGAACATCACAACACTCGTATTCGCGTACAAATAACAAAAGCCCATGTAGAACATGGACAGCTTGTTATCACTCATGTTAAACCTGAAGGAAAAAAGGAAATGGTATACAGTGATTTTTTGAGAGGAAATTAGTCTGTAATGTATACAGAATAATCACCCTGATTAGCAAGTACCTGACGAGTCTCTTCAGCTTCTTGCATCACAAAGAGTAAACCGATAGTTACAATAGAGCAAATAAGTACAAACGTAGAAAGCATTGGATGTGCTTTTGAAGTCAATCCTCCTTTATTCATTATATTTTTCTTAAATTTTTAATCATATCTTTTATCTTTAACGCTCCTCGACGAAACAATGTTTGTTTCTTTTCTTTTCGTGTTGAGAGTGTGAGATCGAGTTGCTCTCTCAACGCATCAATCGCTTGATACACATCCTCTTTTTCTGACACAAGATAAATATGCTTATCTGGAAGAACCATATTAACCTCAGCTTTGAAAATATCACCTGATTTGTGATGATTTGTTGTTTTTGCAAGCTCTATTTCACACACAACACTTTGATCTGAGATCAATTTTCCAAGTGGGGTAATTCGCTTAAGCACATACTCTTCTACCTCAGGTGTCACGGGTAGTTGTGGACTATGAATTCTTATATTCATACTATTGTATTATGTGTATTATGGATTAAAAAGGCACACATATAGTATACACCCAAACACACCTCTTCAACCTGTTAATACCCGACCGAAAGCATTTTTGCAGGATGATGTGCTCCATGTATAATTCGCACATTTTTTGTCTTAAAACGCTCTTGAAATATCTCTATAATACGGCTATTTGCAAGGTTTCTTTCAGGTTTTTCCCTCAGAGAAACAATGAAATGATTGGGAGATTGTACTTCAACTTTTTCAAAACGTTGATTGGTTTTTACTCGTACTTTTATATACATAACTATAGTATATCACCACACCCAACCTATCCACATTACTGTTTTATTTCAACTAGCTTCGAGCGAAGCAAGAGAGTAATCTCTCTTGCTTTCGAGTTGCGACGTTGAATCAAAAGGTAAATACCCCAGGGCAGAACCATGGGTATTTACCTTTTACTATATGATTTTTTATTATATACTTGTTTTATAGAAGCTCTAGAAGCTCACACTATATTGTGAATATACATAAAGAAATAGAGAAAAACGAAAACGATTTTAGATGTTTTCAGTGCGGTAAATTATTAGCTAAGGGAGATTTAAACCAAATAGACATAGAAATCAAATGTCACCGATGTGGCATGATAAATTCTATATTCAAAAACCTTGACCATCAAGTTGTTATCACTGATGTAAATGGTGTTATTCTTTATGCAAATTCTTTAGTAGAAAGAATTACTGGTTTTTCTATGCATGAAATTTTAGGAGGAAAACCTTCATTATGGGGAAAACAAATGCCTCAGAAATTTTATGAGAAAATGTGGAAAACCATAAAAGAAAAACGAAAACCTATTTCTGTCAAAGTGACCAATAAAAGAAAAGACGGTTGTTTGTATGATGCAATCTTGCAAATATCCCCTGTACTTGATACAGAAGGCAATATAGCTATGTTTGTTGGTGTTGAATCTGTCGTCAACACCCCACAATAAACTACATATGAAAAAACCTATGACTCCTCCCGATGAACAAGAAAGACTTTGTTCATTGTACGGACTAGATCTTTTGGACACTGCTCCAGAGGAACGTTTTGATCGAATTACCGATATGGCAATTAAAAAATTTAATGTACCTATATCAACTATTGCATTGATTGATAAAGATAGAGAATGGTTTAAGTCTGTACAAGGATTACCTAAAAAGGAAGGTCCGCGAGACACCTCATTTTGTGGACACGCTCTCATACAAGAATACATAATGATAGTTTCTGATACACTCAAAGATGAGCGTTTTTTAAATAACCCCCAGGTGATAAACCCACCTTACATACGATTTTATGCCGGAAAATCTCTCTACGAACGAAAGACAAACAAACCAGTGGGAGTTTTTTGTGTAAAAGATTATATTCCTCGAGTATTCAACGAAAAAGATATAGCGGATTTTATTGAGCTCGCCATTTTAGCTGAAGATGAAATAAACCAAAAACCCTAAATCCACATATTATATAGAGAAAGCCGCCCAATAGTTGGGCGGCAAAAGCACTGTAAATACTGATGCTACTTACGACGATACTTCCTTCGTACCCGAGCTTCATTGTACATCCGAGAAACACTGAGGTTATTGTTGAGCCAGGCTTCTACGTCAACATTTTTATAACTCAAAACATCGAGCCAAACCCCTAACGTACTCTGACCTACACCCCGAGTTGAGAAAAACTCTTCAACCGTAAGGCGACTAGCTGCATCCTCAATACTTTGAGGTTTCAGCCGACGTAAGACTTTGTTCAAAATCCCCGCAGCTTTTACATCGGGAGAGTCCCGATTTCCTTTCTGGTAAAGGTGTCAACGCCGATTGCTAACACAACCTCTTTTCTTCTATTGTGCCACGAAGCATCGAAGCGACGTTCCCAAGACCTGTCCGTATTCATTGCATTATTCCTCCAGTTATATATTTAACATTATATATGACATATGTCAAATATTACTGTACACTAACATAACCACTATTCAGCAGAATCTGGTAGAATATTTACTATGATACATAAAATTCTTAACGGTACCGCACATACCACACCTCTTGATATGAGACATATTCTTGCCACACAACCTACTGTGCGTACTGTATGGGAAGATATTACTCCCCTTGCACGTAATGAATGGATTTGTTGGATTACGTCAGCAAAAAAAAATGAGACTCGTAAAAAAAGAATACGCATCATGTCTGAAAATCTACTCAAAGGTAAGCGAAGACCATGTTGTTGGATAGGATGTACACATCGATAGATCGACAACACACCTTCTACAGAAGAAGATATTTTTGCGCAAACACACTATGATCACCGATACTCCCGTTCCCTATTTTTGATACTGAAAGTTGTTTTCCTTTTGAACAACCATTGATGTATGTGGTTCGATAGTATTACCCATGATATTCTACTGTCCATTCGATCCCGTATGTATCTCTAAACATCGCAAAGTATGTACCCCATGGACTTTCAGCAAGTGGCATTTCCACTGTTCCGCCAAGAGACAGCGCACTGAAAATTTTATCTGCTTCTTCTTTACTTTCTGTAATAATTGTAATTTTAGATCTCTGCTCATTCTCATTTACCCTTCCCATACTTTCCGGAACATCATTTGCAATTAACACAGTGTTACCAACAGGCAACACAATACGCATTATTTTATTTTCTTCGCTTTCTGTGACAGGAAAATCGGGTCCGGCCAAATCTTTAAAACGTATAATCTCTGTAAACTCTCCACCAAACACTGATTTGTAAAATATAAATGCTTCTTCAGCATTTCCATTGAAGTTGATGTACGGATTGATTGTTACCATATATACCATAGTACCATAGAGATTATTCTCACCAAACAAAAAACTCTACTGTTTACTTGAACAATATGATGCATGTTTATAACAAAAAGCCATCCAGGATTAAAGGGGTCAGGTACCTTTAATTTCAAAATCCGCGGGTAGGGGTATCGAAACTTACAGTTTCTGTACACCTTTTCTATTTTTTGTTTCATATTAACTCACAAAAAAAATTATCAAAGGTTTTCGATCCCTAACGTAAGGATGTAACACATCCTTACTCCCGCGGAGCAGGAAAATCAAAAAACCCCTTTCGGGGATTTAAGATTTTCTACTGCTCGCTCTGGAAAACGATTTTCGAACGATTGAGTGGGTAAATGCATATCCTTTTCCGAGTGTAGTGTTGGAAGAGATTAAGGATTTGCTTTTTGTATAAACGAAAACGTCCAGACGGACGAGTCCGTTGGACGTGATGATGGTGGGTCGTGTGAACAACCCCTATTCTTTCCTTTCTTTTTCCTCCTCGACTTTTTCGAGTTCAAACATGTTGGCAACAATGATATCCGCGATTTCCGCGTACTTCTCAAATGTTGTCGAAAAGCCTGCGCAAATCAACAACAGAAATGAGAGTGGGAATGACATTGACATCAGTCCCAAAATGAAAAAATACTGGAATGCACCCATCTGTCTAATGTCACGCATTATGGTCACCTCTGAGATAAGTATATCATATTTTAATATACCTGTCAAGTTTGCTCCGCGGGTAGGGGTATCTCCCTCGACTCAGAAAATTTTCGTCAAAATTTTTTGGTCTGGTCACCGATTCGCGTCAGACTTTTACTAAAGTCTAAATCGCTCTGTCGTTCGATCCCTACACACAAAGCTCCGCTTTGTTCCGCGGAGCAAGACAAAAACCCTTTTCGGGGTTTGTCTTGCTCCGCACCTGGGACAATGTTCGGCAGGCAATTATAGAGGGAAACAGCTAATTTATTATAAGTTCTTAGTGAATAGAATATCTTCCTGATAATCACTTATGGCTGCTAATCGTACAGCCGTATCTTTAATATAAGTGTCTTGTTCCCAGTTATTATCTTTTGGCATTTTTCTTACAATAACCTGCACAAGTCTTAATAGAATAAGAGTTTGAATATCTCGCATCATCTCTTTCATTTCAATTTCTTTAAGTCCATATCCTTCCAGAAAGTGAGCTATGTTTTCTTTTCCATTATTCCAAGTGTATATTTCTGCTAGTTCACTTTGTGGTGTTTGATTTCCTGTTGCAGTTTCCCAATCAATAACGTGAATAGTTCCTGCTGCGTCAATGATAACGTTGCTCGGATGGAGATTGCCGTGGCAGAGAGTGGGAGAAAACTTCCATGAGAGAGTCTCTTCTAAACGATTTTGAATTTTTGAAGATAATTCTTGTGAGAAGATGTTTCTAATTATAAAATAATCACTAGCAAACATTTCAGGAATTACCTTTGTATAGTCCACTTCAAATTGGGGTGCAGGTATCTTATTTATCACACCCGCATATTGCCCAAGAGTAAACCAGATTTTACTTAATTCAGTAGGAGCATCATTTCCTTGAATTCCTGCAATGAACTCTTGAAAAGAGAAAGCATATTGATCAAATACGCCTATTTCTAGAATTTTTGGACTTGGAATTCCTGCATTTTTAACTACTTCTGCAAACCATTTTTCTTTTTGGTATAGATCAATCGTGTTATCTCGATTATTGACTCGGAGGATAATAGGGGTGTTATTTACTGTAACTTTGAATACAAGATTGTTTTTACCTTTACCTTTAATTTCTTCGATTGAAGTAGGTACATTAGCAAACACTTGTTCTGTTATTTTTCTGACTAGTTTATCCATATAGTTAGTTTTTTATTTTCTCTAAAAACAATTCGAGATTATCTTCTGGCTTAAATATGATAACATTTTCTGTTTCAGTCGGTATCTCTAATTCTGCAATAGCTTGATCGAGGTATTCCTGTTTAACATCGTGTCGCTCATTGGTAGAGAGATTTTTAAGTTGTCGTTCCTTCTGGACTTCAATTGGAGTATCGAGAAAAACCACTTTTATAGGAACTCCGATTAAATCTGCGACATTTCTAATTTCTTCTCTATGTTCAAATTTAGTATTAATGCTATCAAACACAACTGATTTGCCGTTAGTGAGATTTTCTTTAATTCTCTCTTTGCACATATCTAAGAGCATTCGCCACTGTTCATCACTATCTTGATTGAGGTTGAGTTCTTTTTCCTTTTCAAAATAAAGGGCATCTTGGCTAACAAGTACTGCTCCAGTATGTTCTGCGATCTTTTTAGCTAGAGTAGATTTACCAGAAAATCCAACTCCGCACATAATATAAAGGGTAGGCATAGATCTAAGTATATAATTAAAGGAGGTTTTTGTATAAAAGAAAAAGGTGGCCACTCCTAAGATAGGAATGGACACCTCGGGTTGTCATGAGAACATCCTCACTGCTTCCACTAAATACTTGTCTGCCATGTTCCAATCGAAAGAAAATAGGATAAGTACAATTTAATCTTAAAATATGTGTTGTAATAGTGTATAAGATTAATACTCGAACTCTGCGACCAGGGCATTCGACCTCGACTTAATAATTTCTCGACAGAAATTTTTAGTCTGGTCACGGACTCGCGTCCTGATTCTACTAAATCAGGAATCGCTCCGTTCTTCGAGCCCTGACTCAAACTGATAATATCAGTTTGCTGTCGCGAGCACGTAAAAAAATCCTTTCAGGCTTTTTAGTGCTCGCTCTGGAAAACGATTTTCGAACGATTGAGTGGGTAAATGCATATCCTTTTCCGAGTGTAGTGTTGGAAGAGATAAAAAATCTCATAACTACCTAAGTTGATTTTCACTGGCCTTTCAGTTAGTGTTACTTTGGAATTAAATAAGCCTGCATGCGGCTTAAAGCATGTAACCAGAATATTGACAGGATAACTAGATGAAAACACTTACACCGGCGGAACGACTGATCGTTGCCGCCGACTTCAAGCCTCGTCCCGAGATGGGACTGGGGCGAGCTGATGTGGCCTCGCAAATTCTGACCTTGGCACGGAGTCTCAAAGGAACAGGAGTTTACCTCAAAGTGAACTCCGGCCTCCGAGCTTCGGGCTACGGTCTCATCGACGAGATTCATTCTCTGGGTTTGAGTGTCTTCGCTGATCTTAAGATGTTCGACATTGGTGAGACTCTGTCGACCGATGGAGTTCTGCTCCGGGAAGCAAAGCCTGAACTTCTCACGACGGTATGCGTCGCTGGAGTTTCAGCGATGAAAGCTCTGAAAGCAGAACTGCCGGAGACGGAAATCCTCGGTGTGACGGTTCTCACAAGTCTCAAGGAAGTCGACACTCTGGACATGTTCCATGCAACGGTCGAGGCCTCAGCGATGAAGTTCGCGATGGTCGCGGAAGCGGCGGGTATGGATGGACTCATCTGTGCTCCAACGGATGTCGGACTCATCCGAAGTGTGGTCAAGAGAGTGATGAGCTACAACACTCCAGCAATTCGTCCGACATGGGCAATCGTTCCAGGAGACGACCAGAATCCGGATCGAATCATGACTCCCGCAAAAGCTATCAAGGCTGGAGCGGATCGTATCGTAGTTGGTCGGCCGATCATCAAGGCCGAAAGCCCGTACGACGCAGTCATGCGCACCATCGAGGAGATTGCCTCGGCAACGACGTAGTCTCGACATGAGAAGACCTTACACGACAGCCCAGCACCTAACCAGTGCGCGGGCTGTTATTTTATAGAAAGTTCGAAACAAGTTTCTGGTAACAAAAAATAACCTTATGAATTAAGGTTATTTTTGTGGCTCCGCGGGTAGGGATCGAACCTACGACCAAGCGATTAACAGTCGCTTGCTCTACCACTGAGCTACCGCGGAATGGTTTGTAAACTCTATTTGACCACTAAATCTTAGTGACCAAAATGAAGTTTGCAAGCGACAGGACAGTCGCTTCCCTTACAGGAACTGTACACCTTGTCGATCTTTTGATTACAAAAGCTCTGGCAAGGTCTTGCGAACCGATAATATCGGTTCTCACTCCACCACTGAGCTACCGCGGAATGCTTACGAACTCAATCTAGTCATCATTATTGGTGACCAGAACAAACTTCGCAAGCGACAGGACAGTCGCTGTCACAAGTCAAAGTTTACTAACTTTGCTTGCGACCCAACCTCGGCCCGTCGGCCTCCGGTCTTGCGAACCGATAATATCGGTTCTCACTCCACCACTGAGCTACCGCGGAATATTGTGAACTTTATCTAACCACTATTGTTAGTGATCAGAATTAACTTCGCAATCTAATACAGAAATACTACCAAAAATCATAAGAATTGCAAACAAACCAACTGGAAAAATTGATATTGCTATTTCTCTTAAAATCGATACTATAAGTTTAGAAGGAGTAACTACTACCATGATCGAACAAAAAAGCGACCTTTCGAAGGTTGCAGAAAAATATGGATGGGATATGAGAGTAACAAGGACAATGGTCAATAAGACTCAACATATCCTTAAACTCACACACCCAGACGCCATTGAATTTCTGCTTGGAACCAGTTCCTCGCCAGAAACCATTTGTGACGGCTGTAACGTGCGAGCGCCCTATGAACACCGTTGTCACAGAGGGCGATCGGTTGTACATGGCGAGCAGACTGGCAGAAAGTGCCAGTGTGTAGAGTGTTTCATCGTGCACGACCTGATGTAACATTCTCCCCTCTCACTCGAGTGTAAACCGCCGACTTCGGTCGGCGGTTTTTTGTAAACTATTTTTTCATGAACCCTTCAAGTGCCTTGAGTGCCTCTATTGGAACCATATACACCACGGTGTTACTCTGATCTGAAGACATATCGTTTATAGACTGCAATGTACGCAAATGCAATGCTCCTGGTGTATGCGCGAGCATCGCTGCTGCCTTTGCAATGTTTTCTGATGCCGCAAGTTCCCCTTCTGAGTTTATAATCACCGCTCGTTTCTCTCGTTCTGCTTCTGCTTGTTTGCCGATTGTACGCTCCATTTCTGCAGGCAAACTCACATCTTTAAGCTCTACATTTTGCACCTTGAGTCCCCAGGCATCTGTTTCTTTATCCACAATCTCTCGGATTCGATCTGCGATCTTGTCTCGACTTGAAAGAAGCTCATCGAGCGTTACTTCACCGACAATATTTCGCATTGTAGTCTGCGCATACTGAGAAATCGCATATTTGAAATCTTCAACTTCGATAATAGCTTTCGCTGCATCACTTACTTTGTAGTAAATAACTGCATTTACTTTTACAGAAACATTGTCTCTTGTAATTGCATTTTGATCAGGAACATCTACTGCTTTTGTACGCACATCCACCTTTTGAGCAGTCTGAATAATAGGCCACACAATTCTCCATCCTGGTTCCATAATTGAAGAAAATCGACCGAACGTAAACTTAATCCCTCGTTCGTATTGGTTGATTTGACGAATACTTGAGATAACAATGAAAAACAAAATGATGTAGATTGTATATGACATACGCTGTATATGTTAGTACTATACATCCATCATACACCAAATATGCCTTCTGTAACACCACATCAACGTATGCATATTGTAAAAAATATATTTTGATATACCATTGTTCTATATATGAAAAAAAATAAGTATACTGTTGGAAATTTTAATCTTACGGTAAAAAAATCGAATACAGGAAAAGGTTTGTTTGCGACCAACCGTATACCTAAAGGTTCATGTATTATTGAATACATAGGTACCCCAGTTCCCCGATCAGAGCACGAGCATGCATCAGGAAAATATCTTTTTTGGACCGGCAAACACACGATGATAAATGGAAACATTAAAGAAAATAAAGCAAGGTATATAAACCATTCATGTAAGCCGAACTGCGAAGCAGACGGACCTGAAGGACGTGTATTTATTTGTGCTAAAAAAACTATACAACCAGGAGAAGAACTTACTTACAACTACGGCCGTGAATACGTGAATCGGTATATAAAACCAATTGGTTGTAAGTGTACAGCATGTATACGTAAGCTCACCACCAAATCATAAAGGCACAGAAGAATGGTCATCACATAACCATTTCTTGTGATACCATATATCCTATATGATAAAAAACCTTCATACTAAATTTTCTTCATTTTTTCCTCTTGCATATGGATGGATTGGGATTTTGATTATCGTCATTATTGTATATACATACCATACCTACACTCTCAAGACCACATTGAAGACTCTACAAAACGAACTCGCTTCAACCACACAAGCACTTAACCAGACAATCTTCACACTTGAAGATTCTCTTTCCCGTGTACATACCGAAAATACCGGACTACAGGATGCACTCCAAACTGAGCAGATGCGCAATAATTCATATGAGGAACAAATCGCTCGTATATCTTCTACTGTAGGTGACCTATACAAACTCAGTCAAACAGACAAAGAGTTACTCCAGAAATATTCAAACGTATATTTTCTTAATGAAAACTATACTCCTGCATCATTGTCCGACATTGCAACAGAATACCTCGCTCGCCCAGAAAAACCTGAGAAAATCCACACAACAATCAAGGCCTATCTCGAACATATGATCAATGATGCACGAAGCAACAATATTCCCCTTTCTGTTCTTTCTGGATACCGATCGTATGGAACACAAGCAAACCTCAAAGCAAACTACAAGATTCAGTATGGAACTACTGCTGCAAATAAGTTTTCAGCGGATCAAGGATATTCAGAACATCAACTCGGAAGCACCATCGACTTAACCACACCTAAAAACGTTGAAAATTTGGAGGCCTTTGAAAAATCAAGCGCGTACCCATGGCTTTTAGAAAATGCACATCGATATGGTTTTATCCTCTCATACCCGAAAGGAAATACATTCTATAAATTTGAACCGTGGCACTGGAGATTTGTGGGGGTCGAACTTGCCACAAAACTCTATACGGAGAAAAAACATTTCTACGACCTTGATCAGCGAGAAATCAATGCATATTTGAGTAAAATATTTAACTAACAAAAATCACCCTTTGGTTGCACGCCGGGTGATTTTTATGGACTGTATTGTTATATAATCTTCTCACCACGTATCAACCTGATAAGTAGCATAATCACTGCACAAATCAGTAATACATGAATAAAGCCTCCGATCGTATAAGACGTAATCACACCAAGAAACCATAGTACAACCAAAACAATTGCAATTGTTGTGAGCATATTACTGGTTAGTATGGAACACTGCTGGCCAAGTCACACTCACATTACCCGCTTGGTCAGTAGTATAGATCATGTAGTAATACGTAGTATTTGGTTGTAGATTTTGTATTGATACTGCCTGTGAAGTTCGCATACTCTCATCAGTCATAGCAATATTACCACTTACATCAACAGAATTGATACGTTCGTATGTCACCAATGGGTTTGTACTGTAGTACACAACACCTTTTGCATACTCATTTGTATTCCAACTCACCAATACAGAATTTCTATTTATATTTACATTTGCCCCAGTAATCATTGGCGCTGCTGCACTACTTACAACCACTCCTCCTGCTGCAATCTGAGCATTCAAGACAGGAAGTGTTGCTGGTCCTACACGTCCTACAGATGAGATTCCATTTCTTGTTTGGAAATTTGAAACAGCTGCTTTCGTGAGAAAACCAAAGTATCCTGTTACCAAACCTTGAGGATACAAAGTTGCATCTTTTGCAAAAAATGTTTGCATTACTGACACATCAGATCCAGACATACCCATCTGCAACTGACGATTGATCGCATCTGCATATGATATGGTAGGAAGAAGGATAAACGTAAGTGCACTAATAAATATACCCGCTTTGAGCGTTACATGTTTCATATAAGAATAATTTAGAGATTAAAAGAAACGGGCAAACCAATATCTACAGTACATGTCGTAATAATTTCACTATGGGATGAGGTTAGAGTATCGCCATAGTCGACTATGAACATGAAAGTGATATGCAGGAAGATATATTTGCGACCCTCTTATTATACAAAATATTTTGACAATAGACAATAAAAGTTGTTTTATAACACACTAATCTGATTACTCCTATTTTGATATTTAAACCAGATGTCCTCTTATGGACAAACTGTACTGTTTACTGGAAGCGCTGTTGCATGACCACGTGCAGTACCTCGTGTATCAACACACCAATAGTTATTACTTCCCTCTGGTGTCTTTAGTGGAGCTGAGGCAGCCCATGTCACTGTATTGCTATAACATACCGATGTTCCACCACTTGCCTGATTTATCACCGATCGGATTTGCAATACCTTCGTTATATCACACACACCTACATATGTTGACAAACTGTTGCTATACAAAAGCTCAACCTCAGAACGAAGTGAGTTTAGATTTTGTTTAATAGATGCATTAGCACCACGATCTCGGTTTATCTGAATTGTTCCAAGGATAATAGCTGACAACAATCCGATAATTGTTATCACCATTGCAAGCTCTATAAGAGTAAAGCCTTTTGTATTTTTCACAATAGTACATTAAAGATATTATGGGCAAACCGCAACTCCAGCACCTAATGCGTTTACGTGCCCGCGAGATGCACCTGAATTGTCTATACACCAAAATCTAAATGTATTTTCAGTAATTTTTAATTCTACAGAAATCGCATATGATGTTTGTGCAGCTCCTCCCGCTGTGTTACATGCATTTTGTACACCACCACTTCCATCAAGATCTGCCCCTTGTGCAGCAGCTGCATTTCTAAAGTTGTTTATTGTCGCATTACTACAAATACCTGAGTACCCTGGAGTACCATCATAAATCAACTCTGCTTGAGCTCTAATATTTGCAAGATTGGAACGAATGGAAGCATTTGCGGCTTTACTTCGGGATGTATTGAGTGCCCCAAGAATAATAGACGAAAGCATACCAATAATTGCAATCACAACAAGAAGCTCAATGAGTGTAAAACCTTTTTGCATACATAAAGTCTACCACGTCACCTATGTAAAGCATGAGAAAGTAATCCACAGGGTACATAAGTCATGATATACTCGATGTATTAACATCTAATTCATAGAACATGTTGAATGGATTCAAACAATTTATTTTACGAGGTAATGTAGTTGATCTTGCAGTCGGTGTAGTGATCGGTACTGCATTTGGTGCAGTGGTAAACTCACTGGTGGCAGATATTATGACTCCCCTGATTGCAGCTATTTTTAAAGCACCTGACTTTTCTGGTCTTTTCTTTACTCTCAATGAAAGTAGATTTATGTATGGAAAGTTTTTGAACAACTTGATTTCATTTACCATCGTTGCTTCATCTATTTATTTCTTTGTAGTAACACCGCTCAACAAACTCATGACACTTACAAAAAAAGATGAAGCTCTTGTAGAACCAACAACAAAGACCTGTCCCGAATGTATTTCTGAAATTCCAAAAGACGCACGAAAATGTAAACATTGTGCGTCAGTAATATAAAAGAATAAGGCGCCCCGACAAATGTCGGTGCGCCTTTTTTTGAGACTAAGCAGTCATGGGGACACGACTGCCGATTCTCTGAAGAACTTCTGCTTGGACGATATCCGGCGGAACTTCAGTGTCGATTTCGTAGATATCAACCTGATGATACTCAAATCGCCGGAGAATGGCTCCAATCGTATTGAAGTGATGGTCGAATCGATTCTGAATCGCCACAGGATCCTTATCATCGGCACGCACCTCTAAATTGTGTGCTTCACAGTATGCAACCCGGCGAGCGATGCGAATCTTGCATTCTTCCGGATCACACACCAGATGAACAACGACAACGTGATAACCCTCCTCTTTTAGATAGCTCACCACCATGTCCACCTGGTCGACTGTTCGAGTACAAGCATCAAGAACAAGGTTCTTACCCTCAACACTTGATACTCGGGAAAAGAAGGCTTCAGCTACTGCAACATCAGGATAAGGTACCCCTTTGTCATACAGCTCAGCTTTTGGATATTTTTCCGCAAAGCTTGCGCTGTTTTCAGTTCGCCACAAAATAGCTTCGCTCATCCCCAGAGACATGTAGTTCCGGGGTAGCAGACACGAAACAACCGAGCTCTTCCCTGCACCCTGCAAACCCACAAGAAGCACGGCGTTTTTTACAACACCCTTTTTATCTGGCAAAATGCCTCCTAAAAGAACTAAATTAAACTTCGTACCCGAAATATAATACAAGAAAACAAACTCATGTCAATGAGTTTGTTTAGTA
>CAYRYA010000001.1:85210-141168 GCA_964428435.1 uncultured Candidatus Saccharibacteria bacterium | reverse complement strand
TTAACTACTGGACACTTTCTGGAGGTAATGTATACCGAGCGAGTGGGAATGTGGGTATCGGTACTACAACTCCAAACGCAGGACTTGCGCTTGGCGGATCTGTGATGACATTTGGTCCAAATGGCACAATGACTCTCACAAACCAAGGAGGAGGCTTGTTTAAGGTAAATGATGGGGTTAATGGTGGATTTACATTCGGTTCAAGTGGAGATACTTCATTGTATCGAAATGGTGTTTCTCAACTTTACACACCAAACAACTTTACTGTTGGTGGCAACATCGGTATCGGCACAACCTCACCATACGCAAAACTCTCAGTAGTAGGAGAAGTAGTCTCTGCATACTTCACTGCAACCACAACAGCAACATCAACGCTCCCACGACTCCTCACTACAAACGCAACCACTACATCTCTCGCAATCACCGGAGTTACTTCATCACTCCTCAAAACAACAGCAGCAGGATCAGTAGTATCTGCAATCGCTGGCACAGACTATATCGCATCAGCAACAGGAGACTGGACAGGAACATTCGACGGTCAAGAAGGATCATACTACCTCAATGCATCTAACCTCACTAACTTCGGTACACCATTCTACTCATTCTTCTCTGCAACAACTACTACAGCTCTTGCTGAAGGATCAAATCTTTACTATACAGATGCGCGTGTAGCAAACTACATCAACTCATCATCAACACTTGCATCATCACTTAACTACTGGACACTTTCTGGAGGTAATGTATACCGAGCGAGTGGGAATGTGGGGATTGGAACTACCACTCCATCACAGCTTTTGACAGTGGGTGATAACAATCAGTTTACAGTGACAAGTGCAGGTGCTATCTCTGCTTATGGTGCAAGTGTTGGTGCTGGTGGACTTACTATGCAAGGTCAGATACATCTAAACAACTACAATATAAGTGGTGTTAATACAATCCTTGGGTCAAATGTCGGTATGACATTACAAGCCTACAATGGAGCAACACCATTTATATTAAATATTGCTAGTTCAACAGGAACAAGTGTGATGTATGTTGATAAAGCTGGTAACGTCGGTGTCGGCACAACTTCACCAGCATATAAATTTGTTGTAAGTGGAACTGATGGAAGTTTTGCATTCGATACGGCAGCTTCAGGTAATACATACTTACGAGCGTTTAATGCAGCTGGTGCGACAACTAACTTCAATTTTGCGGGAGGGGCCAACTTTACAGGAAGTTTATATGGTTCAATCTTTATGGATAGTGGAACCAATACTCAATCTGTACGAGTTGGTTCATTAACTACTTCATTGTGGACCAATAGTGTAGAGAGATTGACTGTTTCAAATGGTGGCAACATCGGTATCGGCACAACCTCACCATACGCAAAACTCTCAGTAGTAGGAGAAGTAGTATCTGCATACTTCACTGCAACCACAACAGCAACATCAACACTCCCACGACTCCTCACTACAAACGCAACAACATCATCTCTCGCAATCACCGGAGTTACTTCATCACTCCTCAAAACAACAGCAGCAGGATCAGTAGTATCTGCAATCGCTGGCACAGACTATATCGCATCAGCAACAGGAGACTGGACAGGAACATTCGACGGTCAAGAAGGATCATACTACCTCAATGCATCTAACCTCACTAACTTCGGTACACCATTCTACTCATTCTTCTCTGCAACAACTACTACAGCTCTTGCTGAAGGATCAAATCTTTACTATACAGATGCGCGTGTAAATGCATACATCAACAGTTCAACAACAATTGCAAAAGTATACTCAAACAATACATTCTCTGGATTGAATACCTTTAACAACACAGTGACACTCGGCTCTACAGCAATTAACTCAATCCTTTCAACTAATGCATCAGGTGCTATTGTTGCAACAAGTACACCAACATTTGGTAACTTCAATGCAACATCAACTACAGCAACTTCAACAATTGCAGGAGGACTTGCAGTTGAGACTTCAGGATTTGTATATGACTACTCTTCAAACAATGTAGGTATTGGAACTGCGGCAGCGGGAGTTAAATTGGATGTAATTGGTGATATTCGTACTTCAAGTAAAATTTACATTAATAGAGGGGATGGTAATTATAGTTATATCGATGGTATAAATGGAACCGATCTAAGATTGGGTGCAGTTGGTGCGGGTGGTAGTGTTATATTTGCAACTACAAATAGTAATACAGAGAGAGTACGAATTGATGGAGCCTCAGGAAACGTCGGTATTGGTTCAACATCTCCAACTCAGAAACTCGTTGTGGCAGGTTCAGTGTTGGTTGGAAACAGCTCATCTGATTATTTGTTCATTCGAGACGGGAATACAGGTATTCGAAATACAGGTTCATATATTTCATTTGAAACAGATAAGACATGGTACTTCAATAGTAATGTAGGTATCGGTACTACAACTCCTGGTTCAAAACTACAAGTAAGTACAGGGTCTGACACTGTGACTGGTTTGATCGTAAAAGCACACAGTGGCACTCAGTCAGCAAATTTGCAAGAATGGCAAAATAGCGCAGGCTCAGTGGTCGCATCTATAAACGCAGCTGGGAATCTATTTTCTATTAATGGCGCAAACTATGGTTACAACGCAGGTATTCCTGGATTCTTGTCAGTAACAGGTAATACTACCGTTCAAGGAAACATCGGTGTGGGAACTTCTTCACCATTCCGCACACTTTCTGTAGGAGGTTCAGGTATCTTCACTGGTGGTGACGTAACCGCATCAACATTCACTGCAACATCTTCAATCTCTACACCGTCACTTACACTTTCAGGAGTAGCAATCAATTCACTTCTTTCAACAAATGCATCAGGAGTAGTGGTAGCAACAAGTACACCAACATTTGGTAACTTCAATGCAACATCAACTACAGCAACTTCAACAATTGCAGGAGGACTTGCAATCGGAACATCACGATTTGTTGTAGATGCATCAACAGGATACGTAGGAATTGGAAACACTACTCCAGGTCAAGCTCTTGATGTAACAGGAAATATTCGATCATCATTAAGTCTTATTGCAGGTGGAGCAAGTGGTGGAGTATATGCTGGTACCAATGGTGTCATTGGATGGTCTGGACGAACAAATCTTTCATCTGGTGGAGTAGATGGTGATTTCTATGTAAGCAACAATGCAAACTCAGTTACTCCATTTGTTGTGAAAGGGGGAAATGTAGGTATCGGAACAACTTCTCCAACTCAAGTACTTTCAGTTTCAGGAAATGGATACTTCTCTGGAAACGTAGGTATTGGAACAAATACTGTATCAACCGCAAACCTTTCAGTTGTTGGAAATACAAGTGGTGTCCAGTTTGTAGCACGAGCAGCAGGTTCAGCAGGTCTTTCTATTCTTGGATGGAGTGCAACAGATGTAAACCTTGATCCTGTGGTAGCTTCTTCAAAACTTCGATTTGGACGCGACACATCTTTGGCACAAACTACATTTGAATCTGGAAACGTCGGCATCGGTTCAACAACTCCAGGATACAAACTCTCAGTAGCAGGAAGCGGATTCTTTGACGGAGGTACCGTAACAGCATCAGTACTCATCGCTACTTCATCATTCTCTACACCATCACTCACACTTTCAGGAGTAGCAATCAATTCACTTCTTTCAACTAATGCATCAGGTGCTATTGTTGCAACATCAACCCCTACATTTGGATTCTTTAATGCGACAAGTACAAATGCAACAAGTACCATCAGTGGCATGTTGGCAGTTAATACAATTTACCCAATTGTAGGAAATGATTTGGTGCTTCAGACACAGGATAGCTCAAAAGCAATTATCTTCAAAACAAACACAGGTGCAGAGACAATGCGAAGTTATGGTTCTGCAAACGCACGAGTGCTTGTCGGAGGTATTACATATGATGATGGAAGTAGACTTCAGGTACTCGGTAATGGTTCTGACAACACAATGAGTTTGTTTAGTAACACAGGTGCTTCTCAGTTTATTGTAAAAGCAGGTGGAAACGTAGGTATCGGAACAACAACTCCAGATAGACTTCTTACTGTAAATGGTGGGCCAGTAGGAATCTATGATTCAACTCCAGCATTGATATTCAAAAATACCGCTTCTTCAAACAAACTTTGGGATATTACAGCATCATCTGGCAACTTCCATATAAGTGAAACAGGAGTTGGAACTTCAATGACATTTAGAGCTGGCGGTAATGTAGGTATTGGAACAACTTCACCGATAGCATCTCTCTCTGTTGCTCATGCAACAACTCCAACATTTACTCTTGCGGCAAATGATGGTACTGGATACTTGCGAATGATTGGTACAGGTGGCGTTAACTACATTCAGTCTGGACTTACTCAAGCGGTAGGAAGTGAAGCTCCACTTCGATTTACAAATGTATCTGCAAATGAGACATGGATGACATTGGATACTACAGGAAACGTAGGTATCGGAACAACTTCACCAATGTCTATGCTTTCAGTTGCAGGAACAGTAACAGTTAATAACATTAATGCAACTTCAACAACTGCAACATCAACGTTCTCTGGAGGTGCATTCTTTGGTACCGCACCTTCAACAAATACATATGGATATGCTCCAGTTAACTTCGCAAATAATGGAGCGGCTGGTACATTAAAAACACAGCTTAACTTGATCAACACAGCAGGTTCGACTGGAGCAGGAAGTGCAATTGACTTCTATACATATACTGATGTTGGCAATGGATTACCAGGATTGAGAATCGCATCTGTAGATGATGGTGTGTTCTCAGGTGACCTTCAGATTATTACAAAAGCTCAAGGTGGTAGTGGTACAGGTGCACTTTCAACTAAACTGACAGTAAAAGGAGGTAGTGGAAACATTGGTATTGGAACAACGGTGCCTGGCTCGCTACTTCATCTAAGATCTGCAGATCCTACGCTGTCCTTCACTGACACTGATGCTCCTGGTTACACGAGCGCAATTTCTGCCAACAGCAGTGGCGGAACATTCTACATATCAGGCGCTCAATCTCTCCTATTGCAAACCAATGGCACAACGCAGGCTACAATTACATCTTCTGGCAACGTAGGTATCGGAACAACTTCACCATACGCAAAACTTGGTGTTGCGGGCACAATCGTTGCAGATAATATCTTTGCAACATCAACAGCAACATCAACATTTGTTGGAGGTCTTCAGACAAATCTCCTCAATGTAGTTTCAACTAATGCATCATCAACATTTGCAAACGGTATCAAACTTACTGGTGGTTGTATCGAGATCAACGGTGTATGTCTCGCATCAGCTGGTACCGTAGCATCAACAACACTTCTTTCAGATTTCAATACATTCTCTAATACAAATCAGTTCACTGGAAATGTTGGATTTTCTACAACATCACCATTTGCTCGTCTTGCAATCAACGCAGGTGCAGGACAGAACGCATTGGTTGTAGGTTCAAGTACAGCAACTTCATTCATCGTATCTGCTTCAGGAAATGTGGGAGTGGGAACTGCAGTGCCTACAGCAAAATTCCACGTAAGTGGCTCAGGTCTGGTATACAGTAGAGTTACTAGTACAGATGGTCAGGCAAATCTCAACCTTGCAGGTGCAACATTTGGACAGATTGAAAACAGTACAGGTGATTTCTATATCACTAATACTGCTGTGACTGGAAGTATGATCTTTAGAACAGGTGGTTCAAATGAAGCATTGCGAATTACTGCGGGTGGAAACATAGGTATCGGTTCAACAACACCTACTGCTAAACTTGTTGTAGCTGGAGAAACAGTCTCTGGATACTTCACCGCAACAACAACAGCAACATCAACACTCCCACGACTTCTTTCAACACAAGCTACAACAACATCATTTGCTATCTCAGGTATCGCATCAGCACTCTTGAAGACTAATGCAGATGGTTCAGTGGTACCAGCAATCGCTGGAACAGACTATATCGCAGGTGGATCACTCTCTGGAGAAACATGGACACTTTCAGGTGGATACCTAAGGCCGACTACAACTATCACCACACTTCATAACAATGGATTTGTATCACAGGCATCTTCTACAGTGATCGGAAACTTCTTTGCAACAGGAAATGTGGGTGTAGGTAGTTCATCACCATTTGCACGACTCTCAGTACAAAGTACAGGTACAGGAGCTGAGTTTGCAGTAGGTAACTCATCAGGAACTTCATTGCTTGTTGATTCAAGTGGAAACGTAGGTATCGGAGCAACAGCACTTTCAAACGGCCGACTTCAGGTACGTGCACGAAGTAGTGACAATGCAGCTCTCGTGATCGACTCAGGTCCAGATGCAAACCCATGGGCTATTCAGTTTGCACGAGATGGTCTCTCATCTGCATATGTATATATGGAAAGTAATGCAACTCTTGGCTTCCAGGCAACACTTAACCCATTCTCAGACAACGATTCTTCACAGACACTTGGTACACTTTCAAAACGATGGAATGCACTTCGAGTGGGTACAGGGGCATCATCATTTGATGGTAACCTTACTGTGGGTGGAACACTTGGTGTGACTGGTCAGACAACACTCGCTCAAGCTTCTTCAACTATTCTTTCTGCAAACACAGGTTACTTCAACAACATCCAGTCAACCTCATCTTCAGCAATAAACTACTTTGCAGGAAATGTAGGAATTGGAACAACATCTCCATTTGCGCCACTTTCTGTTGAGAATGCAGGGGCTGCAAACAGTGCGATTGCAATCTTCAAGACAACAGCGGTAGGTTCAGATGCGCAGGTACATATCGATGGTGTTGATGAAGCAATGATTGCATTCAAACAAAGTGGTACTTCAAATGCACTCATCTACACAGATTCAGGAAACTACCTTAACCTTCGAGCAAATTCTGGAAAGGGTGTAAATATCTGGACAAATGGAACAGCTGATCGACTAGTGGTTACAAGTGGTGGAAACGTAGGTATCGGAACAACAACACCTGATGCAACTCTTACTGTTAATGGAAATATCAAACTTGCTACAGGTTCAAATGGATCTCTTGCAGGAAGTGGAAATGATTGGACATTGTCTACATCACATCTCAATGTAGGATATGGTGTATGGACTGGCATCACTTCTGGTGCAAGTAGTCGAAGTTATGGTATGGACTACACATCAAACCGACTTGGTTTGTATGCAAACACAGTGGAAGGTATTTCTCTTGTGTCTGGTGGAAACGTAGGTATTGGTTCAACTTCACCATTCCGAAAATTGTCTGTTTCAGGCTCAGGTATCTTCACAGGTGGTGACGTAACCGCATCAACATTCACTGCAACATCTTCAATCTCTACACCTTCACTCACTCTCTCTGGTACAGCAATCAACTCAATTCTTTCAACAAATGCTTCAGGAGCTATTGTTGCAACATCAACTCTCACTGCAAACAACATCTGGGCTACATCAACATCACTTACAAACTACTTTGCTGGAAATGTAGGTATCGGTTCAACATCTCCAACTCAGAAACTTGTTGTGGCGGGTTCAATATTGGTTGGAAACAGCTCATCTGATTATTTGTTTATTCGAGATGGAAATACAGGTATTCGAAACACAGGTTCATATATTTCATTTGAAACAGATAAGACATGGTACTTCAATAGTAATGTAGGTATCGGAACAACGACTCCAGGACAGAAACTTGAAGTAAACGGAATTATTCGAGTCACTTCAAACACCAATAGTTACTTGCAGCTCGGTGGATACAACACAACAACAGATAACTTCGGATACATCAGTACTGCTGGTCAGAGTCAAGGAACTGGAATTAAATTCGAAACAACAAGTGGTGCAGCAAGTACCGCAGGTGCTATCAGAATGACAATCTTGAATGACGGAAACGTAGGTATTGGAACAACTACTCCAACTGCTAAGTTGAATGTAGTTTCAGCTACCGGCGGCGGACTTGTTGTTGTGCGAAGTACCAACAGTGCAGCATATAACGATATTCAGATTCGAAATGATATAGATAGTAATGTTCGAACTCTCTCAATGGGTTATACAGGAAGTGCATATGCATCATCATACTTCTCTAACGGAAATGCTGGTGAAGTGGGTGCAATCGGAACAACAGGAGCATATCCATTGTTGTTTGGAACAAATAACCTCCAGAGAATGATGATTAATAGTAGTGGAAATGTAGCGATCGGCACAACAACTCCAACAAGTGTGCTTCATATTTCAGGAACAAACAGTGCAGCGGGTGGCATCAAACTTTCAAGTACTGCAGGAACAGCAAATGATCGTCTCGCAATTTACGCATCAGGAAACTTCTCAACATCAATCCAGAAATTGAGTAACTCAGCAGAACTCGCATTCTTGAGTAATGGAGGTGCAACTCAAATGGTGATTGATGCAACTGGAAATATTGGAATCGCAACAACGACTCCATGGGCAT
Organism: uncultured Candidatus Saccharibacteria bacterium; assembly: GCA_964428435.1. Classification (GTDB taxonomy): domain Bacteria; phylum Patescibacteriota; class Minisyncoccia; order Phycocordibacterales; family DATDWN01; genus UBA910. The sequence goes on along the minus strand of CAYRYA010000001.1, from coordinate 132,783 downwards.
CACTTTCTGTAAACAACATCGCAGGTCAACCTGGATTTGTAGTTGGCTCAAGTACAGCAACTTCATTCATTGTAGACAAGAATGGAAATGTGGGAGTGGGGACAGCAAGTCCAAGTACACTCTTTGATGTAAATGGTTCAATCAGTTCTCGCTCAGGTGCGATTAGAGCAAACCAGTTTGGTCAGTACACAACACAAGATACAACAATCTTTAATGATGCAGGTGCAAACTATGGAGTGAAATTGCAAGCAAATGGATCAATTATCTTGACTGCGATTAATGGAAACGTAGGTATCGGCACCACATCACCATTCCGAACACTCTCAGTAGCAGGCTCAGGTATCTTCACAGGTGGTGACGTAACCGCATCAACATTCACTGCAACATCTTCAATCTCTACACCTTCACTTACACTCACTGGAGTTGCTATCAACTCCCTTCTTTCAACAAATGCATCAGGTGCTATTGTTGCAACATCAACTCCTACATTTGGTAACTTCAACGCAACATCAACTACAGCGACCTCAACTATATCAGGAGGACTTGCAATTGAGACTTCAGGATTTGTGTATGATTATTCTTCAAACAATGTGGGTATTGGGACTGCGGCGCCAGGAGCAAAGTTAGATGTAGTGGGAACAATGAGAACTAGATTGAGCACAGGCAATGCTACAGGCATTACAGTAAACAATGCAGCTACTCCAGCTATCGGATTTAATGCAAGCGATGATAGTCAGCGCTTCAATATCACAACTACTTTTGATGGCACTACAACAAATGACATATTAGTTTTCAATGCCATCGCAGCTACAAATGCATTAGTAATAAGAGGAAATGGCAACGTCGGTATCGGAACCACAACTCCTGGTGCGAAACTTGATGTTGTGAATACTGGTGCGGGATATCAAGCAGCTCTTTCGTTGAGAAATTACAACTCTTACTTTGATAGTACAGGAGTTTCATTTTACGGAGTACACTCAGGAGCTGTACCTCAAGAGGTTGGAAGAATTACAGCACAATCTGATAAAAACTATAGCGGTTCAAATACAGTTTCAGGAAGAATTGCTTTCTCAACACTTACAGACCTCGGTACTTTGACTGAAAAAGCTGTAATTAATAATGCAGGAAACCTCGGTGTCGGAACAACAACTCCAGCTATGAAGTTGCAGGTTGAAGCAGGTAGTATCTTTGCAAATGTTCAGGGTGCAGATCCAGCCACAACACAAGGAGGTTTTGTATTGAGAGATGTTGGTGGTTATGGTAACGATACAATGATAGGTGCAGATTCTTCTGGTTCTATGTGGCTCAACGTTACTCAGAATCAGGATGTTAAATTCTATGATTACGGATCAGAAGTGAATATGATCATCAAAGGTACTTCAGGAAACGTAGGTATCGGAACAACTTCACCATACGCAAAACTTTCAGTTGCAGGAGGAACAACAGGAACAGCAATCGCAGTTGATATGGCATCAGGATTTACAGGCAACCTCCTTGATCTCAAAGTTGCATCATCTTCTAAATTTACAATTGATCAAGCAGGAAATATTGTAGTTGGCGGTGGTTCACTTACTCTCTCAGGTCTTCCAGTAAATTCACTTCTTTCAACAAATGCTTCTGGTGTAGTAGTAGCAACTTCAACTCCAACATTCGGTAATTTCAATGCAACATCTACTACAGCAACTTCAACAATCGCAGGAGGGCTTGCAATTGAGACTTCAGGATTTGTGTATGATTACTCTTCAAACAATGTGGGTATTGGAACTGCGGCTCCGACTGAAAAGCTTACTGTAGCTGGGAGAATTATGTCTAATGTAAGTGGATATACTCTAAACCCTACAGGGGCTGTGTTTGGGTACTACACTGGAGGAGCAGTTCCTACTACATATCTTCAAGCTCCTGCTTCTGGAAATGTAGAAATTTGGAAAGATGATACAGGGGCAATTGCCACATTTACTGATGGAGGAAATGTAGGTATTGGAACAACATCTCCATTTGGAAAACTTCAGGTTGCAAGTGATTTCGGTGCTTCTGGCTATCCAACTACAGGTGTGTACGGTCAGTTGGAGGTAACAGGATCTGGAGCAAACTCGACAGAGCGTCTCTCACTTGGTTTCAATAACACAGCTAATAAAGGGTATATCCAGGCCTTGATCAGTGGAGCTAACTACTTTGACCTCTTGCTTAACCCATTAGGAGGAAACGTTGGTATTGGAACAACAACACCAAATGCAAAATTAAATGTTTTTGGAACTACTGCGTTAGGAACATCTACTTCTTTGATCGCTGGTGCAGCACTTACTATTGCCACAGAAAGTGTAAATAATGGCTCAAATATGTACGGGGCAAATTCAATTGTTCTTAAAACCACTGACGCTGCTATTTCAAATTCAACAATACGATGGGTTAACAATGCGGGTACGTATCATACATTCCTCGGACGTAACTTTAATGTTTCAAACTCAATTCTTGAAGTTGGAGATAACGTAACAACTAAGTTTATAATTGATTCTGCTGGAAACGTTGGTATCGGAACAACATCACCGTTCGGCTCACTTGCAGTGAACAGTGTAGCAGGTCAACCAGGGTTTGTAGTGGGCTCATCAACAGCAACTTCATTTATTGTAGACAAAAATGGAAATGTAGGTATTGGAACTGCTAATCCTTCATATTCATTGGATGTAATTGCAAATGCAGGTGGTTCAAACATCAATTTGATCAACAATACAAGTAATCTTTCAGGAATAAGATTTGGAACAAATGGTACACCTGCATCAGCATATACAACCATCTTTGCTGATGGGCGATCAACCGGATTCTTGTACATCAAAACAAATGATACAGAACGTTTGAGAATTGATAATAATGGAAATGTAGGAATCGGTTCAACAACACCATCTCATCTATTCGCTGTTGAGCAAGGTACAGCGGGATATGTAGCTGCAATTAAAAATACAACAGCAGGCGGAGAACTACTCCGACTTATTGGAGATGCAGGTACATCAGTATTTGATTTTGAATCTGGTGGTACAGGAGGTGAAGGTGTACTCAATATCCTCACTGATGGTGTAGAGACAGTGCAGATTTCTTCTCGAGCAGCAGAAGCTACATACTTCAATGGTGGAAACGTAGGTATCGGAACAACAACTCCAACAGAAAAATTAACTGTAAGTGGTAATGGTGCACGAATAGCATTAAGAACAGCTGCAGAACCTACAGCGTATGCAACATACCTAGAGCAAAACTATAGTTCTGCAAATCCTTTCAATCTCGTAACAAATAATCAAGCGATATTTGGAGTAGCACCTTCTAATACGACTTATATCAATGGATACAGTAATATCGTATTTTCAACCAATGGTGCAGGTGCATACAGTAGTGCGAATATAAAAATGTTGATAGATAACAGTGGAAACGTGGGTATCGGAACAACAACTCCAGTAGCATTGCTCGATGTACGATCAAACGGAGGAGATGCTGGCGGTATCGCTGTAGGAGGAGGTACTGCACAAACAGGAATATTTGCATGGGATGGAACTTCAGGTAACCCATACCTCAAATCAACAAGTGGTCGTGGCTTAGGATTCCGTGTAAATGGTGGTAGTACAGACTCACTCTTTATCAATACAGGTGGAAACCTCGGTGTTGGTTCATCAACTCCAGGATACAAACTCTCAGTTGCAGGAAGTGGATTCTTTGACGGAGGTACCGTAACAGCATCAGTACTCATCGCTACTTCATCATTCTCTACACCTTCACTCACTCTCTCAGGTACAGCAATCAACTCAATCCTTTCAACAAATGCATCAGGAGCTATTGTTGCAACATCAACTCTCACTGCAAACAACATCTGGGCTACTTCAACATCACTGACAAACTACTTTGCAGGAAATGTTGGAATTGGTACTACCACAGTAGGACAAAAATTAACTGTTGATGGCAATATATTCTTAGCATCAAATGCAAATTATATTTACGGAAAAACTACAGGTGGATCTGCAACACGTATACTCGGCATTAACGGAGCAAATGATGTGTATTTCGGATCTGTAGATGCTGATATTAATGCATTCCATTTCCAAGATAATGGAAGTGACAGAATGACCATTGATTCAAATGGCAATGTAGGTATCGGGACAACTACTCCATCAGCACTTCTCGCACTAAACGCTCCGGCAGGTGTACCTTCATTTACAATCGGATCTTCAACTCGAACATCATTCATTGTAGACAAGAATGGAAATGTGGGAGTGGGAACAGTTGCACCGCTCGGCAAACTCAGTCTAAACTCAGCTTCTGCAGTAGAAAACCGAATAGAGTTTAAACATGATGATGCGACAAAAGCATATTTTGGGCTCGATGCAAGTTCTAACGACGTACGTTTGTACACATGGAGTGGTTCATCATGGAGTACTCCGTTTGCAGCGACTACAAATGGAAATGTAGGTATCGGAACAACTTCACCTCGTTCATATCTTCACTTTGACAAAGCAGCAACTGGCGCAGTAACAGCACTTGCATCTGCGCTCGATCGAGGATTTATTATCTCTGACAGTTCAGCAACAAATGCTGCAATCCAGATTGGTATTGACGGAGGTAATGCATCATACCTCCAGGCTCGAACAGGATACCAGGCAGGAGTATCAGCAAATGCTTTTGCTATTAACCCACTTGGTGGAAATGTGGGAATTGGAACAACAACACCTGCAACCAATCTATCTGTTGCAGGAAGTGGGTACTTTACTGGCAATGTTGGTATTGGTGAAGTAAGTCCAGGAGCACCTCTATCAATTTCTGCTGTTGCTCTTCCATATATCAGATTTAGTCAAGGTTCAACTCCAAAGACATATATTGGAACTGCAAATGGTGGTTCATTGCTTAGTTCTGCTGCGTCAGGAGATACAGTAATCCGAGCAGAGCAGGGCTTTATGCTTGGTACAAATGGAGATAATGTTCGGTTAACTATTAATACAAACGGCAACGTCGGCATCGGAACAACTACTCCAGCATGGAAACTCCAACTAGCAGGAACTCGACCAGACTTTGCCATCTCAGACTCAGCAGGCGGAACAAATGCAAAACATGTACTGTTCTCTAATAGAAGTGGAAACCTTTATGTAGGTAATGCTACAGATGTATACGCGACTTCAACCCCTGCATTGACTGTGTTGAGTGGTGGAAATGTTGGTATCGGGACGACGACTCCAACAGCGCGATTGGTAATTCAAGACGCGACTGATGCTACATTAAGATTTGGGAAAAATGGGGCAAATACTTTTAGGACTTTGGCTCAAGATTCTTCTAACGGTTATATACATAGTCAGTATGACGCTTATACCCATCAATTTTGGATTTCTGGTTCGGAAAAGATGAGAATTGATGCAGTAGGAAATGTAGGTATCGGAACTACAACTCCAGGAGCAAAGTTAGACATATACGCAGGAGGTATAAATGTAACTCAAAACAGCACTTCAGGTGGTCAGATAATAATCAAAGGGCAAACAGATCCTAACCAACAATTGTATTTTGGTTACAACACCACAGGTGATTACGGTAGCATTCAAGCTATTAAGCAAGGTACCGCCTTCATGCCACTTGTCTTAAATGGAAGTGGTGGAAACGTAGGTATTGGAACAACTTCACCAGCATATAAATTTGTTGTAAGTGGAACTGATGGAAGTTTTGCATTCGATACGGCAGCTTCAGGTAATACATACTTACGAGCGTTTAATGCAGCTGGTGCGACAACTAACTTCAATTTTGCGGGAGGGGCCAACTTTACAGGAAGTTTATATGGTTCAATCTTTATGGATAGTGGAACCAATACTCAATCTGTACGAGTAAGTTCATTGACTACTTCATTGTGGACCAATAGTGTAGAGAGATTGACTGTTTCAAATGGAGGAAACGTAGGTATCGGAACAAGTTCACCAATGTCGATGCTCTCAGTAGCAGGAACGATTACAACTAACACAATCAATGCAACATCAACTACAGCAACATCAACTATCTCTGGAGGATTCACAGTTGGAACATCACGATTGGTAGTTGATCGATCAACAGGAAACGTAGGTGTCGGAACAACAAGTCCAGCAGCGAAGTTCGAAGTAGCGGGTGTAGTGCCATATGTCAGAATCAGTGATACAACTACAAGTCTATCTGGAGGTGCTTCTGTCGGAGGATTGGCAATGTATAGTTCTAACCCAAATGCAAATGCGGTAGTTGGTACGATCGAGTCAGTAACTCCTTCTGATAACTTCGGTTCACGGTTCGACATGATCTTCAAAACATTTAGTCTCGGTACATTGAGTGAGAAGATGAGAATTACTGAAGGAGGAAACGTCGGAATTGGAACTTCAACTCCATCAAGTAAGCTCAATGTATACGGAGGAAACACAACACTCCAGACCTCTTCAAACTCAGCAACTGCACTCAGTGTTCTCAATGCAGCAGGATCATCAATCTTCTCAGTATCAACAACAGGATTTGGGACCACAACAGTTTCTGGCCTTGCAATCTCAGGAGCACAAGCGACATCAACATCAAACGTAGGATTCAACTTGACTGGCGGATGTTTCGCAATCAACGGCACATGTATCGGAGGTTCTGGATCAAGTGCATCAACAACTCTCCTTGCAGACTTCAACACATTTACCAATACGAATAACTTTACAGGTAAAGTTGGACTCGCAACCTCATCACCATTCGCTAAACTCTCAGTAAACTCAATCGCAGGTGAACCAGCATTTGTAGTTGGATCAAGTACAGCAACTTCATTCATTGTGAACTCAGTTGGAAACGTAGGTATCGGCACTGCAAACCCAACAAATGCGAAACTTGCAGTGGATGGCAATATCTACATGACCAACGGCACATCAAATAGTATGAGCTTTGGTACTGCAGGTGTGGCAGCTCCAGGAGCATCAAGTGCAGGAGCAAAATTGATTCTCTATGGAACAGGAAGCAATAACACAATGCAGGCAAATGATTATGTTATTGGTATCGAAGGAAGTAACATGTGGTTCAACTCTGCTTCAGGATTCAGATTCTATACGAACTCAACAATGCACACGTCTCTTACCAACACGCTCCTTGATACAAACGTTTCAGCTGACTTCGGAGGAGGGTACCTACTCATGACACATGGTACAAAGAACGTTATCGGATTCAGTGCAGGTACAGCAGCTCCAGGTGCAGGTAGTGTAGGTATGAAGTTGAACTTCTCATCAGCATCTGACGTGATGGGCGCTTCAGATCAGGCGATCGGTCAGGACTCAAGTACATTGTGGCTCAACGCAGGATCAGCAGTGAAGTTGTACATCGCTTCAAGTGAAAAAGCAGTCTTGAACAGTAGTGGTAACTTTGGAATCGGAACAACCTCTCCAACTGCCCTCCTATCAGTAAACGCTCCAGCGGGTCAGGCATCGTTTGCAGTTGGTTCATCAACAAAGACATCATTGATCGTTGATAAAAATGGAAACGTAGGTATCGGCACAGCGGTAACCACTCAAGAACTCACTATCTCAGCTGGAGATATCGCAATGGACAGTGGACGACAGATTTACTTTGCAGGTGGTGCTGATACAAACTGGAGAATGGGTCGGGCGACAGGTGCGGTGACAAAAGCATTGCTTTCAAGCAACACCCTCGACTTCTTGGTTGCAAACAGTTCAAATGAAGGTGCAGTATTCGGAGTTAATGGTGGTAACAGTATTCTCGAACTTTCAGGTAACACACTCGCCGCATACTTCAGAGGAAACGTAGGTATCGGTCTGACAAGTACAACACGACTATTGTCAATCAACGCACCAGCAGGACAAGATCCATTCTATATCGGTTCAACGACAACTCAGTTCTTGGTTGACATCCTCGGTAACGTAAGTATGGGTACATCATCAAGTGCAACAACTTACTATAACAGCAATCCATATCAATTTATTGCAAGTTCATCAGCACGAACATTGCAGATCACCGGAACTCAGTCAGCAATCAACTTGATGTCGAGTCAAAACAGTGACAATGGTACGATCGGAGCTCTCATGTTCTCTCGAACAAATGCTCAAGCTGATGCACATATCAACGTTGCAGGTATCCGAGCACTTCAGAAAGGTACAGGTATCACAGCGGGTGCAGAGCTTGCATTCCATACCAAATCAACAGGATCACCACTTGAGGCAATGAGACTCACTCAGAACGGGAACCTTGGTATCGGTACGACAACAGTGTCACAAAAATTGCAGGTAGATGGTCAGATATTCGTTGCACCTTCATCGGCTTCGTATGACCCAGGAGGTGGGGTTGGTCCGGGAGTACGTATCGGATATGACTCATCAGGTGGATATGGTTATGTGGTGACAAACAACACTGGTGTAGGAAATAAACCACTGTTCTTGGGTTCAGGTAACGTAGGTATCGGAACCAATAACCCAGTTGTAGTGCTCGATGTTCGTGGAGAAAATGACGGAGGAACAAACAACGTAAGAGAGATTATCGGTATGATTCGTGAGACCAGTGGTACAGTAGCAAATGGATTCGGTGCGCGAATGCCGATAACACTCGAAGATGCAGGTGGAAGTTTGATCAACGCTGGTGCGATCCAAACTGTATGGGAGGATGCATCTACAGGAAATCGATTCCCACGCCTCGGCCTCATGATCACCAAGCAAAATGGCGGATTCAGTGAAGCGTTCAGTATCAACAAGGATAGTAATGTGGGAGTCGCAACCACATCACCATGGAGGAAGTTCTCAGTTACTGGAACAGTCTCATTTGCAAGTCTTACAGCTGCAGCATCAGGAGACTCAGCACTCTGTCTTTCATCAAGCAATGAAGTACGAGTAAACTCAGGAACTGCAACATGTACCGTGTCGTCAGCACGATTCAAGAATACGATCGCAACCTCAACAATCAATGCGCTCGACTTGGTAAATGCAATGCGACCAGTAAGTTATTACTACAATAACGATACGACAAACAGTGAGCACTTCGGATTCATCGCGGAAGAAGTAGACCTCCTCGAGCCACGACTCGTCGCACGAAATAGTGATGGTCAAATCCAAAGTGTTCGATACGAAGAGTTCACATCAGTCCTCGCGAAGGCAGTTCAGGAAATGAGTATCAAGGTAGATGACCTCGAGACTCGGTTGACCGCACTGGAAGCAACAGTTGCATCGTCAACACCAGCAGTTGGAGGTATTACATTTGCTGAAGTTCTCTCAAGTCTTGAATCACTTGGAGCACGGTTTGTAAACGGCATCGCATACTTGAAAGATGTGTTCGTAGATAACCTCACAATCGGTACCGCAGAAAAACCTTCAGGTATCACATTGTACGACGAGGTCACTGGCGAACCATATTGTCTCAAGGTGGCTAACGGTGCGATGGTATCTGCGGCAGGTATCTGTGGAAGCCAGACGGCAACCTCAACACCTCCGACAAGTGGAAATGCCACAACGACAGATACGATTGCTCCAGAAATATCTTTGATGGGTAACAACCCAGCAGTTATACAGGTCGGAACGAGTTATGTGGATCTAGGGGCAACAGTGATGGATATGGGTATCAACCCACTTGATCCATCTGGTCCATTGGTTCCAAACACCAACCTCGGTATCCAGTACTCAGTCAACGGTGTATCAATGACAGAAATCTCAATTGATACAGCTACGACAAGTACACATACTATTGTCTTCAGTGCAGTAGATATGGCAGGAAACTGGGGTCATGCAACAAGAACAGTCGAAGTCATCCCAATGCAGTAGTTCTATGGCAGGAAAATGGGTGAGAAGTGAGTGATCTCACTTCGCAAGACCGGAGCGCGACGGCGCGAGGTAGGGCTGAAAGATTTTTCTCCAGAAAAATACTTTTGGCCATGCAACAAGAACAGTCGAAGTCATCCCAATGCAGTAGTTCTATGGCAGGAAATAGGTTTACGACAGGGGACTCACAAAAAACTCACACTCAGTGTGAGTTTTTTGTTGTACCAAAACTAGGAATGGCATCTTCCTTCATAAATAATTACACCACACTTTTAAAAAAAAGAAGGGCATCTTCCTCAAGTTCCACTGAGTGGAAGAAGGTGCCCTTCTTTTTGAGTCTGTGATAAAATGTGCGTTATGATACATGTGTTTTTTAAAAAAATAAAATGGTGTGTGTGGCAGGTAGGATTTGTTGGTCTTATTGGGTTTATTTTTTTTCCTGCATATTCAGATGCTGCTACACTACAACGACCACCAAACAATCTCGGGCTTGTAGGGTATTGGACATTTAATGAGGGAACAAGTACTCGAGCAATCGATCAGAGTGGGAATGGAAACCACGGTGATATTACAGGTTCTGTTTGGACAACAGGGAAGTTTTCTAAAGCCTTGTCTTTTGATGGTACAGGAAACCAGCTAGTGACCATACCACATTCAACTACAATGAGTCCGACTGATGCAGTAACAGTCAGTGCGTGGGTGTATATAACCGAATCAACAAATAGGGGTATTTTAGAAAAAACTATTTCAGGTGCGGTGAATAGACAATTTCTTTTATTTACAGAAGGGGGACGATTTCAGTTTCGAGTAGTAAAGACTACTTACTACACAGTTGCTTCTGATGAGAATGTGCCGTTGAACACCTGGGTTCATGTGGTTGGAACATATGATGGTGCGACAGTGCGGATATATATCAACGGCGTGCTCCAGGCGGCAACACAATCAATTGCAGGACCGCTTGATGGTGGTAGTGGAGTGACAGTGATAGGTTCTTTAGGGTCGAGTGCATATCGCATGAACGGTAAGATAGATGAAGTGCGTTTGTATAACAGAGCATTGTCTCAAAGTGATGTTTCTGCACTTTATCGAAGTGGTCAGTTGACGATGCGTAAAGTTACTCAACAGAACTTGCTCGGGTACTGGGCACTCAATGAGCGGTTTCCAAGTGTGCGAGTGGCAGACAGTAGTGGAAATGCTAATACAGGTATTGTGCGTAATAGTGCCAACAGTTGGAGTGTGGGTGCGCGAGGTGGTGGCGTAGTACTTGATGGTAATAATGATTATATTGAAGTGACCAATACTACTGCACTCGAATATGCAGGAGGGGATTTATCGATTGCTTTTTGGATGAAACCGGCGAGCGATGAGGCGGATGGAGGGAATGTTATTTCAAAACCATGGAGTGGATGTGGAGACTACAACTACAACGTGGCGTATGGTTCAGGACAAGGACTTGGATTTAGCCTGAAAGGCGCAACGTATGCAGGTCTTAATTCCGCAAGTATTGCTCCGAGAGATCGTTGGTCACATGTAGTCGCTACGGTTGACAGTAGTAAAGCAATGAAGATTTATCTTAACGGTGTGCTTGATAACTCAGGGACACATTCAATCACTGATTGGACACCACCGGGCTGTGGAGATCAAAATACGCCACTTGCGCTTGGTACACTGTATCCGTATGGTGAAGGATGGGCAGGGCTTACAGGTTTTTCTTTTAAAGGGGTACTTGATGATGTGCGTATGTATTCACGTATCTTGTCTGCGGCTGAAGTGGCGACAATGTATCGACAAAATGAGACTACGATAAATGCTTCTCAAAATTCACGTATTACTAATGGATTAGTTGGTCTCTGGTCATTCAATGGTCCAGATTATGACTCGGCTTCTACTACAGCAGAAGTATTAGATAGAAGTGGCAGTGGAAATAACGGAAATGTTATTGGCGCATCTCGAGTAATCGGGAAAGTGGGTCAGGCAATGAAATTTTTAGGAAACAATTCTGGTACATATATAGATTTAGGAAGCAGTAGCGTTCTTAACCCAAGTAATTTTACTATTTCAGCATGGGTTAAACCAAGGGATGCATCAAGTGCGTACGGTTACATCTATAGTAACGCAAGAGACTGTTGTAGTACGTATAAAGGTATCGAATTATTTATTGGGTACAATAGGTTATATACACAAATTTGGAATAGTACTGCTGCAGCGATATCCTCAAATGCCATTATTGCCAATAATCCAGGTTGGGTATTTGTAACAAGTTCTTATGATGGAGTTACATTAAAATTGTATATTAATGGAGTATTAGACAACTCAACAGCTACCGCTTTAGGGGTCGGCTCTCCTGCTTCTTTTAACACTGCTATTGGTGGAATGGGAATGGCACCTGGTACGTATACAATGGATGGTGATGTGGATGAAGTAAGGCTTTACAACAGAGCTCTTTCTGCAGCAGAAATAAAGCAGTTGTATAATATGGGTAAATAGAAAAAGTGATATGTATAAAAAAATAAGTATCGTACTTGTATGTGTGGCGCTTGGAGGCGGTGTGTGGTATGCGTCAACACAAACAACACATAAAAACTCTGGTGAGCTTGTGGATACATCAGATGATGATAAAAAAACAGATACTCCAGTAGATGCCGTAACATACTTTACACACCCATTGAAAAACTTTTCGTTTGCATATGATTCGTCGTATACACTGAGTCGTTTTGAAGATCCTGTAGGTGAGACTGTGTTGTTGCAAAAAGAGGGGACAGGGATACAAATCTATAGTACAGAATTCACCGCAGGAGGAACATTGTCTGCAGCACGGCTCAAGAAAGAAATTGGAAGTACCGTGGGGTATGCGAAAGATATTGAAATGCCTGCTGGGTTTAAAGCAGTAACATTTTCTACCACATCTTCAGATGGTGAGGTGTGGGATGTGTGGTTTGTAAAAGATAAGATACTCTATCAGATTACTGCAGAGCCAGGACAAGATGCTCTCCTTAAACAACTAGTTGAAACATGGAACTTCGAATAATTACACCACATTTTTAAAAAAAAGAAGGGCATCTTCCTCAAGTTCCACTGGAGGAAGGTACCCTTCTTTATTTATTTTGATTAAGCATCAAGTAACAATTTTCTTAAGTTTTTATTTTCTTGCAATGTATCAAAACTATCATTGATAAATTCAATATATGAATTTCTGTCATTATTAAATATATCGAGGAGTATAGTTTGATCACAGAGTGTTCCTTTTCGTATTCCGGCATAATCTAAGTAACTGCTATAAGGATAATCTTCACTACGTTTAACTAAACCAGCAAGAACAGGGTTTTGATGAACGTATGCAGTAACATATCTGAGGTACTCATCATTGTCGATAAGGATTGCTTTGTATTGATCTTGAAAAAGTGATCCAACGCGAGAATATTTTTTATTAAAATACTTTGAATGACTTGTGCCTATTTTTGACATAAGTTTACTGAGGGGGATATCAGAGTTTTGTCGTATCACAAGATGAAAATGATTTGGCATTAAAGCGTAACAGATAAGAGAAAATGAATTATCGGGAAGTTTATTTCTTACAGAATCTTTTTTTGTGTCAGTTGTCGGGGGAGGGAATAATGCTTCTTTGAGACGAAAAAGGAAAAATTTAAAATCCTCAGCATCTTTAAAAATATCAATTTGACCAGTTCCTCTATTGTAAACATGAAAAAAACTTCCTGGAGAAAATAGTTTATAATCTCTATTTTTCATTTTTATATTACACCACACTTTTAAAAAAAAGAAGGGCATCTTCCTCAAGTTCCACAGGGGGAAGATGCCCTTCTTTTTAGGTACAGTGAAAAACACTCCGGTAAGGGAGTGTTTTTCATATGTGTATAATAAGCCGAATTTTGTCGTGGATAGTTATTTATCTAGGCATACGATTACTCGTATGCTCGAGCGGCACTCCCATGCACCTCACATAAGTTCGGTGTGGAAATTAGATTAAGGATTAAAGATTAAGGAATGGAGCATGTGCATTATTACTTAATATTTAATCCAATTTCTTTAATCCGCATCTCACCTCTGTGAGATGCATGAGCACGGCCTTGCATTGGGGTAAGGATTTTGCCGTTTCACCTCGACATCGCTGTCGAGCAACTCTCAAGAGAGTCCTTTGGCTTTCGCCTCAGGCGTCACTGCTCGCACCTCTTGGATCACTCCAGACGGGTGTTACCCGCTACCTTTTTCCTTTAATAAAAAGGAATCAATGTTCGGACTTTCCTCTGAAGTATCTCACAGAAATTTGCTGTGGAAATTAGATTAAGGAATAATGCATATGCACCATTCCTTAATCTTTAATCCAGCTTCTTCAATTCATAGCTCACCTCTGTGAGATACTCCAGCAACTATCTCATACACAAAATGTATTATACCACATATCAGTATTAATGTACATAATTATAAGAAGGCGAGGGGGAGAGGCTTTTTATCAACAGATACCTTTGTTGCTTTTGCTGTTTTGTTTTATAATTAGACCTATAATTTATTAACGCATAATTATCATTGATTCTATGGAAGAAAATAATTCATATTCAGTTCCTGTTCAGACTTCGGCATCATCTTCGTCTGTTGTAGATAAAGTAACATTTGGATTGTTATTGGTTGTTGTATTCTTAGCTCCACTATTCTTTATTCCAAGTGGTTTTGCATCAGTACAGTTTAGTACTAGTCTTTTGTTTGCATTTGGTTCATTGATTAGTATTTTCGCATTTATTATTGCAACTCTTAAAAAAGGGTCTATTGAACTTCCACAATCAAAACTCTTTCTTTTTGGTACAGTGCTCGCAGTGCCACTCGTATACACACTCTCTTCATTGTCACATGGAGTATCTCGAATGTCTTTCCTCGGCTACACCTTTGACTTGAGTACTGTTGGTTTTATTATGCTCAGTTTTGCATTTCTCTTTTTGGTTTCTGTTATTTTTAAAACAAAAGAGAGAGTATTTTATTCATATGTTGCTGTTGTGGTGTCTCTACTTGCAGTTACTTTGTTTTTGGTTATCCGAATGATCTTCGGTGAAAACGTACTTTCTTTTGGTATCTTTACCTCACTCACAAGTACAGCGGTTGGTGGATGGAACAGTGTCGGTATCTTCTTTGGAATCGGAGCAATCCTTTCATTGCTTACACATCAGATGCTTTCATTGACTAATCTTACAAAAACACTCTCACTCATTGCATTGGCGGCATCGCTGTTCTTTTTGTCATTAGTAAACTTCGGTACTATCTGGGTTATTATTGCAGTTGTATCGATGTTGTTTATGGTGTACAAGATGTTTTCTGCAGAAAATGCCTCAACACTTTCTTGGTCACAAAAATTGAAAGGTATCTCAAAGTTATCTCTTCTTGTGTTTATTATCTCACTTGTATTTGCAATCTGGGGTAATGTACTTGGAAACAAACTCGCTGAATTCTTCAAGGTATCAAATGTGGATGTTCGTCCAACACTTTCTGTTACTGTTGATATTATTAAAAATACATTCCGACAGCAGCCAATCTTTGGTTCTGGTCCAAACACATTTGCATTACAGTGGCTTTCATACAAACCAGCTGATATCAACTCAACAATCTTCTGGAATACAGACTTTGCATATGGTGTAGGACTTCTCCCAACATTTGCAGTTACAACAGGAATCCTCGGAGTATTGTCATGGATTTTCTTCTTCGGTGTATATGTATACTTTGGATTTAAGTCTATCTTCTCTAAAGCACTCAATCAGTTCTCATTGTATCTCGTTGCTTCATCATTCTTTATTTCTTTGTACTTGTGGATCATGGCATTTAT
The DNA here is from genome assembly GCA_964428435.1 of uncultured Candidatus Saccharibacteria bacterium. Classification (GTDB taxonomy): domain Bacteria; phylum Patescibacteriota; class Minisyncoccia; order Phycocordibacterales; family DATDWN01; genus UBA910. Next base: position 117,201 of record CAYRYA010000001.1, on the reverse strand, counting down.
GTATGTGCCAAGTATTGTAATCTTCATACTCACATTCTTCTTTACAGGACTATTCTTTGCATCTCTTCAGATAAGTGGACTTCTTTCAACACAAGAGTATGCGTTTAACAAAGATCAGAAAATAGGGTTTGCTTCTAGTCTTGCGCTTGTAACTGTATTTGTGCTTTCTGCAGGGTTGGCATATGGTCTCTTCAATAACTCTCGATCACTTTGGTACTTCCAGAAAAGTGCATATGCAGCAAACACAAACGGTGATTTGAATGAGTCTGAGATGTATCTCCAGAAAGCTGTTGATGCTGTACCGTATGACGTATATTATCGAGCACAATCAGAAGTAGCAATTGCAAAAATCAATGCATTGCTCTCTCAAGATCTCTCAAAGGCAAATAAAGAAGAAGTACAGAAATTCTTTACTGATGAGCTTACAAAAGCAATCACTGCTGCGCAAAAGGCACGACAGGCAGATAATTCAAACTATCTCAACTGGATTGCACTCGGACGTGCGTATGAGGTTGCAGTACCTCCTCAGACAGAGGTTACTGGTGCATACGAAGAGGCTATCAGATCATACACTGGTGCACTTGATCGAAACCCACAAAACCCAGGTATCAAACTCCTCTTTGCTCGACTCGAAGCAGCAAAAAACAATATTAAAAAAGCAAAGGAGTACACAATCACTGCAATCAACCAGAAGCAGAACTACATAGATGCGTACTACTTCCTCTCACAGCTTGAGGTTGCAGATAAAAACCTAAAAGGTGCGATTGATTCTGTAGCTGCAGCGGCGATTATTGAACCAAATAATCCAGCAATCTTCTTCCAGCTCGGACTTCTCTTGTACAATGCTCAGGACTTCAAGACAGCAATCCAGAGCTTTACAAAATCACTCGAGCTTGCTCCTGATTATGCAAACTCAAAATACTTCCTCGGACTTTCATTGGTGCAGACAGGTGATATGCAGAGCGCAATCCCACTCTTCGAAGATTTGAAAGCTACAAATCCAGAAAGTCAGGAAGTAGAACTCATACTCTCAAACCTCAAAGCAGGTAAGTCTCCGTTTACAAACGCTGAAGCACCAGTAGATGCTTCTCCAGAGAAACGAAGTCAACTTCCGGTTAAAGAGGATCAGTAGACAGAATGGTAAAGAGGATTTTACACATGTTTAATAGGGAGATATCCGGCCTTCATCAGGCCGCTTATCTTTTAGGTTTCTTTGCGGTACTTTCTCAAGTATTGGCGTTGTTTCGAGATAGAATGCTCGCATCAATCTTTGGTGCAGGCATGAGTCTTGATATCTATTATGCAGCGTTCCGTATTCCAGATATTGTATTTGCGACAGTTGCATCATTGGTGTCGGTATCAGTTATCATCCCTTTTCTTGTTGAGCGTATCGACAGGGATAAAGCAGAGGCACAACATTTCCTTAATAGCATATTTACATTTTATATGCTTCTTATGGTTGTTGTGTCTTTTGTGCTATTTGTGGCTACACCTAGTTTATTGAACATACTCTTTCCGGTGATCAGTAAAGGGGAGTTTTATCCGGAACTTGTTTCGATGACACGTATCTTGCTTCTTTCTCCATTTTTACTTGGTCTTTCGAATCTGTTTGCAAGCGTCACACAAGTGTATCGAAGGTTTTTTGTCTATGCGATTGCTCCTGTCTTGTATAATGCCGGGATTATGTTCGGTATCGTTGTCCTATACCCCGTATACGGCCTTGTAGGGCTTGTGTGTGGTGTAGTCTGTGGAGCAGGATTACATCTTTTGATACAGATTCCTTCTGCTATTGCATCGGGGTTGGTGCCACGTTTTCGCATACCGATTGATCTTCATGCGATTAAGCGAGTTGTGTTTATTTCACTCCCACGTACTATCACTGTTTCTTCAAATGAACTCACAGAACTCTTTTTGATTTCTTTCGCATCATTCCTTATACCAGGATCTATTTCTGTATTTAACTTCTCGTTTAACTTACAGTCAGTACCGTTTTCGATTATCGGTGTGAGTTATTCTCTTGCTGCATTTCCGACACTTACACGGTTGTTTTCAAAAGGAGATAAAGAACAGTTTTTGGAACAAATGATTACCTCATCGAGACATATTATTTTTTGGTCTATTCCATTGTCAGTACTTTTTGTAGTACTTCGTGCTCAAATCGTCCGTACTGTGCTTGGAGTAGGTAGATTTAATTGGGATGATACAAGGCTCACTGCAGCAGCGCTCGCACTGTTTACGGTTTCGTTGGTTGCACAAAATCTCACAACACTGTTTGTGCGATCATACTATGCTCGCGGTAAAACAAAACCTCCGCTCTTTATGAATATGTTTTCTGCTGCATTTATTGTTGTTATTTCGTATGTATTTGTGATTGCATTTAAAGAAAGTTCGCTCTTTCGTGATTTTATGGAAGTTGTCTTGAAGGTGGAAAATATTCCAGGAACAATCGTGCTCATGCTTCCACTTGGGTATAGTATCGGCACACTGGTCAACATGTGTCTGCATTGGTATGCATTTGAATCTGAATACACATCATATTCACGTCTTGTTCTTCGTACACTGTTTCAAACCGTGGGCGCATCGGTGATTATGGGATATGTATCGTACCGTATGCTTGGGGTGTTTGCATCTGTTTTTGATTTGGATACGTTGTTCGGTATTTTCATGCAAGGTTTTGTTTCAGGAAGTATTGGGTTGTGTGTATGGGTTGTGGCCCTCTGGCTACTTAAAAGTACTGAGCTTGAAGATGTATGGAAAACACTTCACAAGAAGATATGGAAGGCGAAAGTTGTGGCTCCAGATGCAACTATTTCATAAAAAACAGGTTAACCTCACCACTCTTTAATCAAAAAGGATTTTGTGCTTTAATGAGAGCTCATGGAACATATTAGAAATTTCAGCATTATAGCCCATATTGACCACGGTAAATCAACCCTCGCTGACCGTATGCTTGAAATTACGCATACTATTGAGAAGCGAAAAATGCAGGATCAGGTGCTTGATTCTATGGAACTTGAGCGTGAACGAGGGATTACCATCAAAATGCAGCCTGTGAGGATGGAGTATCGTCACAAAATAGAAAATGTAAATATCAAAAATCAAAATGAAAAGGGAGCTCAGAATTCTAAAATTTTACCTTTTGATTTTTACACTTTGAATTTAATCGATACTCCAGGACATATTGATTTCTCGTATGAGGTTTCTCGAGCACTCAAGGCTGTGGAAGGGTGTGTTCTTTTGGTAGACGCAACTCAAGGTGTACAAGCTCAGACACTTTCAGTGCTTTCTATGGCACGTGAGGCGGGACTGACGATTATTCCCGTGCTTTCAAAAATCGACTCTCCACTTGCACGTATTGATGATGTGAAGCAACAGGTGATCAAGCTTTTAGGGTGTCGTGAGGATGAGGTACTTCTCGTATCAGGTAAAACAGGAGAGGGTGTTGAAGCATTGCTCGAGCAGGTTATTGAGCGTATCCCTCCTCCACACTACGAGATTCATACTCCACATTTTCGTGCACTTATTTTTGATTTCAAGTACTCAACTCATCGAGGGGTGATTGTGTTTGTGCGTGTGATGAATGGAACTATTACACGTAACACTCCTCTTGTATTTAAGATTGCACATGAGAAATTTACCGCTATTGAAGTGGGGATTTTTGCTCCTGGAGAAAAAGCAGTGGAATCTTTGTCTTCTGGTGAGACGGGGTATATTGTTACCGGAATTAAAGAGCCGGGGATTGCATCTGTGGGAGATACCGTGGCAAGTATACAGGATACCAACCCTCCACTTGCAGGTTACATGTCTCCTTCTCCTGTGGTATGGGCATCTATTTATCCAGAGAGTCAAGATGATTTTGTGCTCTTAAAACAATCTCTCGGTAAGCTCAAGTTGTCTGATTCATCATATACATTTGATGAAGAATCTTCAGGATCTCTCGGACGAGGGTTTAGATGTGGTTTCTTGGGTATGCTTCATCTCGAGATTATTACTGAGCGTCTCAAACGTGAATTTGGACTTAACCTTGTGGTGACAATGCCAACGATTACCTATAAGGTAACGTTGAAAAATGGAACAGAACAGATGATATACTCTCCTGCTTTTTTTCCTGATGAGGGAACCTTTACCAAGGTAATCGAGCCATGGGTTGATATGACTATTATTTGCCCTACACCGTATCTTGGGAATATTATGACTCTTTTGTATGAGCACGAAGGGGAACTCGGAGAATCAGAAAACTTTGGTGAAGATCGGGCACGACTCTCAGTGCAAATGCCTTTACGAGAAATGATGAGAAACTTTTTCGATAAGTTAAAAAGTGCAACCTCAGGGTATGCCTCAGTTTCCTATGAACTCAATCGTGAACGAGAAGCACATGTGACACGACTTGATATTTTGATTGCTGACGAAGTCATGCCTGCATTTTCTCGTGTAGTTGCAAAAAGAACAGTAGAGGAAGAAGCAGAGAAAGCGGTAGAGAAGTTGCACGCGATTATGCCACGTCAGTTGGTGGCAATGAAAATACAAGCAAAGGCGCTTGGAAGAATTATTTCTTCACGAACAATGACTGCTTTCAGAAAAGATGTGACTCAACATATGTATGGAGGAGATATCACTCGAAAAATGAAGCTTCGAGAAAAACAGAAAAAAGGTAAGAAAAAAATGGCTGAGAGAGCTAAGGTAAATATACCTCACGATGTATTCTTAAAGATGATGAGAACCGATTAGTTTAGGTATTTGTCACCCACCGTATCTTCTACTATTTAAAAAAATGACGAGCTTTACTTTGATGTAAAGCTCGTCATTTTTTAAGGTATAAGCGACTTAGGTGAAAAACTACCACACTTAGACAAGGAGGTGTTACCCAAATAGAGGTATGATATAGACAAGAGTCATACTTGCAATAATCAGTATAACGAGCGCTGACCATATTGTCTTAATATATTTTTGGTTTTTTTTCTGAAATAGCATAGGAATTTTAATAGTAGTTCTGATATTATATAGTAACAATGCTTGATTTTCAACAAAAATGGAGAATAAAAGCCTTTATGTACTCAAAAGGTGTACGTATATTCCTTGCGCTTGTTGCGCTCTATAGTCTTTTTTCTGTGTATACGGTCTATCAAAAGAAGGTTCATAGTGATAGAGAAGTAAGAGAAGCGGAGCAACGACTGATAGCACTATCTGCAAAAGAAAGTGTATTGATGAAGGAGATCGATCATCTACAGACTGATGAGGGTCTTGAGGCAGAGATACGAAGTAAATATAGTGTTGCTAAACAGGATGAATACGTGGTTGTACTGGTTTCAGATGAGCCCTCTACAACCACTGAAGTGGTCCAAAACCGTACACTGTGGTCCACTATTAAAAAGTTTTTAGGCTTCTAAACTTGTGGTATACTAGTACGACCTTTATCCGTTTTAATATATATCACCATGAAAAAAGTAGTTGTATATTCAACTCCGACATGTCATTTTTGTAACCTTGCAAAGGAATATTTCAAAACACATAATGTTCCTTTTGAGTCTTTTGATGTTTCAACTGATCGTGAAAAACAGATGGAAATATTGGATAAAACAGGGCAGATGGGTGTCCCAGTGATTCTTATTGGTGATGATGTTGTGGTTGGTTTTGATAAACCAAAGATTGATCAACTGTTAAATCTCGGCGCACAGAAGGATATGCCAATGGCTGCATAACGTACAAAGCGCAGGGTAACCTGCGTTTTATGCTGCTGTAGTTCAATGGATAGAACGAGAAGTTCCTAATTTCTAGATGCAGGTTCGATTCCTGCCGGTGGCACCATACAGAAAAAACCCCTTAACGGGGTTTTTTCTGTATGGTGCCAAGGGGCAGGATTGCACTGCCGACCCTTTGTTCTTCAGACAAATGCTCTACTAACTGAGCTACCTTGGCAAACGTAAACTTGCTTCCTTATAGTAGCAAAAATAAGTTTTTTTGCAATTTTCCACATAGTGAGTAGAGCACACTATGTTATATTTAGTTCAGCATGAAAATCTGTAAATTATGTGATAAAGAAATTAAGAAATATCAGAAAAAATGTTCCACACGTTGTGGTTCTTGCAATACTAAAATTCGACGTTTTCGAGCAAAAGCTGCGGCGATTCAACTATTAGGTGGAAAATGTCAGCATTGTGGATGGGCTGGGGATCAAGCCGCTCTACAATTTCATCACCTGGATCCTAGTAAGAAAGACTTCATTCTTGGAGGTGTGGGTAATAAAAGTTGGGATTCAATTTTAAACGAAATAAAAAAATGTGTCTTACTGTGTGCAAATTGCCACACAATTGAGCATACCAGCAAACGAGGAGAGAGGTTTCTTGCAGAAGCAGCTAACTATAGAGGAAGACTAATGAAGTTTTAGCTTATTGATTATACGAATCCAAGAATCCTTTTACGGTGTCGAGGTTTGACTGGGCTCCAGAGTATACACCCACAAGTTGGTCTATATATGGTTGAATAATCCAATATGCACCAACCGCAGAACCTATGATTACTATCCAGTAGATAGCTCGCCATACTGTTGCCCATTTTTGAGCGCGACGAATACTATGAAGCATTTCGTTATTTTCTTCAACTTGCTGAGCTATTTTTTGTAAAAGTGAGCGTTCTTCTGGGGTCATAATATCGAGATATGCATCAATTTCCTTTCACTTTGAGGCGTGCTTGGCGATGCTTGTCTATTTTAGGGAGCTTGATGATGAGCAAGCCGTGCTTTTCAACTGCCTCAGCCTCTTCAACATCTACTTCTGCGGGGAGCATAATAGTACGAGAAAATGTTCCCCAGTAGAGTTCACGGTGGAAATAATCTTCCTCTCGGATCATCTTTTCTGTCTCACGTTTACCTTTGATAGTGACCATGTCTCGAGTGATATTGATCTCAAGGTCTTCAGGACGGACTCCCGCTACCATACATTTTACAACAATATCATTACCTGTTTGGTATACATCTACAGTTAGTTGTCCCTCTTCCTCCTCCTCTTCAAGCCAATCTGATGAAAGATCTTCAGAGTCTTCTTGGGGAGCGACAGCGCGTCGTGGAGATGTCCGTAATGGAAAAGGATCAGTATGAGCAACAGCGTCAGTATCTTCCATTTTTACTGCACCGGTGAGTTTTTCGAAAAAAGAACGTTTATCTTTCATTGTTTTATAGTGTTATATGAACTGTGTTTAGGGAATATATGTTTAATTTTTTCAAACATAAGCATCAATCCAATAATGCCAATCCAGACAAATCCGAAGATGAGAAAAAGATTGTTCTCGCTTTCCTTTATTATAAATAAATTAAAGTAAGCATGCAACGTTGTAGCGAGGATAACTCCAATACTACCAGCGAGTATTTTGTCGCGTGTTGTACGGTAAAACACAAGTCCAAGGGAAATACCTACTACTGCGGATGAAAGTACATGAATTAAACTAGCTCCGATAAATCGTAAACCACTTGTGGTAAAGGTTGCCAAGAAGTCTCCTTGGTGGAGTGGGTCCATAAGAAACAATGTGTTTTCGAGGGCAACAAATCCGAGTGCAACAATAATCATATACATGAGTGGGTCAACAGGTTCATCATCTGCTTTGTTGTGAATACCTATAAGCCACGCTGCCATGAATTTAAGAACTTCTTCTATACCTGCCCAGTATACAAAAAGCATTGATTGTCCGACAGGAAAGAGGTCGTACACGATTCTCTGGAGAGGGAGTGCTAAAAATACGATCGCTTGGCCGGCAAAAAAAGCGATAGTGATCAGTCGTACTGGTTCAGGGTGAGTATCTTCAGTAAGCCAGAAAAAAAGCCAAATTAAGGCGGGGATAATACCGAGAAGTGGAGCAACGATGTATGGGTTTTGTGTAAAGAACGAAAGTATTTCCATAGGTTATGATTGTAAGTACTTATGAGGCCAGTGAGTTACAATAAGCGGTTTCGTATTTCCGAGAATACTCCATAGCTCTTCTGTTACAAAAGGCATAAATGGGTGAAGAAGTGTCAGGCTTGTCTCGAGTATATAGTAAAGTGTCCATATACGAGATTTTTTCTCTTCCTCAGTCCCATCTCGAAGAATAAGCTTACTTTCTTCAATAATCTGGTCAGCAAGACGTCCCCAGATATAATGATAGAGTTTGTCTCCAGCAAGATAGAATTTATATTCTTCCATTTCTTTGGTGATAACAGAGATGAGCTCGTTTATTTCTTCAATGAGAGTGAGGTCTGCATCAGTAAGAGTTGCTTCAGATATTGGTTTTGTCCCGGCGGTAGTAATAAAACGAGAAATATTCCATATTTTATTTGCAAAATGTTTATATGCTTTAAACTTTTCAACAGATATTTTGCTGTCATTGCCTGGTCCTGTGCCAATAATTAGTGCCATACGGATCGCGTCAGCTCCGTATTCATGTATCATATCCACCGGGTCAATGTTGTTTCCAAGTGATTTACTGATCTTCTGACCTTTGCTGTCACGAACTAGACCGTGAAGATATACGGTGCTGAATGGTACTTGTCCAACTAAATATGTAGACATGAGGATCATACGAGCAACCCAAAAGAACAGAATGTCGTATCCTGTTTCGAGTATAGTGGTTGGGTGATAGGTTTTGAAATCTGGAGAATCTGTATCTGGCCACCCGAGTGTTGAGAATGTCCAGAGACCCGATGAGAACCAAGTGTCGAGTGTGTCAGAGTCTTGTTCCCAGTCAGTACCAGCAGGAGCTTCAATCCCACAGTACATTTCTTCTACAGATTCTGTTGACTGCCTACTATCAACTTTTGACTTCTGTTTGTACCATACAGGAATGCGGTGTCCGTACCAGATTTGTCGACTGATACACCAATCTCGGAGATTTTCGATCCAGTGTGTGTATACTTTTTCAAATCGGTCAGGAAGTATGTCGATATTTTTATGTTCCACTACAGACAACATCAGTTTCTTTAGTGTTACTGATTCTCCCTGTGCGATATGGGGGAGGTTTGCATGGGGATAGGTAAACTCTTTGTTCACGTTGATGAACCATTGAAGTTTTGGAAGTGGTTCTATGATGCCACCTGTGCGTTCTGCAGTCGACACACGTTGCACAACATCCTCTTCTTTTAGGAGGAGATTGTTTTCTTTGAGCCACGCAACAACCAATTCTCGAGCTTCAAGTACTTTTTTACCAGAAAGTAGCTCAGAGTCGACAGACATTTTTGCATATTCATTAATCACTTGTTTGAGAGGGAGGTTGTGGCGTTGTGCAATATCCCAGTCGATCGCACTGTGCGCAGGAGTAACACCAAGTACACCAGTTCCAAATGCAGGATCAACAGATTCATCCGCCACAACCCGAAGTGAGAGTTTTTCTCCACAAAAGTCTACTGTGTATGTTTGACCGATATATTGAGTGTATCGTGTATCGGTCGGATGTACTGCTACTGCAGTATCACCAACTTTTGTTTCAGGACGTGTGGTTGAGATCACAAGAGGGAAGTCATGAGAGTATGTAAACGTATACAATGTCGATGTTCTTTCCTCGTACACAATTTCATCATCAGAAATAGTTGTCTGACCTTTTGGATCCCAGTTTACAATACGGTATCCACGATAAATAATACCGTCATCATACATTTTTTTAAATGCTGTTTTAACTGCACGATTTCTCTGTTCATCAAGAGTAAAACTTTCACGAGACCAATCCAGTGAACACCCCATTTTCTCCATTTGACGAACGATTGTGTCGTGACTTTCTTGAGCAAACGCCTCTACTCGTTTAAGGAATACTTCACGACCGAGATCGTGTCGATTTTTTCCTTCTTCTTTTTGGATTTGTTTTTCTACTTTTGATTGAGTAGCGATCGCTGCATGATCGGTACCTGGAAGCCAGAGTGTACGCTTTCCTTGCATGCGTGCGAAACGAGTCATGATGTCTTCAAGAGCAAGCATAAATGCACTACCCATATGCAAAGTTCCTGTTACGTTTGGAGGAGGAAGTACAATAGAAAATGTTGGAGCATCTGCGTGCGTTACTTCTTTTTGAATACACACATCTGGATTAAAAAAACCACTGTCTTTCCACATGCGGTATATTCGGTCTTCAACCTCGTTTGGATTATAGGGTGATAGTAATTTCTCGTTCATATATATACGATAGCACAGATAACGTTCAATTTATAGAGTAGCTAAGCCATATATACAGACAAGAGGGAAATACGGTTATGTATTATAAAAGACATGTCTTTTATAATACATAAGAATGTCTTTTATAAACCAATCACAAACAAGGTAGACTCTGTAACGATAGAAATAAATATAAAAGACACTTTTTTCACTATCAAGGACATATACAAAAAAGCGTTGTAAACAAAGGGTATTCTGCAAACACCTCTTTTTCACTGCTATTGACAGGAATAAGAAAAACATGTAATCTATTTTGGTCTATTACAAATCGAGTTGTTGCAAACTCATAAAAATAAAAAATTATTTATGCACAATAAACACACATTTCAGGTTGGATTTCTCACATTCGTGATGTTTTCTTTATTCACGTTTTTTGGCTATACACAAACTACGTATGCACAGGAAAATACAGGAACACTTCAGGTGTGTTCTGTAGTTGAATCTGCAGACAGTACACTGCCACTTGGTCAGTTTTCTCTCTTTCTTGCAACAACAACAGATTTCAACACTCCTGTAGTTACCTATGTATTTAACGCAGATACATTTGAAACCAATACAGTTCTTGATGGTATTTCAATGTACTGTACAGATACTGTTTCTGTACCATTTGGTAATTACTATTACAACAATGTTTCTATTGAAACAGCGTCTTCTCAGTGGTTGCCTACAACATATGTTGATACACCAACTACAGCAATCTCTACAGTGACACCTTCTGCATATACAAATGGTTTGTTTACAGAAAATACTGAAGACGATATTTTGATCAACACTGCTTCAGATGGATTGGTTGTGGTAAATGCAGAATACCCACATCGTACAGTGTTTGTCTTTAATAAACCTGTTGATGTCTTTTATAACGTATCTACACAATCTATTGCTGCGCTTACTGTAGAACCTACATGCTCAGCAAACGTAAACCTCATTTCAAACGGAGGCTTCGAAACTCCTGTAGTAAACAATCCTGCATTGTGGACAAGTATTCCACTTGGAACTCCAGATTTCTTCTGGACATCTCTTGATACAGTTGTATACCCATACATCGAAGTTCAGGCTGGATACACAGAAGGTATAGCAATGTGGACTCCACACTCTGGTATTCAGTATGCAGAAATTGATGGTGGTACAAACCATGACGTATCTCAAGTAATCGCAACAATTCCAGGTAATACGTACGCATTGTCATACTGGATGTCTCCACGACCAACTCTTTCATCTGACACTAACCGAATGAATGTATTTGCAAACGGATCACTTATCGACACAGTGATTGAATCAGGTACAACTACTACAGCATGGTCACAGCGAACACTTACATTTGTTGCAACTTCAACACAAACTCGAATCTCATTTACTCAAGGACAAAATGTTCACATAGGTGAAGGTGTATTTATTGATGATGTGTCAGTGGTGTGTAATGGAGTAAAAACAAATACAACTGTAAATAATCAGTGTGTACTTCCTGATACATTTGGTGATATTGCATCAGAACATATTGGTGCAAGTTATGGTCCATCTGAAAAAGTAGTTCAGACTATACTCACTGAACAAGGATATGCATTGAATGCACTTCTTGATCAAAAAGAATACCAATCTTGGGCGCTTCCTTTCGGTACAACAACAATAGAAGTGCAGTATCTTGATGGACAAAAAGCAGGAAGTGAAATCTTTGGATATTATCTCAATAACGATATTTCAACATTCGTACCTGTGTTTGCTTCAGGTCCGTACTCAGATGTTGCATATCCAAACTTGCCAGAAGCTACAAACGGTGAGAAGTTTACAATTACAGTAAACGGTTCTTCAATTCAGTTTGCACTCTTCGGTGTGCATGGTGGTGATCATTACACTTCAACTGTACGTGCAGAAAATGAATTTGGCGCAGATCGTGTGTTGGTATATGAAGTACCACAATCACAAACTGGCGGTGAGTACATTCTTGCATTTGAAGATTTGAAAATCTCAGCATCAGACAACGATTATAATGATGATATTGTAAAAATCTCATTCTCTGGTTGTGATACAACAGTAAAAAATACTCCACCAACAATCGCACTTACAGGAGCAAATCCTTCAGTGGTAACTGTGGGAACTACATGGACAGAACCAGGTGCAACAGCAACTGATCTTGAAGATGGAAACATCACAAACAATATTGTGATTACAGGGACAGTAGGTACAGTTCCAGGAACATATACGCTTACATATACAGTGACTGATACTGGCGGCTTAACTGCATCAACAACGCGAACAGTTATCGTATTACCATCAACACCAAGTAATGCATGTACAATTGTATCTGATACTACTAACTTTGCAGGAAGTGTTCCTGCGGTAGCGACATATAACATGAATCCAGCATGGACAGCATCAATTCCAGGTGCGACATGGATTTGGTCTACTGCTAAGGTAGTTGATCCAATTGCAACAACAACTGTGGTGTTTTCAAATGTATTTACTGCTACATCAACAATGTCACAAGCAATGCTTTCAATTGCAGCTGATAACTCATATCTTGTAAAAGTGAATGGTGTAACTGTAGCTTCAAATCTTGATGCATTTAATTTCTCATCAGTAGCAACATATAATATTGCATCTGCGATTGTTGCAGGTACCAATATACTTACAGTTGAAGTTGTGAACTTTGCTCAACCTAATGCAACACCTGAAACAAACCCAGCAGGACTCTTGTATAAACTCGACATGAGTGAAGGGTGTGCGCATGCGCCTGTAAACACTCCTCCAACTATTACTCTTGTAGGTGCAAATCCCGCAAACCTTACGGTAGGTCAATCTTGGGTAGAACCAGGTGCAACAGCAACTGATCTTGAAGATGGAAACATCACAAACAAGATTGTGATTACTGGAACAGTAAATGTAAATGTAGTGGGAACATATCCACTCGTGTACACAGTAACTGATTCTGGTGGTTTAACTGCATCAACAACACGACAAGTGATTGTAAGTCCTGCAGGAGGTGGTGGTGTGACAACAGGAAAGATTACATTCTGTTCAATCTTTGCAAATAAAGATACAAATGCAATCGCTACCACATCTACCGGTCTTCCAACTGGATCATTTACCCTTACTCTTGGAACAACAACAAACATTGGAACTTCAGCGATCCATACAAAAACATGGACTGCTGCAGGATTTGCTCCAAATAGAAACATTATGCTTTCTCAGAATGATGCAGATTGTGTAAGTTACGACAATCTTCCATTGGGAACATACTATTATTCAGAGCTCGGTGTGACAGGTACTGCATGGATTATTTCTTCAACAAGTCCATTGTATAACGACCAGTTCAACGCCCCGGTAAACAATATCTTTGATTTGTTTGCATATAGTCCTGAACTCTTTACTGCTACAACAACTGATGATGCATCTCGAAACGTGAATGCTGATGGACAGATTGTACTTTCTGCTGATCGACGAGAACATGTCGTTGTTATCGGAACAAAATATAATCCAACAACAACTCCAGTAGAGCCTCCATGTCTTGGATGTGGTGGTGGAACAGTTACTCCTCCATGTACAGCAAACTGCGGTGGCGGTGGTGGTAATGGTCCAATCGTTTCTTCACTTGCAATTACAAACGAAAAAGTTGTTGAGATTACTCCAGGTGTTGCCTTGGTAACATGGAATACAAACTTGCCTGCAACAAAAGAAGTAGGATATGGAACAGCATCACAGCCTGCATCATTTATCACTGCACCGTTCGGATATGCAACATCAACTGTGCGTGTATCTGAGCCATTGACTACTGTTCACTCATACACTATTCCGATTGATTCAGGAAAAACATATTATTTCCGACCAGTATCAACTGATGGTAAAACAACAGTGGCAGGTATTGAGCTTGTACTTAATCCAGGTACTGGCATTGGTGGAGGAAATGAAACAACAGGAAACTCATGTTATTACTTGTTTGATTATCTCAAGCAAGGATGGAATAACAATCCTGTTGAAGTGAAAAAACTCCAGGTATTCTTGCGAGATCTCGAAGGTTTTTCAGTTCAGGTAACTGGTGTATATGATGATCAAACTGTGTCTGCATTGAATGCATTCCAGAATCGATACAAAGATGATATTTTGACACCATGGGGACATACTGCACCAACATCATTTACGTACATCACTACTAAAAAGAAAGTAAATGAAATCTACTGTAAGATGGCGTTTCCAGTGACTGCACAGCAGCAGACTGAGATCGATGCATACCGAGCATTCCTAGCAGGACTTTCAAATGCAGGTGTGACAATTGGTGCTCCTACAGAAGAGCAGATTAATCAGCCAGTGATTGTTGATACAAATGAAGTGGGAACTCTTTTCCCTGACGGTGTATCTACTACAACATTAGGTACATTAGCAGGTGCTCCTTCTCAGAGTACAACAACAACCGCAGGACGTTTGACTGCAAACGTACTTGAGGCAAGTAAGAGACTTGGAAATGTTGCGGCAGCAATCGTTACATGGCCGTTTGATTGGGTACGTAGTTTGTTTGGAACTGATGATGCAGAGGCACAATGTTCAAACCAGTCTGTGTTTACACAATGGTTTAACTGGCTCTTGATTATTGTGATTATCACTATGTCATACCTCTGGTATCGTGAACGACAAGCAAACAAAAAGGCACTCGAAATCAACGAAGAACTTGATTTGATGCGCGACTAATCTATAGGTATCTCTATAAAGGAAAAACCCCTCAGCTACAAGAGCTTGGAGGGGTTTTTCCTTTTGTACTTCCGTGTCTTAGTATACTATAGTACGGTTATTTTTTCTGTATTTCTGTGGAAAACAATACGTTATAATTCCATATTTCCTTGTGCACGGATAATCCGATTTGTTTCTGCATCATCAGGATGTAACAGGTGTTCGATGTATCCTGCAGCTGCAATCATCACCGCATTGTCTGTTGCCATGTTTTTTTCAGGTATGTGTAAGGCTTGTCCTGGGAAATCTTTTGCCATAAGTTCTGTAAATGCATGTCGTATGTGCGTGTTGGCGATTACTCCACCAGCAATCACAAGTGATTGTGCTCCTGTTTCTATAAAAGCTCGTTTTGTCTTTGAAATGAGTACGTCAGTAACTGCATGCTCGAATTCACGACACATATCTTCACATTCCTCAGGTGTTAATTCACCATGATCTTTGAGTGTATACAACACAGAGGTTTTGAGACCAGAAAAAGAAAAATCAAAATCCTGAGAGTGAATCATAGGGCGGGGAAGAGAGAAGGTAGAGGGGATATTTTTCTCACGAGCACTTTGTGCTTTTTTAGAAACTTCTGGTCCGCCCGGGTATGGAAGTTTGAGCATACGTGCTACTTTATCAAACGCTTCACCGACTGCATCGTCTCGTGTCTGACCGATTTTTTTGTATGACCCCCAATGCTCTATGTATACAAGTTCGGTGTGTCCACCTGAAATAAGTAATGCAAGGGCAGGGAATTGTACTTCATGTTTGATTTTTTCATTTTGATTTTTGATCTCATCTGTCCTGAGAAGAACAGATGAGATATGTCCCTCCATGTGGTTTGTAGGCTGTACGGGTATGTCCCAGAGTACACTTAATGCTCGAGCAAATGAAATACCTACCCATAATGCAGGTTCGAGTCCTGGACCTGTGGTTACAGAAATCATATCAATCGGCGGTGGGGTAACATACTGGAGTGTTTCTTTGAATAGTTCAAATAACCCTCGTTCTTTTGAGAGTATGTCTTGAGCTTTTGCGAGACGGTCTTCTGAGATACTTGTTGGAGTGTGAGCGAGCATTCCAGCATCAGAGAGTGCTTTATGAAGAAGTGGTGGTAGGTTTTTTATATGTTCACGTTTTGCAAGGTTTGGGTATACTCCACCGTATTCTGCATGGAGTGCTACTTGTGAAAAGAGCCCTGTGCCTCGTACAGAAAAAGCAGGGGCGGTAAGTCCCCCAGATGCCTCAATAACAGCCACAGCTGTCTCATCACAACTTGTTTCAATACCTAAAATACGCATATAGGAGAACTCTAACAATTTTTATACGGGAATACAATTAGTATGGGTTACATACGCAATACGCCCGAGTGCTTGATTGGTCACACCAGTTTTGTCCGGCAGCCCATGGTCGGCAGGTACCTGGGTATCCAGAGACACTTGGAGCAGCTGCTTCGAGGGTTGTAACGAGTAATCCACCGATGGTACCACCGTAGTTGTAGTAGGCATATGATCGTCCTGCAGGAGCAACTGGTACTCTACTTAAAAATCCTTCAGTAACGAGTTGTTGTGCCATGGAGTTAAAATTATCAGACCATGGGTTGGTGACTACAGGGGTTTCATTTGGATAGCGACTGTATTTATCGTAATACAGAGTCAGAGCTCTCTGCACCTGACTGAAGTCGCGCATAGTTGCTGCATCACGAGCTTTTGCACGTGATGTGTTGAGTGTACCAAGTACAATTGTTGAAAGTATACCGATAATCGATATAACAACGAGAAGTTCAATAAGTGTAAACCCTGTACGAGATACATGTGTATTCATAATAGTATATGGTATAGTATACAACATAATACAATGATGTATGAAATATAATACACGTGGTTTTACTCTTATAGAGTTGTTGGTAGTAATTGCGATTATTGGTATGTTGTCGAGTATTGTACTTAGTTCTCTTTCAAGCGCTCGTCAAAAAGCGATTGTGGCAAAATTAAAAGCGGATGCACATACGATTGATGCAAAGATTAATCTTGCCCGATCAAATGCAGATGGGGTAATGCTCGCGGTAACTGGTAGTGGATGTACGTCGTGTGGTTTCAATACAACTGCAACACTACAAAGTCAGGCAGCAGCTCTTGCGGTCAATACTGCAAACTGGATTAAGCTTGGATTCGCTACACCACCGCTTGATCCATGGGGTAATCCATATGTTTTTGATGAAAATGAACATGAAGGTTCAACATCAAATTGTCTGTATGATGCGGTAACTAGTGCTGGTCCAAATGGTATTTTTGGTGGTAATGCCGGTGGTGCAAATCCACCTCGTATAGTATATGCAGGATATGGAGATGATTTTTATTTCAATGTCACTCATTTTCGTTGTCCGTAATAGGGAACAATGGTAATTATTTACCAAGAAGTACACACTGCCGGTGAGCTACAGAGTGCCCAAGACCAACCTGGTCGTACAGGGTCATAAAATCCGCTTGATGAATTCGGAAAACTTTCTGGTCCAGTACTGTGATCAAGGAGTTTATAATCCACTCCGTTTGAATAGTAAAGATACCCGGAGCATCCACCGGTGACACCTCCGGGGTCTCGGGGTAGTTCTTTGATATAAGTTGGTGCAAGAGATGGGATGTATCCTGTGGGGCCAGACAGCGAGCCTGCGACACCACATCCTGTGGTCATATATCCATTCCATGTACCTCCAGTTGCAAGAGGGTATGCCCCATTGTCTTGATAGTATAAATTGAGAGCAGTTTGAATTTCTTTCATATCGCGCATTCTCCGTGCGTCACGTGACTTTGCTCGGGCAGCATTGAGGCTTCCGAGTACAACCGAAGATAATAGACCGATGATTGCGATCACAACAAGGAGCTCGATTAATGTAAAACCTTTGGTGTACAATCTCATGATGTAAGTGTGTACTATCGAATCCTGTCTTCTATACCATACCGTATTTCTTTGATTTTTTGTTCGAGTTCTGGGTGTTCTGTTTCAATAGTCTCAAGTAGTCGCATAGCTTCTGGGGTGTGTCCTGATTCGACATATATGTCTACCATATGGAATTTGAGTGCTGTATCTTCGAGACCGGTATTGTTTGCATACTCGTCTATTTTTTCCTGAATTAAAGGATTGATACTATCCTGATCTCTTAATATATCAATAATGTTGATGCGAGAGAGTGTCTCTGAGGGTTTAAAATGTTCCATAGAGTAAGTATATCATTTTCTTTATAATGTGCGCGATGCAAGTTTCGAACTTGCTACCTTGTTCACGTCAAGAACACGCTCTACCAATTGAGCTAATCGCGCGCGGGTACTTAATACAATCTATCAATTTTCAATATCATCTGCAATGAGTGTTGGCAGGGAAGTCTTTGCAATTTTGCTAAAAAAGTGTTACAGTATTTCTTCTTTGAAGCTTATTGTATGTAAGTAGTCAAAGGACATGGCCTTATCGTCATAACGGGATACGGAAGGTGTGGTAAAAATATATGGCCCTATCGTCTATCGGTTAGGACACGGCCTTTTCAAGGCTGTAAGCGCGGTTCGATTCCGCGTAGGGTCACAGAGATATTCTTAGTAAAAACACCTGAAAAGGGTGTTTTTACTTTTGAATATCCTGTGACCTTACAGAAATTGTGCGTTGCGCAATTTCGTGGGGAATCGAAAAGCGGAGCGGGGCATCCACTCACCAGAGTGGGTCGTGAGCTGTGGACACAAGAAAATTTTGCGACGGCAAAATTTTACTTGCGGAAGATTCCCCGTAAGGTCACACAGTTTGACACTAATTAAATAGGTGTTATGTTAATGTAGGAGACTTGAAATGAAAAAGAGTTTAATTCAGTCCGCAAAAGACGTTGTCGACGCTTTCGACCAGGCAAACACTAATCGTGCAGTGGAGCAACTCGGAAGTCGTGGCGAAATCCTCAAAACACACATCGAGAAGTTGAGGGAGATCGTTAACCGGCGAGGTCAGCGCACAATACTTTCAAAAGAAGAAGCGAATAGCTAATCCATCATTGCAACAATAATGGCACCATCTCTGAATTATGTTATTAGTATGTATTATAAATTTGGAGGATGCAAAATGTATTGTCATCGTATGCTATTTGATGATGTTGTTATGCATATAGAGGAGAAACTGGAAGAGGATCGAACTAAAGGATACCTCTTTCCTAGCGAGGGGGAAATCGAAATACTAGGTGTGACTGAGGAACAAAGGATCTATCTTGGATTTATGCGATGTATAATCGTGGTTTGTATTCAATATAGGTTTAAGGTGGATGATTCGCCACTCTTTGAAACAACGGACGGTGATCTGATGTAGGTCAAAGCCTTGTTGCAAAATGCAACAAGGCTTTTCTGTATCATATTTTTTATAAAATAAAAGTATTGACATTATAATAATGTATATGTTATAATTAAAACCCAATCCGCCAATGAGCCGTCTGTTCCTAGAGGAACATTGCGGACTCATCATATTTAACACATTGTTGTGTTCCGGTGCTCTGAGGAGCACCGGTTTTTTTATGTCGATTTGTTATACTATTTTAATGAATCAAAAAATACTTTTGAGTCTTGGTATTGTTCTGGTGATTTCAGGTTTTTTCTTTTTTAAACCATCGGTAAAGATTACTAATTATCCATCTTCGGGTACTACATTTGTTGCATTCGGTGACAGTCTGATCGAAGGAGTGGGAGCAACTCCAGGAAATGATCTTGTATCACAGTTGTCAAAAAAAATCGGAACACCGATTATTAATCTTGGTGTAGCAGGTAATACAACATCTCAAGGACTTGCTCGTGTGAATCAGATTGCACGATATAAACCAAAAATCGTTTTTGTGTTGTTGGGAGGTAATGATTATTTAAAAAAGATTCCTCGCACAGAGACTGCGCAAAATATAGAACGTATTGTTATTGAAATACAGCGTATGGGTGCTGTGGTTATGCTTCTTGGTGTACAGGGCGGTATCCTTACTGATCCGTATGAAGATATGTTTGAGGATATTGCAGAACGATACGGGACTGTATATGTACCAAATGTGCTTGATGGGTTGGTAGCAGATATGCGATATATGTCTGATGCTGTGCATCCAAATGATATTGGATATATGAAGATTGTAGATAAAATATATCCGTATATAACAAAAGTTCTCTAGTGAAAACATGTATTGTGTATTATACTATGTAGTGTTATGAAAAATACGCTCCGTATTATTGTGATGATTTGTATACTTACTGGAGGAACTTTCTTTTTTAGAGGATGGGTGTTAGGAGAGTTCAATCGAGTGTTCGCTTCATTGGATAATTCGTTTGTTGCGTCACAGCAAGTAGCTTCTGTGGTATATACAGACGTCACTGCATCATCAACTGATGTGGTGGTTAGTACTACTACACCGGTAGAATATACTGGTCCTGATAATTTCTTATTTACCACTCCGTCTAAAAATACAACTCTGTATCATGGGTGTACATATCCAATCAAATGGATTGCATCAAGTAGTATTAATCATATGACATTGTCTGTGTTTGATGCAGGAACTCGCAAGATGGTAAGTGGACGTGTAAGTGGACTCCCTGAGGAATTCCAAGGTGATGCAGCGCGAAGTATTGTGTGGAATGTAAGTGGGCAGTTATGGCCAGGAGAGTATTTCTTACAGGTAAGTACACTCAATAAAAAACCAGTTGATGAAAAAAGTTATCGTTTTGTTGTTGAAGCACTTCCTCAAAATATACCGTCACAAGAGCTGGAGCGTTTCTGTGAGAGTGGATTATAGATAACAAAAAACTCGCGTGAGCGAGTATTTTGTACTATTTCTTTTTTATATCAGTAGGGTTTACCTGAGGTGTCTCAACATCTTTAAATGCTCCACGCATGTGCTTGATTGCCTCCACAATACTTCGTGACAATTCTGGAATCTTTTTTGATCCAAAGAGAAGTATTGCAAGTGCTGCGATGATAATAAGCTCTCTAGTTCCTAATCCAAACATGGTTTTTTTTATTAGTGTTAATTAAAATGGTTGCTTCGTAAAGTATAATTAACGGCAACGCCATTGCTATTAATGATAGTCCATCTGTTGGTGGAAGTAAAGATACAATTATGAAGATAATAAACAGCGCAACACGTCTTTTTTCTTTTAAGAATGATGAGTTGATAAGTTGAAGTTTTACACCAAGAGAAAGTACTAAAGGGAACTGAAAGACAATTCCAAGCAATGAAGATGTAATGAAAATCTGCGATAAGAACGACCCAATATCCCATATGTTTTTAATGCCAAGTCCTTCATTGAGTTGTGCGAGAAGTTCAAATGAGTAATAGAGAATAAAAAAACCATATACAAAACCACACACAAACAAGAGGAGACTTAAAGGAATCGAAAGTGTAAACCATATTTTTTCTTTATGAGTGAGTGCTGGTCGTAAGAAAGAATAGAGATGAAATATAACTAATGGAAGGGTAATAATAATTGCGAAAAAGAATCCAATATCGACTGCAAGGTCTGCAAATTGAAATGGAGAAGTTGTGGCAATCAGTACGTCTTTAATATTAAAAAAAGAGACAAAGTGTTTGAGGATAAATGCAGACGAGAAAAAACCTCCGATAAATACAAGGGTGAATATGATGGTTGACCAATATATTCTTCTGCGGAGATCTTCGAGATATGGCAGGAATGTTTCTAGGTGTTTAACAAAAGGTTTCAAGGGAGTATAAGGCTACTCTGACATGATAAAGATATTATCACCTCCTCCTCCGGTTACGAGAGGTATTTCAGTACAAAGAAGTGAACCGTCAGATTCAATAAGACTATCCGCAGGTGTGTAAGCACCATTACCTGCAGGTATTTCAAGTACAAAATCTTGTGGATCTCCAGATGGAGCAACAATATCAGTGACAGCCATAGAATTAGAAAGTTATTTCAGTTAATGGTGAGGTGGTACTCATGCTTTCAGTAATTTCTTTTACTCGTGTAGCATCCTCAATAACATTTTCGACAATCGGTATGATTTCTTCTAGTGTACTTTCGGCAGGCACATCGGGTGCAATCGGGATAACCGTTTCGGTAGTAACTGGTGTTGTTGTGGATATGTATGGGTCGATTGGTGTTAATGGTGTTGATGATGCCAGACTAGATTCAACTTGATCTGGGCTTGTAATGGGAGTTTGATCTTGTTGTACAACCGGGTTTTGAGGTACTTCACCTTGCTGTGATTCAACGGTCTGTATGTTTTCCACTACGGTATCAAGAGCGACATCTTTGTTGCTCTTACTGAAAAGGCTTTTAGGGTCAATTTTAATCACTTCTTCCATAAGTTTTTCAGGATCGGTAATATTGTATACCAAGTCACCGTACGCAATAAATTTTGCTTCGTATCGGCATACTGGTTCTTCTGGTGCAAATGCTGCTGCACATACAACAGAAGAACCATCATCGTAATATCCAGTCGGATCATATACAACCATTCCTGGATTATCAAACAGTGTTTGACCTTTTGTGAGATAAATCATACGTGTTTATTGTGTTAATACTGCTCGTACTTTTATATTATCACCTAATGATGCTGGTGTGTAGCGGATATATGTAGTTTCGTTCGCTTTATCGCTTGTATCATACGATCCCCAAGCTCCACCATTGTTGGTAGATTTTTCCCATGTTCCATTGTTGACAGAAGTAGTATAAGCATCAACAAGTAAATCGTTGGTAATTGCATTGTAGAGTCGTACTCGTAATGTAGGAACTGTCCCTCCGAAAGCTACAGAGAAACGCCATACAAATTGTTTGTTAGTTGCGTTCGATAGTCCTGCAGATGGTTGGTAGTGAGAATCGGTTTTTGTTGCGGTGTCGTCGTACATAACAGTAAGACTCATAATACGAGCAGGAATACAAAACCAACCGATTGTAGCAAACTCAAACATAAATTGGATACGTGGTGCTCCAGCTAATCCACGGAGATCACCATCGGGATCTATAAGTGTCCATTCACCCGTATTGTCAGATATACCTTTTGTTCTGACGTACATGCGATATGGCTCAGTGCTTATTGAAAATTCACCTGCTTCAAGACTGTCATCGTGAGTTACTGCAACGCTTCTAAATTGTACACAGTCTGGAGTGTAGAGAGCGGGAGTAATAACTCGTTGATTTGTGTTTTCTGCGTATGTCCAATGGGCAGAAAGAGGAAGTGCATACATTTGAGATAAAGCTGTTGTGGTACCATGTTTTACAATGTGTGCAATGCCATTTTCAGACCACACTGATGTTACTTGTGAGTTAGAGTTAAAATGAGGGATGGTGTAACTGTTCCAGTCGATTACATACGCTGAGCCGGCACCTATTGTACCTGCAGAAGATGAGAGGGTGATAGAAGTAATAGAACTAAATGCAGAAATCGTATACCAGGTAGAAATGGCGGTTGGATCAGTAGAACCAAAACCGATACGATACCCGACCATTGCGGCAACAAAAAAAGTATTTGTCCCGGTTACTGCGGTAGAGGATACAGCTACAGTACCAGAAGAAATATACGCACTTCCAAGTGATGAAGCTTGGTCTTGTTGTCTGTCATTAATACCCCAAATATGGTCAAAGGTATCTCCTGCAGCAGTAGGGTATTTGGTGACGTAGTTTCGTACTCCTGTTCCTCCAGTAGTAAGGACAATAAGTCGATCCATATTGTCAGCAATTTCAACGCTACTTAAGAGTGATGTTGCAGGGAAAGTAGATACAGAGCCTGCCGGAATCTCTGGGCGATTGTCTGAAATCCATCCGAGGTTTCCTGCAAAGATATTTGAGAGGGCAGCTCGGTAGATACGACTCACAGTAACAAAATATATTGAATGTTCACCTGAACCGGGGCCATGGTTTAATGTACCGCATCTTCCATTATTGGTGAGTGATAGGTTTCCAGTAACGAGCTGTGGGGCAGTAGAGAGTACATCTGCTGAGTCAATAATATATACAGTACCGGCACCTATTGTACCTGCAGAAGATGAGAGGGTGATAGAAGTAGTAGAAGTAAATGCAGAGATCGTATACCATGTTGTTACATTTGCAGGACTCGTAGTGTTAAAAGCAATTTTCATACCTACCATTGAAGAAGTAAATGTTGTTCCTGATCCTGTTACTGCTGTACCTGCAACCTCTACAGTACCAGTGGTGTAGTAAGCGATTGATAAGGTCATCTTGCCAGAACTGAGTGCTCCGGTTGCTCTGAGATTGTATCGATATACACGTGCGGTGGTGGTTGCTCCATCAACTACGTATGCATAGTGAAGACCTTTATTTACTTCTGTGGCGAGAGTAATACCCGTAGGGTTTTGGTTTGTAACCACGTTTCCAGAGGTTCCTGCATCAGAAAGCCAGTACACAGCTTTTATATTATCTGTAGTAGTTGCGGCAGGAATTGTGGTCGCACCATTTGTTGTAAAATCAGAATAATTAACTCCTTTTACAAGGTGAAGTCCTCCGTTAGCAACAGTTGCATTTGTTGCGGTTATTGCAAAGCGAAGTTCTTCTATAACATATGCACTTCCTGACCCGATAGTACCAGCAGAAGATGATAGTGTAATACTTGTATCACTTCCAATAGCTGAGATGACATACCATGTTGAAATTGCAGTTGGGTCAGTTGAACCAAAGCCAATTCGTGCACCTACTGCGATACCCTCATCTTGGAATTTTGTATTAGTACCAGTAACTGCAGTGCCTGAAACTTCTACTGTACCGGTAGTGTGCAGATAACGAATCGCACGAAAACCGCGAAGTGTGTGTGCAGTCGCTGAAGTCAGTGTTGCAATAATAAAACCTTTCCAGGTATATGCGCCTGTTGTTTTATTGTATTCATACATACAGATTTCTCGGGGTGCTACGGCAGTTGCCAAGTTTTCTATCATAAACACCCAGTCTACAGTAGAACTAAACGTGAGAGCATGTGGATACATCATTGGGGTGTTGTATACCACCACATATGGTGTCCCTGCAGCAATGGTTCCTGCAGAGGAACCAAGTGTGATGCCGGTAGTAGATGCTCGTGCGTTAATAGTATACCAAGCAGTAACTTTGGCAGGGTCAGTAGAGCCAAAGCCGATACTCATACCAATCATTGATGTTTGAAAGTTTGTAAGGTTACCAGTCACTGCTGTCGTACTCACCGTAACTGTTCCCACGGTATCCACTACCTCCTGCATCGGTGTGGCAATAGTGACCGGTATAGGTCCTACAAACTTATCGGTTGCGAGTGATCCTGTTTTTTGCACCATCAAACTACCCAGATTTGTTTTGGTTGCGTCATAAGAAGTGATAGGTGTGGTGCTTCCAGTAAATATATGTTTTACAGCTCGATATGACATATTAGTTTTGAGTAAGTAGTGCTCTTACGGTTATACTTCCTAGCGATGAAGTTGGGATATAACGAATATACGTTATCTCATTTATTTTATCATCTGTATTATACCCAACCCAACTGCTTCCATTATCAATTGATTTTGTCCATGCTCCATTTGTTGGACTTACTGTTGTGTCAGTCAATACGGATGAGCCTGTTGTTGCGTTAAATAATTCGATTTTAAGTGTAGGTACAGTGCTTCCAAATGGTTGAGTAAACCTCCACACAAAACGTTCGTTGGTGATATCGGATACTCCTGCTGATAGTTGATAGTGTGAATCCGTTGAACCATCTTCGTAGGTAACCGCAATCTTCATAATTCGCGCAGGAATACACGTTGTTCCAATAGTAAAAAATTCAAACATAAATTGAATTGCATCAGCGGCAGGTACACTCGATAAACTATTGTCTGCTCCGATAAGTGTCCATGAACTTGTCGCATCAGCCCCAATATTTGCAGTACGATAGTATACTCTCATCGTTTCAGTTCCTAGTTTTAGGTCTCCGGTGCCCAGGTCATGCTCGTCATATAAGAGTACCTGGTCAAACTTTACACAACCAGTGGTATCAATTGACGGTGTAATAATACGCTGACTTGTTGTGCTTGCATACGTCCAATGAGCACCGAACGGTAGAGCGTACACCTGGTTTAACGCCGCTGTAGCACCCATGCGTATGATATGGAGTACTCCACTACTTGCTCTGGTAGACAAAAGTTGCGCTCCAGTGTTGAAATGAATTGGTGCTGAAAAAGCCAGAGATTGATCTTGTTGTTTGTCATCGATTCCAAAAATATGATCAAATGGTGTGGTATCTGTCGAAGGATATCGGGTGATGTATTGGCGAAGTGAGGTACTTGCTGTAAAGGTAGTAATCACAAAACGGTCGATCGTATCTATGTATCTTATGTTAGTGAGTGTACCACTTGCTGCAAATGTTGCGACGCCACCAGGAGGGATTTCTTGTCGTGCATTTGCCGCCACCGCGAATGGTGTGTTTCCTGCGGTGATAGCAGAAACTGCAGCACAGTAGAGGCGGGTGGTGGTGACAAAATAAAGATATGAAGATCCAGAGCCTGGGCCATGCGACGTGGTGGCAAGATCAAGGTTGTTTGCTGACTGGTTGGGTATTGTACCAGTGAGAGCTTGGGTTCCGGTGATGACAATATTTGCACCTGCGAGGGTCATCTTACCTGATGCTACCGTGTCGTTTGCTCGCAAATTGTATTTATAGATGATTGCGTTTGATGTGTTTGTACCGTTCAATATATATGCGGTATGTGTTTGCTTGTCAGTTTCTGTAGCTACAGCAAGTCCGTTGGCTGTGGTGTTGGTGACCGTAGCCGCATCTGCAAGCCAGTATATACCTCTTTCGTTTTTTACTGCGCTGGTGATTGCGGGAAATGTAGAACCTGCAGTAGTGAAGTCGTGATACCCTGCACCCTTAAGAAGAAAAAGTCCTCCGTTTGCAGCGGTTGTACTGTTTGAAATTGCCAAAGCGAATCGTAATTCTTCAATGACATATGATGTGCCTGCTGGAATAACGCCAGGGGAAGTGGTGAGACCGATGGAAGTATCGCTGGTAATCTTGCCAATATGATACCACTGGGTAATTTGGGTTGGGTCAGTTGAACCAAAGCCAATACGAGGTCCTAAACCTCCGGCAATAGCAGTTGAAGCAGTACCTGCAGCAATGAGATCTGTTGTAAAAAGTGTACTAGTACCTGTGACAGTACACGAAGCAATCACAAATGAAGTACCTGCAGCATATGCACTCGATGCACCTAGGATGTTCATGGTTGCGGTAGTTGCAAAAGAGATGATCGGATACCAGCAATTGATCTGTGCGACGTTGGTACTTCCAAAACCAATCATATATCCAACATATGATGCTAAGAATCCTGTAGCTGAATGTGTCACGAGACCTGCGGTACTCACGGTAACTGTACCGGTAGAATATACCGATACAGGTGCAGCTACGGCAACAGTTCCTGTGGTGTGTAGATAACGAAGCGCACTGAAGCCTCGGTTTGCAGTAGTACCTGCGTTTGGTGTAGTCATAGTGATAAAACCTTTCCAATTGTACGTAGCAAGTGTTTTATCGTATTCGTAGAGGAAAATACGTCGGGTAGTTGCTACTGCTGCCTCTACTAAAAAAACCCAATCTATAGTTGAACTGTAGTTGATGATGCTTGGAAACACCATTGCAACAGATGTCGACTCTTCCATCGGTCGTGCAACTGCTACAGGCAGTGGTCCCACGAAGTTATCTTCAGGGTTTGGTCCACTTTTTTGTATCATCAATGTACCCAAGTTTGTCTTGGTGGAGTCATATGAAGCGATAGGTGTGGTTGCTCCCGTAAAGATGTGCTCAACTGCTCGTAGTGCCATACTTAGTTTTGTGTTAACAGTGATCTAATTTTAATATTGTCAGGTAGTGTAGCTGGTGTATAGCGGATATAGGTAATTTCATTAGCTTTATCCGCATCAGTGTAAGCTACCCAGTTACTACCACCATCAACTGTTTTTTCCCATGTACCTGCTTGCGTCACTGAGTCATCGTCAACAAGAAGACCACCGGTGACTGCGTCAAAAAGACGGATTCTGAGTGTAGGAACAGCAGATCCAAACGCTGTAGCGAAACGCCATGCGAACTGCTTGCTCGCTTCAACAGTTTTTCCACTTGATGGTTGGTAATGAGAATCATTCGAGTAATCTTCGTAGAGTACTGCAAGTGACATGATTCTGCCAGGAACACAGAGGAGACTGATGGTGGTAAATTCGAACATGAACTGAATACTAGTTGAAGGGGATAATCCCGAGAGGTCTCCATCTTCAGGTAGTTGTGTCCATGAACCTGTGTTGTCAGTGATTCCACTTGTTCGATAGAAGGAGAAAATTGACGCTGTGGGAATGCGGAATTCTTCACTACCGAGGTGGTCTACTACTGAAGTGAGCATTCTTCGAAACGAACTACAATCGGGTACAAGTATTTCCGGTGTGATAACTCGTTGATTTGTTGATTCTGCGTAGAACCAGTGCGCGCCGAGTGGGAGGGCATACATTTGGCATAGCGCTGCTGTCGCTCCATGTTTTATAATATGGGCTATGCCATTTTCACTCCATATGGAAGTAACTTGGGATGCGGTGTTGAAGTGAATAGGTGCATTTGGGTCGGCGATAGACTGGTCTTGTTGTTTGTCATCGAGTCCAAAAAAGCGGTCAAACTGATCTCCTGCTACAGCAGGGTAGCGAGTGACGTAGTGCTTAAAAGCGGTTGCACCAGTGGTAAGTACAATCAGTCGGTCTATGGCGTCAGAGATTTCAACACTACTCAGTGCTCCGGTAGCGGGGAATGTACTCACAGAGCCAGGAGGGATTTCTGGACGGTTCTCAGAAATCCAACCCAGGTTTCCTGCAAATATTTTACTAACTGCCGCGCGATAGATACGACTGGCGGTCACAAAGTAAATAGAAGGTTCACCTGCTCCTGGTCCATGGTTTAATGTCCCATATCTTCCATTGTTTACGAGAGAAAGGTTACCTGTGACGAGCTGTGGTGCGGTTACTATCACATCAGCTGAGTCTATAATAAATGAAGCGCCTCCACCGATACTACCTGCAGATGAGGTAAGAGTAATTGAGGTGCCTGAAGTATATGATGCAATGGTATACCAGGTCGTGACGTTTGCAGGACTGGTGGTGTTAAAACCAATTTTCATACCAACCATAGTTGCAGTAAAGGTTGTTCCTGATCCTGTGACTGCAGTACCAGATACTCCAACTGTACCTGTTGTGTAGTAGGCGATAGACATCAACATTTTACCTGAAGTAATCGTACCGGTTGCCCTGAGATTGTATCGGAACATACGGACAGTAGTGGTTCCACCATCGAGTACATAAGCATAATGAAGTCCTTTGTTTGTTTCAGGAAGGAGTGTGAGACCTGCTGACGATTGGTTGGTGACCACGTTTCCAGTGGTACCTGCGTCGGAAAGCCAATACACACCTCTTTGGTTATCGACTGATGTGGCAATTGAAGGGAATGTTGATCCTGCAGTTGTAAAGTCGTGGTAGCCAGCACCTTTGAGGAGGTAAAGTCCTCCGTTTGCAGCGGTAGTGTTGGTAAGGGTGAGAGCAAAACGAAGCTCCTCAATAACATATGATGTGCCTGCTGGAATAACGCCAGGGGAAGTGGTGAGACCGATGGAAGTATCGCTGGTAATCTTGCCAATATGATACCACTGGGTAATTTGGGTTGGGTCAGTTGAACCAAAGCCAATACGAGGTCCTAAACCTCCAGCAACTGCTGTTGCACCGGTACCTGCTGCGATTCCATCTGTTTGAAACAGTGTACCTGTTCCCGTCACGATACAGTCCGCAATCACAAATGAAGTACCTGCAGCATATGCACTCGATGCACCCAGGATGTTCATGGTTGCGGTAGTTGCAAAAGAGATGATCGGATACCAACAATTGATCTGTGCAACGTTGGTACTTCCAAAACCAATCATTTTACCAACATAGGTTGCAAGAAAACCAGTGGCAGAGTGAGTTACTAGTCCAGCTGTAGATACTGTAACCGTACCTGTCGAGTACACAGATGTGGGTGCCGCTACAGCTACTGTACCTGTACTGTGTTGATAACGGAGCGCTCGGAAACCACGGTTGACGTTGGTTGCAGTAGGAGTGGTCATGGTGATAAAACCTTTCCAGTTGTACGTAGCAAGTGTTTTGTTATATTCGTAGAGGAAAATACGCTTCGCTGCAGCAGCAGCGTTTTCAACAAGAAAAACCCAGTCTATAGTCGAGCTGTAGGTGATTGCATGAGGAAAAACCATAGCTACTGCGGTTGATTCTTCTACCGGTCGTGCAACTGCTACAGGCAGTGGTCCCACGAAGTTATTTTCAGGGTTTGGTCCACTTTTTTGTATCATCAATGTACCCAAGTTTGTCTTGGTGGAGTCATAAGAAGCGATTGGAGTGGTTGCTCCATTAAATATATGTTCGACTGCGCGTAGTGCCATAAAGGTAAGTATATTAAACTTCTAAATAATCAATGTTAATCTGGACGTTCGTAGTGCCTGATATAACACAATATAATACTTCATCTACACCACCCTCAACATAGTTTGGATGGTTGTTTGATCCGTATAAACCACCTGTCTTTGGCGTAGAATACTTTTCATAATCTGTACCACCAGAGGTGAATCGGAATGATACTGAGGTCGCGTCTGCACTCAGAGAAAAACGAGTTGCGTATACACGCACTTTTTTACCTGAACCTGGTGTGTGTACAGTACCAGACGAAGAAAGAACAGTAGTTTTTTTTGATACCCCTTGTCCACTGAGGAGTGACTGGAGTGTTGTTTCTGTTGCGGGGTTGATGCGTACATTTGATGCATTTTTAATACCTACTACGTTCGATGTAGGTGATCCTCCGGCAATCAATGCATCCGCTTTTTTAGGAAAAAGGGAAGTGGCAAATAAACCCAAACCTGCTCCGCCAAGAACTTTTAAAAACAAACGTTTATCACTATCAGATATATGTTCAGTAAGTTCTTTTACATCTTTTATATCTTCAGGGGTGGTGTGCTGAAAACGAGTATCCTTTTTTGAAGATACCAATGTGAAAGAAAATTTATTTGGCGTACGATAAAACATTTTTAATAATTTTATCACATCAAAGTATTTTTTGTATCAAAAAAATGTGCACAACTACGCTATACGAACTTACTTTTTTTTCATATACTATAAGTACTACATTTCATGCACACAAAAAATATTTTTGTACATTTTTTTCTATTTGTTTTTTTTGGGTTGTGTATTTTTTTAGCCCCATCAATTGCATCAGCGGATTATCAACGTGCTGCGCTTGGAGAGACAATTACACTTGGTGAATTTGTATTTGATGATGATTATGTTGCAACCACAACCGCAGGTTGTACGATGACGATTCGTGATCCAGGAAACACATTGAAAGTGAATGCGGCTTCAATGACTGTAAATGCTAACGGATGGTATTACTATGACTATGCGATCGGTCTGTCTGAGACTGAAGGCGTCTGGCCTTCAGTAATGGCATGTGGAACCGCAATCAGTGGGGATTTGATTAAAATTGATAAGACATTTTTTGTTGGTCCATCGATTGTTTCAAGTAGTACAATCGCAACATCTGTATGGAACGCTCCAACACGAGCACTTACCTCATTTGGAACATTGGTAAGTGATGTGTGGGCTTCAGCAACACGTACATTGACTGGTGCTGGTCTTACAGCTGGATCGTTGGCTACTCAGTCTGATGTGACAACAGCGTCATCATCTGTCGTATCAGAAATTAATTCAAATACAAATACTCAAATACTTAATGCATCAACTTCTCTTGCTGCAAACATCAATTTAAATACCAATACACAAACAGCAGCAGTTAATACGAATACAAATGCAAGCGTTCTCAACGCTTCTTCTTCGTTGTCAGCAACGCTGCCAACATCGATCTGGTCATATGGAACACGAACTTTGACTTCATTTGGTAGTTTGGTGAACGATATCTGGGGTGTTGCAACAACAACACTGACTACGGCAGGGTCAATTGGAAAGCAAATTGCATTAAATCTTGATGCAATGGTCTCTACTGTAGGCGGGGGATCATTAACAGCTGCTGATATTTGGAGTTATGCAACTCGTACCCTCACCGGTGCAGGTCTCACTTCAGGCTCTCTTGCCACACTCT
>CAYRYA010000001.1:0-85110 GCA_964428435.1 uncultured Candidatus Saccharibacteria bacterium | reverse complement strand
GGCATATGGATCTCGAAGTCTCACCACCTTTGGAACACTCGCGTCTGATGTATGGAGTGCCGCAACTCGTACCCTCACCGGTGCAGGTCTCACTTCAGGCTCTCTTGCCACACTCTCTGATGTTACTACCGCAACCTCATCACTCGCCGCAGTCATTAATGCAAACACTGATGCTCAAACATCAGGTATTACCAGTGCCGTTAACTCAAATACCAACACTCAAGTGTTGAACGCTTCAACCTCATTGGCCGCAAACATTAACTTAAACACCAACACTCAAACCGGTAGTGTGACCTCATCAGTGAACACCAATACCAACACACAAGTATCAAACGCTTCAACATCAATTGGTTCAATGATTACTTCACTCCCTGCAACCATCTGGGCATATGGATCTCGAAGTCTCACCACCTTTGGAACACTCGCGTCTGATGTATGGGGTATAGCGACATCAACATTGACTGCAAATGGTTCAATAGGAAAACAAATCGTAACCAATCTCGATACAGCAGTATCATCAGTTAATAGTAGTTCATTGACTGCTGATGATATTTGGGCATATACAAACCGAACGCTTACAGGAGCAACTCTTAATACTGGGTCACTCGCAACACTCTCTGATCTACAGACAGCATCATCATCTCTCCAGTCTGCTTTGACTACAAATACTGCTACGATAAATACAAATACAAACACAGCGCTTAATACAGCATCTTCTTCACTTGCATCAGTAATCAATGCAAATACAAACACAATCGTAGCAACAGCATCTTCTTCATTGTTTGCAACCTTACCTGCGTCAATTTGGTCATATAGTGCTCGAACACTCACTTCAATCGCATCACTTGCAAATGACGTATGGAACGCGTCAACACGAACGCTTACATCTCTCACATTATCATCTCAAACACCATGGACAGTTGGTATGTCTGATTTCGGAACAATCGCTCAAGGTGAAGTATATCGAGCGACAGTAACAACGGTATACAACGGTACGCTTTCTGATTCTATGACCACACCAACTATTACGATATATGACCCAAGTAGAAATGTTGTAGTGAATGCAGCGGCGATGACACGAACGTCAACGGGTACGTATGAATACGCGTATACTACCAGTGGTAGTGCCGCTGCAGGTGTATGGGAAAGTGTAATTTCAGCAACAGTTGAGTCAGGTAAAACATTGCCAGGTAATGATTATTGGAATGTTACTGCATCACCGCCACAGGTTATTATCCTCGGTATGAATTCTACAGTTACACCAAATATTAGTGCAGATGTTCGTATTACCAACGAAGGTGACGCTCCATATGAGTATCAATATGAATGGTGTGTTGTATCAAGTCTAGCTAACCCATGTGGTGGTAGTGATGATGTCTACTATGGTTCTGCTGCAAAACTGATTAATCCTGGAGAAAATTTTGACACAACATTGACTGCAACAGTGCCTAGTGCAGGATCGTATTACTTCAGAGTTGTTGTGTACTACGGAACAGAACGCTCAGGATCTTCTCGATCATTTACAGCTACTGCATCAAGTTCAGGTTCAGGTGGATCTGGCGGCGGAGGAGGGGGAGGTGGTGGAGGCGGACCAGCTCCAGTATCAAATCCAAATGTAGCGAATGTGATAGCCTCTACAGGTGGAGCGTGTTCTGGAGCAGACTTCAATCTCGACAAAAAAGTTAACTCTATAGACTTTTCTATATTGCTGGCTTTTTGGAAAACAGATTTTCCGTTTTCAAATGCGTGTGTTGATGTAAATGGTGACAAGAAAGTTAATTCCGTTGACTTCTCAATCCTTTTGTCTCAATGGGGTATTGTACGATAAATAATATTTATAATTTATGAACAGAAATACGTGTATACACATAATCATCGCACTCATATTCTTTTTTGGAGCTTATACACAAGCATCTGCACTTATGGTATCTCTCGAGAAACCTACGGGAGTTGTGCAGGTTGGTGATACGGTGTTTGTAAAAGTGTTACTCGATACAGATGAGACAGAAATCAATGTTCTTGAGGGATCTATTGGAGTATCAGGAAATGTTGATATCAATTTTATTCAAACAGGTGGATCTATTTTTACATTGTGGCCAACCTCTCCTGTGTATAAAAATAATACAATTGCATTTACAGGGGGTACTCCATCGAGTGTGTTTGGTGGTAAGTTGCACGTCTTTACTCTTGCGGTGACTCCACGTAGTACAGGTATAGTCACATTCAATACTGACCGTATTGTAGGGTATATTGCAGATGGTAACGGCACATCTCTTAAGGCGCCAAGACGCACATCAATGTCATTTTCTGTAGCAGAAAAAATTAAAGATACTCGAAATGATATGGAAGCGCTTCTTTCAGAGGATGCTACTGCTCCACTGCCATTTTCGATTGAATATGCAAGAGACCTTTCGTTATATGACGGAAAGGTTTTCTTGAGTTTCTATACGACAGACGCTCAGAGTGGCATAGAGAAATACGAGGTTATAGAAGAAGGGGAGCGTTCAGTAGTTACTGATGGGGTGTATGTAGTCAAGAATCAGAATTTAACAGGGAAAATTACGGTTACAGCATTTGATGTTGCGGGTAATAAAAGATTAGAAAGTGTTACATTTGGACTTGGTATGCCGCTCTCGTATCGTGTTTTGGGTATAGTGCTCATGGTGATACTGTGTGGTATTGCGATATGGTGGTTTAGAACTAAAAGAAATGAAACAGTGTAAAATTGTCATTCTTATCGTATTACTTTTTTCTTGGCAGCATCTTTTTGCGGCTGAGATTTTCCTCGGTGCGGATAAAGCTCAGGTAAATGTAAATGACACAGTTTCCGTAACAACATATATCAACACTGCAGGTGCCCCTATCAATAGTGCAGAAGGAACAATTTCATTTCCTAATGACATGCTTTCTGTGGAATCTGTCAGTATGTCAGGTTCAGTGTTTTCTATTTGGGTTGAACAACCATCATTTTCAAATAATGCAGGGATTATATCATTTAATGGAGGTGCTCCAAATCCTGGCTTTAATGGTAGTCGTGGTGCTGTGGTAAGGGTTACATTTCGAGCAAAGCAAAAAGGAACTGCATCGGTGACATTTAATACAGCAAATGTATATGCAAATGACGGGCTTGGAACTGATGTAACAACTGCACGTAAAGGCATTTCTTTTTCAATTGGTGATCAGGTAACACCTGTACAAACAACGCCGCCACCTCCTTCTGCTTCTACAAATGTACCAAGCGCGCCAAGTATAACTTCGGTTGATATGCCTGATTCTGAAAAATGGTATGCAAAAAGTCAGGCTGTGTTTAATTGGAATGTTGGACCTTCAATTACCTCAACACAGGTGTTGCTTGGTATATTCCCATCTTCAGTCCCAACAGTAATATATACACCTCCGATTGGAAATAAAGAAATCACTGGACTATCAGATGGTGTATCATATCTCCATGTTCGTTTTGCAAACGCAAATGGATGGGGAGAAACAACTCATAGAAAAATAAAAGTTGATACTGCACCACCAACTGATCTCTCAGTTACTTCTCGTATTACAGATGATGATTATGTTGAGCTTTCATTGCAGGCAAAAGATAGAACTTCTGGAGTGTATTCGTATAATGTTTCATTTGCAGGGAACCTTGTGGGTGAGACAAATGCAGTAAACGGATCATCTGATACGGTCACTCGACTTGTCATACCTGCATTGCCAAGCGGTCAAAGGGAGCTTTTGGTTCGCGCGTATGACAGGGCAGGAAACTTTACTGACAAAACAATTACTGTAGAAGCTCCAGCGCTTAAAGTACCTCAGATTACTACCTATAGCGAAGTGATTACAAAAGGTGATCAGCTTGAGGTGCAGGGAACAACATATCCAAAAGGTGATGTACGGATCTTTATTCAGCCAGAAGATGAGAAAGTACAGAGTTATGTCGTAAAAGCTAATGATGCAGGAGCTTTTGTATTTAAGAGTGACGGAATTGACCATATTGGACTTACTTCAGTATGGGTTGTAGCAACTCGAGGAGATGCTGTGCACAGTGATCCGTCTGCGCGAGTATATACACGAGTAAATAAATCTGTGGTTGTACGCGCAGGACTCAAAGCGATAGAAGCACTCTCAGTTATTATTCCGCTTTCAGTACTTGTTCTCCTCTTTATGTTTACGACATACTATGGATTCCATAAATTTAGAATAATGAGACGACGACTTATCCGAGATCTTGAAAAAACAGAAGATGAATCAGAAAAAATATTTGAGGTGATTAAGGATGATGTGAAAAACAGTATACAACTCTTCAAGCGTTTGAGTGCACGACGCAAAGTTTCTGATGAAGAAAAAGAAATCCTTCAGACACTTGCAAAAGATGTTGAACAAGCTGAACAGTATTTCGAGAAGCGAATAGAGAAGATTGAAAAAGAGGATTTGTAAGAATCAAAAACTCACTAAAGTATGACTTTTTTGGGCAATCTATCTAGCCTTGCTAGGCTAGCGAACTTCTCGTCATTCAATTCCTGCGAAATGCCCAAGAAAAGTTATACTTTAGTGAGTTTTTTTACTTAGCTTTTAGGTGGAGGTAGATATCTTCGAGTGCTTTGACCGCATCGCCTGCTGCGATGTTGTTTTGGTGGTAAAGTCCGTCTGTACAGTCTCCAGCTGCCCAGATACCTTCTGTTTTAGTTTGCTGTGTTCGAGGGTCGACTGGTATATATCCTGTAGGAGTTAGCTCGACGACATCTTTTGCAAATTCTGTTGTTGGAAGTGCACCAATTTCTACAAAAATCCCTGGAGTATTCAACGTGGTGCGTTCTTTTGTAAGTTGATCTTCGTATACGATTCCTGTTGCAAGTTTTTCTCCTAGAATTTCAACTGGTAGGGCGTTTGTAATAATTTTAAAATTTGGATGTTGTCGAAGTTTTTGTACGGTGAGTTCATCTGCTCGAAATGTCTCAGTACGATTTAAGAGTGTGACTGATTTTGCATATGCGAGAAGTTGAGAAGCGGATTCAAATGCTGCGTTACCACCTCCAATAACAACCACATCCTGACCTGTGAAAAATGGGCCGTCGCATGATGCACAATATGTAACTCCTCGATGATCGTATTCTTTTGCTCCGGGAATATCGAGTTTTCTGCGGTGACTGCCTGTAGCAATAAGTACAGTTTTACTTTCATAAGTTCCTTTCTCTGTGGTGACCGAAAACCCACCATCTATTTTTTTGATAGTGGTCACGTATTCGTTTTTAATATCCACTACATGACCTGCATATGTTTTGAGGTGTGTCTCGAGGTCTTTTGCGAGTTGTGAGCCTGCAATATGCGGTGTACCAATCCAGTTTTGGATATCGTCAGAGACGATCGATTGACCTCCAAATTCAGGAGAAATAAACAAAGTTTTTAAAAGTTTTCGACCCGCATATACACCTGCAGAAACCCCCGCAGGCCCCCCACCGATAATTGTTAAATCGTACATTAGATTCATGATTAAGGATTAAAGATTAAGGAATAATACTTAGTTTATGTAAGATTTTGTCTTTCTAATCAGTCCACGTAAGAGCTTCTGGCTTATAATAATTTGTTCTTTTATTATATCAAAATCATTCTCTTTTATGTATCCTAAATCCTTTGATAAAATAATTTGATTTTTTACTTCACTTAATGACCCGTGAGCTTGGTAGTAAAATTGAACCTTTTCTTTTAAACTCAGTCTCCCAAAACCTTCAGCAATATTGGAACTAATTGAAACTCCAGCTCTTTGTATTTGTGAAATCAGCCCAAATCTTTCATCGGAAGGGAATTTTTTTGTTGTTTTGTATAGGAGTATTACTAGATTATGAGCTTCTTTCCACGAATCAAGGTCAGTAAATTCTTCAATTTTACCTCTTTGATTCATGTATTTTCTTATTCATTAATCTTTAATCTTTAATCAAATTTCTATTTGAGACGTGAGCGTCGGAGAAATGCCGGCACCGCACCCCACTCATCTTCCTCCTCAGTTACTTCGAGTTTCTTTACTTCTGGTTCTGGAGCGGGAGCAACAAATGGTTGAGGAGCTGGTTTCGGATTTGAAGGAAGTACATTGTAAATCTTTCCTTCATCTTCTCGATCACCACGAATTATTTCTTTTGCTTCTGTGCCAAAGAGTGTTTTACGTGATTGTGCTTCAGGGAAGCTTGATGCAATCACCGTGATTTTAACTTCACCTTTCTTAAGTTTTTCATCTCGAACAGTACCGAAGATAATACGAGCATTCTGGTCAACTGATTCTGTGATTACTTTTGCTGCGTCTTGGATTTCGAACATAGTAAGATCATCACCTCCCGCGATAGAGAAGAGAACACCTTTTGCACCGTTAATCGATACTTCAAGAAGAGGAGAGTTAATAGCCATACGAGCAGCTTCTTCAGCACGTTTTTCACCTGAAGCATACCCTATACCCATCAAAGCAGGCCCTGCATTGTGCATAACTGCACGAATATCTGCGAAGTCGATGTTGATCACTCCTGGAGTAGTAATGAGGTCTGAGATGCCTTCTACAGCCGATTTCAAAATATCATCACACATTGAAAATGCATTTTTAGCAGTAGTCTCTTTGCTGATTGTTGAGAGGAGGCGATCGTTTGGAATGACAATAATCGCATCAACAGCCTGTCTCAATTCATCAAGACCAGTTTCTGCAAGACGCATTCGCTGCTGACCTTCAAAGAAGAATGGTTTTGTTACTACTGCGACAGTGAGAGCACCCATTTCTTTTGCAATACGAGCAACAATAGGAGATGCGCCAGTTCCTGTACCACCACCGAGTCCACCTGCGATAAAGACCATGTCAGCACCTTTGATTGCCTCTTGGATTTCTTCTTTTGTCTCTTCCACCGCTCGTTTTCCGAGTTCAGGATTCATACCAGTACCAAGTCCTCGAGTGAGGTTTTTACCAATATGGATTTTTTTCTTAGAAAGGGAATGATGAAGATCTTGAGCATCCGTATTTACAGATATAAAATCCACCCCCTTAACTTTAGAGTTTATCATGTGGTTCAGTGCATTTTTTCCTGAACCGCCAACTCCGATGACTTTGATTCGTGCGAAGGCTTCTACCTCGGGCTTTATTTGTGGCATATAATTGTTGTTGTTAAATCTTACAGAACTTCCATATTTGGACAATCTCATCGTCTAAAGTATAAAAAATATTCTCCGCCGTACCACATAGTACGTCTACAGATATTTTTTATACTTTATACGCGACCTTGTCGCAAATCTGGAAGTTATCCTTTATATAACGTACTGCCAATTCGGTTTCTGGCTAATTTCCCCAATATAATAGCAGATAAGCGTATAAATATAAACAGTTGACAAGAAAGAGGGGATTATGATGTAATAAACAGTGGGTGGAATCATATGTAAATGGAGAAAAGAGTATGCCGAATCTGACCAAGATGCAGGAACGCGTTGTCCAGCTAGCGATTTTGGAGGGGCAGTCGCACCGTAATACTGCCAGGATCCTCAGTCGTGAATATGGAGAGCGGGTTTCTCCGGAGTGTGTGGGGCTGACGATCAGGGTTATCGCTGATCGTTGCGCTCTACAGTAGCTTTTTTACCCATCTGTATTTTTCGGGTTTGTTTACTCGAAGCTTAAGCCGACCCCCTCGTGGTGCGCGGCTTTTTTTTGCAAAAATTTTAAATAAAATAATTCCCCAAGGGTACCCCTTGGGGAATTATTTA
Organism: uncultured Candidatus Saccharibacteria bacterium; assembly: GCA_964428435.1. Classification (GTDB taxonomy): domain Bacteria; phylum Patescibacteriota; class Minisyncoccia; order Phycocordibacterales; family DATDWN01; genus UBA910. The sequence continues at coordinate 77,394 of CAYRYA010000001.1, read as the reverse complement.
AGGCTAAATCGTCACACTTTGTACTCAAAGTGTTTTAGGGAAGGAATTGTTGAAACCACTCAAGTATTTTATTGATGAGAGTATGAGTGTCTCCTTTGAGTCCAATATCGTGTTGAGTGTCTTTTGAGAATCCAACCATGCAAAGTCCATACGCAACAGACCATGTAGAATCTCCGATTCTGCTTTTCTCTCCCAAATTTATTTGTGCAATTTTTGATGGAAGTTTAAGACTTGCCTTTGCAAAGTCTTCTATTGTACCAATACCACTTCCTCCTCCAGAGATGAAGATTCCACCGGGAAGCATGCCATTTCTTCCAATCTTTTTAAGGTGTGCTTCGATAAGTTCAAACATATCAGATAGGCGAGCATGTACAATCTCATCGAGTTTTTTTCGAGACACGCTTGTTTGTGTGACAGCACCCATTTTAATACTTTCCGCTTCTTCAATAGGAACTTTCAGGCCAAGTGCAATGTCATGGGTAATATCAGTAGAACCGATCGGAAACACTTCGAGTGAAATTGGAATATTGTTTTCGTACACCACAATAGAGATAGTTTCTGCACCGATGTTTGCAAGTACACAACCTGCAATTTTTTGAGCTTTTGTAAGCGTAACTACACTTGCAACAATAGGGGATGCAAGTACATCGATTACTTTTATACCCGCATGGTCAACAGCGTGTATCAAGTCAGCAAGATGTGGTTCAAGGCAGGTAACAAATAACATCTTTGCTTCGAGTTTTGATCCTCGCATACCAAGTGGTCTGTTACCGATTACATTTTTGCCATCTATCTTGTATGAAATAGGGATCGGATGAAGTATACGACGGTTTTGTATGAGTGCGGGAGGTATTTCTGCTTCACATGCATCAGCAACCTTTGCAAGATCAAGCTCGGTGATTTCGAGGTCTGCACGACTAATAACAGTCTGTCCTATTGAGGTTACTCCAGAAAGTCCGACACCTCCCACTGAAATGTATGCCCGTTTGATAGGTATACTTGAGGCTTTTTCTGCTTGCGCGACAGCTGCTGTAACACTTTCTGTTACATCTTCGGTGTTAATAATATATCCATGACGTAATCCTTTTGATTCTGCAATACCTGTACCTAAAATACGAGGAGTGTTTTTTCCGCCGTCTTTGATCAGTTCAGTTACTACCACTTTTACTTGGTAGGTTCCGATATCTATTCCAACTGTTATATTTCGTGCCATTAATTAGGTGAGTTGTATGAGCCGGCAAAATCACATAATCTACTTTGTCGCGATGCAAATTTTGTCATTCACCTTACGACGAGTAAGGCTCATTCCAAAATTCTTTCGCTTCGCGTATCTTATGTAATTTTCCCAACTCTAAAAAAGTGAGCGAAAGAAAAGAACTGACACGTGACTGCAAACTTACACACCAAACTGAGTGCGGATTTTTTCTTCTGCTTTCTCCATTGTACTACCATGATCCATTCCTTTCAAATGGCATAAACCGTGGATAAATAAGAATGCAATGAAATTTTCGTATTTTCGGTCAAAACTTTTTGCTTCGCGTCGAGCGCGTACTGGGCAGATAAAAATCTCACCAGTTTTTTTATCAAGAGGGAAAGAGAGTATGTTTCCTGATTTATGTTTGTTTCGATATATCGTATTGAGTTTTTTTGAGCGTCGTTCACCGATAAAGACAAGAGAGAGTTCGTAGTTTTTACCCATTGCCGCATTTTTCATCTCCAAAAAAGGCAAGCTCGGAAGCTTACCTTTTGTGAAGTTTGTGATTGTAAGAGAATTACTTTGCATTTCGATTGCCTCGAGATGTGTCTGCAAGTTTACCAAGTTTAATTTGCTCCTGGATATCCTCTCGTCGAGCAATAGCTTTAAGGGTTTTCTTCTGGCGCACGTATGGAGAAAGTTTACGAGTTGCGTATCGGAGACTTCGCACTCGAGGAAGCACACCCGCACCCTGGACACGTTTTGTAAACCGTCGAAGGATAGCAAGGTTATTTTCGTTATTATTCTTTACAACTTCTGCGTTTATACTCATAGTTTCACTATACTAGCATAGATCTTTTATCTGTTCAAGTTCAAAGAAACTAACGAATTTTGTACTCAAAATGACTATAGTTTCTTAATGCCGTCAACCTGTACCTTTTCCCGTTGGCGGCGAATTCTATAAAGAGGCCTCAAACAAAAAAGGGATTTAGAGACCAAAAAGTACTTGACAAAACTATCTAATATGTTGTATACTATATAAGTAAAGGCTCAAGAGAGCCAAATTGTTCCAACTAGGGAGACAGAAATGCAACGCGACAAATATCCAATTTTCAGAACCCAGGGAGGGGGCCTCGTCCGCGAGGTTGCCCCTAACCACTATATTTTTGTGGAAAAGCCGGATTGCTCAGGACTCGACGTCGGGGACGACATGCCCGAACAATGGGGCGTGCATCCGGCTAACGATGCGGCCATGAGGGTCGTCGATGAGGAGCAGTTCGGCGCAGATGACCACCTGGTCAGTGCGGAAGATCATCTCTTTGATCGCGCGATGGCAGAGTATCTGCACCGTGGCCCCGACGCTCGTCAACTGTAAGTAATAACCGCCCAACCGGCACAAAGTCCGGGTGGGCGGATTTTGTATTCTCTCATTCCTTAATCCTTAATCCAGCTACTATTTTGAGCCCTTTTTCGATTTCCCAAGTGCTTTGAGATGCTTCGCCAGCTCCTTGGTATGAATCGTTTCTTGTTCTCGAGTGTCGACTGAACGCACAACAATCGTCTCCTCAATTGCTTCTTTTTGACCCATAATCAAGATATGAGACACACCGAGATATTCTGCTGAAGAAAGTTGTCCAGTAATTTTTTCTTTTGTGAGTGAATGGTATACAGGTATTTTCTCTTTACGAAGTAATTCAACGATATTAAGCATGCGGAGTTTTGCATGATTGCCGAGTTGTACCATATAAAATCGAGGTGGAGTGAGTTTTGTGTGGTCGATCTTTTTTCCACTTGCTTTTTTGTGGTAAGTAAGTGTAATACCACATGATGGAAATTCTTTTTTGTATCCTACTTTTTTTGCTAAATAGTTGTAGCGACCACCATATGCAAGCAGTTCGGTCGAATCTCCTTTTTTTGTATTGATAATTTTTCGTATTTCAAACTGAGTGTGAGAAGACGATCCTTTTGGTGGGATAAGGTTGTGTGCAATACGGTAGGGAATATCAAAACTTTCAAGAAATTCAAGTACTTCTTTGAAATGATCACGACTTACTTCAGAAAGTGCACTCATTGATTTTGGTGCATTTGCAACAAAAGATTCTAGATGAGGTTCTGTTGCTTGTACAATTGCAAAAATATTATTTTTAAATCGTTGTCGGTCTGATGCAGACAAAAGGTGCATATTTTTTTTGAAATATGACGTAAGTTCTCGTTCAAATTTTGCAAACGATTCTTTATCACCTGTTGAGTTTATGTCTACATACATATCTTCATCTCCAAGGTCAGAGAGTATTGCCCAGGCAGTTTTAAGAAGGAGTGCTTCCGCAACGGCTCGTGGACTGTTGATAACTTCAAGTCCACAAACCTCCTGAGAAGGTTTCTTTTTTTGACCACTTCCTGGAAACGGTTTTTTAAAATACAGGAGTGCGGGTTGAGGTGTTGTGCCAAATGAAGATTCGTTAAAAAAACGCAACAAAGCAATACGCTCCTCATTGAGAGAGGGGTAAGGCATATCCTCCTTTAAACTTTTTGCTTTTGTCTTGTCAGTAGGAAGAATTTGCGGAGTAATAACACTGGTAAATCCATAGTGATGTGCAATATGTCCAGTAAGGTCAACTTCTTTCTGTATAAATTTAGGTATTGATTCTGTAGGTTTTTTTGCTGTCATACGTAATATGTGAATTTAATTGTTGAGTGAACCAGGGTGTAGATCGATATTTGTAAAAGGGAATAGTCGTATCAGTGGTGTTCCAATAATGTCTTGTGCAGGAAGTGGTCCCCATGCTCGCGAATCGTAGCTTCCAGCTCGGTTGTCTCCCATAACAAAATATTCATTTTGAGATAAGGTAACCGTGAGAGTGTCTTGTTTTTGAAAGGTGATAAATGACTCGGTAAGAGAGAAGCCTTCAGGGTGTTCAGTGTTGATAATTGTTACTGCTCCATTTTTGATTCGCACTGTTTCTCCAGGAAGTCCAATGATTCGTTTGATAAAATCTCGAGAGGTGTCTTCGGGGAATTTCATAACGATAACATCGTTGCGTTGCGGTTCTCGGTATCGATATGAGATTTTGTCGATGATGAGGTAATGTCCGGTTTCAAATGTAGGGGACATGGATGCTCCTGAGACGATATATGGTTCTGCGATAAATTTTCGAAATGGATAAATAATACACACAGCAATAAAGGCAAATGTTGCAAGTTCTTTCAATACAGATAATCCATATATCTTTTTGACAGGTGGTACTTGAGGTGCTTGTGTAGAATCCATTTGTACTATTGTAGGCTATAAGGAGTAGTTGACACAAGCGGATTTTGCGTGGTGGTGTGGATAGGGGTGGTGAGAGTAAATTCCCATCACATAACCTTTTTGGAGTACGCATAAATTTCTGCTGAAATTTTGCTCAGTCTCGGCTACCCGCCTTGCGAAGTCTCCAAAAGGTTATATGGTGGGAATTTTTATCATTAATCATTAATCTTTAATCCTTAATCATTCTGCGCTATACTACTTTTATGAATTATCTTATCGTTGGTCTCGGGAATCCGGGAAAAGAATACGAAAACACACGACATAATGCGGGCGTGATGGTGTTGGAGCAGATACGCGATGCGTGGAGTTTTTCTGATTGGTCAAAAGACTCGATGAGTAACTCACTTCTTTCAAAAGGCGTGATCGCCGAGGAAGCGATTACTTTTATGTTCCCTCAAACGTTTATGAATCTCTCAGGGACTGCGGTGCGACATTTTGCCGATGAAGAATACTCTCAAAAGTTGGTGGTGATATACGATGACTTGGATATTCCACTTGGACAAATCAAAATGTCATACGATCGGTCTTCGGGAGGGCATAATGGTGTGCAGTCAATTATCGACACGCTTGGTGGATCAGACTTTGCACGTATTCGAATCGGGATCGGCAACATGGAAGGGGATATTCGTGAATATGTGGGAGTACTCGTTGCTTTTTCTGATGAAGAAAAAAAGATAATTGAAAGTCAAAGTAAAAAAGTGGCAGAGGTGCTCAAAGTTTTTTTCTCCGAAGGAAAAGAGAAAGCGATGACTCTATCTAATACAGTTGCGAATACGGAAATCAAAGAGTAACTAGATTAAGGATTAATGATTAAGGAATGGGAAAATGCATTATTCATTAATCTAATTACTTTAATCTTTAACCACATATCAGATAGACTTTTGACTCCTTCTCATATATATTTTCAAAGGAGGCTACTCACGTATGAGAGCATTTTTTTGTTTCTTTTTTGTTTTGTTCTGTGGGCTGTGCGCTCAAGAAAACCCGGAAATCCCAACCTTTGAGAAATTCAAAACCGATTACGATCTCATAAAAAAAGAGATCGATGATGCAAAAAGTCAGACGACCACCGTTGACTTCAATTGGGTCGAGGGACACACTCAGTACCTTATGAAGATGGTGGGTACGCGTGAGTTCTTGCTCAGATCAGAGTTTGAAGTGGTGCGAGAGTCTGCCCGGAATATTGATCTTCAGCCGCTTATCGATGATATTCTTTTTGTCGGTAAAAGGTTGGTAGTCAATAGAAACGTTCAAGTATGGGAGCTTGATGATATCTCTCCAAAACTCCAACTGCTTTCTCAGGAGCTAAATCGGTTTGATCAATCTGGTTTGCTTGGACCATATGAACTTTATCGACCTTCAAAGATTTTCTGGGACCTGGAAATCATTGGGCAGGTGCTTGCACACTCCGAGTTTGTTTCGCGGGTCTGTAAAGGTACGGATGGATGCGTTGATCGTATTGCGGTTCTCCAGAAAAAAGTTATTACTGACCAGACTCGGGCAGAGCTATGGAAAAAGAAGGTAGAAGGCGCCAAACCTACGGGTTCGAAGTAGGGAAGTGTCAGCTAAACATACTGAAATATGCCATAGGAGGGGAACTTCCTATGGCTTTTTGTTATAAAAAAGTACTTGACAAAACTATACTATATGGTATATAATATATAATATAAGAGTAAAGTTCTTTGATACATTGTGAATTGATGGAGATGCGAAAAGCGCCTTAATATAGCTCTATATTGGGCATTCCTCGCATCTCCATCTTCCTGACAGGATGGAAAGCTTGGGTTCTCTATGGAACCTTACCTCGTTTTGAGAGGATTCCCTGTCGGGAAAAATTCGTTTAAGGAGAGAAATGTATGACCAAGGAAAAAAGAATAAAGACCGAGTGGGCAACGTCGTGGGCCATGGCCAGTGCGCTTGCTTCAGGGTTTGTATGGTTCGTTGTGACTTACAATCAATACCCTCCACTCGGCCTCGATGCTGCCGCAGCAGCGGCAGCTATCGGCATCGCGTTCGGGGCTGTCTGGGGCATTGTCCTGGCAGTTCCATGTGCAGCCCTGCTGAGGTGGATGATTTGTGTTAGGCAGTTCCCCGTCTCACTGTACCGGCGTGGGCTGGTACTGATAGGGGCACTTGCTCTTACGATCACAGGTTTGTGTCTGCACGGTGTTGTAGAAAAAATAAAAGAGCAAGGGGGGATCGTGGTAGTAGAAGAGCAGGTGCAGGTGCATGAGATCGACTATTTCAAAGGTCGACCCTGCTTCATCGAGGGTGGTGGTGTAGCGGACGGCAACGGTAATGTTTACCGTTGCAAAAATGGTGTCCTTGTGAAAAAGTAATGATGGCCGGTGGGCTCCCTTAGGGGACCCCACCGGCTTTTTGTATATATAATTCCCCCGAGGTCCGGCCTCGGGGGAATGTGTTACGAAGCTACTGTCTACATGTACACAGGTGACAAGGGATCACGGGTGTGTTAAATGCAAACCATCGTGGTTCTGGATTTTGTCCTGTATCGAGGATGGCGGTTTGGTCAGAAGTTTTCTTCCATACAGACCCTTGATACTCAAAACGAAAATTCAGAGCCATGGTGCCGAAATATACAACTGCACGTGTGCAGCATACAAATGTTTCTGTAGGCATACATCACCTCTTTGATATATCATACTCCTCTTTTTTGAAAATATACAAAAACTTCCCCTTGGGTACCCTTGGGGAAGTTTCTTTGGATTATTCTTTAATCATTAATCCCGAATCTTTAATCTATTTACTCTACTTTTTTACTTGGATCAACAAATGAGAGTGTCATTTTCTGTTCCTTTGGATCAAAGAGAGAAATCTTGAATGTATATCGTTTACCAAGTTCAAGTTTACTTCGGAGAGCTTCTTCTGAACCAAACTCTGAGATGTGAACCAAACCTGCAATACCTTCTTCGATTGATGCGAGTGCTCCATGTTTGTTGAACTTGATCACTACTGCCTCAACAATCTGATCTTTCTTGTATTTGTTTTCCGCACTTGCCCAAGGGTTTTCCTTGAGTGCTTTGATAGAAAGTGAGATTTTACCGTCTTTGATTTCGATAATCTTTACTTTAATCTTTTCACCAACTCGGAAGAGAAGTCGTGGATTTTCTACAAGTGCCCAGTCAATTTCTGAAATATGAACGAGTCCTTCAAGTCCATCTTCGATTTTTACGAATACACCGAAGTCTACCATTCCAGTCACTTCACCCGTCACAACATCATTGAGTTGATATTTACCAATGATATGATCTTTGTTTTTCTCTGTTGGGTTTTTCTCTGAGAAGATAAGTTTACCTTCTTTTGGAGATGCACCGATGATAGCAACTGAGATCTTTGTACCAACAAGTTTTCGAAGTTCAGAAAGAATCGCATCTTTGTCTCCATCAGTTACTCGTGGGTAGTGTTCTGTCTTGAGTTGTGATGCAGGAAGGAATCCTGAAATACCTTGCCATGTGAGGATAAGACCTCCTTTGTTTGCGTCTTGTACGGGAATTTCAAATACTTTTTTATCTCGAATAGCATCTTCTGCTTCATTCCAGATAAGTGCTTGTCGTGCTTCTTTGAGTGAGATTTCAATATATCCGTCTTTGTTTGAGATTGAAACTACTTTACCTGCAACTGTGTCACCGATATTGATTTTCTTGATAATATCTCGAGCGCTCATGAACTCGCGTCCAAAGATGATACCTGTACCAAATGGTGGGATATCGATGTACACTGCATTTTTGTCGATACCAATAACAGTACCTTCTACAATATCATCAATCGAAGGAGGGGTTGCACTTTTATCAAGTAATGCATCCATAATGGTTGCTTTCTTTACCACTTCTTCACCTTCCATTTCTTCTTTTTTATCAATAACTTCCTCTGTACTTACTTCTGTTTTTTTTGCCATTGTGTGTAAATGGGAGGGGAGGCCCCATATTTCCAAGGGGAGTCCTTGGAAATATGGGGTTTAACTCCTTTTCGACTCCGTTATTAAATTACTCACGTAGTATACAGAAAAATGGTCTTTTTGCAATGTTTTTTCGGGCGCTTTAAAGGGGTTGCAAAAGTGCTTGACATTACGACTAATATAGTGTTGTATGGTGGGTAGGGAGATTTGCCAAATGGACGAAAAAGTCGTGTACTGGGTCTGCGGACTCGGTATCCTGATTGCGGCTTTGGTGCCGCTTACATGGGTTCTGGTACAGAAGTACAAGGACTCAAAACAGTCAACACAGACGCAGGGACAGATATCGGTTGTTCCGGTTTTCGCACCCACCCTTGAGCCGGAACCTATACGGCGACAAAGGTGGGAAGAGATGAGAGCGTGGTTGCACTTCTCGATTGTGCGTAGCAATCTTGAGCTTGTGCCAGTGCCTGAAAAGTACTGTCACGAGCTGTGGCTCAGGGACGTCGACGGAGCCGAGCTTCTCGGAATTATCTCTTTTCCGTGGGTAAATGGGGAAGTAGCGACACGTGTCGACCTTTCCGGCTCACAAGAACGGTTCAAGCCGTTTTACTTGCCACTTGAAAAGAGAGCTCTCGAGGGTGCTCTGCGGCGGTATATTATGCAGCCTCGGTTTGGCTGCATCGGTATGGAAAACGCTCATAAGTTGGGTCAGAAAGCGATGGTGAGCGCCGACTTATGGGTCAGCCCGGAGTTTGCTGGAGAATTTGAGAGGGCAGAACGGTAAGATCCAGAAAAATGTTCAATAAATGAATGCCCGTCATGCAAATGGCGGGCATTTTCGCATCCAGATTTTTTTTGATATACTACTTTCATGATTATCACATACCACGGAGTGGATTTTATTAAAGTGCAGTTTGGGGACACGGTTCTTGCCGTCAATCCAGTTTCAAAAGATTCAAAGATAAAAAGCTCTCGTTTTGGAGCAGATATTACATTGATCTCATCAAAAGATCCTGAGCATAACGGTGTGGATGTTACTTCTCGTGGCGACAAGGCTTCTTTTGTTATTGACGGTCCAGGAGAATATGAAGTTTCAGGCATTTTCATCAAAGGCTTCCTCTCAAAAACTCAGTACGGCGAGGGAGTGGACCATATCAACACTATATATACCGTAGCAATGGAGGGAATGAACCTCTGTTTCCTCGGGGCATTTTCTGAAGATGCACTACCTACAACTGCAAAAGGTGCAAATGAAAATATTGATATTCTTTTTGTTCCTGTCGGAGGAGATGGTGTGCTCGCACCTGCACTTGCACAAAAAATTGCGGTTCAGTTTGAACCAAAAATTATTATCCCAACCCACTGGGAAGGTGTCGGACAAAAGGACGCACTTAAAATCTTTTTGAAAGAAGCAGGAGCAGAAGGAGTGAAGCCGGTGGATAAACTGACGATCAAGAGAAAGGATATTGAAGCAAAAGAGTCAGAAGTTGTTGTGTTGGCATCTTCGAATTAATACTTTGATTAAAGTAATTGGATTAATGATTAAGGAATAGTGCATTTATCTTATTCATTAATCTTTAATCCTTAATCTAATTTCCATCTCATGTTTAATTTACTTGAAAAACTGAGAACTCAGTCATCACGAGGACAGCGCACCTTGCTTGCCTTTAGTCTTTCTCTTTTGTTCACTGGTCTCGTATTTGTTATGTGGATGGTAAAAGAAAAAGAAGTCAACATGACGGATACGGTTGCTCGACAAGTAAATACGTATACACCCACTGATACTCTGATAAAGAATATCGAGGATATATGGCACAGTGCAGTAGGTACAATAAAAAATACGCAAGAAAATTTGAAGCAAGTTGATTTTTCTTCGACCGTTGAGTACAGACGATAGTAGAAAGTCCATAAAGTCAGAATTTAGATATGTTTGTTTTCGAATGTACGGACTTAATGGACTTGATGGACTAATTTTTGGTATACTAGTTTTAATTTTATGGCAAAGAAAAAAGATACAGATATACAGGAGGTAGCAGCAGAGGAGCGAATCAATGTGGTATCACGCGAAATTACTACAGAAATGCGTGAATCTTTTATCGACTATGCGATGTCGGTTATTACTGATCGTGCGCTTCCGAATGTTCGGGACGGTTTGAAGCCTGTACATCGACGTATTTTGTATGCAATGAATTCTATGGGTTTGACCGCTGGTGCAAAAGCGCGTAAGTCTGCAGCAGTGGTGGGAGAGGTGCTCGGTAATTATCACCCTCACGGTGACGTGGCGGTATATGACTCTATGGTAGGTATGGCGCAAGACTTCAAGATGCGTTACCCGCATATTATTGGTCAAGGTAACTTCGGATCTATCGATGGCGATGGAGCTGCGGCAATGCGTTATACTGAGGCAAAAATGACAAAATTTGCATCTGAAATGATGCGTGACATCGAAAAGGAAACTGTAAATTTTGTGCCAAACTACGACGGTACAAAAAAGGAACCATCAGTACTCCCCACAGCTGTTCCAAATCTTCTTCTCAATGGAACATTAGGTATTGCGGTGGGAATGGCAACAAATATTCCGCCACATAACCTCAACGAACTCTCTGATGCGGTGATCCACTTGGTAGATAATAAAGATGCGACAACAGAAGATTTGCTTGAATTTGTAAAAGGACCAGATTTTCCGACTGGAGGAGTTGCATTCAACCAGAAAGACATTGCACATGCGTACGCAACTGGAAAAGGTGGAGTCGTAGTGCGCGGTGTTGCTGAAATTTCAGAAAATAAAGCAGGTCAATATCAGATTATCATCACTTCTATACCATATCGTGTAAACAAATCTGATCTGTTGATCAAGATTGCGGATTTGTGGCGTGATAAGAAAATAGAGGGTATCAAGGCGGTTCGAGATGAATCAGCCAAAGATATTCGAGTAGTGATCGAACTGAAAGGGGGTTCTCATCCACAAAATATTTTAAATCAGCTCTACAAGCACACTCAGCTTGAGGATACATTCCATTTCAATATGGTTGCACTTGTTGACGGTATTCCCCAGACACTTTCATTGAAAGGGATTCTTCAGGAATTTGTTTCTCATCGAGTAGAAGTAATCACACGTCGAACAGAATATGATTTGAGAAAGGCACTTGAACGTGAGCATATTTTGCTTGGGTTGAAAAAAGCACTTGATCATATTGATCAAATTATCAAGATCATTCGAGCATCAAAGGATGTGCCAAGTGCACATACTGAGCTCATGAAAACATTTAAGTTTTCTGCTATTCAGGCGTCTGCAATTTTGGAAATGAAGCTCTCTCGTCTCGCTGGTCTTGAACGAAAGAAAATTGAGGATGAGTTGAAGGCAATTCAAGAGTTGATCGAATCACTGAAGGCTATTTTGGCAAATCCAAAGAAAATCCTCAGCATCATTAAGGATGAAATGAAAGATATTAAAGAGAAGTTTGGTGATGAGCGTCGTACACGAATCATGAAGGGTGGTGTACAAGTGCTTTCTGTGGAAGATTTGATTCCTGATGAGGAGAATGCACTCGTACTTACGTCAGGTGGATATATCAAACGAACCAATCCTGATGAGTTTAGACGACAGAAACGAGGAGGTGTAGGTGTGGTTGATTTGGATACAAAAGATGAAGACTTTGTAACCACATTATTGATTACTTCAACACACTCAGATCTACTCTTCTTTACTAATAAAGGTAAAGCATATCAGACAAAAATGTATGATATTCCAGAAGGTCGTCGTGCAACAAAAGGTAAGTCTGTTATGAATTTCCTTCCACTTGTTGAAGGTGAGAAAATCACTTCTATTTTACCAATGCCAAAAGAGGCAAAAAAGGCAGAAGGATCACTCCTTATGGTTACTAAACACGGTATTGCCAAGAAAGTTTCTGCTGCAAGTTTCCATGATGTGCGTATTTCAGGAATTATTGCGATTAAACTCGACAATGGTGACGAGCTTATTTCAGCATCGCTTACTCACGCAGGTGACAGTGCGATTTTGGTAACAGGAAAAGGTCAGTCGATTCGATTCTTTGAAAAAGATATCCGTGAGATGGGACGTACTGCTATGGGTGTTCGAGGTATGAAGTTGCTCAAAGGTGATGAGATTATTTCAGCGCAGGTGATAGGTCGTGATGCAGATGACACTACCCTTATGGTTATTTCTGCAAATGGATATGGTAAAAGAACTGATATTGATGAATACAAGATTCAAAATCGAGGTGGTTCTGGTATTAAGACTGCAAATGTAACACCGAAAACAGGAAATATAATTGCTGCACAGGTATTTACAAAGGATACAGAGGAAATCGTAGCTATGTCTAAGAAGAGTCAGGTGATACGTACTGATGCAAATGAAATCCCTGTACTTGGACGTCAGACTCAAGGTGTGCGAATCATGAAGTTGCGAGAAGGGGACTCTATTGCATCACTTATTTGCTTATAACTTCCATATTTGGCAAATTTCGTTGTTAGACTTCAAAAAAAGATCCTCACCAGCGCACTCAGGCTGACTCGGATCTTTTTTCTTGTCTGCCTAGAACTTTGCTCAAATCTGAAAGTTCTTGGTTTTTAGTTTTTATCCAAGGGGAGTCCTTGGATAGTTAAAAGTCCATAAAGTCAGAGTTCAGATGCACGTACTTTCGACTTTACGGACTTGGTGGACTTTTGACTAGTCTATAAGGGTATCTCTTTCTGTTTATAACTTTCATATACAAAATATATAAATATCCATATAATAAAGAAATGGTTTCTTTCTCCGATCCTCAAAAAAATATAGACCAGTGTGAAATTACTTCAGGTATGACTATTGCAGATTTAGGTGCTGGGTCAGGTTTTTATACAGTAGAAGCTGCTCGAGCACTTCATTCATCAGGTAAGGTGTATGCAGTTGATGTACAAAAAGATCTACTTGTCCGATTGAAAAATGCCGCTCAAAAACAAGGATTGCATAATGTAGAGGTGATTTGGGGCGACCTTGAAACACCAGGAGGTACACATATCAAAGATAATTCAGTTGATCTTGTATTGGTGTGCAATATTATGTTTCAGTTGGTCAATAAAAAAGCAGCGATTACAGAAATAAAGCGTATTCTTGCGTCAGGAGGGAAGGTGCTTGTGGTTGACTGGAAAGATTCTTTTGGTGGTATAGGTCCGCGCAAGGATCATATTTTTTCACCGACTGATGCTGAAAATCTCTTTGAAGCACAGGGTTTTTCTGTGTATAAGGAAATACAGGCAGGGAGTCATCATTATGGTTTTCTCTATAAGAAATTATAAAACATATGAGCACATTTAAAATCGTATTACTTACAGTATTTGGTTTCGGAGCACTTCTTGGTGTGATTGTGTTTGCGACATATCGAGGGTCTGACAGTCAGGCAACAGGTCCTGTGGTGATGTGGGGTTTTGTACCAAAAGAGTATATGGACCTTTATGCAAAAGAAATGGGTTTTGAAAACAATAAGCAGTTTACATTTACATACATTGAAAAGACAAAAGAGACATTTGAAAATGATTTTGTAAAAGCGCTCGCAGATGGTAATAGTCCAGATATTGTTATGCTTCGGGAAGATATGCTTGCATCTCAAAAAGGACGATTGTTGGTTATACCGTTTACGTCATACAAAGAGCGAGATTTTAAAAATAATTTTGTAGAATCAACCGAATACCTCATAGGAAAGGACGGTTTTTATGGTTTTCCTTTGTATGCTGATCCGCTGGTTATGTATTGGAATCGTACACTCTTTACCAATGCGTCAGTCCCACTCCCTCCAAAATATTGGGATGAATTCCTCCTCCTTCCAGGTAAACTCACGAGAAAAGATTCTACAGGAACTATTACCGCAAGCGCAGTGGCTCTGGGTGAGTGGAGAAATATTACTCATGCAAAAGAGGTGTTGAGTAATCTTCTGTTGCAAGGTGGTACCACTATCATTACAACACCTCGAGTGGACAAACCGTACAGTACATTGATGTATGAATACGACCAAGTTTCTCCTGCCTATAATGTGATTAATTTTTACACACAATTTGCAAACCCGGTTACCACACAGTATTCATGGAACCGATCGCTTCCACAGTCACAAAACTATTTCTTGCTCGGTAATCTTGCAACATATTTTGGTTTTGCTTCAGAACTTCCTACACTTCGTGCAAAAAATCCAAATTTGAATTTTGATGTTGCGCTTGCTCCACAACCACGACAGGCAAACAAAGTTGTGGTCTTTAATCATATATACAGCCTTTCAATACCAAAACAAGCCAAAAATGTTACAGGTGCGTTTGCTGTTATGTCTGCGATGGCTGCAGAATCAGGATCAAAAATCCTTGAAGCGTATACAAATCTTCCATCGACACGAAGAGGTTTGCTTGCGGATACACCAAACGATCCATATAAGGCGATTTTCTACCAAAGTGCCATCCAGTCAGCTACATGGGTAGATCCTGATAGAGTGTCCACAAACACAACATTTCAGACTATGATAGAATCTATTACATCAGGTAGGTCACGGATTACTGATGCTTTACGAAAAGCAGATGAAGAACTTAAAGTACTTATCGGTCAATAATATATGAAATATTTTTTAACTCACATATGTTCACTGCTTTGTCTTTTCGTTCTGTTTTTTATTCCAGTGTATGCGGGTGCAGTTACTGGTCAATCACTTAGTCTTTTTCCGTGTGATGGACCCTCATGTACCTTTAATGATGCAATTAGTGTAGTGAATGCTATCGTAAAAACATTGTTTGTTGCTGTACTCATTGTCACACCACTTCTTGTAGCAAAAGCAGGATATCATTTTATTGTTGGCGGTAATAAGCCTGCTGAGAGACAAAGGGGTGCAAATCAACTGAAAAATATTGTTATCGGTTTGTTGATTATTGCGTGTTCGTATGCAGTAGTGAAGCTTGTACTTTCAGTACTTATTAAACCAACATCTATTAATGTAGCGTTTTAATTATGAAAAAAATTATTTTTACGTTTTTAATACTGTGTGTGATGGTGCCACATATGATAACTGCACAAGTTAGTGGTAATCCGCCGCCAAGTGGGACTCCTGTGAGCGGCAATCCACCTCCTACAGGAACAAGTAACCCTAACAAAATCACCTGGAAGATTATAAACCCATTAAATGTTGGGAGCGATGTGTCTGCAATTATTACTGCGGTAATGCGAAATATCATTATGCCACTTGCATCAGTGCTTGTGGTTCTTGCTGTTTTGTACTCAGGTTTCAAATTTGTTATAGCACAAGGAAATCCAGCTGAACTCAAAGAAGCTCGTACAGGCTTTATATGGGTATTGATCGGTTCAGCAGTACTCCTGGGTGCGTATGGTATTACAGAAGTACTTAAAACAACGATCGAACAAATAGCTCCAATAAAATAGTATGAAAAATATCATCTTTTTTGTCGGTATTAGTGTCCCTTTTATTGCTTCAGCATACGCTTTTCCTGATTTTCGAGGGTTTTCCGTGGATGTAGCTGAGGTGCTTGATATTGTACTGAATATTCTGATTACCGTAGCATTTATTGCGTTTTTTTGGGGTGTTGCCAAATTTATCCTTTCTTCTGGTAATGAAAAAGCAATTACTGACGGAAAGCAGTTTATGATTTATGGAATTTTAGCCCTTTTTTTATTGTGGACATTTAAAGCCGTTATTTTATTTTTTAGCGGACAATTTGAGTTTGGAAATGAACTGCAAAACACACAGCAATTCTTGCCGCAAGGAGAAAGAGAGTTGACTCCTGTGGTTGACACTATATTTACACCATTAGAATAATAAATATTATGAAAAATAAAAAAGCAATGTTGTATGCTATGTTTAGTATGTTGATGGTAATCCCTCAGATATCTTTTGCAGCGTTTGATAAAGTAAAAAGTCTTTTAAGAGATTTTAAATCGCTACTTGATCTTCTAATACCAATTATATTTGCTCTTGCATTAATATTCTTTTTTTATGGTCTTGCTGATTTTATTCGTACTGCAAGTGAAAAAACAAAAGAAGAGGGTAAAAACAGGATGAAATGGGGTATTATCGCTCTGTTTGTAATGATATCTATCTGGGGGATTATTAAATATATAGGGGATTCAGTTGGTATCGAGACGGGGGTGAAAAGTACTCAAGTGTGTGATCCAAACAAAGTAGGTGAAGGTGGATGTTACCAACCCTTACCAATCTAAACACTCTTCACTTTTTTTATCCACAGAACCCTTGATGTTTCCTCGCTATCCTTGTATTATATAGATATAGGTCATTTAATTAATCATTAATCAGTTTATATATACGTTATGAATAAAATTATTTACGGTGCGATGTCATTGCTTCCAGTACTTGCGTTTGCAGGTGGTGCAAATCAAACACTTGGAAATGTAACTACTCTTGTGCAAGGTGCGGGTAATATATTAAAACTTTTGATTCCAATGGCATTTGCATTGGCAATTATTTACTTCTTTTATGGTGTTGCAAAATACATTGGGAAAGGTGGTGATCCAAAAGCTCAGGAAGAAGGAAAAAATATAATGATTTACGGTGTAATAGGTATTGCAGTGATGGCTTCTGTGTACGGTATCGTTGCATACTTGCAGAGTACAGTAGGTATTACTCCAGGAACAACAATAAATGTACCAACAGTTCCAGGTCTTTAATTAGCTTTACATGGGAGATTCTTCTATCACAATTATTCCATTCTTAAATAAAGTAAGTACCTATATACTCAATCCGCTCATTTTTATTCTATTCTCAGTCGCATTTATTTATTTTGCTTGGGGGGTGATAAATCTTATCACCGCAGAAGCGGGTAAAAAGGAGGGTGCAAAAGATGCTGTGGTTTGGGGTTTGGTAGGAATGTTCATTATGTTCTCTACTTACGGTATTATCGCACTAATCTTGGATACATTTGATATTAAAAAACAAGATGTTCCGTATATCAATACGAAACTCTAAACTTCCAAATTCAAAAACCACCTCAGCGAGGTGGTTTTTGTGTATATAAAAGAAAACACGCGCAGCCCTGGTTAGGGTGCACGTGTTATAAAGAACTGCATTAAGGAACAGGCCAAAACTTTATCGGTATAGCGACGATAGTGTCGTCATTTCCCTCCAAAGCTTTAAATCGAATATTTCTGAACGACCCTAGTTGTTGGTCGCTGTTCGGGGTAATCACCACCTCTTTTCCGTCGATTTCGGCGAGGATTGGTTTGTTGTTTTTGATCAGATACCGAGCTTCTTTTGTGAGTTTCGGCATCTGGACGAATCCTGACCATTTTTTTGTCACCGGCACATTCACAGTCATCGGTGCGTACCAACGACCAGAAACTTCCGGAAACCAATGGTCGATACCTTGTGGGGTACCTAAGAGGTATCTTACGTAGGCTACCTGCCCTTCATATTTATCCACATCCAACTTCAATTCCGCAATCTTGGATGCGTGGTTGGTGCGGTTGATCATGAAGACGCCATGATCGTTCGGGTCTTGCTTACCCTGCAAGACCTCTGTCGTTCCAGGTTTGGTCTGATTGAAACCAGACTCACGACAGGCGATGGGGGTCATCATGAGCTGATCTTTGAAATCAGCCTTGATCTTCTCCCGCATCTCTTTGTTGAGCGTCGCAGCCCGTGCCGCGCACTCCTCGTCGAACATTTCTGTTGGGGGAGTAGCGGTTGTGCCCCGGATATAGACGTTTTGCTCTGAAGTTCTGGCGGTCGAAGCTTGCGTTGGCAACCCTGGTAAAAGTGGCCAAATGGTATATTTACCAACCACCAGTAATGCCATTACGAGCACAATGGAGCCGAGCCAGTGTTGAGGTGGCTTTGCATCCTTTTTGCTTACTCGCATGGCGAATCCGGCACCGAGAGCTACTTGAGTGAAGAATGCTCCCCGATTCCAGAAGTACTTGCTGTACTGGTTTTCAAGGAGCAGGTAAGCTCCAATGTGGATCAGTACAAGAGCTATGAATCCGATTGCCACATTATCGGTCCAAGTGTACTCCTTCCGGAACTTCTTCATGGTGTCGAGCAATGTCGTTACTCGCTCAATACCTGGTAAGGTCTTCTCGGACGGCGATTGAGGTTGAAGCGAAGGTGATGAATTTCGTTGTCGACCTTTCGCTTTTTGTTGCGCTTCATGTTTTTTACTCATGAAGTACACAAGTAGCATCAGGCTCACGCCTATTGCTATCACAGATACTACAATCATTTTCCGTTACCTCCTTTATTTTTTCGTTTGCCACTGCCGTATCTGGGGGCAGTCTTTGGTTCAGGTGCTGCAATGTTTTGCGGGATTGCTTGTTGTGGGGGTTGTCCTTGTTGAGAAGTGACAACTAAAGGAGTTTCCGCTTGTTCAATTTGGGGCATATTGTCGAACATTTTCTTTATGCCGCCAATTGCCGCGAAAGGATTGTCGGTGGGCACAAACACAGTTTGTCCTTTTGAGAGTCCTTCTTGAATAGCTTCTACGGCCATCGTGAATTGACCTGCAGATGATGATGCAACGCCGACTGCACGTTCAATGTAAGCATCAGTTCTAGCGGCGAGAAGATCATATTCTGCATCTGCTTTTGCCGCCCCGAGATTACGTATCTCCTCTGCCTTACCAATGGATGCGGAAATAGTTGCTTTCCGCAATTCGTCGGCTTCGGCAACACCAGACATCACCTTATTTAATGCATGTGAATTTTCGAGGCGTGTAATACGTACAAACTGTACTTCTACACCCCAATCTTTTACTGCGTTGACAAGTTTTTCTCGAATTTCTTCAGCAACTTCCTCGAGCCTGAGTTTTGCTTCCGCAACAGTCATTTGAGCTAGTCTACTTTTGAAGCCTCCGATGACTATGTCATCCATGCGAGCGATAACCGAGTTAAGGTCAATAACTGTTTCGTAGAAAGTCTTTAGGTCGTTGATACGAAAACCATACGACCCTTGTACTTGTGCCACGAGGCGGTTCAGGAGCGGGTCATTTGCTGGGACAGTCATTTTTTTACCGTCCTTTAGTGTGACCACAAGTTCCTTGCCAGGATGGGGGTTTGCCGCAAATGTGATGTAGAGTGCCGGGATGTAGCCTGGAGGAACCAAGCCTTTGTTTTCCGTGGTATCACCGTAGAATATAAATTCAGGTGAACCAGGAATATCTTTTTCAATAATGTTTCTTGTTTCCCGAACCACATCACAGAACCCAAATGGTATATATCTCCAGCCTGGTTTGAGGTCACAGAGATAAGAGCCACCCAGGAGTAATATTGCAAACTCATTGATCCAGATTCTTTTAATGCTCGCTAACGTGTACATCATGTGCACTGTGCACATCGACACGCCTACGCTTGCAAAATTCAGGTCGGACATGTGTTCCCATCCGAATGTTAATCCGGAAATTTTTGCAGCAATCAGGCATATTACCCAGATTACTGCAAACAATAAGTTCAGTATGTTGCAGGTTTTTTCAAACGCGGCAACACGAGCGTATTCTTCTCTGGTCATTTTTTTCTCCTCAATTCAATTGTCAACGAGCGAGCCAATAGGGGATTTAACCGCCCGTTGACTTACATTATAATTATACCACTACTATATATTTTGTCAATATTTTGAATACGTAAAAAATGGCTTTGTTAAGGTGTAAAAAATGAGGAAAGAAGGGGATTTGACGAATGAGAAATAATATGAAAATACACCTGAAGGTTTATTTTCATTGTGGGCGAGAGAGAAGTCTTGAATCTTACAGATTCGGTACACCTGTTCTGTTTTTTGTTTGCGTTGCTCACAAAAAACTATCACAGGTCTTCAAGTCCTCACGAAAGCTCTCCCAGAGCTTTCTTCTCGTCCCAAACAAAAAACAGGACGAGCCTGTTTTGTTGTTGTGGGCGAGAGAGGGGTCTTGCCTTAAATTTTCTTTCGTCGTCACTCAAGAAAATTCTGGGCTCCAGACTTGCGACACGCTGTGCTCAGCGCGTAGACCGTGATTTTGTTCGAGTCCCTCGCGCAAAGCTTTGCTTTGCTCTTACTCCACGAGAAAAAACCGCTTTCGCGGTTTTTTCGTGTGGGCAAGGAGGGAATCTCTCCCTCAAAAAAACTCATGCCGTCGCATGAGTTTTTTCTGGGCACCAGATTGTCGACAAACGCTGCTGCGTTCGTATACCGACAATCTGTTCTCGTCCCTCTCGTAAAGCTACGCTTTACTCTTGTGGGCAAGGAGGGACTCGAACCCTCAATCCTTACGGAACCAGTTCCTAAGACTGGCGCGTATACCAATTCCGCCACTTGCCCGATGAATAGCAGTCTAACATATCAAGTTAAGTTTTTCTATATAGATATGAAATGTGTGGTCAGGAATAATTTTTTCGCCGTCGCTCAAAAATTTTCACGACCCTGCCTCGACTGTTTTTGTTGGTACAAAAACATGTCTCCGGCTTGCACACGATAGAAAAAATCTGGAGCAATCCAGATTTTTTCTTCGTGTGCACCCAGCAGGGCTCGAACCTGCGACATTCTCGTTAAGAGCGAGCTACTCTACCAGCTGAGTTATGGGTGCATGAATCAAACTAAATGTCAGTTTACTTTAATTTTGTCGGTCTGGCAACGGTCTTCAGTTTTTGCCATTTCTCTTGCACAGCATTTACATGAGGAAGAATATCTTTAAGAACTGCTTGAGTCCATCCTAATACTCGGTATCGAAGATTGGTGCTCTTAAAGGCAGTTACTCTCGCTGTACCGTAATATAAATTATTAGCTTTGTAATTTTTACTGAATGGTTTTACGTAGCTTTTTCCAAAGTTTTTAAGTGGTATTCCTGTTAGTTCAGACCAGAAACTTTTAAGGTCTTTCTCATTTTGTTGAGGGTAAATGTTCAACCATACTTTGAGACCTGTTGGAGGAATTTTGAAAATTTTACCTAACCATTTAACCCAAAAAAGAATTAGACGTGGATCCGAATTGGTCATGTTAAGCAGTTGTTTTTTACTACCCTCAGCCCAATACAGAGCTGCTCCAAAAAGCCGATAACTTTCCAAATCTATTTTGTTATTTACTTCAGCTTTAGCATTTTCAACAATGTCAGTTACTTCTTTCAATCTTATGTTTTTTTGACTGTAAGGACCTGTGTTTAGGTGGATTGCTCTATTTGAAAGAAGTTTTCTTTTTTGTTCAGGTGTTATCTCAATATCTCTAAGCCACAAGCTCGTAGTACTCTTGGCAATTTTTAATTCCTTGGAAATACTTCCATAACTTAACCCCGTCTTTCTAAGTTCTATGGCTTTAGTCTTTAAATCTGAGTATGATTTTTTCATACTCATACTGTATACCTTATGTGGATTGTGAACCAAGGTTCGATTGTGGATAATTACTTAAAGATTTTTTTTCTGTGCCCGGGATGGGAGTCGAACCCATATCCCTTACGGGACACCATTTTAAGTGGTGCGCGTATACCAGTTCCGCCACCCAGGCATTACGATTTTTTCGTGAGACCTGAGGCGGAATCGAACCGCCGCATAGAGCTTTTGCAGAGCTCCGCCTTACCACTTGGCCACCAGGTCTTGAGTCGTAATTTTAGCTTTGATTTGAAAGCTCGTCAATTCGTTGACGGTTGCGTTCACCTAAATCAATTTCAAAATCAATATGAGGGATACGAGGAATACGAGAGTTGTCTCGAATAAACTGTTTGAAGTCACTGCGTTTTCGCTTGGCAAAATCAAGTGCTGGTTTTTCAAATGTGTCAGGGAATGTAGTAAAAAGTATGGTGGCGTGTTTTTGGTCACCTGAAATTCGAACATCTGTGACGGTAAGGAGTGATGAGCCATTACCTGCTCCTTCGAGAAACTGTGCTCCAAGTGCTTTGAGCTCATCTTTTAGTCTTTGTTTGCGTACTTCACTCATGGTTTTAAATAAGTATTACTGTTTTGAAATGATAAAAGTTTGCAGTCTGTCCCCGGGTACTATTTCAATTTTTGCTTCTACAAGCATGCCACATTCTTTGCCAGAAGAAACCTCATCAGATTTTATTTTTTGTGATTGAAGTTCTTTTATTTTTCCTGATCCGATTTCAGCATCACGGCGCATAATCTTAATCTGAGAGCCATTTTTAATACTTCCTGTCTCCACAAGTCCTCCCAGGATTTGTTTATCTTTTACTTTACTGAATATCTTGAGTACTTTGAGTGTGCCGGTCACTTCCTCTACATCGATAGAAGGGGTTTCTACAGCAAGTTTTTCAGCGAGCCATTCTGAAAGTTTGTAAATAATATCAAATGTGTGTATTTCAATACTGTTACGTTCTGCAATAGTTTTCGCGAGACTATCTACTTTTACTGTAAAACCAATCACCAGTGCTTTTTCTCCACCACTTGCAACTTTAAGATCATTTTCAGATATAGTTCCGATACCAGAGTGGATCACTTTTGTGTGAATTCTGTCAGTATCAAGCTTCTTGATTTCAGTGAGCACTGCTTCGAGACTTCCTCCAGCATCTGCTTTGACGATAAGGGGAAGTACGCGTCCATTAAATGAAGATTCTGTGTCAGTATTGTTTTTGTGTTGTTGGTGTGTATGGACATGTGTAAGCGCATCTTTTTTATCAGCGTATACCGTACACATATCACCAATGACAGGCAGACTGTCCCAACCGATTACTTTTACTGCTTGTCCTGCATGTGCGTGATCAACTTGTTTGCCTGTATAGTCTTCTACAATACGAAGAGGAGCAGTACTTGTGCTCGATGCAATATATAGTCCTTTTTGCAAGACTCCGTCAGTGAGGATACAAGTAGCACTGATACCTTTCTTTACATCAAGGTTGCTCTCGAGGATATATCCAGTCGCTTTTTTTTCTGAATCAAAAGTTTTTTGTTCGAGTTCAGCAGTCAGAGCAATCATATCAAGGAGGTCAGAGACACCCTCACCTGTTTTTGAAGAAAGAGGAATGGCTGAAATAGTACCTCCGTATCCTTCAACGTATATTTCGTTTTCAGCAAGAGAAAGTTTTGTTCGGTCAATATTTGCGTCTGGTTTATCGATCTTTGTGATTGCAATAATATAAGGAGTGTTCGACTCTTTGATAGAGCGTAATGCTTCAAGAGTTTGAGGTTTTACACCATCTTCAGCAGAAACAACAAGAATTGCAATATCTGCGACGTTTGCTCCACGACGTCTAATACCAGAAAATGCCGCGTGTCCTGGGGTATCAAGGAAGGTAAGTTTTTGAACACCTGTTGGTGTTGTGTGGTCTACTTCATATGCAGAGATATGTTGTGTAATACCTCCTGCTTCATTGAGTGGTCGAGTACTGTTTCGTATATATGAAAGAAGAGTCGACTTTCCATGGTCGATATGTCCCATTATGGCTATTACCGGTATTTTTTTGTGTATATGTGTGGACATTGTAATGTGAAGTTATCCGACACAAAATAATTGAGTAAATTATTTTTGAGATCGAAGGGTTTGCTTAGATTTTGAGACAACTGACTGTTCCTCTTCAGTCAGATCAAATGTACTGTCGAACGTATGAAGTGGTTTAGAGAATACACTGACTCGTTCACGAGAGTAGAGGCTTGAAATCACTACACCATCTCCTTTTTCGCTCACAAATGCGGTTGCAAAACTTTGGTTACCACCTTCACCTGTGCCTTTGAATGGGTTAAATCGTGTTGTCTCTACAGACTGGATACTTCTACTCAGGCGATCCTCAACCACAGTAAAATAATGAAGAGAATCTTTTTTAAACGCTTTCAAATCTTCAATATCTTTTTTTGCATGTACAATTGAATCTTCGAGCGAATGAGCTGTTGCACCTCCAAGTAATCGTCTTATTTTTAGTTCAAGACGAATGAGTAATCCAATAAGGATTAGACTGATTCCGATAAGAATGTATACAAGGAGATTCAGGTCAATGTGCATTTCGTGATTATACAGTATTTTCTAAATTTTGCAAAAAATGATAGGCTTTGTATATGAATATCATAAACTTTTTTAGACCAACAAAAAAACGTGTATTTTTGGATTATGCGTCTGCAACCATGATACGAAAAGAAGTTCGTGAGGTGTTGCGTATATCTGCTGATGAATCTTTTGCGAATCCAAGTGCACTCTATCGTGAAGCTCGTGATGCAAAAGAGCGACTAGCCTCTGCTCGTAAAGACGTGGCGTATGCGCTCAATACAACAGCAAATCAAATTGTATTTACCAGTGGAGGTACCGAAGCAAACAACACTGCGCTCTTTGGTGTATTCCAAAAAGCTAAAGAACAGGGGATAGATAATCCTCATATTATATCTGCAGTGACAGAACACCCTGCAATCAGAGAAGTGCTTTTAGAAATTGAGCGAAGAGGAGGTGTTGTAACATTGTTGACTCCAGATACTGAAGGTTTGATAACTCCGTCTCAAGTTGTAGATGCGCTTACTGAGTATACAGTTCTTGTGTCAATTATGTATGTGAATAATGAAATCGGAGTTGTTCAACCGATTAAAGAAATCGCAAAAGCAATCAAGCTCAAAACTAATGATTCAAAACTTAAAACTCTTTTTCATACAGATGCATGTCAGGTTCCATTGTGGTATGGGATCGATGTGTCTATGCTCGGCGTTGACCTACTCTCATTGGATGGGTTAAAAATCGGTGGACCACGTGGTGTTGGATGTTTATATGTAAAAGGTGGTACAGCTATTTCTCCGTTTATGTTTGGAGGTGGACAAGAAGGAGGTCTTCGATCTGGTACTGAACATGTGGGAGCATGTCTTGGTTTTGCAAAAGCATTGGTACTTGCAAAACAAGAAAAAGATATGGTTTCAGAAAAAATAAAAAAGTTAAGAGATGTGTTATGGGATCGTATTCGAGTGTTGTTTCCAGATGCAGTTGTAAATGGATCTCTCAAACAGAGATCACCTAATAATCTCAATGTATGTTTTCCGGGTATTGATGCAGAGTATTTGACTGTGGCACTTGATACATACGGGGTTTGTGTTTCGTACTCATCTTCATGTCGAACACTCAAAGAAGATTCTACCTCGTATGTCGTCGAAGCGTTGAAACCTGAATGTAAAGGTTCAAGTATTCGATTTACGCTTGGGACACACACAACTTCTACTGATATTGATTTTGCAGTCGAAGCACTTAAGAAGGCAATGATACAAGTTAGAAAGTCTATGAATTAGTCCCTCGAGTCCATAAAATCAAATATCCACACTCGTAGTCATTTGTTTCATTCGCATAATTCCTATATTCGTATATAATTTGTAACATGGAAGATCTCAATAAAAATCAACTTATACTTCTTGTGCTCCTCGTGTCATTTGTTACGTCTATCGGTACAGGTATTATGACTGTATCGTTGCTCATGGAGGCTCCTGTTGCGGTCACAAATACAATCAATCGTGTTGTTGAAAAAACTATTGAATCAGTTGGTCCTGTGCAAACTATTGTGACAGGTGGATCAAAAGAAAAAGAAATTCAGACAGTTGTTGTAAAGGAAGAAGATCAAGTGATCGGTGCAATTGAAAAAAATACAAAAAGTATTGTACGTATTCGAGAAGTAAATACATCAGTCGGTGTTGACAATCTATATGGTCTTGGAGTTGTAGTGTCAAAAGATGGCATTATTGCAACTGATAAAAAAATTATTTCAGAGGCGATGCAATATGTCGCTGTCATGTCTGATGGTACGCAAATTCCACTTGTATCTGTTTATGCAGACAAAAAATCAGACATTGGATTCTTTAAAGCAAAACCAACAAATCCGTACACATTTTCTCCAATTTCATTTGCAAGCAATGAATTGAAGCTTGGACAGAGTGCTGTGGTAATCGGAGGTGATACAACCAATGCGATTGCGGTAGGACGGGTTACTGCACTTTCTACAAAAGATATTGATCCTGTTGCAGGGACAAAATACACAGCATCTTTTACAGCAGATGTGGCTCCTGTTGATACTGTGTACGGAGGTCCAGTTTTTTCTCTTTCAGGAGAGCTTGTAGGTCTCTCGATCTCTGCGTTCCCATCTTCAAAGATATATATTCCAGCAGCCTTGGTTAAAAAAGAAGCACAGCTTCTTGAGGCTCCGAAAAACTCCATATAAAATCCCTAGTACGAATTTAAAAACAACACGTATATTCGCTAGTTAGCGAATTACTACTCCTTACAGGAGCTGTACACTTTTCACATTTTGAGTACAAAACGTTCAAAGTCTTGCGAAGTGACAAAGTCACTTCTCACTCGTTAATCAAGAGAATACTGCACGTCTGACAGCTGTCTTCTCGCAAACTCCTCAGGCGAGTACACCTTCGTCAAACAGTGCTTCAGACTACGCTGCCCTCCCTCTGATTACAAGAGGGAACCGTGTGTATTCTCTCATTAACTGCGCAATGTTGTTTTAAAATTGTACTTGCGTCTGGCGTGGGGAGGGGTTGGAATACCAAACCTTGACCTATATTATGCAAGGCGATATAGTTAACATGTTAAGTGTTTGGTTCGTGTTAATCGCTCGGAACATGCTAATATCCATATACACATATGCCACCATTCAATCATTTCACAACAAAAGCAAAGGAAGCGATACGAAAAGCTCATGAGTTGGCTATTGAACGTGGTCAAAATCATGTAAATCCACTTCATTTATTAACTGCACTTGTATTACAAGAAGAAAGTGTTGTGACATCTGTCCTCGATAAGCTCGAAGTAGACACAATACTACTCACTGATTCGCTTATTGAAGCAATTGAAGGAGTTGAAGGAGGACAGACTATTTCTCCCTCATATCAGGTGTATCTTACTCCTGAACTCGCTGCGCTTATTGAGCATTCTGCAAAAGTGGCAATGGAGTTAAAAGATGAATTTGTTTCAACTGAACATCTTTTTATTGCTGCACTTGAGGTTGCGGGACCTGCACGTGAACTATTGCAAAAATTTAAACTTACAAAAGAGCAGGTTATTGATGTACTTGAAGAAGTTCGAGCAGGTGATACAGAAGATGCGCCAATGCAGAAGAAATTTAAATCACTGACAAAATATACTCGAAGTCTTACAAAACTCGCTCAAGCAAATAAGTTGGATCCGGTCATCGGTCGGGATGAAGAGATTTCTCGCATCATTCAAATACTCTCTCGTCGTACAAAAAACAATCCAATACTTATTGGTGAAGCTGGTGTAGGAAAAACAGCGATTGCTGAAGGTTTGGCAGTGCGTATGGCATCAGGTGATGTACCAGAATCTCTCAAAGACAAAGAGCTTGTTTCACTCGATCTTGGTTTGCTTATAGCCGGTACAAAATATCGAGGTGAATTTGAAGAACGTCTCAAGAATATTTTGAAAGAAATTGAAAAATCAGACGGAAAGATTATTCTTTTCATTGATGAAATCCATACATTGGTTGGTGCCGGAGCCGCTGAAGGTTCAATGGATGCTTCAAATATGCTTAAACCTGCGCTTGCGCGTGGTGAGCTTCGAGCTATTGGTGCAACTACGCTTCGTGAGTATCAAAAATATATTGAAAAAGACCCCGCGCTTACTCGTCGATTCCAACCGGTACATGTGAACGAACCGTCTGTTGCCGATGCGATTACTATTATGCGAGGACTCAAAGAAAAGTATGAGCTCTATCACGGTGTACGTATCACTGATGAAGCGATTGTTGCTTCAGTACATCTGTCGTCTCGATATATTACTGATCGATTCTTGCCTGATAAGGCGGTAGATTTGATTGATGAATCCGCTTCATACTTGAAAATTGCGTTGGAAAATATGCCACCTGTACTTCAAGATGCGCATTCAAAAACAATTAAATTGGAAATAGAGCGGGAGGCACTCAAAAAAGAAACAGATCAGAAATCAAAAGCTCGTGTAAAAGAAATCGAGCAAGAGCTTGCTGATTTGAAAGAAAAAACAGGAGAGATTGAATTGAAATGGAAGAATGAAAAAGAAACAGTTTCTGCTATTAAAGAGTTGAAAAAAGAACTCGAGGAGTTGCGATTGGAGGCAGATAGTGCTGAAGCACGTGCTGATTTAGCAAAAGCTGCAGAAATTCGCTATGGACTTATTCCAGAGGCAGAGAGAGAGCTTGAGACAAAAAGTAAACGTTTGAAAAAACTGCAGAGTTCACGTCGAATTCTTAAAGAAGAAATTACAGAAAATGATATTGCAATGATCGTATCAAAGTGGACAGGGATCCCCGTGTCACGCATGCTCGAAGAAGAAGCAGAAAAACTTGTACGTATGGAAGAGGTGCTGAAACGACGTATCGTGGGTCAATCTGAGGCGGTACAGAAGATATCAGACACCATTAAACGTTCACGTGCAGGTATTGCCGATCCAAACCGACCAATTGGCTCATTCTTGTTCTTGGGACCTACTGGAGTAGGTAAGACAGAACTAACCAAAAGCTTGGCAGAATTTATGTTTGATGATGAGAAAGCTTTGATTCGAGTAGATATGTCTGAATTTATGGAGCGTCATAGTGTATCGAAGCTTATCGGTGCACCTGCAGGATATGTAGGATATGAAGAGGGAGGAAATCTGACTGAGCAGGTGCGTCATCGACCATATGCAGTAATTCTCTTTGATGAAATAGAGAAAGCTCATCCTGAGGTGTTCAATATTCTCTTACAGGTGCTTGATAATGGAAAACTGACTGATGCAAAAGGGCGTTCAGTAAACTTCCGAAATACAGTAATTATTCTTACGTCAAATATTGGTGCACAATATATTGATCGAATGCAGAAACTTGGTTTTGCGTCAGATACAAGTGAAAAATCAGATTATAATGATGCAAAAGCAAAAGTAAACGCATCACTCAAAGATTATTTCCGACCAGAATTTCTAAACCGTCTTGATGAAATCATTACCTTCGATATTTTGAGTAAAGAAGCGGTCCGAGAGATTGTAGGTATCCAAGTGGGAATTATTACGAAACGTCTCGCGGAAAAAGAAATTCGCCTTGAGATCACTCCTGCTGTGTACGATATACTTGCTGAAGAAGGGTATAATCCACAGTACGGAGCTCGTCCACTCAAACGTCTTATCCAACAGAAGATTCTTAATCCAATCGCATCGCTGATGATTGGAAAGGGAATTACAAAAGGGGGAGCAATCACAGTGGGAGTAAAAAACAAAGAGTTTACGTTTGATGTAAAGAAACCACGAAAAGCATCACTTGCAGATAGTTTTGTGGTGAGTGATAGTATGACAGTATAACGGTAGTAAAAAATTCCTCGAGGGATACTTCGAGGAATTTTTTGTTATATACTTTTACTTGAGAGAAAAATATGATAGAGTCTTAAGTAATGCGTCGGTGGTAGAGTGGTCAATTACAACAGACTGTAAATCTGTCGGCTTCGGCCTACGAAGGTTCGAATCCTTCCCGGCGCACAAATGAAAAACCCCGAAAGGGGCTTTTTCATTTGTGCGCCGGAGCAAACCTGCGGGGCAGGCTTGCGTGAAGGATTCGAACAGAACTCCGGTCACGCTCGCAGTAGCGAGTGTCGGAGTTCTGGCGACTAGGTTTTTTGTGAGTGACGACGAACAAAAAATGTAGTCGAAACTCCTTCCCAAATTTAGACCCCGAAAGGGGATTTTTCATTTATGCGCCGAAGTAAAACGAAGTTTTACAAGAGGGACTCGAAAAGTGGAACTTGCCTTTTTACCCATTTTTATGTATGATGGTCAGTACTTAAACAAATATTATGTCATCACAAGATCGTCTAATCCCATTAAGAAACAAAGAGAGCGGTGAAGTATACTGGACTTCTAAAAACAAGAAGCTTGTAGAACGAAAAATCGAACTCAAGAAATATAGCAAAAAACTCCGAAAACGAGTTAGTTTCAAGGAGACTAAGAAATAACAAAAAGCACCCGGAAGGGTGTTTTTTATTACTTCTTAGCTTGTACAGGATTTATTGTACTGATATAATAGTATTACATAAACTACTATATGAAACTAGCTGAAAAACAAAAAGTAATAGAATTAAGAAAGAAAGGAATGACTCTCTCAGAAATACAAAAGTTAGTTCCTGCAGCGAAAAGTACAATTTCTCTATGGGTAAGAGATATTGTACTTTCAAAAGATGAACAAAAAAGGATTAGTAAAAAAATAACCGACGGACAAGCTAAGTCCCGGGAAATTTTGCGAAATAAAGCTGTTCTTAGACAGAATAGTATTGACGCTTATGCGGAGGCAGTGTTTGATGGTTTTAAAGTTAATAAACAGATCGCTCTGTTATTTTGCGCTTGTCTTTACGAATGTGAAGGTGGTAAAACAAAACACGGTCCATTTAACTTTACCAATTCTAATCCTTATTTAGTTCAAGTATTTCTGAAGTTATTGAGAAACAGTTTTGATTTAAATGAAGCGAAATTTAGTTTACACCTCCACCTCCATACTTACCATAATGAGCAAAAACAGCTTTTATTTTGGTCTAATATTACTAAAGTTCCTCAACATCAATTTATTAAAACCTATATTAAAAAAACTTCTGGCATGTATAAAAGTGAGGGGTATCCAGGTTGCATTACAATTAGATATTATGATGTCTCATTAAAAAGAAAATTATTAGCTATATTTAAAAAATTAGATAAATACATATAAAATGAAAAATCTTTGTTTTTAAGTCATTATTGTGTATTATTGTGAATATTGGGCGGTTAGTTAAGTGGTATAACTTCGGTCTCCAAAACCGATGTCGGGAGTCCGATTCTTCCACCGCCCGCAGTGTTTTATATAAAACAAATCCGCCTCCTCTGAAGCAATTCCGGTGGAGGCGGATTTGTTTCTTGAGGGGCGGGTTAGTGGGTTGCGTATTGAGGTGCTGGTTGCTGTTGGGTAATGGTGGGTAGTGTGGAGGTGAGGAGTTTATTCCTGCAGAACTCACACAGTCCATCGATTCCATCGGCAACTGCCTGTCTACAAGAGCAGTCTTGTGTTTTGGAAGGCATCTATCCTCTATTAAATCACATATCAAGTATTTTCTCCACCTGAATCCCGCGAGATCCTTTGAGGAGAAAGGTAAAACCTGTGAAATTCTGAGCATCAAACCATTTTTTTGCTTCGCTTACATTTTCAAACCATTCATATTCACCATGTATATGTTCAAGTACTGCATCAAATAATGGACCGATAAAAATCCGTACTTCAAGTGGTACACTGAGTGCATACTCAACAACCTTTTTGTGTTCTTCGTGAGCATAGTCTCCAAGTTCAAGCATGTCTCCAAGTATAATTCCTTTTTTGGAAAACGGTGATTCAGTAAAGCTTTCAAGAGATAGCTTCATACTTGTTGGGTTTGCGTTATAGCAATCAATCACAAAGTCGTTATGTTCTGTGTGAAGAAATTGAGATCGCTTAGAGCCTGGAGTGTATGTACATACTGCCGCGCATGCATCTTCAGAAGTCACTTCAAAATATTCTGCCAAAGAAACTGCAAGTTCTATATTTTCTATATTATATGCACCTACCATTTGAGTTGTGTATGAACCTTGCTTGTACATAAAAGAAAGTGGGGTTGTATGTGCTAGGGTAAATTCGTGACCTGGGTACAGTACACGGGAAGTTCCTTCTGAGTCTTCAAGAAGATCTTGGTGTTTTTTATGTACAAATACTTTTGTGTGATGAGGCTTCGCCCAATCGTATATTTCTTTGTTGGCGAGACGACTTCCTTCTGGCGAACCAAAGCCTTCAAGGTGATCCATGCCATTGTTGGTTACAACTACATGAGTTGGTTTAAGTATATTAAGTAGTTCTAAGTGCTCTTTAGGGTGATTTGCACCAATTTCAAAAATACCAATTTCTGTATTACGAGACATTGAAAGAATAGAGAGGGGTACACCTATATGATTATTTAAACTTCCATCTGTTCCATGGATGTTATATTTCTGACCCAAAGTTTTTTTCAGGAGCTCTTTGCTGGTTGTCTTTCCATTTGATCCACCGATTGCAATGAGAGGAATAGTAAAAAGTTCCCTGTATGTCGATGCACATTTTTGTAAGGTTTCAAGTACATTTTCTACAATATGCACTCGTTCTCCTGCTTTAGTTGTATTTTCTGTAACCACAGCAAGAGCACCCTTCGAGAGGGCTTCGTCGACAAAATTACCTCCATCAAAGTTGTCTCCTTTGAGTGCAAAAAATACTGAACCTTTGAGGTTTTTTCGAGTGTCGGTGGAAACAGTAAAGTTACATGCTTCAAGTTCTTTTATGATAAGAGAGAGTGTATCCATGAGTGTATTTCCTTAGTCTGTGTCGGCTCAAACCATTTGATTCTATCATCTCTTTTAAACCATTGCATTTGGCGACGGGCATACTGGCCGATCTCGATCTCAAGCTTGTCGAGCATTTCTTGCTTCGTTAGTTTGTTTTGAAGGTAGAGTGCAAGGTATCGATACTCGAGCCCAAGTGCTTCCATACGTTTGTATGAAAGGCCTCCTGTGTGGAGTTTTTGAGCTTCAGCAAGCATTCCTTTTTTCATACGAGAGAGTAGACGACTGTGGATTTTTTGACGAAGGATTTCAAGGGGGAGTGTGAGTCCGATTTGAATAAACTCATACTTACTTTTTACTTTCTTTGCTTTTGGTACGGAGCCGAGTGCGGTTGCTATCTCAATCGCACGGATGAGGCGGACAGGATTTTTCGCATCGATATCATTTGCACGTTTTGGATCAATTTTTTTAAGTTGTGCGAAAAGCTCGTCAGTACTTTTAAGAGCAAGCTCTTTTCGGAGGTGCTGATCGGCCGGTACATCGGGGAGGGTAATATTATCAACGATTGATTGTATGTAAAAGCCTGTACCACCACAAATGATAGGAAGCTTGCCTCGAGAGATAATATCCTTGATTGCTATTTCAGTGTGTTGTTTCCAGAGTTCAACGCTGTAGACTTTTTTAGGGTTTATAACATCAAGCAGATGGTGGGGTACACCTCGCATTTCTTTTTTTGTAATTTTCCCAGTGCCAATATCAAGTCCAGTGTAGACTTGTCGTGAGTCAGCAGAAATAACCTCGCCTAAAACAGGCGATTTTGAAGTAGATTCGCCTGTTCGGCCGAACGTGGGAATACCACGTTTTAGGCCCGTTATACTCAGAGCAATCTCTACTGCGAGGTCAGACTTACCCACAGCAGTGGGCCCGAGAATTACTAAAACTTTTGGTTTAGTCATTTGAATTTAAAAAAACCGCCTCATGTGCAGGGTAGTACTTCAAGGAATTCGCTCGCCACTACTATCCTTTTACCCTGCACATTTATCGGTGGCCTCGTGCTGATGGAGGTTGCCAGGCCTCCAAAACGTACTTTTTATATTAGCGCACAATTGATTTTTTGTCTAAATTACAGTATTGTTTTGGGTATTGCCGGGGTGGTGGAATTGGTATACGCGCTCGACTCAAAATCGAGTCTCGAAAGAGGTGAGGGTTCGAGTCCCTCCTCCGGCACAAAGAAAAAATCCCTTTTCGGGGATTTTTTCATTTGTCCGGGGAGCAATGCAAAGCATTGCGTGAGGGACTTGAACGGATTATCGGTTTACGAGCACAGCAGTGCTTGTCGATAATCCGGTGACCAGAAATTTTCAATTCGACGGAATTGAAAATTTCGAGGTCGAGACTTCCTCCCCCGGCACAAAGAAAAAACTCCCGTTGGGGATTTTTTTCATTCCGGAGAGTGACAGTGTGGGGCGCTGTCACTTGAAGGACTCGAAAGACCATGTTTTTAGCGAGGTTAATTTTTAATTTCTGCTATAGTGTAAGTACTATGTTATAATGTTTTTAAATATTAACTTAATAAATATATGATGATAAGTCAGAGTGCCGGCTTTTATATGTTTTTCTTTTTTGTTTGTATACCTCTAATTTTTTTAGTTTTAGTTTTTTTGGGTATAAATAAACTTTTAACTCGATGGATAGTAAATAGAATCATTAGAAATGGCATAAGTTTAGTTTCTGCTTTAGTGGCTACTATTTGCATATACCCATTTATGTTTCCGTTGATGGTTACTGTAACAGATTTAATTAGATATGGTTACATCAGTAACTACTAGATTTATGTAAGTAAAATTTGTTCCCTCCATTCTTTCTTGGTATTATATATGCATTAGAATTCATTCGTAACCATTCGTGTTTTAATTTCCTATATTCGTATGAGCCAATTTTACCAAGACTCAATTTTCTGGATCGACGTTGATAAAATCAAACCAAACCCTTTTCAACCTCGAAAAGAGTTTGATGAACTGCAACTTAAAAGTCTCGCGGACTCTATCCGTCAGTATGGTGTACTCCAGGCACTTGTCGTTACCCGAAAGGAGGTAGAAAAAGAAGATGGTGGTATTGCAGTAGAGTACGAGCTCATCGCAGGTGAGCGACGTCTCCGTGCATCAAAGCTCGCAGGACTACTTCAAGTTCCTGTGCTTATCAAAACAGGTGAAGAAAATGATTTGATGAAACTCGAGCTTGCTATCATTGAAAACCTCCAACGAGAAGATTTGAACCCGGTAGATCGTGCACTTGCATTTAAAAAACTTGTTGATGAGTTTGGTTTCAAACATGTCACTATCGGTGAAAAGATGGGAAAGAGTCGTGAGTATGTCACCAACTCACTCCGTCTTCTCGCACTCCCTGAGGACATGCTGGAGGCGGTAAAAACAGGTAAAATCACCGAAGGGCATACACGACCACTTCTCATGCTTGGAGACCGTCCAGAAGAGCAGAATACGCTTTTTAAGGAAATTATACTGCGTCGTATGACAGTGCGTGAGGCGGAGCGTATAGCGCGTCATATAGCCCTCGAAAAGGCACGTATCAAAGGAGATCTTCTAGATCCGATTACAAAAGAAGCTGAAGAAAAACTCGGTCGTACACTTCAGACTCGTGTGTTTATCGAAAAGAAAAACGAAGGTCCTGGTGGACGCATTACAATCGCATATTTCTCAGATGAAGAACTTAAAAAGATTTTGGATATTATCAACACTAAAGCAGCAGAGTCTCCGATAAAAGGAGTTCAGGGAATTGAGGCGGAACCAATCGCTCAAACTATTAATACTGTTGTATCAGAAGGAGA
This sequence comes from uncultured Candidatus Saccharibacteria bacterium, assembly GCA_964428435.1. Taxonomy (GTDB): domain Bacteria; phylum Patescibacteriota; class Minisyncoccia; order Phycocordibacterales; family DATDWN01; genus UBA910. The sequence goes on along the minus strand of CAYRYA010000001.1, from coordinate 41,943 downwards.
GAGTAAAGCAGATCCTGTGGCAGAACTCCCCGGGGATACAGTCGCAATCCTCGATGACCGATCAGTGGATGAAGTAGAAAAAGCTGAAGAAGTAGAAGATGATGAGGAGCTTTATTCAATAAAGAATTTCAGTATATAGGTAATAAAAATTCCCCTAGGATAGCCTTAGGGGAATTTTTATTACCTCTTTTCCTCTATACTGTTTCTTATATGTTTTTTTGCAATAGTAGTCTTCACCACCTCCAGCCATTTGCGTGAAGGTTTTGCGTTTGGGCGAGTCTCGACTTGTACGAGATCGCCGTTTTTGAGGGTTGTCGTGATTGCGACAAATTTACCATTGATCTTTGCTCCAGAAATATGGTTGCCGACATCTGAGTGGATATTATACGCAAAATCAATCGCGGTAGAATCTTTCGGCAGATCAATCACATCACCTTTTGGAGTGAATACAAAAATACGTTCTTCAAAAAAATCTGACTTAATCTCATCAATCACTGTGTCTGTCACAACTTCATCTTTCTGGTACTCTACGAGCTCTTTTACCCATTTAGGAACATCTTCAAAATTTATTTTCTTTGATTCGATATGAGTATTACCTTCAAGATTTTCAGAAAAAGGTAATATTTTTTTCACCCACAAAAGGTTTGGGTTGGTTGTCTTCTTTTTTGAACCACCACTTTGTTTGTATGAGATATGAGAAGCAATACCGTATTCAGCCTCTTGTTGCATATCATTTGTTTTTATTTGAACTTCCACAATACCTCCTACTCCGTTGAAAATAGTGGTATGAATTGCTTGGTAACCATTTGGTTTTGGAAATGCAATATAGTCTTTTATACGCCCGGGGAGAGGTCTCCATGCACTATGGATAATACCAAGTACTTTGTAGCAATCAGCGACAGTAGGGACCATCACTCGAAGCGCGAGAAGATCGTGGATTTTTTCGATATCCATCTCTTTTCGTTTGAGTTTTTTGTAAAGAGAATACAACCCCTTCACTCTGTGGTCGATATGAAAATGTATCACGCCATTTTTCGCGAGTTCTTTTTTGAGTGACTTGTTAAATTTTTCAAGCATCTCTTCCTCTTCACTTCTTTTGTTTTTCAAAAGTTTTTGAGTTTTTTCGTATTCTTCTGGGAGGGCATATTGAAATGCATGATCTTCAAGTTCACGGTTGAGCTTTCTGATACCAAGACGGTACGCGAGTGGAGCGTAGATTTCAAGAGTTTCTTTTGCAATACGAAGTTGCTTTTCTTTCGGTACAAATTGGAGTGTTTGAATATTATGAAGTCGATCGGCAAGTTTGATAATGAGAACACGGATGTCTTGAGACATTGCGACAAAAAGCTTCCTAAGTGATTCGTTGTATCGTTCGGTGCCTCGGTATTTGAGTTGACCAAGTTTCGTCACACCTTCGACAAGAAAGCGGATTTCTTTACCAAATTCTTTTTCGATTTCTTCACCTGTCACACCAACATCTTCGACGGCATCATGAAGGAGTCCTGCTGATATGGTAGTGGCGCCCATATGAAGCTCGGCAAGATTTTTTGCAGTAGCAAAAAGATGGTTGAAATATGGTTCGCCGCTTTTTCGCACTTGATCGCGATGAGCGTGCTGCGCAAACTCATAAGCTTTTTTGACCAGGGCAATATCCGCAGGTGTAGGAGAGGGGATCAAGCTGATGATATCTTTGATGTCATTCATATACCTATTGTAGTCTGATTTTTTGAAAAAGAAAGTGCCACCCGAGCTTTCGCTACGGGTGGCTTTTTGGTATCCAGTGTGGAGGTGATACTGAGGAGACTATGTCGATCATACCCTCCCGCTCAAGTTCTTCCATTATTGCTCCAATTGTGTGCGTGGAGGATTTTACTTGAACGTGGTAGGAGAGTATGTCTGACACAGCTATCTTCTTTTTGAGATTAACGATACCTATTATGTCATCTTTGACGAGCTCTCGATTCCGTGTCTCCTCGAGTAGTCCAGGAATACATACAAAGAGAAATCCAAGAATATATGCACTTGTGATACTAAACACTAATGCACAAAAGTACAACCAAACATGTTCACTCATACTTCTCCTATTCTCGATAACCATCTTTCAGTCGGTTGTACCGACCTCCGTTGTTACTGCGTTTTTTGTTGGAAAGAGTGCCTATTCCAAGAAGTAATAGGCATAATACCGCTGCAAACACTTCAATTTTATGTTCGTGCATTCTTATATAACTCTATCATGTTCTATTAAAAGTGAAAGGTCGCCGGATTTCTCCGGCGACCAGGGGTTTAAGGTTTGCCATAGTATTTTTTGGGAGGAGCGGGACTCATACTTACAACAAGATCACCACGGTCAACCAATCTGATGATTTCTTCAAATGTTACTGGTCTGTGTTCTAAGTCCGTTGCTCCAATGGCCTCACAAATTTCGTTGAAGGTCATTGGCTCAAAAGAGCGCTGACCAATTAAAATAGCTAATCTTTTACGCACCAGAGCTCTTACTCTTTGGGGGCCAGTCTTTTTGTCGTAGAGTATCCATACAACTACGCCACAAAATAACAAACAAGAAACTATTGCAAAAAAAGGTGAAATGTACATGGTGTCTCCAATATCACCATACTAAAATAAAACTTTTTGTCAACTACTTTGCTTTTTTTCTAAACCCACGCTTTTTCTTTTCCTCAGAAAGAATTTCAAGTGCACGAGGGAGTTCGATAGTGTACACATCATCAGTCTTGAGAGATCGAAAGTCTCCATCATGCATCACATATGGACCAAAACGTCCATTATTTGCAATGATTTCTTTCCCGGTGACAGGGTGCACCCCAAGTGTTCGTGGAAGTGAGAGATATACAAGCGCGTCCTTGAGAGTAACAGTATGTAAATCTCTGTCTTTTGGAATACTCGCCATTTTTGGTTTTGGTGCTTTTTTAGAGCCTTTGCCTTTTACTCGTTCTCCCATTTGGACATACGGTCCAAAACGCCCCGTGAGTACAAAAATAGGAAGACCAGTTTCTGGATCATTGCCAATCGGTTCATCTTTTTTAATCTCTACACCTTCGAGAGTCAATGCTCCTTCGCAGTCTGGATATCGAGAACAAGAAAGAAACTTTCCTCCTTTACCGAGTTTAATAACCATCCCAGATCCACAGATAGGGCATTTAAATTTCGAATCCGCATCTCCAAGTGTTGTTGCTTTATCAAGCTTGTCTTTTGCTTTGAGGTGGGCAAGAAATGGTTTATAGAATTGAGAGAGAGTGTCTATATATGTATGTTTTCCTTCGGCGATTAAGTCGAGCTTATCTTCCATCTCTGCGGTGAAGTCATCGTTGATATATTCCATGAAGTTATCTTCAAGAAAAGACGACACCACGTCTCCCGTGTCGGTTGGTACGAGTGCTTTGTTTACTTTCTCCACGTATCCGCGCTCTTCGATTGTTTTAATAATAGACGCATAGGTCGAAGGTCGTCCGATGCCTCTTTTCTCGAGCTCCTTCACAAGCCCTGCTTCAGAGTAGCGGTTTGGCGGTTCTGTATTTTTTTCTTCAGTATGGATTTCTACGAGAGAGAGTTTTTCATTTGGTTCGACTTCTGGAACCTGTACATCTTCACTTCGGCTTGCTGGGTCTGCTTTTATCCAACCATCGTACGTAATACGCGAACCGTTAACCGAAAAGTCTGGGGATTTGCCACCACCTACTTCAACAGTGATTTTGGTACGCAATGTTTGCGCATCTTTCATTTGACTTGCAACTGTTCGAGCCCAGATGAGATTGTAGAGCTTTTCTTCGTCACTGTTACGACCTGCTTTTTTGTGTTCCATGTGAGTAGGTCGAATTGCCTCATGTGCCTCCTGAGCATTTTTTGACTTACTCGCAAAGGTGCGGAACTGTAAATATTCTTTTCCATACTCTTTTTCAACAACTGTAGCGATTTGAGCAAGTGCTACTTTAGAAAGGGTAGTCGAGTCGGTACGCATATAGGTGATATGTCCTTCTTCGTAGAGTTTTTGAGCAAGACCCATGGTACGTGATGGTGCAAAACCGAGACGAGTTGAAGCTGCTTGTTGAAGCGTTGATGTGATAAATGGTGGGCGAGGAGCCTTCTTTACGTCACTTTCTTTTATGTCTTTTACAACCCAATCTGAAGAATTTCCAATCGAAAGGATATGCTCCATTTCTTTTTTATCAGTAGGCTCAACTTCACAACTGAGAGTAAACTGTCCTCCCTTTTTATTTTTTACATCAGCGGTGATCACCCAAAAGACATGTGAGACGAATGCACGGATCTCACGCTCGCGCTCCATGACGATACGAAGTGCAGGGGATTGTACTCGGCCAGCAGAAAGGCCGTAACGGACTTTTTTCCAAATAATACCTGAAAGGTCGTAACCGACGAGTCGATCGAGTACACGGCGTGCCTCCTGAGCCTCTTTGAGATTTTCATCAATATCACGAGGATGTTTCAGTGCCTCCTCAATTGCTTCTTTAGTAACCTCGTGATATGTAACTCTCTTAATTTTTGATTTTTGATTTTTAACTTTTGATTTGCTGGAATTATTTTCAATAATTTCAGCGAGGTGCCACGCAATCGCTTCACCTTCTCGGTCGGGGTCGGTAGCAAGCAAAATCTCACTGGCTTTTCCTGCAAGTTTTTTAATATCAGCGACCACTTTTTCTTTTCCTTTTGAGATTTCGTAATGTGGAGTAAAGCCGTGTTCAATATCAATTGCCTTTTTATTTGATTTAGGAAGGTCACGAATATGTCCGACAGATGCGACTACAGTGTATTCACCATCAAGATATTTTGAGATAGTCTTTGCTTTGGCAGGAGACTCTACGATAAGTAACTTCATCGTCTTAGTATTACCGTAAAATATATTTTTTGCAAATGTGGAGAAGTAGTGCACAGTGAAATAGTTGACAAATAAAGGTACAAGGTGTTCAATTAAATTCGGAAGTTCAATTTACAGCCCTCTCAAAAAGAGGGGTGGAGGAATCTGATGGAAAACAGTGTTCTGGATATTGGAGTGGGTACCCGTTTCAAGATTTATAAAGGGGATTTCCCCAACGGGAGCCCATCATACAGCCCTGTCATGATCAAAGAGGCTGGTCGGATGGCTCGGTACTACCACAATGGTGTATGGACCACGGTCAGCCTGAGTGGTAGAGAAAATTTTATTGTCGTCAAAGAAGAAGAGCAGCAAGTTCCTGCTCAAGCGCCTGGGCTCCAGCTCAAGTTCGCCTAAGTTATCGATCCTTCTGGATCACAAAAGGCCTCCCTGCTATCGGAGGCCTTTCACTTACCAAAAATTACACCACATTTTTAAAAAAAAGAAGGGCATCTTGCTCGTGTTGCGAGGTTTTGGTTATGTGAGGTGTATTTCGCCGAGTGTCTCTTCAATGAGACCTTTTATTTCCATAATCGCCAGAATAGTCTGCGACACATGAATCGGCTTATCAAGCATTCGTATCACTTCATCCCGACTGCGAGGTTCTGCGAGTATTTCTACCACTTCCAGCTCATCTGCCGAGCAGTCACTATAATCTCTCTTTTCAAACAATGTATCAGTTTGTTTCAGTCCGAGACCTGCGATAATATCCGCACTCGAGGTGATCGGTGTGGCGCCGAGCCGCAAAAGCATATGCGGACCCTCTGATGTTTTAGAAAAAATAGAATGAGGAATCGTAAATACATCGCGATTGAAATCAATCGCGTATTTTGAGGTGATGAGTGTGCCAGATTTCAGTTCAGCTTCAATCACAAAAGTTGCATGCGAAAGTCCAGCCATGAGCCTGTTGCGCTGAGGGAAGCTCCAGAGGGTAGCTTTGAAATCATCTTCAAATTCAGAAAGGAGACATCCACCTTTTTCAATAATACTATCGCGCAGACCTCGGTGGGTCGAAGGGTACAGCACTTTCTCACCGAGACCAGAGCCGGGGATAGCGATGGTCGCAAGTCCTGCTTTGAGTGCCGCTCGGTGAGCGATGCCGTCTATACCGAGTGCGAGTCCTGAGACGATACAGACTGATTGACCTTTGAGACCTTCTATGAGTTGTTCGCATGCTACTTTTCCGTATTCACTGTATTTTCGTGAACCTACCACTGCCAAATATTTTTCTCGTATTGGAAATGTACCTTGGATACGAATTGTATCAGGACATTCAGGGATTTGCAGGAGGAGCTCTGAGATATCTTTTGTTTTTATGGTGGAGATAGGGTACATATATATAGTATACATTCCTTATCTTTTCAGGTATATGTATATCTGCTACACTGAAAGTACTATGTTAGATATAAAATTTATACGAGAAAATAAGGAACTTGTTGCTCTGGGTGCCAAAAAGAAGCATATCGACTTTGATGTAGATGCATTGATTGCTCTCGATGATAAACGTCGTGAGCTTTTGACTTCTGTTGAGGCAAAACGTGCAGAACAAAATCTTGTAAGTGAGAAAATTCTTACTGCATCTCCTGCAGAAAAAGTGACAATGATTGCAGACATGAAAGTGCTCAAAGATACACTGCAGTCTCAGGAAGAAGAACTCAAAGAGGTGATGAAGCAATGGCAACTGCTCATGGTTGCAGTACCAAACATCCCTGACATGTCAGTACCGGACGGAAAAGATGATTCTGATAACATGGAAGTTCGCACATGGGGAGATATTCCAAAGTTTTCATTTGAACCAAAAAGTCATATAGATCTGATGCTCGAACATGATATGGTTGATTTTGACCGTGGTACAAAAGTCGCTGGATTTCGAGGTTACTTTTTGAAGAACGATGGTGCTCGATTGCAGTTCGCAATGTGGAATTTCGTACAAGATTTTTTTGCGAAGAAAAGTGGTTTTGTTCCTATGGTCGTACCATCACTTGTGCGACGGGAGCCTTTCATGGGTACAGGGTATCTTCCACAAAGTGAAGAAGATTTGTACAAAACTCAGGATGGAGAATATCTCTCAGGTACTGCAGAGGTGGCGACGATGGCATACTATATGGACGAAGTGCTTGATAAGGCACAGCTTCCGATCAAACTCCTTGCATTCTCTCCTGCGTTTCGAAGAGAAGCAGGAAGTCATGGTAAAGACACAAAAGGTTTAATTCGTGTGCATGAGTTCTACAAACTTGAGCAAGTAGTCCTTTGTGAAGCATCTCATGCTGAATCTGTAAAATATCACGAAGAAGTGACATTAAATGCTGAAGAAATTATGCAAGCACTCGGTATTCCATATCATGTGGTTGTAAACTGTGGTGGTGATCTTGGACTTGGGCAAGTAAAGAAATATGATATTGAAGCATGGGTACCTGCGGAAAAAAAATATCGAGAGACTCATTCAGCGTCATATTTCCATGATTTTCAAACACGACGACTCAATATCAGATATAAAGATGAAGATGGTAAAATGAAATTTGTTCATTCACTCAACAACACTGCACTCTCTGGTCGTCCAATGATTGCGCTTATTGAAAATTTCCAACAAGCTGATGGCTCGATCAAAATTCCTGAAGTGCTTGTGCCATACATGGGAGGACAAACATTCATAAAAAAACAGTCATAATATGGTGTACGATCTTCGCACCACAGAAGAAAAGAAACAAAAAAAGAAAATACTCATTATTCGACTGAGTATTTTCTTTTGTGTATGTGCTTTATGTATAGGTGGTGCTGTTTGGGCAAGTAGAATGCAACGTATTCAGATTGATACAATAGAGGTCTCTGGTGCAACAGTGCTTTCTACACAGGCAATCACTGATGAGATATCATCGGTCTTGCAGGGGAAGTATCTCTGGGTTTTCCCTCGTACAAATGTTTTTTTCTATCCACGTAAAAATATTGAAAACGTTTTGTTGCACACATTCCCACGTATCAAAGTGGTTACATTTACTCTACTCGACAATCATATCCTTCAAGTGAAACTCAAAGAGCGAGAACCTTTTGGATTGTGGTGCGATACGGTATCGAGTGAATCTGTAGTATCTCAGTGTTATTTTCTTGATGCTGATGGGTTTGTATTTGATCGTGCCCCGCAGTTTTCAGGGGATGCATATTTTAAATACTATGGACTATTGCCATATGAAGCATCAATAGGTTCGTACTATCTGTCTTCAACTACTCAATTTCACGAGCTCTCACAGTTTGTAGATACTAGTAAAAAACTTGGTATTACTCCATTGTATATACATGCAAAGGATACTGATAGTTTTGAATTGGTTGTGTTTGGTGGAGGGAAAGTATTGTTTGATACACGAGAAAGTCTTCTAAAGGTTTCTGAACGTCTATCTGCACTTTTGAAGACTCCAAATCTAGTACCGAAAGAGGGAGGGGAATTGTTGGTAGAATATATAGACCTCCGCTTTGGCAATAAAATGTTTTTCAAGCCACGGCTTCCATAGATGACACATTTTTTCGTTAAAAGCATCTCGACAATCCTCAACGTACGACAAGTACGCCTCGGATTCTCTCAATACTTTTGCCTCAAACTGCATCCATCTCTGGAACCCTTGATGATTTAAATAAATTTGCATTATTTGAGAGTATCCGTATCATTCATTAATCTATAATCCATAATCTTTAATCTACTTATGAATTTGTGGCAAAAGATTAAAAAGGAAAAAGACGGACCGTTGATGGTCCTCGCTCCCATGGCCGACGTTACCGATGCGGCTTTTCGACATATCATTGCAAAATACGGTAGACCAGATGCAACCTGGACTGAATTTGTCTCAGCAGACGGACTTTTCAAAGGTGGATATGATGCACTCATCAATGATTTGCGATTTAGTGAAATAGAGCGACCGGTGATTGCTCAGTTTTTCACAAGTGATCCTGTGATGATGGAAAAAGCGGCACGACTTGCACTTGAGCTCGGTTTTGATGGAGTGGATATCAACATGGGTTGCCCTGACAAAGGAGTGGAGAAGCAGGGAGCGGGAGCGGGACTGATTAAAAAACCTGAACTCGCAAAGGAGATAATTCTCGCTGCGATGAGAGGAGCGACGAGTAAAGAAAAAAGTATTCCCGTTTCAGTAAAGACTCGTATTGGATACAACAAAAACGAACTCGAAACCTGGCTACCTGCAATCCTCGAGACAAAGCCTGCGCTCGTGACTGTGCATGCTCGTACACGAAAAGAAATGTCACTCGTGCCTGCACGGTGGGGACATGTCGCGCGAGCGGTAGAGATTCGCAACGAGCTTTCTCCAGAGACTCTCATTTTCGGAAATGGAGATGTGAAAGATGTTGCTCATGGTATTGCATTGTGTGAGGAGACAGGAGCCGATGGGGCGATGCTTGGTCGTGCGATTTTCGGAAACCCGTGGCTATTTGCCAATTTGTCCCATGAGCAGCATGGTAGACAAATTGAGCACCCATCCGAAGCGAAAGCGGAGGAGGGGATTTCAATACAAGAACGATTGACTGTTTTGATAGAACACACAAATCTTTTTGAAGAAATTGTTGGACCAAAACCTCCTGTTGGATGTGGCAAGAGTTTTGCAGTGATGAAAAAACACTATAAAGCGTATGTAAATGGTTTCGATGGGGCAAAGGAACTTCGTATGGAACTGATGGAAGCAGAAAATGCAACTCGGGTAGGGGAAATTATCGAAGCATTCTTAAAAAACCTTTCAAATTAGCCATATTTCGATACCCAAAAAAGATTCTTAAAAACTGCTTGACAATATTGAATAATATGATATTGTTTATTGCAGGAGGACATGTGCGCCACTTTTACTTTACGGGGTTTACCTAGGGTAACCTCAAAATTTTGTCCTTAGAAATCACACGGGGCCAGTAGGGGATAAATTCTTGAGCTTCATCCCGTCCCTATCGCTTGCAGTGTGATACGTACAGCACTTCGGTATTTATGAGATACCGACAGCTTCGCATCTGGCTGATAGCAGATGATAACCACATTTTGACAAGGTAGCTCTGTTCCAGGATACACATCCGCAAACTAGATGTCTTTCTGGAAAACTCCTTGGTCAATGGGGCGAGCAACTCCTTTGCTGGATCTCGCCCTAACACAACCCACCCACAAGGTGGTGTTTTCTTTTTTCAAAAATACTTGACAAGATTTTAGGGTATGCTATAAATATACCCAGATGCTGAAAAACTTAACCGTTATTTGGCGGAAGCTGGCAATCTACACCAGCTGAAGTCGCCTTTGGCGGCCCGCCGTCGTGGAGTATTTTTTCAGATGACCCTCAAGGGGTTACGCAGTGGTTATTCCGGAGGTGAAATGCACAAGCTGTTCTTCCGGGCACCTCGGGATGTTCATCTCTAGGTAGCTCAAACCATGACCGGTGCCGGCCACACAGACCGGGCAATTCAGTTCTATATTTCGGCTTTTTTGCCCGCCGGTGTGCGACCGCAAGGTAGTGAGCATATTGGTCGCCATCGGCGGGTAGTAAAATCAATCGAGCTTCGGCTCGATTTTTCTTTTACTTTCAACTTTACGGACTTGATGGACTTTCGACTCGCAATAATACCTATGGTATTATTGCTTTATGTCAGAAGTACTCTATCGAAAATATCGACCACAAACATTTGCAGATGTCGTGGGGCAAGACCAAGTGGTCAAAACCCTTTCATCTCAAATCGCTCTCGGCACCATTGGGCATGCATACCTTTTTGCGGGTTCCCGAGGAACAGGAAAGACATCGATTGCTCGTATCCTTGCTCGTGAGCTTGGGACAAGTGCAAATGACTTATATGAGATCGATGCAGCATCAAACACATCAGTTGATGATATTCGTGAACTCAATGAATCAGTCCATACACTTCCGTTTGATTCAAAGTATAAAATTTACATACTGGACGAGGTTCATATGCTTTCAAAGTCAGCATCCAATGCGCTTTTGAAGACTCTCGAAGAGCCTCCCGCTCACGTGATTTTTATACTTGCGACTACAGAGACTCACAAAATCCTCGAGACTATTTTGTCTCGATGTCAGGTGTATACATTTAAAACTCCAAACCAAGAAGTGCTCAAAACAGCAGTAAAACATGTTGCAAAAAAAGAAGGGTACACACTCGCTGATTCATCAGCGGATCTGATCGCACTCTTGGGAGATGGTTCGTTCCGTGACTCATATGGGGTACTACAAAAGGTCCTCTCATCATCAAAAGATAAAAAGATTACGGAAGATGAGGTGCTCTTGGTAACTGGTGCCCCGCAGACTGCGTTGGTCAACGAGCTTGTTGAGGGGATTGTATACAAAAAGTTACCCGAAGCTCTTGGTGCAGTAAAAAAGATTACAGATCAAAATGTAGATATGTTAGTGCTTCTTAAATTATTGCTCGCAAAGATGCGCGCTATTCTCCTTGTTCGTTTTGGCAACAGTGGATTTGTGAAAGACTCTCTGTCAGAAGAGGATCTGGTGTGGGTAGAAAAACTTGCAAAAGATAAAGAAGCGGAAGTGTCATCGGCAACTATTGTGGCACTCCTTGATGCGTACACTGCGACAAGTAGAGCGTATATTTCATCGCTTCCGCTCGAGCTTGCACTTATACATCTGATTGAAGAGAAAAAATAATACGGAAAACCGCTAGCTCCTATGGGAGCTAGCGGTGTAAAAAAGATGAACAACGTAAAGGCAAGGAAGAGGAAGATTATCCCCACCCATAAAAGTAATTTTTTTGCTTTGAGTGGTATTTGAATTGATGGGGTGCCGCCGTCGGACGACATCAACCCAATAACAACCCCGTTTGTGTTTTCGTTGTCCGTGCTACCACTGTTTACCCAAGCGAATATGCAGAGCACACCGCTTGATAGTAGTAGAAAGCAGATAGCGTTGATAGCTATATCCATTTCTGAAGATATGGGGTATGGTATTTAATGTCGGCTGTCAAACAAATAAAAGGTATTGACCCCAGGGCAGAGCCCTGGACCCGTTTCTGAATTCACTTCACTCATTCTTACCTGAGGGAAAGCCTTGAGGTATTTACCTTTTGTTTCAACGTCGCAACTCAGAAATAAGAGGGGTTACTCTCTTATTTCACTCAAGGCTAGTTGAAATAAACGTAGGAATTAGATTTATCCACAGCATATCGTACATCAATCGTGATATAATTTTATGTATATATGGTGTACGAAATTTCAAAAAAAGAAAAAGCAATTGCGCTCAGAAAAGAGGGTAAAACATATTCAGAAATTCTAAAGCAGGTTTTTGTTGCAAAATCAACTCTTTCTGAGTGGTTTCGTGATGTGAAATTATCGAAGCCTCAAGTGCAAAAATTAACTCTTAGAAAGTTACAAGCTGCTCGTCGAGGTGGTGAAGCAAAACGAGTACAAAGGATACAGCGTCAGAAAGATATATTTGAACAAGCATATAAAGATATTACTCATATAAGCAAACGAGAATTATGGCTTATTGGAATTGCATTATACTGGGCAGAAGGTTCGAAAGAGAAAGAATATTATCCCGGTAGTGGGATACAATTTGGAAACTCTGACCCTCGAATGATTCAGGTATTTCTGAAGTGGTTATTTGATGTTATTGAGGTTTCTCCAAGTGAAGTAAACTTTGAAATATATATCCACGAAAATAGCAAGAATGACATAAATATGGTAAAAAGATATTGGTCTAAAGTAACATCTTTTCCAGAAAGTAAGTTTACTCGTATTTACTTTAAAAAACATAATATTAAAACAAATAGGAGAAATATAGGCGATTTGTATTATGGAGGATTACGTATTACAGTAAAGACTAGTTCAACCTTGGTTAGGAAAATTACAGGGTGGACAGAAGCAATAGTAAGAAGTGTGTAAACATTGGGAGATCGTCTAACGGCAGGACAGGAGCCTTTGAAGCTCTCAATCTAGGTTCGATTCCTAGTCTCCCAGCAGAATTTTTGAATGGTCAGTTTGAAAAAATAAAAAAATGGATCCAACTGGGGAGAAGTTGGAGATCATTTGATGAAACGAGCAGTGGAGATGAAGGATTCGATAGAATAAAATTATGACAGAACAAGATATTCTCAATTTAATTAAAGAAGATTCCTTAATGATGAGTGTATTAGAAAGAGCAGAGAAACTCAATCTACCCAACTGGCTTATTGGTTCAGGGTTTGTAAGAAATAAAGTATGGAATCATTTGTCTGGACGAAAGATTGAAGGTATAGATGCTACTGATATCGATCTGGTCTACTTTGATCCAATGAGCAATAATCAAACAAGAGATGAGCTACTCATGCAGACGCTACATGAAGAAACGGGGTTGGATTGGGAATTAAGAAACAATGCGTATGATTATAAATCTGATACAAGGTCAGAGTATACTTCAGAGGAAGATGTGATAGCTCATTGGCCGGAGACTGTGACTGCAATTGGCGTAAGAATTGAAAATGGAGATTTGAAACTCATTGCTCCATATGGAACAGAGGATATTGTAAATTTTGTTGTTCGTCCAAGTCCAAAATATAAAGATGGAGTCGAAAGAATACGAGAAAGGGTTGCTAAAAAGAAGTGGTTTGAAAAATGGCCCAATTTAAAATTGGAATTGTAAGAAAATCAAAACCTTAGCTTGGTGAGTATAGAGAGTAATACAAACGAAACTTGCATATATCCGAGCTTTTCTTTTGTGCTATGGCCACTGCGGAGTGTATAATTCATCTATGAAAGCATACAAGAATATCAGTGAGTATATTGCACACGCCCCTAAACCAACTCAAGCAAAGCTCCGTGAAATGTATACCATAATTAAAAAACTTGTTCCTCAAGGGCAAGAAGGTATACGGTATGGTATGCCAACAATAATGATACATGGTAAAAACCTCGTTCATTTTGCAGCAATGAAAGGACATCTTGGTTTTTATCCTGCACCATCTGGGGTAAAGTTTTTGGAGCAAGAGCTTAAAAAGCACTCTATCAGCTATTCAAAAGGGTGTATACGGTTTTTGTATGAGACATCGATTCCGCGCTCATTGGTTACACGCATTATCGCATTTCGCGTGAAAGAGGAGGATGCAAAAAATATGTTTGCTGGTATCAGTGCGCCAGCTCATCGTGCACTGACGCACATTGGTATTACAACATTGAAACAACTCACTCGATATACTGAAGATGAAATCAAAAAACTTCATGGTATGGGACCTCACGCTCTTCGTATCTTAAAAAAAGAGTTACAAAAAAATAAATTATCATTTAAACAATACTCAAATGCAAAAAAGTAACATTATAAACAGTGTGTATGGAGCGACGATTGCCTTATTCATTCCATTTATTGGAAATATATTTGTAAATGGGTGGAATTGGGGTCTCGGAGATTTTATATTTGCGTGGGTATTTTTTATTGTACTTGGTCTCACCTATACATATGTGACACACAAGATCGTTCATCGTATCGGAAAAGTGGTTGCAGGTATAGTGGTCGTACTGTGTTTTGCTGCAGTATGGGTTATGTTGGCAACGGGGTAGTGGTCAGTCGTAGTAACTTTGCTATACTTAAATCTATGTTCTTGAATCACAAGAAAATTCTTACACGCGCTGCCGTCATTATTTCCATGGTGGTGTTTTTTTATGTCAGTGTGGTGCGTGATGTATTTCACAGTTTTGGCACAACAGAACAATCTCAAGTGAGTACGGTAACATTGTCTCATACGCAACAAAGCGTACCACCAAGTGAGGAAGATCTACTTGGAAAAGCTGAGTTGAGTTATGCGGGAGGGACAGTCGGAAGAAATAAAAATATTGAACTGGGTGCGACACATATCGATGGTACTGTTGTGTTTCCGGGTGAAGAATTTTCGTTTATTAAGGCCCTTGGAGAAGTTACTGAGGAGGGTGGGTACAGCAATGAAAAAGTTTTTTTGAATGGTGAGGTAACAAAAGGAATCGGGGGTGGGTTGTGTCAGGTTTCAAGTACGCTCTTTAGAAGTGTGTTGGAATCTGGTCTTCCTATAACCGAACGGCATAACCATAGCTATACAGTCTCTCGATATGATGTGGGACTTGATGCAACATATTCAGACCCTGGAGTTGATTTTAGGTTTCTCAATGATATGAAAAATCCTGTTGTTGTTCGTGCGCGTACTGAAAACGAAAAAGTGGTAATAGAGTTGCGGGGCATTGCTGATGGGAGAATCGCGAGTACTACAGAGCCAGAGATTTCTCGTGTAGTTGATGTACCTCCTCCACGATACGTAGCAACAACAACGGTGTTTGCACGTGGTCAGGAATGCGTCAATACTCCACAGATCGGATATACAGCTCAGATACAACATAGTGTGTTGTACCCAGACGGAAACATAAAAGAGCAAATTTTCTCTTCGACGTATAAACCGCTACAACGAGTATGTTATATGTTCGCTACAACCACTCCATAATCCATGAATCGCTATTTTGTGTATATTGTTGAATGTGCAGATAAGACACTCTATGTGGGCTATACGACAAATATTGAAGGAAGAATACGAGCCCATAATACACTGACATCTGGTGCACGGTATACGAAAATACGTCGACCAGTAAAACTTGTGTATGAGGAATCATTTCAGACAAAATCTGAGGCGTTAAAACGGGAGTATGAAATCAAACAATTGAGACGTATGCAAAAAATAGCCTTGATTCGAAAGAAGGTGATATAATATATTTATAAAAATATAATTTAATTTTTATGGCAAAAGGAACATCACATCAAAAAGAAAAAAAGAAACCAAAAAAACCAAAAGCTAAGTAAGTTTACAAAAACCTTCTCTGTATATAGAGAAGGTTTTTTGTTAGAATGTATCAATGTTTGATTTTATTGATACAAAAACGATATATACGATTATTCATGTCTTTGGTGCAATCATTGGAGCCGGAGGTGCATTTGTGAGTGATGGAATGTTTTTCGACACGATCAAAGATGGGAGAGTTGCAAAACGTGAACTTGATTTTATGAAGCTTGGTGGAAGGTTTGTGTGGACAGGACTTTTTGTCTTACTTGTTTCAGGTATACTTCTTGTCTCAACCGATCCTGCCCGCTATTTAGCGTCAGATAAGTTTATTGCCAAAGTGATTATTGTTGCAGTCATTGTTGTAAACGGTGTGGTATTTCATACGATTCATATACCTCATATCAGAAATCACCTCGGGATAAAACTGAAAGAATCAGAAACATTCCTCAAAAAATCTTCATTTATTATGGTAAGTGGTGCACTCTCACTTATATCATGGATTTTTACTGTTATTCTCGGTAGTCTGCGACATGTTCCGTATAATGTAATCGGTATACTCTCGGTATACCTTCTCTGTGTCTTATGTGCGGTGATAGCGGCATTAGGTATGAAAAAAGTAATGTTGCGGATTAAATAATACTTTGTCTAAACTTCAGTTTACAATCACGTCGGAAGTCTGGAAATGGCCAGGGTTTGCCGGGTGGCATTTTATTACCTTGCCTAAAAAAGTCTCAGCAGAAATTAAAAAATTGGGAGTGTCCTATGGAGCAGGGTTTGTAAAAGTAGAAGTCACGTTGAAACATTCAACGTGGACTACCGCACTCTTTCCACATAAAGATTCTGAAGGGTATCTACTGTCTATAAAGAAAAAAGTCCGAGAAAAAGAAAACATCTGGGAAGGTGACAGGGTGTCTGTCAAAATTAATGTATGTTCGAATGGGTAGGTTCTTCTTGGAGTAAAGGGTGTGCAACGGAACTTACGGTTGCCGTGGAAATGGTAATAATACCAAGTGCGTGGATTACGGAAGCTACTTTGTCTGCATGAAAAAGAAGCCCCATCTCACCGAGTAAATAATTCCAGTCGTGAATCGAAGAATCTCCTCCGAGCAAGTCGAGCTGCATTTGCAGTGCGTCACCGGCATATACAGATATATTAAGGAGATTTTGTCCTACCCAGAATAAACAGAGTGCTGCAGAAAAGTATTGTTTATGATAGAAAAAATAAAAGGTGATACCGAGTGGAAGTAAGAGTTGAAAACCACTTCCCATAAGCACATGGATAAATTCTCCAAAAAAAGAAAAGATTGTGTGGCCTGCTTCATGAAATATAAGGTTGATTGAATCAATAAAGTGCCACTCTGTATATGTGGAAGCATAATACCAAAAATATAATGAGGCACATAAACCTACAGTCATTCGTACATATTTCATATCTTTAGTATAAATGGAAGTGCGTAAAAAGTCTCTGTGGTATACTTATTTCCATGACATCACAAGAAATCAAAGACGCACTTGCGCAACGTATTGAAGGAGATATTGATATTGAAGAAAAAACATTACGTACATATTCACGAGATGCAAGTCTCTTTGAGATCATGCCTCAGGTGGTGATTTTCCCGAAGCACGCAGCGGATGTGGGAGAAATCGTAAAATGGGTAAGAGATAATAAACAAAAAGATCAAACTCTTTCTATTACAGCTCGATCAGGAGGTACAGATATGTCAGGAGGATCTATAAACAACTCAATTATCCTTGATTTCACTCGCTACATGAATGCAATCAGAAGTGTGAAAGATAAAGTGGGGACAGTTGAGCCTGGCTGTTACTATCGTGATTTTGAAAAAGAAACACTCAAACAAAACTGGCTTATGCCTTCGTATACTGCATCGAGAGAGATCTGTGCGGTGGGTGGCATGGTTGCCAACAATGCAGGAGGAGAAAACACTGTGAAGTATGGGAAGGTAGAAGAATTTCTCGCACATTTGAAGGTGGTATTTACTGACGGTAATGAATATCTGATAAAACCACTCACTAAAGCGGAGCTTGAAGCAAAAGTTGCAGAGCATAATTTTGAAGGCTCGCTTTATCAAAAAATTTGGCAACTTATTTCCTCAAACAAAGAAAAAATAATGTCAGCAAAGCCAAATGTTTCTAAAAACTCAGCAGGGTACTATCTCTGGAATATTTGGGATGATAAAACACAAACATTTGATTTGTGTAAATTGGTTGTAGGTTCTCAGGGTACGCTTGGTATTATTACCGAAATTGGGTTTAAACTGGTAGAAAAACCAGCCTATGGAAGTTTACTTGCGATTTTCATGCCATCGCTTGATCATTTGCCAGAAATTGTAAATGAAGTGATGGTTTATAAACCAGACAGTTTTGAAACCTATGACGACTACAGTTTGAAACTTGCAGTTACATTCTTTTTCGATTTCTTTGCACAGATGGGTTTTGTAAATGCAGTTAAGCTTGGGCTTCAGTTTTTCCCTGAAGCACTCCTGATGCTCACTGGCGGTATCCCAAAGCTCACTCTTCTTGTCCAGTTTACAGGGGATACAAAAGAAGACGTACATGCACGACTTTCTGAGCTTCAGAAAAAACTTGCACACTTGAAACTTAAATCTCGTATTACAAAAACTCCAATCGAAGCAGAGAAGTATTGGGAGATTCGCCGACAGAGCTTTAATATGCTTCGCAAACATGTCCATGGCAAGCGTACCGCACCGTTTGTAGATGATATTATCGTCAAGCCACAACACCTTCCTGAGTTTCTACCGAAGGTAGAAGCGATACTTGATAAAGCAAAACTCATCTACACTGTGGCGGGACATGCTGGGGATGGAAACTTCCATATTATTCCACTGATGGATCTCAATGCTCCGTATTCAGAAGATATTATTCTCAATGTAGGTAAGCAGATTTATGATTTGGTGGTGGAATACAAAGGTTCTATTACTGCAGAACATAATGACGGTATTGTGCGTACACCATATCTCGAGATGATGTATGGTCCTGAAATTATCGAACTCTTCAAACAAACAAAAGAAATTTTCGACCCGACGTATATATTGAACCCCGGTAAAAAAGTGGGGGGAACTTTTGAGGACATCAAGCGAACGTTGATCCGGAAGAATAACTAATAGTATGACAGAAGAAATTAAACCTAGAATAATACGCCGTCAGTTTGATACGTATCTTGCTATGGTTGAGAATAGTGTTGGTTCGTATATGTTTAAGAATTTATATGTAGATATAGACGGATCGAAAAAGGATATCACTGAAGATGGATGGTTGTCATGTGCATTTTTTGCTTCATCGGTCTTGTATTTATGCGGATACATAGAGTCAGTTCATGCAACCGTTACATCAACAGTGAAAGATTTGAAAAATAAAGGGTGGATAGAAATAGAAGAGCCTGTGCCGGGTAGTGTGCTCGTGTGGCGACCGAATCAGGGCGAAAACAAACATTCACATATTGGATTTTATGTCGGTGATAATATGGCGGTAAGTAATGATTCAGGCAAAAAACATCCATGGAAAGGTGATTGGAAGTTCAATGGAAAAAGAGATATTGATTTGATCTTATGGAATCCTGAGATTTTGAAAATGAGCACCTAGTCTTTTTTAAGTATTTTATATATATCTCCAGCACCCATCGTTATAATTACAGTATTTTTATCAAACTCTTGGATTCTGTCACGAGCATCGTCGAAGTTTTTTATAAAAAAAGCTTTTTTACCAGAGATTTTATTTGAGAGCATTTCTGACGTGATAGATGGATCAAACTCTTCGCGTGATGCATAAATCGGTAAAATGTAGATTTCATCTGCGAGAGTAAATGATTCAGAAAATTCTTTCAAAAGAGATTTTGTTCTACTAAAAAGGTGTGGTTGAAAAAATACTACACATCTCATATGAGGATACATCTCTTTGAGTCCTTGAAGGGTTGCTTTGATTTCTGTTGGGTGATGTGCATAATCATCGTAGAGAAGTGCTTTGTTTTTTGTCTGCCCGTGAAAATCAAAACGTCTCCATGTTCCATTAAACTGTGCAAGAGAATTTTCAACTACACTATCATCAATGGTAAGGAAGTGTGCAATAGCATGTGCAACAGCGGCATTTTGGTGATTGTGTAAACCAGGTATTTTAAGGGTTCTATGTAGGTTGATATGCAAAGTATAATCAATAATTGTGCATGATAAGTCCTTGAGTACAGGTATGAGGTTTGGATCGTTTGGATTGCAAATAATCGCTCCTGTTTTTGGGACTCGAAAGGCGAGTTCCCTGAAAGCAGATTGAATATCAGCGAGATTTTTATAATAATCTAAATGATCTGTATCGATGTTCGTAATAGCAAGAATGGTGGGGTATAGATTTAAAAAAGATCGCCGATATTCACATGCTTCTACTATAAAATAATTACTTTGCCCGACAACTAAATTGCTTGCTGTATCTTTCATTAAACTACCAACGATAACAGTGGGGTCAAGTAAAGCATTTGTACATATGTTTGCGAGCATCGCCGTTGTTGTTGTCTTTCCATGTGTACCTGATAGTGCAACAGTAAACATATTTTTTGAAATAAGAGCGAGCATTTGAGGGTACGTTTTTGTTTCAATATTGTGTAATCGGGCTTGTATAAGCTCAGGATTGTTCTCTGGGATAGCGATTGTGTGTATTACCAAATCAACATCAGTTTTAATATTTTTCTCATCTTGTCCTATAAAAATTTCTATTCCTAATGTAGAGAGTTGATCGGTGATATGAGAAATGGACTTATCAGAACCTGTTACAGTTTTACCTGAGACATACATAAGTCGAGCAATTGCAGAGATTCCAACCCCTCCAATTCCAATAAAATGAACTTTTTTGATTTTGTTGAGATTCATTTCCATTTTTTTATAATACGTATAAACTGATCATTTCGATCATACTCATTTTTAAACAGTCCAAATGATGCAAAACCAGGGCTAAATAGTAGTAAATCTCCTTTTTTGGTGTGCGTTCGTGCATATGCAAGAGCACTCTTTAAATTATTGACTTCTATATAGTTATCACATAAATACTTCTTAACGATATTTGTTCCTGTACCTGGTAGTAGAATACTTCGTGTAATGTATTTTCGTATAATTTTTGATAATGTAGCAACATTCAAACCTTTATCTGACCCACCTGCAATAAGATTGATTTTTTGTCCAGGGTATTTATTGCACACCGCTATAATACCTGCAATAGTTGCTTCTGGTGTTGTTGAGTTGTTATCGTTGATAATGTGTATACCAGAAGCATTATTGAGATATTGCAGTCTACCTTCAAGACCAGTAAATGACTCAAGTGCTTGTTGTATAGATGTATCTGATAAACCACATTCTTTTGCGACTTTGTATGCATAGGAAGCATTGCGTATATTATGTTGCCCAAATATATGCATAGAGATTTTTGAGACAATGGCTGTGTTTGGTGTGTATGTCTTGCTTTGTATTTTTTGTGGCAGTAGCGCACATATACTTTTGTTTGTTACTAGTACATCATTCTGTTTTTGAAACTTGACTATGTTTAACTTATCTTTGAAATACGTAGTCATGTTATTTTTATAATAATTCATATGATCAGGCATCAGATTTGTGAATACTGCAATATGAGGAGAGATCTTTTCATCTCCAAACCCTTGGCACTGCCATGAGTCGAGCTCAAGCACCACAAAATCTCCAGAGGAAACTTTTGAAAGTAAGGGAAGGGTTGCTTTCATGCGCATATTACCACCGAGATGTACATGAACTCCAAGTTTTTTTTCGTTAGTTTTTAGTATGTGGTAAATAAGGGCAGTAGTCATTGATTTGCCTCTTGTGCCAGTAATACCGATAATTGTTATACTCGGTTGAGTGTTTCGTATGATACGTGCAAACAACGAAGCGTCCATTGCAACAGGTATATCATGTGCGCGAGCGTGAGCAATATACGGTGAATCAAGAGGTACTCCCGCTGCTTTAATGACAAGATCCACTCCTTCAAAATCTTTCATCTCATGTTTTCCAAGTACATATCGAATATTTTTATATTTTTTTAACGCGCGAAGAGAGGTTTCTAATTCAGTTTTATTTTTAAGGTCGGTTACGGTTAGATGCGCTCCGCAGTCTGCAAGAAAAGAAGTGACCTGTAGTCCACGACCAAGTACACCAAGTCCCATAAGAGTAATCTTTTTATCTTTAAACTTTGATATATATAAATCTTTATTCATATATTTAAATTTTTTTCTACTTCTTCTTTGTCAGAAAAATGCATCTTATAATCAGAGAATATTTGGTACTGTTCATGTCCCTTGCCTGCGACAAGTACAATGTCACCTGGGTGTGCACATTCACAGGCATGGGTGATTGCAGAGGATCGATCGGGGATGCATATATATTTTTCTTTAGGTGCATCTTTAGTCATATCACTTAAAATATCTTCTATATGTTCATTTCGAGGGTTGTCAGAGGTAAAGATTGATATATCAGATAATGCACATGAAATCGTTCCCATCAAACTCCGTTTCTCTTTATCGCGGTTTCCTCCACAGCCAATAACAGTAATAACTTTTGTTCCAACACCTGATATTTGTCTAAGTGTGGAAAGTATATTTGAAAGTGCGTCGGGGGTGTGTGCGTAGTCAATTACCGCATACACACCAGATTTGGATTTTATAAATTCAAGTCTCCCTGGAGGAGGAGTAAGAAGTGTAATGGTTGTAAGTAGAACATCGTGAGGGATACCTAAGATAATACAGGTTGCATATATACCGAGTATGTTATACGCATTAAACCTACCAATAAGTTTTGTATTGATTTTTTTATCACGTACTTGGAGGGTAAGTCCATCAAACGATTCAGTTGCAATCTTTCCTGTAAATTCTGAGAAATTTTTTTCAGCAAGAGAAAAATAATACTTTTTTGCATATGTGTCTTTTAATATGTATGCTGACCAAGGATCATCCGCATTAGCAAGAGCAAATGAATATTCTGGTAAGTTATCAAATAATTCTTTCTTTGCATTAGCGTAAGCTTCGAGGGTTTGATGATAGTCCAAATGGTCGTGAGTGAGGTTTGTAAACAACGCTCCTGTAAAATATAGTCCAAAAGTTCTTTTTTGATGTAATGCGTGGGATGAACACTCCATAAAAGCATAGGTACAACCTTTCGACACTGCTTGCGCAAGAAAAGAATGTAAGGCGATTGGATCTGGAGTTGTGTGAGTTGCAGGAAACACTTCATCATTAATTTTATTTTCTATTGTTGATAAAAGGGCGGTTTTATGTCCGAGCAGACGGAATGTCTGAAAAAGTAGAGTTGCTGTTGTTGTTTTTCCATTTGTACCTGTCACCCCAATAAGTTTTAGTTTTTCTGATGGGTTATCGTAAAAATTTCTAGCAATTAATGCAAGAGCAATTCGAGCATCTTTTACTTGAATATATGTAGTGGTATGATTTTGTACCGTAGTTTTATGTTCAGATACAATCACATGCGCTCCTTTATTGACTGCTTCCTGGGTAAAATCGTTCCCATTTTTCAGTGTACCAATGAGTGCAACAAAAAGTGATCCATTTAATACACTTCGAGAATCAAAAGAAATAGATGATACGGATATATCGATGTTGCCACTGATATGTATAATTTCGATATCAGCAATAAGGTCAGTTACTTTTTTCATACTAGAATTCATTAAGAAGAGATACGTCTGCTCCAATCGAGTTTAATCGTTCGGCAATATTTTCGTATCCGCGATTAATTGCGTATACATTGCGTAGGATTGAAGTACCGGTGGCACCAAGCATTGCGACAAGAATAATCATTGATGGTCGTAATGCAGGAGGGCATACTACCTGTGTTGCATGTAATGGTGTAGGACCATTAATAAACACCCTGTGTGGATCAGCAACAATGATATCACTACCAAGTCGGTTTAATTCGTTGAAATAGATTGCTCGACTTTCCCACATCCAATCGTGAATCAACGTGGTGCCTTTTGCTTGAGTCGCAATTGGTACAAAAAATGGTAAGTTGTCTGAATTTATACCAGGATATGCAGAGGCGTGTATCTTGTCTTTTAATGCGATAAGTTTTGAAGGGTAAATAGTAATATCACATAGTTTCGTGTTTCCATTTTTCGCTAAATATGTCGTTTTATGAGTATATTTCAACCCCATTTTTTGGAGCTTAAGTAGTTCAAGAGAAAGGAATTCGATGGGGCATCGTGTGATGGTTAGTTTTGATTTTGTTACAATTGCTGCAGCGATAAACATCATCGATTCAGTTGGATCTTCACTGTTTGAATATTCTACAGGTTTATTAATTTCAGTTACGCCATGAATAGTGAGTGTGCTTGTACCAACACCTTCTATTTTGACACCGCATTTTTGAAGGAAAAAACATACCTCCTGTACTTGGTAGTTTGGTGGAGTAAAACGGAGAGTGGTGATACCTGGAATAAGTGCAGAGGCAATGAGTAGGTTTTCTGTAGCAGTATCTGAAGCTTCAAATAATACAATATCAGCAGGCTTTAATTTTTTTGTGGTAATTTCATAATAATTTTGTTTAGTAGTTATTTTGGCACCAAGTGATTCGAGACCGTATCGGTGTGCGGCAATAGTACGTTGACCCATTTTACATCCACCAGCGTGAGGAATGGTAAAGCTTTTTTCATGGTGTATCAGCGCGCCTATAAGCATAAGCACTGATCGTATACGCGTTGAATTTACAGTATGTAATTTTTCAAAGGTAAACTTTTTTGGTGGTTGTATGTGTACTGTGTTTTTATCTGTCCAATCAATTTTGACGCCTATACATTCAAATATTTCTATAATACGACTAATCTCTTCAATACGTGGAATAGCATGCAGTGTTGTTGTGCTTTTGTTGAGAAGGGAAGCACAGAAAAGACCAAGAGCGCCGTTTTTAGATGTGTTTGTTTGAATAGTTCCTGATAGTGTTCTTCCACCAACAATCTTAAAGTCATCTGTTGTGTTTTCTACCTTTACTATTGTTTTACCGAGGAGGGTACTTATCTTAGAGAGTAAATCAGCTGTGAGATTTTGTTCTCCTTTTTCGATTCGAGCCACGGCACTTTGAGAAGTTTTTAGTTTTTTAGCAAAATCACCTTGTGTTAATCCTGCATCTTCACGCATTTGTTTTATAATAAGACCTATTTTTTCAGTACTTTTTTTGTATGACATGGTTTTGTGGATAAGTAATTAGATATATCATATATGATATATTATTATTTACAACAATAACCATCTGTGGATAATTAAAAATATGAATATTCAAAAAAATATTAACCTTGCATTATATACAACATATAAAATTGGTGGGCTAGCAGATTATTTCGTTGTTGTAAAAACAAAAGATCAACTAACTCAGGCGATATTGTATGCACGAAAAAATAACCTCGCATACTTTGTACTTGGTATGGGAGCAAATATTTTGTTTGGGGATAAAGGATTCAGAGGATTAGTTATTAAAAATGAAGCAGAAAATGTGTGTTTCAAAGATAATCGACTTATTGTAGAAAGTGGAGCAACTATTGCTTCGCTTATACAAAAAACTACAAGTGAAGGGTTGTCAGGATTCGAGCATTTTGCTGGCATACCAAGTACCGTAGGGGGTGCGTTATGGCAGAATCTACATTTTCTATCACCTGATCGTACGGAAACAGTGTTTATTGAATCAATTCTTGAATCGGCTCTCATTTTAGATGAATCAAATAATGTCAGTGCGGTAAATAAGGATTTTTTTGAATTTGGATATGATACAAGTATTCTTCATTCAAGAAGTATTGTTGTCCTTGAAGCAGTATTTGTACTTACATATAAAGATAAAACATTAATTCAAAAACAAATCGATGAAAATCTGAAGTGGAGAAATGATAAACAGCCACCTGTTGAAAACTTTCCTTCATGTGGTTCAGTTTTTCAAAAAATCGATGGTGTGGGTGCTGGTCGCCTTATTGATCAAGTTGGATTAAAAGGTTTTCAGGTGGGGGGTGCGCAGGTTTCAGAAAAACACGCAAACTTTATTATAAACACTGGTGGAGCAAAAGCATCGGATGTTGTGAGTATTATTAATACTATTAAGGAAAAAGTGTTTAAGGAGACTGGATATGTGTTGAAAACCGAAATTAGTTTCGTGGGTGAGTTTTGAGTATCGATATGTTATTACTCTAAACACCAACTTTTAAAAATATCCTTCAATGAAAGCTTTGCTTCCGTAATCATCTTTGGAATCAATGAGGTGTTTGTCATTCCGGGGATGGTATTGATTTCTAAAAAGTATATTTTATTTTCATCTGTAACAATAAAATCTGAGCGTGACATATGTTGGACTTCCAAGTGTGTATGAATCAATAAAGCTTGTCGTTGCAGTTCTTTTCTAAGAGAATCAGGTATTTCAGCGGGACAAATCTCTGTGGCTAATTTATCTGGGTTATATTTACTTTCAAAATCAAAAAAAGTACTTTTTGAAATAATCTCAATTACAGGTAGGGCAAATGTTTTTCCGTTGTATTCTAGAACTCCTACGGTAAATTCTCTTCCTTTGATAGGTTCTTCTGTTAGAAATTTAAGATTAGGATTTTTTAGTAACAATTCATCAACTTCTCTCTTGGTGGTACATAACTGAGAAGCTATCGATGATCCTCCTGTTCTTGGTTTGACAAACACAGGGAATATATTTTGTGTTTCCTTGGGAGATGTAATACCAAGAGAACTAACGATTTCTTTCGTAAATTTTTTATCTATTGCAATAGAATGTGTAGCTACATTAGAAAATAGGAATGGGATGGATAGTGATGTTAATAACCCTTGTAACGTGCCATCTTCACCTCCGGTACCATGAATAACCGGAATAACGAGATTGAAATTTTGTGCGGATTTTATAAATTCATCCTGTTCTTCGGGAAATGTAAAAAGTGTAGTTTTTGCAAAATCAATCAAGTCCTCAATATTTTGAGCAGACTTAATTGAGACTCCACGCTCACCAGTTTCTCCTCCAGTTATTATTGCTATTTGCATAGGTTTTAATAATAACAAATTTTGGTAATTTCGGTGACATGTTGTTTGAAAAACACAGTAAACCCTTCCAGGAAGTCATTTTTTGTGTTACGCTACAGACTTATGTCAAAAGATGAGGTAATACTTCGATTTGAGAAAGTAAGTTTTCAGTACGAGCCAAACAAACCTATTGTAGAAGAGGTCTCTTTTTCTGTACGTAAAAATTCAAAGATCACAATCATGGGTCAAAATGGTGGAGGAAAAAGTACTACGTTTGGAATGATTACTGGCACTATCAAACCAGAATCAGGGCAGATTTTTAAAACAGCTGGTCTTACTATTGCTCTCTCTCGTCAGGTAGTACCACGTGATGAACTCGATCTCACGGTGCGTGCATTTTTTGAGAAAGCTTTTGCCGATGCGGCGAAGGCGGGTCTCAGAAAGGATGCTGGAAAAATCTACGATATTGACCCTCGAATTGATGATGTACTCGAAGTGGTAAACCTCAAAGGTCACGAAAAAATGCATGACCGTATCGTGCGGAGCTTTTCTGGTGGGCAGCA
This sequence comes from uncultured Candidatus Saccharibacteria bacterium, assembly GCA_964428435.1. Taxonomy (GTDB): domain Bacteria; phylum Patescibacteriota; class Minisyncoccia; order Phycocordibacterales; family DATDWN01; genus UBA910. The sequence continues at coordinate 14,699 of CAYRYA010000001.1, read as the reverse complement.
GGCACGACTTCTTCTCGCATCAGCGTTGATCCAAGATCCTGACCTCCTTCTTCTCGATGAGCCAACCAACAACCTCGACAAAGCAGGTATTGAACATCTCACTTCTTTTTTGAAAGCATATAAGAAGACGGTAATGGTGATTTCGCACGAAGCGGATTTTCTCAATGCATTTACAGATGGAGTGTTGTATCTTGATGTATTCACAAAAAAGATTGAGCAGTATGTCGGTAACTATTTTGATGTGGTTCGACAAATCGCAGTCCAGGTAGAAAAAGAAAACAGAAAAAACGCTCAGCTCGAAAAAGAGATTCAAGCAAACAAAGACAAAGCAAACTTCTTTGCAAATAAAGGAGGACAGATGCGCCTTGTAGCTCGTCGTATGCGAGACAAAGCAGAAGAGCTTGAAGAAAGTATTGTTGATACTCGACGCGAAGATAAAACTATAAAACCATTCAAGATTCCTGCTCCCGTACAAAACGGAGATATTCTCACTATCACTGAATTTTCAACAATTAGTCCTAAAACACACAAGCCCGTTAAACGAAAAACAGATGTTGTGCTCCGTAAAAACCAGCATCTCCTTTTGAAAGGTCCAAATGGTATTGGGAAATCAACGTTACTTGAAGCGATCGCATCAGGTAAAAACACCGGATCGATTATTGCTCCAGGAGTCACGGTTGGATATTATAGACAAGATTTTTCTACACTTAACTTTGATGACACGGTACGAGAATCTCTCATGGCTGTCATGAAAGAACATCGAGAAGAGACTATGCGCGCGACTGCTGCAGGGTTTCTCATAACCGGTGATCTTGTAAATGCAAAAATCGGAAGTCTTTCTGAAGGACAAAAAGGACTGGTTGCATTTGCGCGTCTTGTGCTCCAGCAACCCAACCTTCTTATTCTCGATGAACCAACAAACCACATCAACTTCCGACATATTCCTGTGATTGCAGAAGCACTCAATACATATGAGGGTGCAATGGTGCTCGTGAGTCACGTCCCTGAGTTTGTAGAAAAGATTCGCATTGACGAAGTGCTTGATCTTGAAAAGTAGAAAAATGTTAAAAAAACAAACCCTCAGTGATGAGGGTCTGTTTTTTAAACTATTATATTCCGTGATGCTCTTTTTCTCTGATTTTTTCAATCGCATCAAATGCTTCTTTTTCTTCTCTAACTTTATTTTCTTCCTCCATCCTTCGATGTTTACGCTCTTCTTTGTGTGCAAGAGGTTCGTGACGTCTTTTTGCGCGAACATGAGTGTGCTTGAGAGGAGAGTGTCTCTGATGTGTGAAAAAAGCGTACGCTCGAAGTTTTTGTGTAAAATTCTCAATCATTTCCATATACCGATATAACTCTAACGCAATAATGTGTGTGTACATATATTTGTTAATTAATTGGTAAAGGACTGAACAGATTCACTTATAAGTATATCACTAGGTCATTTTCTGATACTATATGCATATATGAAAAAACAGGTTATAGTGAACGATAAGATTCAAAAGGGCTATACATACGTACTTTCTGAACCAATGGGTAAAAACTTTGACCCTACATTTAAGCCAGATTTGACTCCACAAGAAATGTTGGAGCTCGGTGTATTTGGAGGAAAGTATATGACAGATTGTAGGGAAGAGTTTCCTTCGACATGGTTTGTGCATGCGAAACTGTCACCAGAAAAAAAAGATCCATCACTTAATTTTTTTGGTGTAGATGCAAGTCAGTCGAGAGAAGAGTGGCAAAAGAAAGGTTGGATGCATAAAGATGATCCACGTGGATGGTTTCAGTGGTATTGCAGATATTACATGGGACGTCGGATGCCTGTCGAAGATGAGCGACAGATCAAGCGGTGGCGGGCAATGGTTCGACATATGTCTCAAATACAAAACAATTGTAGAGTAGGTGATTTCTCTTGCCATACGAAACAACGTCAGGCGCTACTACACTGGGCATATGATAGTAGAAAAATGTAGTATAATGTATATATGAAATATTTTTTAATGTTTGTCGCACTTGTATGTGTAGGAGGTGGAATAGTTTACGTTACACAAAAAAATGAGTTACCAAAGGCAGTGGTCAACCCTGGACCAATGCAATACAAAGATTTGGTGTACATTGAAACTCCATTTTCAGGTATGAAAGTGAGTAGTCCACTTGTTGTTTCTGGGCGTGCACGAGGAAATTGGTATTTTGAAGCCTCATTTCCAGTAAAACTTTTAGATGGAAATGGAAATGAACTCGTAGTAACTCCAGCTCAAGCACAAGGTGATTGGATGACTACAAACTATGTGCCATTTTCTGTGACCCTCACATTCCCAACACCGGTGACTGCTACAGGAACCCTTATTTTACAAAAGGATAACCCATCAGGAGAACCACAGTTTGATGATTTTGTTTCTATCCCAGTGACTTTTTAGACTAATGATTTTGGATTAAAGATTAATGAGTAAAAAACGAATTTCTTTTATTGTTTCTTTGTTGTTTGGTGTGTACCTGCTTATTTTGCAGTATGAAAGCAGAATTCCTATAGTACCAGAGCGCCAAGTTTCCAATGTAGTACATACACAATTAGAGGAGCAGGGTGTATTGACTGCTGATGTAACTGTTTCCACAACTACACAAAGCTTTTTTGTGGTTTCTCGAGTAGTCGATGGTGACACGATTGAAGTAATAAAAGATAATAAGGAAGAGAAAGTGCGTCTCATTGGTATCAACACTCCAGAGACAGTGGATCCACGAAAAAAAGTAGAGTGTTTTGGTAAAGAAGCATCAGCTCATGCAAAAGAGATTTTGGTAGGGCAGAACATCACGCTTGCATTCGACGATACTCAAACAAAATATGATAAGTACGGTAGACTTCTCGCATACGTGTATCGCGAGGATGGACTTTTTGTAAACAAACATATGATACAAGAAGGGTATGCGTACGAATACACCTATAAAGTGCCGTATCTTTTTCAGAAAGAATTTAAAGAAGCTCAAAAACAGGCAGAAAGTAAGGGGAAAGGTTTGTGGGGAGCAGGGGTGTGTGAGTAAAAAAGAAAGCCACCCGAGAAGCGAGGTGCTTTCGAGTGGTTGATAGTTTTGGTCTTTCAAACCCATCCTTTTGCTTCGGATCTCTTGATTTGGTGGAAAATGGAGAAGTATGACCTGAAAGGAAAGTAATCCTTCTTGTAAATTGTCTGAGGACATTCTCCCCGCTCTAAGACGAGCTTTTTCAACTTCAGCAATTCCTTCTTCGTCCAGGGTTTAGTCTTTCTTTTTTTCGTTTCCCAGATACCTAATCTTATGAGTTTGTTGCGCACTGCCGTCTTAGTTCGGCCTGGTAGTTCGATCTGATGAGGATGTTTTCCCTCTGAGACCAATTTTTTCAAATGAGTGATTTCATTGATTTTCCAGTATAAGGTGTAGAACCCGAGCTGGTATATCTGATATTTAATCGAAGCTTTGCTGCGATTTCCAACTCTGATATCATCAATCGCAACTTTATCTTTTACCTGTCTCAGTAGGGAATCCTTCTCTTCTTTTGTCCACAGCATTGTTGCCTCCAGTATGAATGTAAAGCAAATAAGCTGTGTAGTCAAGTGGTTGTTATTGACAAAATACACAGGAGGTGCTATACTTCTCTAGTAACTTACATCTCATTTTTTGAAGAGATTTCTCTGCGCCATTGGCGCCTTAGTCTGAAATTCGAGACCACTTACACGCTACTAACATGTGTGAGACAGTTATAGGGCCTCGAAACCTTTTTCTACTAACCGGACTTCCGTATCTGGCAAATTTCTTTGTCAGGCTTCAGTAAAATAATTTTCACCTTACCGTATGTAAGGCTCAAATTATTTTCTTTGCCTTTCGCGAACTTTACTCAGATACGAAACTCCTTAATTCGTAATAATATATGTATTCAGAAAGACCTCAATCAAGAGGAAATTTTAGACCTTCAACAGGTGGATATCGAGGAGCGCGACCAAGCTTCGGCTCACGTCCATCATTTGGTTCTCGTGGAGGTTCACGATTTGCACCACGCCGCCAAGCAGGCCGCCGAGGGCAGTCAACTTTCAATGATATTTCTCGTTTCGTAAACAAAGCAACAAAAGCTGAGGAAGTGGAGGTATTTGTACCTGACCACGCCTTTAGTGATTTTGCGATCCACGAAGCGCTGAAAGCAGTTATTCTTAAAAAAGGATATACAACTCCGACTCCGATCCAGGACAAGTCAATTCCTCACATTTTAGCTGGTCTAGATGTGGTGGGTATTGCAAACACTGGTACGGGGAAGACTGCTGCATTCCTGATCCCTCTCATTCACAAAGTGATGATTGGTATTATGGCAAAGCGAAATGAGCAGGTGCTTATCGTCGCTCCGACACGTGAGCTTGCGATTCAGATCGACGCTGAATTTAAAAAATTCACTGATGGTTTGAACTTGTACTCAGTGTGTGTGGTAGGTGGTGCTCCGATCAACAAACAAATCCGCGAACTCCGTGTGCACAATGATTTTATCATTGGGACTCCAGGACGAATCAAAGACTTGATGGAGCAGGGATATATAAATCTTTCAAAATTTAACACAATCGTACTCGACGAAGCAGACCGAATGCTTGATATGGGATTTGTGGGTGATATGCGCTTTATGATGGCTAAAATGCCACAAGTGCGACACACACTCTTCTTTTCAGCGACGCTCTCAAAAGAAATTGAACAGCTTATTGGGGAATTCCTCAACAATCCAGTTCGTGTTTCTGTAAAGACTCGGGACACGTCAAAAAATATTGACCAAGACGTTGTACGAACAGGTGGTAAAGACAAGCTCGATGTACTTCATGATATTTTGAATCAGCCAGAATGTGACAAAGTCATCATTTTCGGACGAACAAAACATGGAGTAGAACGACTTTCTGAAATGCTTGCAAAACGAGGTTTCAAAGCCGATGCGATCCATGGTGACAAAAATCACACAGGACGTCAGCGAGCATTGACCAAGTTTAAAGAAAACCAGGTGCAGATTCTCGTTGCAACAGACGTTGCAGCTCGAGGGCTCGACATTCCAAACGTTTCTCATGTGATCAATTACGATCTTCCGTCTACGTACGAAGACTATGTGCATCGCATTGGACGAACCGGTAGAGCCGGAAAACCAGGAAAGGCTCTTACATTTATAGATTAAGTTACAACAAAAAACCGCCTTGGCGGTTTTTTGTTGTATTTTTTAATTCATGGGATAATAAAGCATATGCAAAAAATATTTATTGGTTTTTGTTTTGGGATTCTTGCAATCATCGGTGCTCTGTTATATGTTCGTACAGATACGCTTCATGTGGCACCGTTGGTTACCAACACTATTGAGACAGATTTTTATACTATCAAAGTCACTCAGCCAAAAAATGCAGAAAAAGATTTTCCTGAGATTTTTGCGGTAACCAAAAATGCTATTACAACATTTGAAAAACAATATGGAAACTTGAGTTCTGAAGATATTGAAGCATTGGGACTTGGAGGTGACCGAGTGTATGATCTACAAATCGATACAACGGTGGCAACTTCTTCGAAAACTGTCTCATATATTTTGTCGTTGTATGAATTTACCGGCGGCGCTCATGGTAATACAGCGATACGGACGTTTACATATGATAAAGATAATAAACTGATTGATGAAAAGAGGCTTTTTGGAGATAATGATTGGCGACCGCTTGTGTCCGATGTTACGTATACTTATCTCAAAGAGAAATTAAAAGAGAATACGACAGATCAAACCTTGAAAGAAGGAACAAAACCAGAAGGACAAAATCTCTCAACGTGGTATCTCAAAGGAGATGATATTGTTTTTGTGTTTGGACAATATCAAATCGGTGCATATGTACTCGGTATTCAAGAAGTGCCGATCTCACAAGATACATTAAGGTCAGTTTTAATATTTAACAAATAATCATTAAGATAATGGAGAAAGCTGTATTTGGAGGGGGTTGTTTCTGGTGCACTGAAGCAGTTTTCAAGATGCTCAAAGGAGTAAGTGAAGTATATCCTGGTTATGCTGGGGGTACTGTGCCAAATCCGACCTACGAGCAGGTGTGCACGGGAGATACAGGGCATGCTGAAGTGGTGGTGATTGAATATGATCCCACTCTTATTGCCTATAGAGATTTACTAACTGTGTTTTTCGGAAGTCATAATCCTACTGAAAAGAATCGTCAAGGGGCTGATGTGGGTACGCAGTATCGTTCTGTTATCTTTTATACAACAGAAAAACAAAAACAGGAGGCTCTGGCGTACATTGAAGAAATTAATGCAATAAGTGGAGGTAAACCAATTGTGACTGAAGTAGAACCTTTAACTGAGGTGTATAAAGCGGAGAGCTATCACAAAGATTACTATACAAATCATTCAACAGCAGGATATTGTCAGTTGGTAATTAACCCTAAGCTCGATAAAGTTAAAGAAAAGTTCGCGGATTTAATCAAGTAGAAAGTCCGTCAAGTCACAAGTCAATAAAGTTAAGAAAATCCAAAAATCAATGCATGTTGACTTGATGGACTTTATAGACTTTAAGGACTTTTGACTATCTCTTAACTTTCGACTTTACAGACTTTGCGGACTATAATATTTCTATGGAAATCAACGAAGAAGAATTAAAGGCAAAGCTTACTCCAGAGGAGTACGCGGTGTTGCGAGAAAAGGGAACTGAAGCGCCATTTTCAGGAAGTTTGTTGCATGACGAAAGAAGTGGTATGTATACCTGCAAGGTGTGTGGACAGGATCTGTTTGCATCTGATGCAAAATTTGACTCAGGTACCGGCTGGCCAAGTTTTGACCAGGCACTTCCGGGGAGTGTGGTAGAGGCTGAAGATACGGCACATGGAATGTATCGCACAGAAATCACTTGTTCAAGATGTGGTTCCCACTTGGGGCATGTGTTCCCAGACGGACCTACAGAGACCGGGAAGAGGTATTGTTTAAATAGTGTATGTTTAGATTTAAAACCTGCAGAGTAACCTCTCATTTACAGATGTTGATTTGTATGATACTTTCTTCATGAAACTGTTCTAGGAAAAGGAGCTCTTTATGGGCATGCATATCGTGGATTTACCGAGGACTATGTTGGTGGAAGTGCAAAAACCATTCCATGAGGTAGTCATCGAGACGCTTGTCGAGGCGGATGAAAACAGGCTTCGGGAAATTGCCTGGTGGCTCATGAGGACTACGCTGCCTCATGGCACTCATGAGAGAGTGCAGAAAGCATGGTTTGGTCGTTGTTATGCAATTAAATTCGACGATCATACTTTAATTACCAGTGTAACTGCTCATTTGCTTGAGCGGGAGAAGCTGGTTGCAAGGAGTGCAGCTCAGTTGGGAAGGGAAATGGAACGTATAGTGGAATAGAGAAGCGAGGGCTGCCCCCTCGCTTTTTCAATGTTTTTGTTATACTAATACACATGCAAGACCAGAACATGCCTCTCGACATTGTATTTTCCGTCAGTGAATATTTGGATGCCCTTAATCGCTCTCTCAAAACAGTGCGAGGGAGGATTATTGGGGAAATTTCTGGCATTCAGGAATACCCGGGGCGAAGCTATCTCTACTTTTCAATCAAAGATAAAAAAGATGGGAGTACCGCAAAGTGCTTCATGTGGAAGCAGGATTATAAAAACTCTGGAGTGAATATTGAAGAAGGGCTCGAAGTGGTACTCACTGCATATCCAAACGTCTACAAACCAAACGGAGGGATGACACTCCATGTAGAAAGTGTGGAACTTGTTGGTGAGGGTGCGTTGAAAATCGCCTATGAAAAACTCAAAGCACAACTCGAAAAAGAAGGGCTCTTTGATGAAGCAAATAAAAAACCACTTCCACTCTTACCGCATCGTATCGGTATTATCACATCAAAGAGTGGAGCAGTGATCAATGATTTCCTTTCAAATATCGGCAAGTATGGTTTTGAGCTTCTTTTTGTGGATTCAAAAGTGGAAGGCGAGGGTGCGGTCAAAGACCTCCTCGGAGCTTTACGTGCACTCTACACACAAAAAGTTGATGTGCTTGTGTTGATGCGTGGAGGAGGTTCTCTAGAGTCATTTCAAGCATTTAATAATGAATCTGTGGTACGAGCAGTATCAAAGTTTAATGCACCAGTGATTACCGGTATTGGACATGACAAAGATGTACCACTTGTTTCTTATATATCTGACAGAAATGTATCAACGCCGACAGCAGTCGCCAATCTTTTAAATACTGGGTGGAAGGAGTCAGTTCATGAAGTTGTGTTGGCAGAAGAAAAAATAATTGGACGCTTTGAAAAATTAATTCAGCATAATCGATATGAACTAGAAAATGCTGAGCGCATTATTGAGGATAGTTTTTATAGAGTATTTGAAACGTTTAAAAACTATACTGAAAAGGTGGTGCGATCTCTTGGAAATATCGGTAATGCAATAAAACAAATACAGAGTCAGCTTATGGAAGCAGAGTATCGTATCATTCGAGGGTTTACAGAAAGTTTAGAGAGGAAAAAGGATATGGTGGGACAATATGAAAAGCTTTTGCTCCAACAAAACCCAGAACGACAGCTTGCACTTGGGTGGAGTATTACGAGAAATAGAAAAGGACATGTGGTGCGAAAGGTAGATGATGTAAAAAAAGGAGAGGAGTTGGAGGTTACGGTTTCGGACGGAATTATTCATTCTATTACAATAAATTAATGATTATGAAAAAAATAACTAAAACAGAACACATCGGAGATATGCTCAAACAGTTAGGAGCTATTGTTTCGTGGTTTGAGTCTCAACAGGAGATGGATGTAGAAAAAGCACTTGAACAAGTGAAAGTGGGTGTTACGCTCATCAAAGATTCAAAAGAACGATTGAAAGAGATTGAGAATGAGTTTAAGGAAATCAAAAAAAATATAGAAGAGTAGTCTAACATTGAGAGAAGATATATAGAAAAAGAGGCCGCTTGGCCTCTTTTTACTCCTCAAGACAATCATCAAGAGGAAAACAAACGGTACATTCTCGTGTGAGTTTTTCCCCGGTTGGATGGTTTGGGGGTTCGAGTAGGCGCTTTAGAGTGTACTGCTTGCAAACAGTACAGTATTCACGAGTCGAACCCCGAAATTTTGCAGATCCCGCAGACATTGAGGATACCTCCGTCACATAGCCTACCCCTATCTCAACAATTCGTCAATCTTTGCAGCAACAATAAAGTCATTGTCAGATAATCCTTTGATAGCATGTGTAGTTAGTACGATTTTTACTTTATTGAAGTCAAATAAGTGTAAATCTGGATGATGATTTTCAACATCTGCAATATGTGCAACTCTATTTACAAAACGTATTGCTTCTCTAAAATCTCCAAACTGTACAATCTTTTCAATATGCTTATCTTCAACAAGTACCCATTGATTGATTTGCTCTAGAAGAACTTCATTTTGTTCGTGGGTGAGTGGTGCAACATTTCCTTCACATGGCACGCATTCCTTTTGAGCGAGAGGGTTTACTGGTTCGAAATGCTCGATAGGGATACCGTTACGTACAGGAGCATTTTTAATGATATCAATAATTTCATCCTCGTTATCGGTGATAGTAAAGAGTGTCAAATCTTCTGGTTCAATAGTCTTTCTGAACAACAACTCTTTTTTCATTGTTTCGTACATTTCATCCCAGAATTCATGCCCGACAAGAATAATAGGAACTCGCTCGATTTTTTTTGTTTGAACAAGGGTAACCACTTCAAAAAATTCATCGAGTGTACCAAAACCACCGGGGAAAAAGATATATGCTTCTGCTGCAAAAGAGAGACATACCTTACGACTAAAGAAGTAATAAAAATCAAGGTGTTTTGTAAGGTATGGATTGACGATTTGTTCTCGAGGAAGCTGGATCGTAAGTCCAGCTGATTCTCCACCAGCTTCAAACGCTCCTTTATTTGCTCCTTCCATAATGCCGGGCCCTCCACCAGTCACGATTGCATAATTGAGTTCTTTTGCGATACGAAATGCAAGCGCTTCGGCTTTTTTGTAAAATATGTTATCGGGACCAAGGTTTACTCCACCAAAAAAAGTTACTGACCGTGGAAGGTCTTCAAGAAAACTAAAACCTTCTTTGAATTCTCGGCTAATTAAAGAAATGCGCTCATGTGCAGCAGCATGCATTTCTTTCTTTGTTAATGTTTTAAATTCAGTTTTTTCACGGACAATTTTTTGTTTTTCACTCATGAAGATATTGTACCTTGAGTCAGTCCATAAAGTCTATAAAGTCAAAAGCCTATCAGGTCAGAACTTAATCTTTGTTAATTTTTTACGGTACAAACTGGATAGATGCTGGACTATTTTCTAAAGCCCTAAAGAGTTTAGAAAATTTTCACGTTCTTCATCAAGAATCTCACGATACTGTCCAGGTTTTGTATCATTGAGGAGTATATTTTGCACACGAACACGTTTGAGATCGGTTACTGTATATCCAAGTTTTTCTGTCATACGGCGAATCTGACGATTTTTACCTTCAGTAAGTGTAATCGCAAATGTCATATCTTTTAACTTTTTAACTTTTGTTGGGCGGGTTACGTAGTCACCAATATCAACTCCTTCTGTCATGTGTTTGATAAATGCAGGAGTGTATTTTTTGTTGACCGTAACCACGTATTCTTTTTCGTGATGTTTGTCTGGGTTTAAAAGACGATCAGTGATCCGTCCATCATTGGTGAGGATGATAAGACCATGAGAATCTTTATCAAGTCGTCCAACAGGAAATACCCGAGTACGATAATGTACCGCATCGATGATTTCTTTTTCTTCACCCTGAGCGTTGGTACTTACCAATCCTTTGGGTTTGTTGTATGCAAGATATACGTATTGATTTGGTTTGCGTTTTTGATTGACTACCACAACATCAGTTTCGGTAACTTTGTCTCCGAGTACAGCACGTTTGCCGTTTATGGTAACCAATCCTTTTTGTATGATATCATCAGCTCCGCGTCGAGTAGCATAGCCCTTGTCTGCAAGGTATTTGTTGATACGAATAGCTTTTTGTTCCATATACTCTACTATAGCACTTTATCCGTCATGTAGGTATGCTAGAATAAAACAACTTCTATAAATGGCAAATTTCGTTGTTGGACTTTAAAAAATAATTCTCACCTTACGACAAGTAAGGCTCGAATTATTTTTATCGTCCGCCTAGAACTTTGCTCATTTATAAAAGTTATAACTAATCTAATATGAAAAGACTAAATCAAAAAGAGTGGATTGCTGTCGCTGTGTCTTTGTTTGTAATAGGATTCTTTTTTCTCTTCGGAGAAAATATATTAAGTATTATAAATAGAAATGAGCCTTCTAATACAAAAAATATGAATACATCAGAAATCATGATTGAGGATACACTAATTGGTACAGGACAGGAAGCACTGCCTGGTCGACAGGTGACTGTGGAGTATACAGGAAAATTTACTAACGGAAAGGTGTTTGATACATCAGTAGGACGAGGACCATTTACATTCCTCTTGGGTGCAGGGCAGGTTATACAGGGTTGGGACAAAGGAGTTGTTGGTATGAAAGTGGGAGGTAAACGAATGCTTACCGTGCCGCCTGAGTATGGATATGGAGCAAATGATTATGGACCAATCCCAGGAGGTTCAACGCTGGTGTTTGAAGTTGAGTTGTTAAAAGTGGAGTAAATAGGAAAAAGGGACGCATACGCGTCCCTTTTTTGTTAGGGTTACCCCGCAGGGTGACTGTCTTTTGCGAGGGGGCTCGGGTGGTCACCTCGTCGTTTATAGCGAGTGAGAGAATACCCCACCGCATACAACACAATGACACTGAGAAAAACAATTGACCATCCATGCATTGTCATAAAGATGGGGTGCGTGTTTTGACTGACAGGCACCTGATGCGCAGTAATTTTCAAGAGAACCTCCTCTGAAAATCTAACATAATTTTGAAAAAAGTCTATTTTACAGAGACGCCGTATTGTCTGGTAGACAATACGGCGGTGGGTGAGGTTATTTAAAGCCCATATCTTTTTCCACTGTCACAAGTTCGAATCCATTAGGTTTTTCTGTGACAACAAACCTTATCGATCCAAATTTAAAGTAACGAGCTTTTTCTTTGTGGGAGATGAGGCGTCGGATGACCCCGCTTTGACTGATAGCGTTTTTCTCCTGAGCTTTTCCGAGTAGAGTCAGGATACTCAGGTTGATGTCGTAGCGAATGTGTTCCGGAAATTCTCTAGCGAAGCGAGTTGTAGCATTCGGTCGGATTCTGACCTTCAAGAGGTCGATTGGCCAACGGTTTTTTCTGGAGATAAATATGCGCTTCTCCAGTAACTCCTTTATTACGAAGACATTTGTTATCGTTGGTGTAGGGTGCACACTAACTGTAAACAAGAAAGTATCGCAAGTGAAAATTTCAGTATTACTATCTCTTGGGACAACATCGTCCCAGTGATTCAATAAGACTGGTTGGCATGTCGCCAAGATCCTTTTTAAAGTTTTGTCCAAGCGTGTCGGCATGGTGCCGCGGTGGACTTTTTTGTATGCAGCGGGGAACAGTGTGGTGACGACATGTTCTGGGATTGAAACAGAAGTCAGTGATGTAAGCATGTGAATCCCTTCTTTGTTTCATTTTCTATCAAGTTAAATGGTAGAAAATGTCTCGAAGTAGCATATAATGCTTTTTTATAGATGTCAATATAATAAATAAAAGAGTTTTCCAAGATGAGTATTTTAAGCTATTGTATAGAAATGAAGCCTCTTAATTTTAAAATCGAAAATAAACTCAAAGGAAAGCTCGGGCGAACCGGGGTCTTGTCGACTCCTCATGGAGACATACAGACTCCTGCTTTTGTGACTGTAGGTACTAAAGCTACAGTGAAAGCGCTCACTCCTGAAATGGTAAAAGACCTCGGTGCTCAGGTGGTACTTGCAAACACATATCACCTCTATCTCGAACCAGGAGATGATATAGTTCGTGATGCTGGAGGAATACAGAAGTTTATGAATTGGTATGGTCCTACTATGACCGACTCAGGAGGGTTTCAAGTTTTTTCTCTAGGCGCTGCATATGGTAAAGGTTTGGGGAAAATTCTTAAACGTGGAGAAGAAGAACTTGCACTTCCTGTACTTAATGAAGAGATGTCTCGTAAAGCAATCATTGATCCAAATGGGGTGATGTTTCGTTCTCATATTGATGGCTCCTCGCACTACTTTACTCCGGAAAAAAGTATTGAGATTCAGCACAACCTTGGTGCGGATATGATTTTTGCATTTGATGAATGTACCTCACCTCACGAATCAGAACATTATCAAGCAGAAGCGCTCGACCGGACACATCGTTGGGCAAAGCGCTCGCTTGATTATCATCACTCAAAACCAAACAAAGAAACCCAAGGGCTTTTTGGTATTGTCCAAGGTGGTAGAAGTGAAAAACTTCGTAAAGAAAGCGCAGAGTTTTTAGGTGCACTTCCGTTTGATGGGTATGGTATCGGAGGATCTTTTGAAAAGGAGGATATGAATAAAGCGGTTGAGTGGTGCAACAGTGTGCTTCCAGAAGATAAACCAAGACATCTGTTGGGTATCGGTGAGCCGATGGATCTTTTTGGTGCGGTGGAAAACGGTTGTGACCTGTTTGACTGTGTTGCGCCGACTCGTATGGCGCGTAATGGTGGGGCACATACACGAGAGGGGAAAATTAATCTGACAAATGCAGAATATCGAAAAGACTTCACGCCCGTAGATGCAGAATGCGGATGTTATACGTGTAAGCATTATACGAAAGCCTATCTCGCACACCTTTTTCGCTCAAAAGAAATGCTTGCGGGGACACTCCTTTCTGTTCATAACCTCCATTTTATTATTCATATGGTAGATAAGATGAGAGGGGCGATAGGGAACGATACTTTTTTTGAATACAAAGAAGGGTTTTTGAAGCGGTACTACAGGTAGGGTTTATTGGTTGCAATTATATTGGGATTGTTTTATCCTAAATTTAGGAGGTTCTATTAAGATGCGCACATGTATAATAGTTGAATGGCGTAAATGGTAACCCTCTCCCTACTTTTGCTCGTAGAACGTGAATACGAGCGTGTCGCTAACAACAACACAGAGTAGGGAGGGGGTGATCCAGCAAAGCAGTACCCTCGGCCAACCGGCAACAAGGAGGTGACTCAAATATAGTATGAGGAGGGGTGGTTACTGCCCTACATTACACTACCCCTTTTCATATCATTTCAGTAGACGGCGTATGCCGTTTTTTTTAGTGCTAAATCTTTTCCTTGCGGAAGTGCTCTTAGGAGAGCACTTCCTGGAAAAGTGATTTTTGTATACTCTGTATTTAAATTATTCACATGATATAGTAAACCTATGGAAGTATTTAAGCTCAAAAGTGAATATGCTCCGTCAGGAGATCAACCAAAAGCGATTGCATCGCTTGTTTCTGGTGTCAAAAAAGGTCTCCGTCATCAGACTCTTATCGGAGTGACCGGCTCAGGGAAGACTTTTACGGCAGCAAATGTTATTGCACAAATCGGTAAGCCGACGTTGGTTATCGCTCACAACAAAACACTTGCAGCACAGCTTGCTCAAGAATATCGAGAATTTTTCCCAGACAATGCAGTTCATTACTTTGTCTCATACTACGACTACTATCAGCCAGAGGCGTACATGCCGACCACGGACACATTCATCGAAAAAGAAGCGACTATCAACGAAGAAATCGAGCG